>CAZQJK010000053.1:0-27782 GCA_964593545.1 uncultured Bacteriovorax sp. | reverse complement strand
TGAAGTTCCAAGACTTCCTAAAGATGCTTTAATTGAAATTGAAGTTATCGCAGCGAGAAAACCGTAGTCTATGTTTAACGACAAAAAATACGTTTTTGAAACAGATAAAACGAGGACAGTGAGAAGGCTTAAGAGTCTTCTCATGACTCTAGCTTCCGTCTTCTTTGTTTATACAATTCTTTGCATTATCCTTCTTCTCGTCTCAAAACAAGAAAACCAAGAATCAAGGCAGACATTCTTTAAGAAGAGTCCAGATCTTATTGTTGTCTTCACTGGAGATGCGGGCAGAATACCGTATGCAATCAAACTTGCTAAAGAGCTTAAACAATCAAATATTTTGATTTCCGGTGTTCATAGTAAAAACAATGTTGATCTCTTATTAAAAAATATCAACACTGAGTCTCAAATTAACCCTAATTTTCTTGAACTCGACTACCAGGCAAGAAATACATATGAAAATGTCATGAGAACACTTGATTACATTAGAGCATCTAAGGGATTTAAGGATATTCTCGTCATCTCACATGACTATCACATCTTACGTATTAAAGCTGTTTTCGAAGAGAAGAGAAGAAAAGATGATTCTTATACTCTTTACTATTCAGGCGTTAATACTAATTATTCAAACTTTAGAAATATAAAAATTCTCTATAAAGAAGTTTTTAAATTTTTTAGAACAATAGCTTATCTATCTCTCGCAGATATCGATTAAAGGAAAAAATATGAATTTTAAAATCACATCCGGGCTTTTAAAAAGTTCAAAAAAAGCTGAATCAACACTCATTATTTCAACAACTAACTCACTGGCCTCAGCCGTTAAACAATATGGTTTATCAAAGAACCAATTAAATGAACTAAAGAAAGTCAGAGCAAAACTAATTCTTAAAGATCACACAATTTATACAGTTGTCCTAGATTCTCAAATTCTCTCTAATGGCCACCAAGGACTTGTTGACACTAGTCTCTATGGACAAGCGAGGGAAGCTGTTGGTTCAATGATCTCTGAGCTTGTAGGTGCGAATATTTCAATTCATATGGTTGGCCTGCACGAGGAGCAAGTTATTGGCTCTATCGTAGGAGCTGAGCTTGGACTTTATCGTTTTACCAACTCGCTAACGCTCTCATACAGTACTATTCTTGTTGATGGAAAGAAGATCAAAGACTCTATCTTATCTCATGCAAAGGAAATTGCTGTTTCAGTAAATCAAGCGAGACACTTAGTTAACCTTCCTCCAAATGACCTTCATCCCGTCTCTTACGCTAATGAGATAAAGAAGATGTACGCAAAAAGTAAAAGTATTAAAGTTGAAGTTCTTGACGAGAAACGACTTGCAAAGGAAAAATGTGGCCTGCTTTTAAGTGTTGGAAAATCATCTAACAACCCTCCTCGTATCGTTCACCTAAAATATTCTCCAGTTGGAGCAAAAGGTAAATCGATCGCACTTGTTGGAAAGGGTCTGACTTTTGATAGTGGTGGTCTTGATATGAAGTCCGCTGCAGGCATGAGATTAATGAAAAAAGACATGGGTGGCTCAGCAACACTTATCGGTCTATCTCGCTGGCTTGAAAATTCTAAGGTTAAAAAAAATGTTGATATCTATGTGGCCCTTGCAGAAAACTCAGTTTCTGAGAATGCTTCACGTCCTAGTGATATCTATATGTCACGCGCAGGAATCAGTGTTGAAATCCATAACACTGATGCTGAAGGCCGCCTAGCCCTCGCAGACACTATTAGCTATGCACTTGATAAGAAGCCAGAAGTTTTAATCGATGTAGCCACTCTAACAGGAGCTGGAAAAGTTTCACTAGGACAAGATATTGCAAGTTTATTCTCTAATGATGATGAACTCGCAAATATATTACAAAGAAGTTCGGCCAAGATGAATGATCTTGCATGGAGAATGCCTCTTTATCAACCATACATCAAAGACTTTAATAGTGACTTCGCCGATATGACAAATGCAGGAAGCTCAGGCTATGCCGGTTCTATAACAGCAGCACTCTTCTTAGAGAAATTTATTTCTAAAGGAACAAAGTGGGCACACCTTGATATTTTCGGTTGGACAAGTGGAGCGAAACCATCACTTATTCAAAGAGGTGGTAGTGGACAAAGTGTTGAAACCCTAATTGACTTCATTGGACTCCCTAAATAAAGGGAGTCGATTAATGACAAAAAAAACAAACAATTAATATTTTTTTCTTCCTAGAATTTTTAGTCGACTGAAATTATACTTACTATATGTTCTCTGGAAAAACTTTCTTATATATTGAAGATGAAATTGAAATAGCAAATCTTGTTCTTGATGAGTTTCGAGAAAAAGGCGCCAAGTGTATTCACGCCGTTGAATATAAAGATGCTGTAAATAAGGCCAATTTTCAAAAGTTTGATATAATCATCACTGATATACGCCTAAAACTTGGCTTTGGGGATGATCTCGTCAACCTCATTAAGACAAATGATAAACATGTCAACTACAACACTCCTGTTATTGTAAACAGCGCATTTATCAGTGACGACTTAAGAAGTAAAATTGGAAGTTTTGTTTTCGAATTTCTTCCTAAGCCTCATCGCATGTCAACTCTCATTGAACTTGTTGAGAAAGCAATTCCTTAATTAAATAAATCACTAAGAGTTATCGTTTGCTTTGCTTTCTCTATTTTTCTAATTGTTAAATTTAAATTAGGTGTAGCACTTCCTCGTGTAATCTCTTTTCTCTTTCCCTGGTAAAGATAGTAGAGATAATCATAGATATTAGAACTGTTAATTTCTTTATGATTATGTGAAATTCTCTTAAGATCTTGTAAGAGTTCATAAGCAAAGCCAACTGTTGCAATAGCGGCCGCTCGAGGTTCATCGAGATCAGTTTTATCAATTCCGTAAGCCTTAACAATAGCCTCAGGAATCTTCTTCATTTGAGTTAGACCTCGAGAGTTTTTCTTAACATTGAGACCGTTCCCCTTAGCAATTGAGACAAGGATTGGCGCTGCTTCTTTTATTTTATACTTAAGTGATTTTCCATATTGTGTTTCAACATTCATCACACCATAGGAAAACTTTGCAAGTTCGTTATAGGTATCAGAATCCATACCATATATTTTCATCATCTTTTCTTTTTCGTCTTCTAGGGCCTTTGCAAATTCGATATTTGTCTTTGATTGCGAAGTTGTTTTAAAACTAATTGGTATATAAAGATGATCTCTTCCCGTATAATTATAAGCGCTATAATATTCTTTTGAGTTTGAAGAATTAAAAGTCAGCTTGTGATTCTTTATTTTAATATCATGAGAGTCTTTATCACTTGGTAGAATAATAACGATAGAACCATCACGAAGATCAATATGGTCAGACAACTCCTTAAAAAAACTTCCATCACTATTATAGAGAACGTTCCCATTATCGATATAATATATCCCCGCTCCTCCAATGTTTCGCCGGTCATCATTTAAAAGCTCTGTAGATAAAACTTCTTCACTCAGTAACTCCCCTTCTTGAAAGAGAGAGATTTTCATATCAGACTTTGAAATGATTCCATATTCATTAAGGTCATAAGTTTTAAAGTACTCATGTACTGCTTTTGTTCCAGCTATTTCATTTCTCTTGTATTGTGCTCCACCTCGAAGTTTCATTCGAGTATCTTTTACTTCTATTTTTCGTACACCACTATGTGCCGGTAACTTGATAAAAGGTCGATTTAAAATAATCTCGCCCTTAAGACTTATTGAAGGGCCATCACTTTTAACTTCGTCTGCATACGCGAGCATATCTCCATAGAGATCATCCCCTTCGGTTACATCAATAAGACATTCGGCCATTTCCATTGAATTCAAAATCGATTGTGCACTATCACGAGAAATTGACTCTCGATCGCCTACTGCTCCAGTTAACTTAACAACAATATTAGAAAGATTAAATTCATTTAAGATGCGATTCTCAATGAAGTCGAGATTTTGTAGCGACCAGATAAACTTAACTTCCCTGTCTTGAAAGAACTCAGGCTCCTCATCTTTCATTAAGATCATCGCAAGAGATGCCGAGGCATTATTTAGACGTCGAGATTTATTCCAGTAAGATGAGTCTTTTGCTGATCTTATAAATCCTTTGAAAGAACTATCGAGAAAGAGTGTCGAAAATTGTTTTCTGAATTGTTCAAGTTCAGCCTTATCCATCTTCGAAACTTTCAAGCTAATAAAATCTTCAATAGTACTAAGACCCCTATCGCTTAGAAAGACTGCCGTTTTAATAGCTATTGTTTCTAGTCTATTTGTATAAATTTTAGCACGTGAGCAATTATTAGACAGATTATCTCTGCCACACTCCTGCGCATAAGTAGTCGTAAATCCTAGTAAAGCTAGTATCATCAGTATCTTTTTCATATTGAAACATCTGCAATTACTATACCAACGATGAGCAAAGGATCTCATTTATGGCATGATTCTTGCTTTTATAATCATATCTAAACAACGAGAAAGGATGAGATGATGAAGTTACAACTACTTAAACTGATCACAATTTTAACAGTGTTTACATTTTCAACAACTGCTAAAGAGTGCGACTTTGTTAAGCCAGAAGTTCAACTTCCAGAGAACTACTCAACGAACCTTGATATTCTTCAAATTGCAACGAGAGCATTATCATTTTCTCAAGATGGTGTGACATTCTATACAGATTTAACAGAGCTTCAAAAAAAGGATCGTCGAAAGCAAAAATCGAGATCAACTTCTGCGGACCTTGATTCTGTTGGCAGGATAAAAGTCACATACAGAGATGGTAAAATTAGTCATTGCTCAGGAACACTGATATCAACGGTTCCAGGTCAATCAAGTCGAGTTATCAAGTCTGCCGCACATTGTTTTGGAAATACTATTACAGAAGAAAAGCATGATATTAAAAGTATCACTTGGGAAGTAACAACAAAATCAGGGCAAAGAATTGTAAAAGAACTTAATATTGAAATTCTCGAACTCGACAGAGATAATGCGGTACTGTCATTCAATGGAAAAATTCCATTTAAGACGATCAAGCCAGCTCTTGTTGAAGTTGAAATTGGAATGAATCCAGATGAGCTATTTGATTTTGAACCGACAAGAATCATATCGGCAGGATACAGCGCTGATAATTACAAGGGAAATGGCGGAAAGACAATGACTTACGATGATGAAATCACGTGGAGAAGCTACCGTGGACACCCAAGCGATTCTCACCGTCAATTTATTATGGACACAGTAGCTTTTTCAGGTGGAAGTGGTGGAGCTCTTCTTGTCGAAGCAAACTTAGAAGAAGAAGGGATCGAAAATCCATACAAGCAACTCTACTATGCAGGAACAACTCTTTCTCTAGATGAGTCATCAAAATACTATAAGCTTTCATCAAGTGATAATGCGGCAGGAGCAAGTAGAATTAGATTTGATACATATCAGGGAATTGATGACAAAGTAGTTGCTCAGCTTAATCGTTAATCTCCAATAATTAAGGGCATGGTCTTTCAAATCCCTATGCCCATTATCACCTTATCTTAATCACTTACAAAAAAAGACTAAACTATTTTTCGATACCTGACGATAATGAACAGGTAATGAAAAAATTAAAACTCGTAACATTCTTCTTACTATCCTTTTCTAATCTGCTTTCATCTGCTGAAACAGACTACGAACGCTACAAAGAGAATTATTGCAAGAATGGTATTAGAAATATTGAGAGCGTGATTATCTCTTGCCATAATTTTGATCCGACACCAAAAGTCGTTGCAAAAGACGAAATATCAGAAATTTTAGAGTTTACAGTTAAGCAAGACTTTAAGAAATTCTGTCGAGATACAGATAACTTTAAAGAAAAAATTAAAGGATATGTAGGCAAGAATGATATTATCCCATTTCCGCCCAATAAATGTGCGTGCGATCTCCCACGCTCCAAAAGAGCTCGCGCAGAGTTTTGTTCAACAGATCAACAACAAAAAAAAGAGAACCTAGATCTACAATACAAAAGCTATATTATGTTATCAAAACTGGATAAACTTAAAAGCTTTGAAAGCGAATTATGTGAAGCTCCTATAGAAGAGGTCTCTTTAGCGTCATGTAAAACAAATAAAGCGAAACAAACACTAAATTACATCGAAAAAAACTTTGAATTACCTCCTGTTCTAAAAGCTAAATTTAATCAACTAATAAACAATACTTCTATTACTAGTTGCCAGTCTGAAGGTCTTAAAAATTTTTGTACTGAAATGAGCCAAAGTGCAGATACATTTAGCAAGACTAAAACTATTACTGACTTTATAGGTAAATTTGATTTTAAGAATGATTCATCTCTAGAAATAAGAAACCTAGAGATATATTCATGTTTAAACTACAACGATACTAGAGAAATTAAAGCAACAAGTAATAAAATGGTTGATATCCTCTATAGAACTAATCAAACAGTTGTAATTACAGAGCCTCCCTCTGAGCCCGCACAAGTTAAAGAAATGGAAGAAAAGTACAATATTAAAATCGAAGAAGATGACACCTCCTTCATCATCAATAGAAAAATTGCGATTGCTAATCATAAGAAGCAATACGAAATAGACCTCAAGCGAACAACTGAAATTAGTGGGGCCCTTAACAGTCTTGTTGATCAACTTGGAAAGACGACTGACCCATCGAAGAGAAAGCAAATATTCACTCAAATTCATAACTATAAGAAGGAGCTGCGCACTCTATCAAACACCGTTCCCCAAAAGAGTAATATCGCAGCAATTCAAGACATTGAAAAAAAATATCCAGAAGAAGCAAAGAGGTACTACGCTGAGACTGAGACGACAAATAACAATTGGACTCGAGCAACAGATGTAAAACAAGACAATTTTAAAATACCTACTTCGAAACTATCAAATGTTGATAATAGTAAAATGAAGAAAGAATATATTCCATTTTACAACAAAGAGACAAATGCCAAACGTACCAATATTGTCCCTGCTCTACCTAAAACGGCTAAGGAAATACAAGGCGAACAAGAAAATAGAAAGATGGCAAAAAAGAATAATATAGCACAAACTTTTTCGAGCGGTGCTACGAGTATAGCCTCAAGATCTCCGGCATCAGCGAGAGAGAGAAGTTCAACGTCAGTAAGCGCTCCGTCTTTGAAGTCTTACAATATACCAAATAAAGAGAAAGAACCTGAGGTACTTCAAAACACAGAGAGGCCTAGAATTAAAGTTGTTTTCATTGATGATCAAAAAGTGATGAAATTATTTAAGCTAGAAGACAAGGTATATGAACTACAGGAAGAAATCAACAAAGAAGATTTCGTAGAAAACTTTGATAATTTCCCTGAGCTCGTTAAAGAACAGGGACGCTCATTCTTTAACATTTTCGATTCCAAGAATTTAAGAATTCAATAAAGATAGCCAAAGCTCCAGATAAAATTCTTTCAAGCACTGCCGCTCTCGCTTTTTCTATCTCATTAAATGAGACACTCTTTCTTCCTAGCATATCGAAATGTCTCAAAAACAATATCTCTTCTGACTTATTATCAACTAACCCAATGAGACTTCCCCTATAATCTGTAATCACAGGATAAACCTCTCCATCAACTGCGACAAAAATTGATTCTCCTCCGGCCTTCAGCAAAAACTTTTTCTTGAGTGTCTAATTCTCTCTATCCAGATTAATTTTTACAATTCTGTTGCCATCTGAAGCTTGAGGAAATTTGTATAAATCTTGTGAAGTTTACAAAGAACTTGTTCAAGTACGAAAAACAGGCCTAGCAAAGCTAATTTTAATTAACTCAACTGGCCTTTATTCAACTAAATTTGCGGATTACGCTCTAGAAACAGAGATTACTTCCTCAAGACCTTCAATACCACTAATCGTCTTGAGAAGTTCAGAATAGTCCTTAACCTCGATTTCAAAGATAAAGCTCCCCTTTCTATCCTGAGTTGATTTCGCGATTGCAGAACGAATATTTACCCCAAGATTATTAATCGATTTCGAGATTGATGAAAGAACACCTGGTCTATCGTGAGTGATCACTCGAATATTTACAGGATGTCTAAAGCTAAACTCAGGATTCCACTCAACATGAATTTGTCTACCAACTTCACCCGTATCGTAACGAGTACAATCGCCACGGTGAATCGTAATACCACGGCCACGAGTGATATAACCAATAATCGGGTCACCTGGAATAGGATTACAACAACGGGCCATACGAACCATTAAATCATCCATTCCGTCGACGATAACAGCATTATCCTTGTGTGAGTTTCTCTTTGCTGATTTTGAAATATTATCAGAAAGTGTATTTATCTCGTTTAACTTCTCTTGAAGGGTCTCGTCTTTGTCAGGTTGTTCATATCCTGGGATAAGCTCAATAACTCGCTTAGCACTAAGTTTACCCGAACCAACTAATGCAAAAACCTCATCATCATTCTTTGCATTTAATGGATCCTTTGATTTTTCAAAATCACCAGATTTAATAGCTGCCTTGAGTGTAGTCCCAAGAACTTTAAATGCTTTTTCAAGAGTCTCTTTTCCAACTTCAATATTCTTCTCTCTCTCAACTCTAAGTAGCCACGCTTTAATCTTAGACTTTGCTTTTGAAGATTTTACAATATTAAGCCAGTCTTTATTTGGAGTCTGAGACTTTGAAGTTAAGACCTCAATTGTGTCTCCAGACTTTAAAGTATGCTTTAAAGGCACAATTCGACCATTAACTTTAGCCCCAACACAACGATGTCCAATCTCAGTGTGCACACTATACGCAAAATCAAGTGGTGTTGCTCCATAACGAAGTTCAAAAACATCTCCATTAGGAGTAAAAACAAAAACCCCACCAATATCTAAGTCATTTTTAATATGACTCATGAACTCTGCATTACTTTCAATATTTTGATTAAATTCTAATAGCTCTTGAACCCATGAAAGTTGCTTACCGCCAGCAACCACACCCTCTTTATATTTCCAGTGGGCAGCGATCCCTCTCTCAGCAACTTCATCCATCTCACTTGTGCGAATTTGGATTTCGATTCTCTCTGCCTTAGGCCCGATAACAGTCGTATGAAGTGACTGATAATTATTAACCTTAGGAATAGCGATATAATCTTTAAAACGACCAGGAATTGGTGTGAACGAAGAGTGAATAATCCCTAACGTTTTATAACACTCAGTAATATTTGCTACAATTAACCTAAAAGCTAAAATATCTGTGATCTGATCAAAGTCTACGGCACGAGCACTCATCTTCTTATAAATAGAATAGAAGTGCTTAGGTCGTCCCTTAATTTCTGCTTTTACAGAATACTCTATTAATTTATCTTGGATAATACTAATTGTGTCAGCGATATACTCTTCACGATCTGATTTCTTCATCATCACTTTTTCAGCGAGACGATAGTAAATATCTGGATGAAGGAAGCGAAGACAAATATCTTCGAGTTCTGTTTTCACCGAGTTAATACCGAGACGACTTGCTAACGGCACGTAGATATCGAGCGTTTCTTGAGCAATCTTTCTCTGTTTTTCTTCTGATACATATTGAAGCGTTCTCATATTGTGCATACGATCTGCAAGCTTCACTATAATCACGCGAAGATCTTTGGCCATGGCAACAACCATCTTTCGAAAGTTTTCGGCCTGCGATTCTTCTTTTGTTTTAAATTTAATTTTTGAAATTTTTGTAAGACCAACAACAATTTGTGCGATATCCGTACTAAATTCTTTTTCAAGTTCTTCGGGTTTTACATCACAATCTTCAACAACATCATGAAGAAGACCAGCAATAATTGAGTCCACATCCATTCGAAGCTTAATTAGTGTTCCTGCAACATTAATTGGATGAATAATATATTCTTCTCCAGAGCTTCTCATTTGGCCACGGTGCGCATTCTCAGCAAATTTGTAGGCTTTTTTAAGAAGTGTGAAATTTGCATCTGGATAGTATGCTTCGACTCTTCTGCAAAGTTCTTCAATACTCAATTCTCTTTCATGGGAAAAATCTAACTGCTGATACATATTATCCTAGTATACCTTTTACTATTGAGACTAATTCTTGATAGGCCCTTTCAAGCTCATCATTAATTACACAATAGTCGAAATCATCTTTTCTTTTTAACTCACCTAATGCATTTGATAGTCTTAACTTTAAAGATTCTTCTGTTTCTGTTCCTCTTCCAAGTAATCTTTCTTGAAGAGTTTCAACAGATGGAGGAGCAATGAAAATAACTCTCGCCTTTTCCTTAAAGTAATTTTTAAATGAATCAGTACCCTGAACATCTAAATCAAAGAGAAGAACTTTACCTTCACTCAATTGCTTTTCAACGAAACTCTTACTCGTTCCATAGTAATTACCATGAACTTCTGCCCATTCAAGGAATTCATCATTTCCCTTCATTTCAAGAAATTTGTCTTCTGAAATGAAGTTATAATGTTGCCCATCAACTTCACCTTCTCGAGTTTGACGAGTTGTGTATGAAACTGATTCAAGTAATTCTGGGCACTCTTTCTTAAGTCTTTGAATGAGTGTTGACTTACCTGTTCCCGAAGGAGCTACAATGACTATAATTTTTCCTGTTTTTTCCATATTACTCTAAGTTTAATGCCTGCTCTCTAATTTTTTCCATATGTACTTTCATCTGAACGACACGCGATGAAATTTCTTCAACAGAGGACTTTGATCCTGTTGTATTTGTTTCTCTATTTAGTTCTTGTAGTAAGAAGTCTAATTGTCTTCCAACTTCACCACCTGTCTTAAAAATAGAATCAAATTTTTCGAGATGAATTTGGATTCTGTTTAGCTCTTCTTGAATATCCATTTTCTCAAGGTAATAAATTACTTCTTGCATAAATCGTGGTTCATCAACAGGCATCGACTTTTGAAACTCTTCAAATCGTTTATTTAATCTCTCTTTAACTGTATCTTCAAAAGTTGAACTTAATTTTTTTATTTCTAGATAATTCTCTTCAAAGTGATTACGGTGCTCTCTTAGTACTGTAACTAATTTCTCGCCTTCAACATTACGAGAATGCTTGAGCTCTTCAAGGGCACGAGGAAATGCTTCTCTCGTCATCTCAAGTAGTGTTTCCGAGAATGTATCATCTTGATCTTTTTGGAATTCTGCTCTTAGAAACTCTGTTGGCTTAACGCTAACACCAACACCTTCAGCATCGGCCATGGACTTTATTTTTCTTAAGAAAGCTTTAATTTTCTCTTCATCAAAATCTTCGAAACGTGCACTAGTGTCGACGCGTTTATAATTTATAAAGATATCAAAGCTTCCTCTCTTAAAGTTAGCATTGATTGCATTTCTCATTTCAATTTCTAATGGTGATAGATGTGAACTCATTTTAAAGCGCACGTCTTTAAAGCGATGATTGACACTTTTTATTTCGACTGTAACTTGTAAATTTTCTCTTTCAAGCTGAAACTTTCCAAAGCCAGTCATTGAAAAGACCTTTGCGTCTTTTTGGGTCATTCCCTCTCTCCCTAAATATGTAATTACCCTATTTATCCCATTAGGGGTCGGTTTTCAAGCTATTCTAAAACCCAGCCCTCAACCTTACCTTGAGCAAAATAAACATATTTTCTTACGCCTTGCTCATAGAATGTCCATCTCTCATTCTCAAGCCTTGGGTTGCCGGCCACGTCAACTTGGTGAGGATTTCCCCAAAGCTGAATGACCTGTCCCTTATCCATCCCTAATACAACTTCTCTACTGCTTCGTGGAGAATATTTTGAGAATGATGACGGTGCGCGACGCGACTCTTGTCCAATATATTTCCCTGTTAAATTAGCTAGATATTCATCTCTTTCGCTATCAGCTAGCCCTAGAAAATAGATTTTCTGAGAATCATTTTGAAATAGTTTTTCGTTCTCATCAAACCAGTTTCTCTGTTTAGGAGTTAATACTGACAACTTTGAATCAAGCTCAGCCTTCACTCTTTGTCTCTCAGTCATTTCGGGATAGACATTCTCTTTATCTGGCGTGCGTTCAAACATTTTTGATTCAGGATACGCTGCCTTGCCAGAATCTCCTGAAATCCTTGAAAAATGCTCTCCAGGAACAAGGTATTGATCACCTGGGTTTTCCATCTCATCAAGAAAACTTCTATTAATTGAAATTGGCCCACAGGCCTGAAAAATTAAAAACATTACGAAAAAACCAAGCCTTTTCATCAAATACTCCTTACTCCGCTCAACTCATAATCTTTTCGGAGATGTCGCTGTTTTCTTCTAAAATTTCAGTCTTTTTTTAATTAGCGGACATATTTGCCCAAAAGAAGCTCACTTTAGTAAAGATATGGTCTAAAAAGTCGAAAAGGTAGATAGCAACACTAAGGTAGGCTAATGAAATTTTGGTTAAAGATTGAATATTTTCTAAATAAAATTCTAATTGCTATCAGCAATTTTATTTCCAATTTTGTTCTTAAACTTACTCCGAAGTCTGTAAAAAAAACCGTTGTTAAAACTGATATCATCAGAAAAAAAACAACAATCAATTTCAAAGATTCTCTTAAAAAAAGTAAATCCATAACTTTAAAATCTATTGGCGAAGTAAAAAAGAAGGGGCAAGTTGCAAAAGTTGCAACACTTCAAAAAGTAGTTAAGGCCAAGAGCTATGATTATAAAAGCCTCACACCAAAAAAGTTTTTTGCTTTATTTGCAGCTGTATTTGCTCCAATCTTTATCAAAACACAAAAATGGTTAAGTGCTCTCAAACCAACAACCATTGTTATTGGAACAGCAGGAATCATGGCGTTTACTCTTACTGGAATTACTGTCATCAAGCAGGCTACAGAAATCGACAATAAAATGGCAAAAGAAGTTGTAAGAGAACCTAGTAGTTATTCAGATACAATGGATGCCGATAAACTTGCACACACAAGATCAAAATTTCGCCACTACACTGAAATGAGCTTACAACTCAATGATGTAAATATTCCTATCTACATTGAAGACAGAAAAGGAATGCAAACATTATCAGTAGATTTTTCTTTTCGTGCAAGCAATCGTTATATTGCCAAGTATTTTGAAAAAATTCAAAATGAATATGTATTAAGAGATCGTATCTATAAAAATGTTCAACCAATAGTCCCTTCTTTTCCAATGGAAGAAGAAGGGAAGATAATTTTGAGAAATAAAATCAAGCTCGAACTCAATAGTGTTTTAAAAGATCTTAAGATTGAGGGCACGATCGAAGAAGTCTATATTCAATCAATTCTTAACGGATAAGTTCAAAACTCTCCTTAACGTATTAGGAGAGACTTCAAGTCTTCTAGCTGCGACAGTTATATTCTCTTCACTTTGATGATAGGCACGAAGAAAGAAATTCTTTTTATAGATATTAAAATCATAACTCATTCTTTCATCAGATTCGCTTGACTCAAAGGTCAGATCTAATAATTCGTAGTCTGAGTCGTCAAGAACCAGTCGACCACGATTATTTAAAAGACGCTTCTTGTCGAGGTGCCCTTTTAACTGTCTGATATTTCCTGGCCAATCATAACTCTTATAAAAGGCAATCAATTCACGAGATATCGTGATGAGATTTTTAAACTCGTACTCCATGCACAGAGCACCAATTTTTCCCTGATCTTTTCTAAGTGGTTTTAAATAAATATTTTGCCCACTGGAAATTCTAAAGAAGAAATCTTTTCTCATTTCAAATTTATCAACGAGTCCCTTTAGTTTCTGTCCAGAGGCAAAGATTAAATTTGTTTCACATCGATATTCCTGATCACTCCCAACTGGTCTGACTCTCTGTCCATCTAGAAATAAGAGTAGCTTCACTTGTAACTCTAAAGGAAGTGAGTCTATCTCATCGAGAAATAATGTCCCGCCATTTGCACTTCTGATCGCTCCAATTTTCTCCGTTATTGCACCTGTGAAGGCTCCTTTGACATGACCAAAGAGCTCAGATTCGATAAGGCTTGGGGGAAATGACGAGATATTAATATGAATAAAATCTCCACTAACCTTAGCCTGTTCGTGTAATTCTCTGGCCAGTGTTGATTTTCCGGTCCCCGTTTCCCCCTCAATTAATAATGGCAATTGAGGTATATAATTAAACAGCTTACGACTTGGAGCTTTCGAAGAACTTCTAAATACCAATTTATTTAGTCCTATCATGAAAATATCACCTTCAAAGCAATATGCTTCTCTAACCAGCTGACCATTCACCTTGAAACCACTCCCCTCGATAACTTTCATGATAAAGTACTCTTTCTCACCATCATTAAAGTTTTCGAGTTGAAACGTCTGTTCTCCACCACTTACAGAAGATAATCTAATCTGATGGGAATTCAAGGCCATTTGCCCCTTTTTCTCAAATATCTTCAATATTCTCCGATTAAGAGAAATCGTTCTTTTTTTTCCAAAAACTGGGTAGATATCGAGCTCTGTCCCAATTTTTGCGAAGCTCTCTTTTACAAGAGAGGTATTGTTTGATACTTGTACATTCATAGATCCTCCAATTTATTGGATCTATACATAGATTGAGGTAAATAATGGATTTTAAAATTTCAAAGTCTTCGACAAAGTTCAGATATGGTATAAGTGACCCTAATCAACTTAAAGAATTCTTACAAAATAATAATGCGATTGGTATCGGATTTATTGGTCGAAGTAATGTTGGAAAATCAAGTTCTATCAATGCTATTTTTGGGAAAAACACCGCACGTATTTCAAAAACTCCCGGTCGCACGAGAGAAATTAATATTTTCTCTTTTGGCTTAGAACTTGAGGGAAAAATTTACAAAGAAACGCCAGAATTCTTTCTCTTCGATCTACCAGGATACGGTCACGCGAAAGTTTCAAAAGAAATGAAAGCACAGTGGCAGGAACTGATGCACATTTTCTTCACAGGAACTAATGACAAGATGCTACTACTAAATCTTCAAGATGCACGCCATCCGATGCAGGATTCTGATTTAGAGTTTAGAGACTACCTTGAACCTTTTGGGCATCATACTTATATGGTTTTTAATAAATTAGATAAGCTAAAGACGCAAAAAGAGAGAGCTGCTCTTGATAAACTTAAACCTAGAATTTTTAAAGAATCTTCTTGGGTTGAGCAACTTCACTTCATCTCAGCAGAGAAAGGAACAGGAATTCCTCCACTCGAGTCTGCGATGATAAATTTCTTATTGTTTCATGTTGAGAGAGCGAAGAGACAAGAGTAAGCCTAGCTTACTCTTCTTTTTCGTCACACTTAGTTTTGATTGTTTTCACTTCACTTTCAAAGTGGTGAAGATCTTTTTCACACTTTTTAATTTCATCAAGAATTTCTGTGACCCTCGGGTTTTCCCATTCAAGGATTCCGGCCTTCAAGTGCTTGGCCGCGAGGCGTCCGAGTTCTTCGTAATTCTCGTGAAGATTCGAGTTAGTTTGAGATGCTGTTATCATTTTCTTACCAATAACAGTCGCCTTAGAAATCTCGTCCTGGCATTCTCTCATTAGTTTATGAAGTTTAAATTTCCATTCTTGCTTTTGCATAAAGTCCTCTAAACGAAACATTATCGTCGATTACTATTTTAGCACATCCTGCCTAGTTTGGTAGAGGTTTGTAACTTTGTTAAAATATAGATAAATCAACAACTTATATCTGGAATTCATGTGTTTAAACTATTTAAAAAAGACAAAATTGAAAACATAGACAATATTTTCAACTACTTAGCTGACAAATATGGTGGTGGCACTGATCCTTGGGGTCTAAATTTTAAAAGAGCAAAGAAGTACCTCAATATGATTTTTCCAGTCTTTAAGAACTACTTCAAGGTCAGAACTTTTGGGATCGAAAATGTTGAAGACAAGCAATATATGGTCGTATCAAATCATAGTGGTCAGATAGCCATTGATGGGCTGATGATCGGCACAGCTTTCGCGACCCAAGTTTGGCCACCACGTATTCTGCGACCAATGGTTGAAAGGTTTTTTACGAATCTTCCCTTCATTAATAAGTGGGCAAGTGAATGTGGCTCAGTACTAGGTGATCGTGATAATTGTCAAAATTTACTTGAGCGCGGTGAATCCCTCCTTATATTTCCAGAGGGTGTTCGAGGTGTTGCAAAGAGTACGAAAGACTTCTACCATGTCCAACCTTTTACAAAAGGTTTTTATCGAATGGCCCTAAAAGCAAATATTGAAATTCTTCCAGTTGCCGTTGTCGGTGCGGAAGAAACTTTTCCCTATGTTTACCAGGCAAAGGGACTCGCAAAAATGCTTGGAATGCCGGCGATGCCATTGAGTGCAAACTATTTTCCACTCCCATCTCCGATGGATATTCATATTGGTAAACCAATTAAAGTTGAGCAAAGCTTAATCGATCAAGACCCTTCTGATAAAGAGCTTGATGAGCATATTGAAAAAATTCAAGCTACAATTCAAGAAATGCTTAATCAAGGATTAAAAAACAGAAGAAATTATATTTTCAAAAAACGTGGTAACAAAAATGAATAATATTAAAAGTGTTCTTATTATCGGTGCTTCGGGAGGACTTGCAAATATTCTTTGCGGTATCCTATCTCGCAAGTATCCTCATCTAAAAATCATCGGTGTTGATACACGTCACCCGCGAGTAAAAATAACAACACCAAACTTTGAATTTATTAGAATCAAGTATACCCGTGGAAATTTTGAGAAAATATTTAGAGAGAGAAATATTGATGCGCTTTTCCACTTAGGAAGAATGAGTCACTCCAAGTCGTCATCACAAAGTGAAGTTGAAGAGCGCTTGAATCTTAATCTTATTGGAACAAATAAAATTCTTGAACTTGCACTAAAATATCAACTTCAAAAAGTGATCATTCTATCAACTCATCATGTTTATGGTGCACTCTCAGACAATCCTGTATTTATTAAGGAAGACTCACCTCTGCGTGCAAGTATCAAGTATCCAGAACTTCGCGATGTAACAGAAATGGATTCTATTTGTACCAATTGGATGTGGAAATATAAAGATCAGTTAGAAACAATTGTGCTGCGTCCTTGTAATATTATTGGACCTCAGATTAATAATACAATTAGCCAATACCTTCGCTCCTCGATCGCTCCAATGCCGATTGACTTTAACCCAACTTTTCAGTTTATCCACGAACTTGATATGGCCTCAATTATTTGCAACTGCCTTTTTGATGTGAAGACAGGTATCTACAATGTAGCCCCTGAAGAGACTATAACTCTTAAGGAAGCGAAGGAACTTGTTGCGCACAGCTATGTGCCATTTCCTGTCTCCATTCTCTCGCCTGTTGCAAAAATAGTGAAGAAGCTTTGGACGTTTCCCGACTACCTTATCGATTATATTAAGTACCCATGCATTATTGATGGAAGAGAACTCATGAGAAATCTTCCAGATGTTGAACTTCGCTTTACAACAAAGCAAGCATTGAAGCTTTTAAGACTTTAATCTCATTGACACACCGTTTGGAAATTTCTTAAAATTGAGCTTCATAAGCAAAGGCCCGGTGGTGGAATGGTAGACACAGCGGATTCAAAATCCGCCGGTAGCAATACTGTGCGAGTTCGAGTCTCGCCCGGGCCACCATGCTAAATTTTAATAATTAAATTTACGAACGACAAAGGTCTACGATTTTTCTGGCGCTAACGCTTGTAAAATCTTCACGAGAAAATAAACTCCACTGCTTTAAAATAGCTCATTATCATAATCATCAATAGCTTCTTTAACTTTTCTTATATTCTTAAATGTCGCAATATGAACCATCGCATCGCCATTATTAACTAAGGGGATCATGCTCATACCGATAATGATTCCCTCTTCTTTGGCATAGACATGGTGAGGATCACAACCAAAAGGATCAGTAATCGTCGCCAAGAGATCTCCCGTATTAACACGGCTTCCAATCTTCTTCTTTGCAACAAATGCTCCACTATGAGGTGCGCGCACCCAATAACTGCCCTGTGCAACATTAATATTTTTATTTTTCTTATTCTCTTTAGCGAGCTTTGGTAGCATTCCAATCTCTCTCATTACTGCGAGGCAACCTTGAAGACCTGTTTTAATAATTTCTTCTTCAAATCTTAATGCTTCACCACCTTCAAAAAGAAGGGACGTTACCTTATTCTTTCTTGCGGCCTCTCTTAAAGACCCATCTCGCAACTTGGAGTTTATAACAACAGGAACCCCAAAGCACTTGGCTAAGTGATTAGTATCCTCATCTTCAAGACATGCCCTAATTTGAGGAAGGTTTGTTCGATGAATAGCACCGGTATGAAGATCAATACCATGTGTACATTTATTAACAATTTCATTCATAAATATTTTTGCGAGTCTTGATCCAAGAGAGCCATTAATATTGCCAGGAAAGCATCGATTTAAATCTTTGCGATCAGGTAAGTATCGAGACTTGTTATTAAATCCAAAGACATTAACAACAGGTATTGCAATAAGGGTTCCTTTAATCTTTTTGTGTGAAACGTTTTTTAACAATCTCTTTATTATTTCAACACCATTTAATTCGTCACCATGAATTGCTGCACTTACAAAAAGAATTGGTCCATCTTCTTTCCCTCGAATAACCTCAATTGGAATTGTAAGCTCTGTATAATCAAATAGTGAAGCGACCTTGAGAAATATTTTTTTTCGCTCTTCAGGTAGAATAATTTCATTTCCAATTTTAAAATCAGTTTTTTTGCTTTTCATTGTACTCTTTATTTATGATTTTTCTTACAAGCTTCTAATTCACTCTTTTTTAATTTCTTCATCTTTGGCCTTCTTCTTTTCCGCGTTTTCTCTGGAATAAGATCTTTCATCGATTCAAGTCGACCAAAGCACAGAAGTCTATCATCAGCAATCAATTCTCTACTTACTTTCGGATTTGGAATTACTTTTCCATCACGATGTAGGCTTAGGATATTAATATCTTTCTCTATTAATCCTGAATTACTAATTGTTTTACCAACGTACTCAGATTCTTTTGGAATATAAATTTCCGTAACTCCATATCCCTTACTAACAGAAAGTTTCTGTCTAAGATCAATTTCAGGAAAATCAACTTGTGCTGCGATATAATCAATAAAAGCCCCGGCGATATCAAGTTTCGTACATCCCTCAATTCCTTCAAGACCTGGAGATGAATTAATCTCCATAATTTGTGGTCCATCCTTCCCTTCAAGCATATCAACTCCAGCAATCCCAAGTCCCATAATTTTAGTCGCTCGTATTGCTGTTTCTTTATAAATCTCATCAAGTTCAACGGCCTCAGTCATTCCACCTCGGTGAACATTACTTCTAAACTCTTGCCCTTGAGCAACTCTTCTCATCGCGGCTACAACTTGATCACCAACAACAATTGCTCTAATATCTCTTCCCTTACTTTCTGCCACAAATTTTTGAATCAATACATTTTGCTTTTGACTTTGAAGTAACTCAATAATTGAAGTGGCCATCTCAATCGTGTGGGCCAATAAAACTCCAATTCCTTGTGTTCCTTCCAAAAGTTTAATAACAATAGGCGCACCTCCAACACGTTCAATAGCTGGCAATACGTCGGCCTTATCCTTAACAAATGTCGTCGCTGGAATTCCAATTTTATGCTTACTTAAAATTTGAAAGCTTCTAAGTTTATCTCGAGAGTTTAAAATTCCATCAGCAGAGTTTGCAGTAAAGACATCCATCTGCTGAAATTGTCTAACAACAGCAGTCCCAAAGTATGTTATCGATGTTCCAATCCTTGGCAAGACGGCATCATAGTGTCCTAAACGCTTTTGCTTAAAATAAAGATCTGGATTTTGTTCTTCAAGGTCAATTGCGAATTTTAAAGTATTTAAAACTTTTACTTTATGACCTCTTTGCTTACAGGCCTCAACAAGTCGTTTCGTACTATAGTTATTTGGTTCTTTTGATAAAATCGCTAATCTCATGACTTCCTACCTAATGTTTTTGTATTTTTTAAAGAATAAAAAGAGTTGCCAGAATTTACTAAGAATTTCTTTTTAATACTTGCTCTTCCAAGCAACATTCGAAAACCCATTTCATCCCTATTAGTTAATGTAACTTCTGTTGACCATTTCTCACCAAGAAGCGTTATTGTCGTTAGAATAACTGGACGAAGTTCACTCTGGCCATTTGAACTTTTGATTTTTCGATAATCAACAACCGGAGCATGGCAAATTACTGTCTTTCTTATGTTGCCCTGTTCGGGATGTACCTTAAATTTAATATACTCAATTCCATCTTTTAAATATTTTTCAACATCAAAAGCATGGAGTGATGATGTACGTGCACCCGTATCAACTTTCACTTTGATTGAATTAATTTTAAGTTCTGGTAAAGCGATCCATTCTCGCCATCCAATTATTTTCATTTCTTTAAGTTTCATCAAAAGCTCTTGTTAAATTAACGAGATATTTCCAATAGAGTATCTTACTTTTAAGTGAATGTATTTGATGTTTTTTAAAGCCGAAATTTGTCAGAATTTAACTTAGTGCAAAGTTATAAATTTTTCTTAACAGTTACAATGCTCATTGCCTAAAAAAATTGCCTACCGAGTAAATCATTAAAACTAATTTAGGCTTTAGATAGTGTTCATAATTATCTGTAATTAAGTATCTCAAAAAAGAAGACGCTTTCTGACTATAATTTCAGCACCTTACATTTTGTTCTCTTTCTAATTCTACTTTATACTTATAAAAAACATTAAAGAGATATCAATGAAAGTCACAAAAAAATTATTATTAATAAGTCTATTTCCAATCTTTTGCTTAATTCTTTCTGAGATATTTAGTTTCTATTCACTTAAGAAATCAAATGATCAGGCCAAAGACTTTCTTGTAGGCTTCACAGAAAGGCAAACAAAAATGGCAAAGATTCACTCTCTCCTTGGATATGGAAGAGGGATTCACGCTTTTAAAAATTATCTTCTAAGAGGAAATAGTGAATACAAGGAAACGGCAGAGAGTACTCTCAAGGAAGCGCTTGAAGAAATTGATTCGTACCAGGCCTTAAGACCACTTTCACTTGTTGAAAAAAGTACTCTTGATACATTAGAAAGCACAACCAATGAATACCTCTCAAAAATAAGTATTATTAGTAGCCTTAAAAAAGAAGGAAGAAAAATTCAAGAGATAGATGAAGTTGTTCGAATAGACGATACATCAACGATCTTAGCATTGAATAAACTCAATGACTTCTTTATTCAATTAGAACAAAGTGAAAAAAATAGAATTGATGAAAACTTCAAATCACAATTAAAAATTATTTTTATTTGGTACTTTCTGATCATCATAGTAAGTTATTTGATGACTAGCAAAATTTCTCTTCAGCTCTCAACTTCTCTGACAAAACTTATCCAGCAATCAAAGAGAATAAGTATATTAAACTTCTCAAAAGATTCAACTCAAGAGCGACCTGAATATAATGATGAAATCAATGAACTCGAATCAAAAATGAAAACGATGGAAAAAGCAATTCAGACAACATTTGATAAACTTGAAAACTCAAATCGTGAACTAGAGAATTTTGCGTATGTAGCAACCCACGATATCAAATCGCCATTAAAAAAAATTGCTTCCTTCTCTGATATCATTAATCATGATTCAAAAAATCACAACTATGGAGAAATCGAGTTATATAGCGATAAAGTTGTTCAAATCACATCACGAATGCTAACGACTATTGACTCGTTACTAAGCTTTGCTCTACTTAGTAATAAAGAGTTTGAGCTTCACAAGGTAAACTTAAATAGTGTTATCAAACTATCCGAAGAGATTCTCTCTGATGATCTTGAAAAAAGTCAGTGTAAAATCATTGTAAATGAAATCCCTCTTCTTTTTGGAAACGAATCTCTTTTAAACACACTGTTTATTAATCTCATGTCAAATTCAATGAAGTACCAAAAGAAAAATACACCGTTAAAACTAGTTATCACTTATCAAATCAAAGATGATAAATGTAAGATCATTTATAGCGATAATGGGCAGGGGTTTAAAGAGGAAGAGATTCAGGTTTTAATGGAGCCATACTCGCAACTGAAACTCTTTCCAAAAATGGAGGGAGTTGGGCTAGGGCTCGCCAGCTGCAAACGTATTCTAGAGCAACACAAGAGTAACTTATTAATTAAAAGTGAAAAAGGTTCTGGTGCAAGCTACGAATTTGACCTCTCTCTCTACTCTTAAACTTTTACATTTTTAAAGATGATCTTAAGAAGTTTACTATACTTAATCGGCTTTTCAAGATAATCATTCATTCCACATCGAATTGCTTTATCTCTATCTTCCTTAAAAGCATTTGCAGATAAACCGATTATGATGACTTTTTTATTAAATTCTCGTATTTTTTTTGTAGCGCTCAAACCATCGAGAACAGGCATTTGGATATCCATTAATATTAAATCATAGATATCATTTTGTGCTAACTTAATCGCTTCTTCACCATTATAAGCAATGCTAATATTTTGAATACCTGCCTTCTCTAAGAATCGACTTGCTACTAATTGATTAACTTTATTATCTTCAACAAGGAGTACTCTAATCACTGAAAGATTAACATTCTCTAGTTCAGAAATTTTATCAACTACATTTACAGACTTTTCCATCATCAGCTGAAATGAAAAAGAGAAAGTAGAACCTTGCCCCTCAGTACTTCTTACAGTAATTTCACCATTAAATAATTTTATTAAACTTAGAGTGATACTAAGTCCGAGACCAGTGCCTCCAAACTTACGATTTATTCCGTTGTCGGCCTGCTCAAAAGAATTAAATAATTTCCCAATTGCTTCTTCTTTAATTCCTATTCCGGTATCTACAATTTCACATTGGAGCTTAAACAAATCTCCTTCTCTCTTGAGGACATTGACACTTATTGAAATTTTTCCTTCATCTGTAAATTTAATTGCATTGCCAATTAGATTCAGAATAATCTGTCTTAGTCTAAATGAGTCTCCCCCAAATGACTCAGGAACGTCATCATCAATATCTAGTTCGAGTTCAATATTTTTATATATAACAGAAGCCTTGAATAATGATATTGAGTTATTAAAAACCTCTCGAATATCAAAGATTTTATATTCAAGCTCGACCTTTCCAGCATTCAATTTCGAGAGATCAAGAATATCATTAACAAGTTGTAGAAGACTTAAGCTTGAGTTTTTTATTTGGGTAATATCATCTTTGATATCTACTGCAATATCCTCAGTTGATACTAATTCAGCAAGTCCAATGATACCGTTCAAAGGAGTTCTTATTTCATGACTCATATTCGCTAAAAAACTACTCTTTGCAATATTAGCCTCTTCGGCTAACCTTTCAGCTTTAAGACGTTCTTTATTTTCAAGCTCTAACTCAGAATTTATTTTTTTTAAATCTTCAACTTTTTTTTCATATTCAGATGTCATAAAAGCTCCGAATTTCATTGCTCTCTTGTTCGAGTGAGAAAGAAAAACGAATAATAGAAAAACAAGAATATCAATAATAAATCCAGTCACTAAGATAAACTGAGACTGCCCCTGAGAAAAGTTTTCCTCAAATAGGTGATTACTCTGTATCTTAAAACTCCATACCCTACCATATATTTTAATATTTTTTTCAGTAATAAAACGAGAACTTGAAGTGTTATCATTTACTTCGTTATATAAGATAGATTCTTTATCTCTAATCGTTATACTAACAGGGCGATATTTTTCATCGAGAGCTCCGTCCATCAACTTCTTCATTACAAATGGTGCATACACCAAACCAATAATATTCTCCCTCCTCTCTTTATGTGTCTCTAGATCAGATTTTTTATAAAAAGGTGTATAGAAGAGAAAACCAGGTGTCTTTTTTGAATCTTGGACAAGCGAAATTGGACCAGTTACCTGTGCCAATCCAGTTTCCTCTGCCCTTAAAGCAGCTTGATATCGATTCTCTTCATGGGCCATATCAAGTCCAACAGCTTTAAGATTATCCTTGACTGGTTCGATATATGTAATGACCCATTTATCTTTTATTGTATGAGGAGGATAAGGCTTAAACAAAGGGTACTCTAGTTTTTTAGAATTTATAAAATTTGTGAAGTTTTTTTCATCTACTTTAAAGATGACTCCAATTCCGTTAATTCCAGGATACTTTTTTTCTATTGCAAAATTTTCACTAAAGATCTTCCACTCTTCTCGTGAAACTTTATCATCATTCATCTTAATAGCTGAAACACCACTCCAAAGAGCTTCTTCATACTTCTGCATTCTTTCGATAATGATATTTACGACTTGATCAGCTTCTCGATCAAATCGTATTTTTTCTTTTTCATGAGTTTGATCTTTACTTAATTTCCAGACAAAAAGCGTTAACATAACGGACAAGAGTAAAATTAACCAATGAATGACTTTCACACTATTACTGATTCGCATATCAAGATTTATAATATTACTACTCACTTATCTCTCCCTTAAGTTTTTTAAATGAATTAGAAATCAATTCACGATGAATAGTTTTGTTAAAGCTTAGAACTTGTTTTTCAAGCCACTTCATAGCCTGACCTACAGTTTCAATGCAACAAAGGTGTGCAAATTCATGAGAAAGATAAAATATGACCTCTAATTCTGAGGCATTATTATGCCAACCAATTTCATTCAAATATTTATGATGATTTTCAATTATTTTGCAAACATTCTCTGGTAATCCATAGTCTTTAATAATTTTCCCCATTCTCATACCATGTTCTAAGACCATTTCTTTCTCTGTTGGCTGCAATTTTTTGAAGTCTTCTGATTTAGCATGACTGTGTACTTGTGCGAGACGATTATTAGTGAGAGCAAGATCATGTAAAATTGCGATCATGCCGAGTTCGTTGAGAATATTTTCATCACTTGTAAAGATCGTTGCCATTTGAATCGTTAATAGTGAATGAGCACTAATATAGTTATCAACAGAAATTTTATCTCTCAGAAGTTTTTTCAACTGCTCTTCACGGGAAAGATTTTGTATACACGTATTTGCCAATTTTTGAGCAATTTCGACTTGATCATTAGTGATTCCAATTTCTAGCAACTCCTGTTGAACACTACTAACAACATTAGAACTTACAAAGTAGATTTGCTCATTTGTTTTTGCATTTTCAATTTGTGCCAATAGTTCTTGATACATATCTTTGGATATTTTTTGAAAGTCTTCGTTTTTTACATACAGAAATTCAACACCTTTTTGTTCATAATTTTCAAGCTGTCTCAAATCTAAAGCGTCATTGTACTTTTTTATCAAAATTGGTTTCTTATCATTTATTCTTATATAGATATTGTAAGGATTAAGTGTATTTTTTCTTACCGTTGATATTCTTATTCTTTTAAACTCGTCTTCACTTTTGACGAGACTTAGAATTGGCCGAAGTTTTTGCACTAACTCTTCTTGAGAGACTGGCTTTACGAGTTGAATCGTATTCATTCCATTTAATTTATCATTATTTTCAACGTCGATATCAAAAGTTGCGGAATGCCAAACAAATGGAATTTTCTCGTTATCGAGATTATATTTGAAGACGACATCACCATTTCCATCGGGCATTCGATAGTCACAGATAATTGAATCAATTTTTTCAGTACTTAAGATTTCACACGCAGAATTTCCACTTATCGCAGATATCGTTTCGACGTTATCAAAAGAAGCTTCAATATAGAGCTGTAAAATCTCAAGAATTTCTTCTTGATCATCAACAAGGAGAATAGTTTTTGTCATAGACGACCTTTAAAGACATAAATAGTTATTCTTTATCGGATCATCTCTAATAATTTTTAGAAAATTGACTCCTACAAAAACTTGCTAGCAGGAGTACTTTGATAATTATAATTTCTCAGATAACCAAGCTTTAAAGTCCTCTTCTAAATAAGATACTAAATTGCTAAGCTTTTCAACTTCAGGTGATCCACCTTGAGCAAATTGAGGTTTTCCACCACCACGTCCACCAATAACTTCAAGAATATTTTTAAGAGCATCTCCGGCCTTTACTTTATTATTTAAAGAATCGCTAGACCATACAAATGCCTTTACTGATTTATCATCTTTTCCTGCGAGGCAAACAAGTTGATACTCGCCACGATTGATAAGATCGTCCCCCATAGTCTTAAGATCATTTGGATCACCAGCAGTAACACCAGCAAAGAACTTCACGCCAGAAACTTCGAGCTTTATCTCTTTTTCTAAAGCTGTACTACCTGCATTTTCCTTTGCTTCTTTGATCTTAGTTTTCATTTCAATTCTAAGTTCTTTTATCTTAGAGGCTATTTCTTCTGGTTTCACTTTGAGTTCATCAGAGGCTTCTCTTAAGAACTTTGCTCTTTCCTGCATAAGAAGAATAGCCTTTTCTCCTGTAACCGCTTCGATACGTCTGATTCCTTTCGCTACAGATGTCTCACCTGTGATTAAGAAAAGTCCAATATCCCCTGTCGCATTAACATGCGTTCCACCACAAAGTTCAACAGATTCATGGCCAAAAGAAACGACTCGAACTTCAGAATCATACTTCTCTCCAAAAAGTGCCATTGCACCCTTTTCGATTGCTTCTTCGTAACCACAAAGGTCTGTCGCCTTAGAGTTATTTGACATAATCCAAGAATTTACAAGTTGTTCTACTTTCTCTAGTTCATCCTTAGACACTGCTCCTGGGTTTTGAAAATCAAAACGTAGTCTATCTGCTGAAACAGACGAGCCTTTTTGAATTGCATGTGTTCCAATTACCTTATGAAGAGCTGAGTGAAGTAAGTGAGTTGCCGTGTGATTTCTCATCGATGCTTTTCTATTTCTCTCATCGATAATAAGCTCAACTTGATCGCCTTCTGCAAACTTACCTTCGATTAAATGACCCACATGAACATAAGTTCCTTTTATTTTTATTGTATCAACGATCTCAACTTTACCATTGCTCGTCGATGCATAACCGATGTCACCAGCTTGTCCTCCAGACTCTGCGTAGAACGGTGTTTTAAATGTTGAGAAATAAATTGTTTCATTATCTGAAGAATAGATTTTTACAACAGTTGAAAGATCTCTTAAACGATCATAACCAGTGAACTCTGTGTTTTCTTCAGAGAGAAATGCTTCTTCTACTTTTGCTTGATCCTCAGAAGTTGAACCCTTTCGAGAGATTACACGAGAAGTTTTTCGATGCTCTTCATAACATTCTTCAAATCCTTTTTCATCGAAAGGAATTTTCTTACTATTAAGTTCAGCCTTAATTACTTCCAATGGCAAACCATGAGTAGTTACTAATTCAAAAGCAATTTTCCCTGGAAATAATTCATTTGATTTTTTATTAGCTTTTAACTCTGACGCAATCATCTCAAGACCATTTCTAACAGTCGGAACAAACTCATCAACTTCCTGTGAAAGGTTATAAAGGATTGCTTCTCTCGCTGATTTCAATTGAGGATAATTATCCCCGAGAATTTCAATTGTCTTATCAACATGCTTGCTAAAATCAGGATGCCCAACTCCTCTTGAGATACAAGCAGCGACACATTTTCTAATCAGTCTTCTTGGGATGTAACCTTGCCCTTCATTACTTGGGAGAACACCTTCAGCAAGAATCATCACAGTTGCTCTCATATGATCGGAAAGCATTCTATTGGTTGCAATATCATCACTCTTTATTAATTCTCTTGATAAATCAACAAGTGGTTTTAAAAGATCTGTGTCATAAACTGAATCATGACCACCCATCACCATGGCAAGTCTTTCAAGTCCAGAGCCTGTATCGACCGACTTAAGTGGAAGTGGCTTAAAAGTACCATCCTTATTCTTATTCAGTTCCATGAAAACACCAGCATTCCAAATTTCAATATAGCGACTGACGTCATCGAAATGCCCACCTGGTTTATACTCTGGTCCA
>CAZQJK010000052.1:0-28343 GCA_964593545.1 uncultured Bacteriovorax sp. | reverse complement strand
TTGTACCAACAAAACACAACGACTCATCAGATGATCGTTATTTTGAGATGGAAGTATTCACGCATCTAAGAAAACATGAGGGACTCACAACTAGAGAAATGGCCCTCAAAATTGGCTGCATGAACTCCCTTATCTCCCATTGGGAAGTCGGACGCCAACGCCTGCCAGATCACAGAAGAAAAATTTATATGGAATACTTTCGTCTAACCGAAAAAGATATGAACTCCTATAAATCGGGTGAAAGGGCTATCCCTATGAATTATAGAAATGAATGTATGCTTGTACTAAATAAAATGAATGAAGATACTTTAAGAAATCTCTATCCGATTATTATGGCGATGCTGCAAACTCAAAAATAAAAATTAGTGCTCCATGGCTTGGGGCCTAGTTTTCTTTTTTTAATTCGAGTAAAATTTTTTCTATTTTCTCGTTGTAGCTTCTTGGATGTTCAAAGTATTTACGGCCATGGATAAAATCCCAAAACTTTCTCTCTCCACTTGAGAATATTTGTATTCCTAATTTTGATTCAATTTCATAACTTAAAGTTAAGCTAGATTCCCCCGTGTCTGGATTATTTGAAAAATTCGTCGTTTGCTGTTTTATAGTTTCTCCATTTTTAAGCATTTCAATAAACTTTTGAACATCTGACGAATAATTACTAAGTTTTCTACGAAATTCATCGAAATAAGAACGAAGTGATTCATCTACACTAAAGTCTAGTCCTAGCTCCCAATGTTCTTCTGAATTTGGTTTATCAAGAAAAATCCACGCTCTTGTTTCCTGAGAGTTCACAATATAAAAAGAAGGTTTAAATCCTCTTTTTTCAAGCTCATCTAATGAAGGAAACTTTGTACCTGTCAATTTCTCCTTTGCTATTTTTTCAACGTCAGTATTTTTTGAAATCATATTATCAAGCACGACAGTTGGCTTAAAATTTCGAGGTAAAGTTTTATCTATAGCTGTATCTACAGCGGTAGCTCCCAATCCCAAAAATGTTCCAACACCTGGGATTAAACCTAATCCCGTAGAAACGCTTAGTCTGATAACTTTTGAAACACCTGACTCCCAAGCTGTTTCCCATTTTGTTTTTCCGTGCAATGACTTAATAAGAGATTTTTGAACTCCTTGTATTACTTCTATGTCTTCATTTTTGAAAGACCTAAGAAAATTCCGAAATTCTTTACCTTGTGAAGAATTTTTAAAAGAAAACATCTCACTTATTGGAAGAATCTCACGACTCACAAGCCATGAGATATTGGGAAGCTCAATTGAGTTTGTCGTTGTATCAATTATCTCTTCAAACTTATCAATATGAACTTCACTCTTTGCTTGCATTATTTTTAATTGCAAGTCAAAAATAGCCATGTCGCTAAAAGCTTGAGATACCTTTAAAAAGTTACATATTGCAGCCTGAGAGTATGCCGTATAAAGCATAAAAAAGAGCGTCTGCAATTTTGAATCAGAAAAATTTTTACTAGCAATTTGCACGGCTTCAAAAATTATGCTTGTTTCCCCGTCTATTCTTAAATAGTCCAAAACATTTTCATCTGTATTGAACCATGCCTGAAAGAAATCCGTAATAACAAGACGAATTTTCAAATCAACTATATCCTGAGTCAACTCTCTCATTATTTCTTGATTTAAACTTTTAGTTGTAAATGTAATAGAGTTGAATAAAAGCGATAGTTCTGTTTCCGAAAGAGTAATTTCATCATCTTTAAGTAAATTCTCAAATATTTGTATATCTCTTTTTTCTCTTAACTCTGTAAGCTCTACAGGAAAGATCATTGTTCCTGTTGCTTTGACACTACTCTCTGTTGAATTAAAAATTCCAATATTTTCTATCTGACAAATAAAAGTTAGCTTATCCTCTTTAATTTCTTTAAAAAATTGCCTTTTCCCTATCTCTTTAATTAAATACGGTATTTCGTAGAAAGAGTGAGTATGAAGGATGATCTTTTCTGTAGATAGACATGCCAGCCCTAATCTTCCAAGTTCAAAGCCTTTTAAAGGATCTGAATCACCTCTAAGCCAAGGCCTTCCAAAAACAATACCTAAAGGTTCACTATCCATAAAACTCTCAATTTTTTCAAACAGACTCAAAAGTTATTTATTTATTTTTATTCATGTATTTCATAGCTTAACTTGGTAACTCTTTTAGACATAAGATCAATAAATTTTTTATAATTAGCTTTTCCCCAGTTTCGAGCAACATAATAACCTTTGTTATTATATATAAGCTCTGGCTCCAATTTTGATCTGTACTTACTATATTTGATCTCAGTTTCGGTCATTTCCTCTTTTTGTTTCAAGAGTAAAAAAGAGCATGTCTTATCGTTGCGTAAAAAATCAAATAACTCATTATTTATAAGTCCTTTTTCATTTAGCAACTCTACTGTTTTAAATCCAATGTCTGATTTCTTGATTTTTTCAACCGCTCTTACACCATCATACGAAATTGTTATTAAACTTCGATCCTTTTCGCTATTAGAAATACTCTGCAAAGCAGAACTTATGTTGTCTCTTATATCCTCTTCCTGTTCTGGGTCTGAACTAATTGCATAAAGTGCAGATAAAATTAATTTCTGATTTTGATCCCAAAATTTTGTCAAAAGCTCTCTTTCTTCTTTTCCAATTGCCATTATTAGTCCTTGTTTATGTTCTTCATCATCATCACTTTGTGTCGGTTGACTTAATGCCTGTAAGTAATCTTTGATAATACTTTCAGTTTTTGGTGAAATATTTTTATTCAAGATTGGTTCTAACAAATAATCAACGAGGTTTTGATAGTTTGTTTGGATATATGCCTTGCATGAACACTCTGGCTCGGTAAGCTCACTTAGCTCAAGTCCAGAAAGAGGGGTTAAAAATACATATATATTCTCCCATGAATCATCTTCAAGGCCTTCATAGTAATTGTAATATTTTAGTGTTTGATCGCTATGCTCTTTTGTCGTAACTTTGTTTTCAATGATAATTCTAATGTTCTGTAGTTTTTTAGCATAACGCAACTTTGCTTCTATATATATATCCACTCTACCGACATTTTTAATTGAACGCTCCGTCATTATCTCAAGGTTTTCAACTTCAATATCGTCAATAATAATTGAATCAAATAACTCTTTATATTTTACGGGTTGATCGTCTTTGCCAGACATAACTAAAATTTCTAAAAATTTCTTTATTGGATAAGATGATAGGTTATGACTTTCTTTATCACACAGTAGCCATGCGATAAAATTGCTATGACTGATCTCTCTTCTACTAACACCCAAAATTTCACTATATGTCTTACTACTATAATAATTATCTAATTTCTGAGAAACAACATCATTCTTAAACTTAATAATCTCATTTCTTATACTACTTAAAGTAAGTTCTTCAAAATCCTCTTTTTCCATATAGATAAATCACCCTTCATAATCTAGGATTATTTTATAACCTCGACTAACTTTCCTAGAGATATATAGTTAATAAATATTCGTTTCTTATCTGAAACTTTAGACAATAAATCTTTATACATTTGAAGCTGCGGTAGAAACTCATTGGTTTTCTTTAACAGGTCGGTTCCTCTAAAAGATTTATGATCTATAATATATGTAACATCAGATTCTTTTCCCCACAGATCAACGATTCCTGTTTTACATTGACCATTTTCTATTATCTGAACCGGCCATTCATTATTAATGTCTGATAGTTTTAACTCCTCTGTGATAAAATCATAAAAAGCTCGACATTGAGAAAACACCTCCGAAGCGTCGATATTCTTATCAAGAGAATAATTTTCTATAATTCTACCAGTTGCTTCCTGATCGAAGTTTGGATTTGCCAGAATATTATGAAGGCAATCACCTAAGTTGTTATCTTCTACATCACCAGAAATATGAATAGGTTTACTATACTCATACTCTTTGATCTCGCTTATTTCTGAAGCAGTTTCATACGATGATGCAAGCAACCGATAAGGAGCTAAGTCTTCATTTTTGATAGGCATTTTTAGTACGGTAAACTCATCATCAAGAGTTCTATTTGTTTCAAATCTGTCTAGCATAGGATAGTTTTTCACAACGTAAGATACTTCATTAAAAAAATATTCACCATCGTCTTTTTCAAACTGCAATTTTTCATCTTTGCGTTCATAGATTTCATTAAGCCAAACAAAGCCCGTATCTCCTCTTTCAACTAAATATAAATAATCTCTTGCACGAGTGATACCTACATACATAAGCCTTGCATTTTCTTCCATACCTCTCAAAAATTCCTCATTATAAAGTTCAGAACTTTCCATATTGGCAACAAAGGGCACATTCTTCTTTGCTCCAAAAGGATTTGTTAAAAATCTTATCCAACGTCCTGCAAGGGGGGCATTCATATCAAATTTTGATGTTGTCGATTGAACTTTGACACCAAAGCCGCGGGCTTTCGCTCCTGCATCTAACTCTGCCATAATTAGAACAGGCCACTCTAAACCCTTAGAACGATGATAGGTTACAATATTTACAGCATTATTTCCTGAGCCTGCACCTTGAGGCACATCCTCATTTGAAAGCCAAAGTAAAAAACCTGTTAAAGTACAGGGGAGATTTAGTCTTACACATCTATCCTCAAACTTTCCTGCAAGCTCTCTAAACTTCTCAACATTAGCCTTTCGGAGTGACCCTCTCCCCCATAAAGACACATGAGACTTCAATCTTAATGAAAATATGAGTGCATCTAATATCTCAACGACAGACGAATCAAGCATACTTTCTCTTAACTCATCAATTCTTTTTATCCAAAAGTGATCGTCTTGCCACTGTGAAGTTGCTTCTTCCTTTGCTTTTACAAATTGAAGTCTATCATTCAATAAGTTTTCAATATCTGCATCTTTATCTGACAAGAGACATATTTCAAATTTTGACAGGTCATCATATTTAAAATTGAAAAACTTTAAACATGAATAAATTAAAGCACCTTCAGGAGTCTCTAAAAGTCCATTCCTCTCAACCGCAGCTTCAATTCCTTCTTCTTTTAAATATTCTGCTAATGAATTACAAGAGTCATTAAATCTACATAGTATTGCAATATCACCTTTTTCAAGGTCACGAATTTCTTTCGTTTCACGATCTAATATTTTTAAACCATTATTTAAAATATCTTTAATTGCATGAGCAAGAGATCGGCTCATTCTATCCTTGCTACCACGTTTTTCAGGGTTAAAACGAAGAATATTAAATCCCGTTGAAAAGCCCTCCACTTCATTTCGTGTTGAATTCAGTATGATTCTTTCTTCTGCTAAATCATTTTTAAATAAAACTTTAGAGATATGATTTGAAGTATTTACTAGGCACTCTCTACTGCGATAAGAATTTTCTAAAACAGAAACATTATTTCCAGTATCTAGTTCTTGTATCAGTTGATTCATTAGTATAGGGTCTGCTCCTCTAAATCCATAAATGCTTTGTTTAGGGTCGCCAACCCAAATACTTTTTTTAACAAGATTTGATAGCTTTAAAAAAATATTTAACTGGATAGGATTAGTGTCTTGAAATTCATCCACCATAAGCAAGTCAAAATCTTCTCTTATCCTCTCTCCAATTTTTTCATCATCAAGTAAATTTGAAACAAGAACTTCCATATCTGTATAGTCAATGACACCTCTTTCCTCTTTAAATCTTTGGTAGTTTGATATGGCCTTGTCAGCGAGGTCAAAAATTGTATTTTGATAGTCTTCAATATCTTTTAATAACTCATTGCTCGACATTAAACTCAGAGCGATATTGGATGCATCACTTAATGATTCTGTGCCAACTTTTCCCACACTCGGAACTGCAACTCTAGCAACGTCTTCCCAAGAAACTCTATACTCTTTACTCAATAATCCTGAAATTCTTTTTAACTCAGGAAGTAGGGCCTGTGATTTTTGATCCATTTTAGGAGCTTTCTCCATTAGATCTATTGCTCCATCTAGTGAAGTCTTTAGTTGCTTAAAAGTAAAAACATTATTATCAGGAGTATTTATTAAATCTTTAAGGATGTTGGAACTTAGTGTCTTAGATTCATTAAGTTTCGCTTTATCAATATTGTTAATTCTGATTAAGTTGATTACCTCCTTGAGGTCATTCCTCCAATCGTGAGATGCACCATAGCCAGTCGTTTGAAAGGCAAACAAGTTAGTATAATAATACATTTTTTTATTAAGCTCTGAATCAACGACTTGCGACAGTGCTATCTCAAAAAATAATTTTTCATCATCTTCCGTAATAATATCTAATTCAGGTGAAAGTCCCACTTCGTAACAATATTTCTTTAAAATGTTTCCACATACGCTATGAACAGTGCCAACTAATGAATCAGAAAATAAATTCGCTTCTGCGTACAAACCTTTTTCATACAAACCAATTCTTGCTCGTTCCTGTAATTCAGCAGCAGCCTTTCTTGTAAATGTAGTTGCAATAACAGCATTGGGCCTTACTTCAATTTCACCTTCACCAGATAGATACTTTTTTAATTCTTCTTTTAAAGAATATGTTTTCCCGCTTCCAGCAGAAGCAGAGATAATATTTATTTTACTCATCATCACTCCACCCACATAAAATTTTATAATCATTAAAGCGTGGCCCTGACTCTACTGCCTCAAAAGTATTGTCACCATCTAACGCTGCATCTAACTGCTCTATAGTATGTTCAGTTGGAACTTCAACAATTCCATTTCTTAATTGCTCAACTCGAATATTGTATGAATTGGTCATTTTCTCCCACATTTCAGAATATGCTTCAACATGGTCTTGTTCAGGATAAGCTATTGCACTATTAAACGCATATTTATTTTTGCTAAAAATCGCAGTGTTTAAAATACTAAAAAATGCAGTATGAGAATATGGAGCTTTAGATGGAGAAAGTTTCGAGTACATTCCAAGCTGCATATCTTTGTTTTTGGATATGATTTCCCTATAGTATTTTGCTGATCCCCATTTTATATCTAAAGAGCATCGTTCATCTCCTCTTTCAAGAAGCATATCTATAAATCCAGAAATCGTTATGTCGTTTACTTTCTCTGAAAATTTATATTCCATCTCAATGACTTTCCATCCATTCTCTTTAAGAGATGCTGACAAATACACAAGAGATTCAAAAGACTTTTGCTTAATAAATTCAAACTCTCCCTCTCGACCTTGCATAAGCAAGACTGATGCTTCTTTCTCAATTAACCTTGAGAATTTTTCTTCATGCCATTTTTTGATATAACCTTCCTCAATAGGAGATTGATCCTTATGCTCATTAAAAAACTCCTCATAAAGTCTATGCGTAAAACTACCAAATAATCTGCTACCATCGTTGATTTCACTCATCGAATATGGATGTAACTTAGCGTGATACCCAAGAACATATTGAAATGGGTAATTGATTAGCTTATCCATACTTGAATAAGACTCATGCTCTCTTGGCAAAAGTAATTCCGGAGTAATTTTCCATGTTGGCATTGGCGATGGTAAATTGTATCTCCTAACTTTTTCTGTATTTATATCAGCAAGCTCATTTATATTCTTTTTTAATTTATCAATACCAATTCCAATTGATTCAAGCTCCAATAATATTGGATGTGTTGCCGACTCCGTTCTAGGATTTGGAATACATAGGACCAACTGATCCAACACTTGAGTAATCATCTTAGTTTCACTCAAATACATTGAAAGATACTTCTTTCCTTGACCTGAAAACATGACGCCTTGTGCTTTTAGAAAATCAATTTCAGATTTTTTTAAAATAGATGTATTTGTAGCCGGTAAATTATCTAAAAATGGAATCCATACAAGTTTAGAAATTGATGACATTACTAGTTCAGGCGAAGATATAAAGTTGAGTCTTCCTTTCGATTCTAATGACAAAGATGAGTCCACTTCGATGTGAAGTGTAGAGATAATATTGTCCAATTCTAACTTTGATATCGAGTTATCAACGCCTCGATACTCAAGAACTTCAATAAAACTCTCCACAATCGCAGCACATTTTAAGACAATATTTTTTCTTTCCTCGCTGACATTGCTTAAGTTACCGTAATACTTAGCAAGCCCCTTGTATAAAGCTATGGCCTCATTTATATCTGCACCAGATTCATCGAATTTCTTTCTTTCAAATAAAAAAGTATATTGTTCCAATGCTTTATCTTTTATGGACTTTTCAAGTGCTTCATCACTTTTAAATTTCGATAAAACATCCTCCCAACTATCGCTTCCAACACCGGGCATTTCACTTAAAACTTCGGCAAGGCGTGAAGCCAGCTTTTTATTTAATGGCTTATTTCGCAGCGATAAAAACTCCAAAAGTTTACTTGGATCAATGTTTTTCCAAAGAAAAATCTCCATTAACTTAATCAATTGGGTCAATGGTCGATTTTGAGACGAAGAATGACTACCTATGTTGGGCAATCCTAATACGGAGAGAGAAGAATCCAAAAGATTTTGATGTGTTGGAAAGTAGAATGATACACCTGAATCATTTTTAAAATTGTGAAGAACTTTTTGGTATGATTCAACTTCATCATCTAGCAATAAGATTTGAAGACTACCATCACCATCAAATCCTTTGAATTTTTCCTTGTTATTTAAGAATTTGATTAGTTTGTTAAGATCATTTTCATCTCTTTTTAAATTTTCAATAACCTTAAAAGTTATACTCACACCTAACTCAGAAACCGCTTGAAGTATTTTTTTACTAGGCTCCGTCAATAATTCATCTGGAGTAAAGACTACAACTTCTTTAAAGGGGATTTTTATAGTTTTTGTTTTTAGAGCGTTAAGAGTTTCACAATAAACATCAGAAAAAGAATTAACTGACTCAAATTTAGATTCTACTAGACACAAAGTTTTCAACCTCTCAGGAGTCTCATCCTCCGTTGTAAAATGATACCCATTTAGTTTTAGGTCATCTCTTAATGCCAGTAAATTTTTTGCAACAGCAATTTGATTACGATCAAAACTTTTTTCATAGAAACTATTTTTTGAGTAAACAGATAATGCCTGTCTGTATTTTTCAAGTCTCGTAGGATAATTTTCTTCGTTTTTTTTAGTTCCCGCAAACAATGCTATTGTAGAAATCAAACTATTCAGATTACAAATATAGTCTCCTGACAATTCTTTAGCACCAATTATGTATTTAGGAGAATCAATATTCTCTCCGAATAAAATTCGCATCAAAACCTCTATTTATCTCTTAATTTAAGATTCAATTCCTTTTCGGCTAGCCAACGTAAATGTTCAGGATATTCGCCAGTTTTGTAATGATTAGAAATTTTTTCATAACATTCTTTACTCATGCCTTGTTTCCGATAATTACGATCAACTACCTCGTCATAAAAAAACAAGAATAACTCTGGATACTTTTCAAATTCCTCATCAGAAGTTATAAGTGCTGACATAGCTCTTTTACGAAGCTCTTTTGTTTTTCTTCGGGTCATGGCCCTCACTCTTTAGATGATTTTATATCAGTTAAAAAAAGCTTTTTAGGAGTTTCTACCAAATTTAGTAGACCATATACCTCAACATGTTTTCCCGTAATTAGCATTTTTCTAAATCGAGAAAAATGGCTTGGAAAAACAATACACTCAATCCAGCCCGATTCATCAGATAATTTTAAAAAAGCCATTTTACCTGACCTCGTATTAGCTTCTTTAACTTCATCAATAATCGCAGTAAGAAGTATTTTCTCCTTTCCCGAGCCAGATTTTGTATGAAGCTCCCTAATAATCTTCATTTTGACTCCTTAATTGCTGATTCCAAAAGTCCAATTAGATCATTCATTGAGTCTTGATCTCTTTTCTCTCTCTTGTGATTAAGATTTATTAAGTTTTTTTCACATTCTTTAATTCGATCAACGCATTTGATGAACTTCTTTCTTTTTTCTTTTGATTTTTTTAATTTCTCTACAAGGCTCCAATATTCATCGTCTTTTTTCATTACTTAACTCCTGTCAAACCAATCTTATTTCTTTTCTTTTTATAAGAGACTTCATCTCTTAATCTCGAAATAATTTCTTCATGTGAAATATTTTTTTTGAATAAAATGCCATTATAAACGGCCTTAAAGTCACCCGGATTTAAGTTCCTTATACTTTCAAGAGCTGAGTTCTCTAATGAAGATAATTTTTTTGAGACCAGACCTGAAAAAAATGTCATATAAACGTCGGCGAGCTTATCCACTTTCAAGTCATCAAATTTTACTTTCAAATGAAATCGCCTAAGAGCCGCCCTATCAATATTTTCAACGAAGTTAGTAGCACAGATTAAAACGCCCTTAAATTTCTCCATCTGAGTTAGAAGTTCATTTGTTTCACTAACCATCCAAGAGTATTCTGCATTTCCACGAGGTTTGAATAGACTGTCACATTCATCTAAAAATAATATGTCACCGTCCTTTTCCGCCAGACTAAACATTTCAGCGATTTGCTTTTCTGTTCCACCCCAAAACGAAGATAAAATATCGCTCGCGCGCTTTATAGACATATTCTTTTCAAGCTCCTCCGAGATATATTTTGCATACTCTGTCTTACCAGTACCTGGAACTCCCTCAAAAAGAACACATAGATTATGAATACTTCCAGTTCCTTGATAGAAACTTTTAATTGCTGACATAATTTCATCTTCATTAATTGAAGTATTTATAAAATCAGGATTATAAAACGACTCTATTGGTTTTTCTTTTACCGACCTTCCTTTAATCAATTTCATCTGAGAATCAAGCAATGTTAAAACGACATTTTTTTTATTCACTCTTTCATCAGCCAGTGCACCCATCTTACGAAAGGCTAGATTTAAAGCTCCAGGGTCTAGCGTATACTCTCTAGCTAAATCAAAAAGTTCTTCCTCGTTAAACAAATCCATTCCTGACTTACCTTGAATATTTGAAAGAGCTGCTAGTCTTTGAGTTCGACTAAAAGATTCAAAACAAATAGAAAGGTCAAACCTTCTTTTTGTTGACGGGTGCATAGTCATATCATTAGTAATCCAAACAATATTGATACCATGATCTTCCATATAAGTATTAAGCCATGCCTTGTGGTCACTCTTATCTTTGTAAAAGATATTTGATCCTGACTCTAGTATTTCCTCTGCTTCATCCACGACCAACAATGACTTGTTATTCAGCATACTTTTGGCTGCAATCAAGGCTGACTTTTTTGTTTTGACCATATCGTCTGAATCTGCATCATGGGTTTTTATTTTATAAACGTCTAACCCCAGTTTTTTACCAATGCTTTTAGTAAACTCCGTTTTCCCTGTACCCGGTGCTCCATACAATAGAAAATTAGCACCTTCATCACATTTCACTAAGTATTTAAGAGCATCAATCTCATTTTTTGATAGCCTATGATTTTTAATATCAAGGGAATCCTCATAATTAGCTTTCTCAAAGAAGAAGGAGAAAATATCACTGTCTTCATCATCATTTTGTAGAAAATCGGAGATATGATCCGATAGGCTTATAGAATTATCATCAATTTCTATCAGCATAGCTTGGGATAATTTCGAACTACTTCTAAGCTCTCTTTTAACTTTAGAAGTTGAAATTCCAAAAAGTTTTGCAAATGCGCTAGATGCCTTTGCTCTCTTACTGTAATCCAAAGGTGTGTAATCTACAAAAGATTCAAACTTCTCGACCACTTCATATAAGAAATAAAAGAATAGAATCTTTTTTTGTATTTCAGTTAGCTCAAATACGCTCGACAATTTTTCAAACAAAGGTGGATATTCATATTTTTTAGTATCCGCTTGATTATAAACCCTAGAAATTTTCTCATAAAATAATTCCCGAACTCCAAAACTATTAAACATGGATAAGTCGATGACTGAATCAATAACAGATGCAAAATCATCTTCCTTAATAACATATTTACTTCTATGAGATTTATTCTTTGGCTTCTTTTGATCTCCAAAAAAAGCTTCTTCAATTTTTAAACCTAGCACTTGTCTTTTTTCACCATTATCTCCAACAAGGTCATACCAATTTGTGTCTTTTAAAACCCTTGTTAAATCTGAATCACTTGAATCTTTTCCAATAAAAATGTGATGATGAGTGGCTTCCCCTTTTTTTAATCGAACTATATCTTCCAAAAGGCTACAAACTATATCTGCGCGGTTTTCTGGTCCAATTACAAATCCAACGACCTCACTAAAATTTCTCTCTAATTTTCCTTCTTTAAGTGCTAGGAGCTTATAGCAAACCTCCAAAAGCTGATTTCTTGTATAATCAATATTCATCAAAACCTCATCGCTCAAGTTCTTCCTTATTATGTCCGATACTTGTGACAGTAAGTGTCACAAAGAGTAACAGGTAAGGTATTGATATTATGTCTAAAATTACAAAGACTAGGCGGCAAGAAATCATTTATCAGCTTTTAAAAGGCCACGATATTGAGTCTGGTTTAACTGCTACTGAAATCCATCAGCAAATGGAGAGCGAAGGCCTAGACGTTGATTTAAGAACAATTAGAAGGGATTTAACAGAGCTAACAACAACACATGGATTAAGCTCAAATGAGTCACGGCCAGAAAGATACTTCCCATCTAAAAACTATAGCCTAAAATATGAGCTGCACTTAAATGAAAATACACTACAAGTTCTTTTAATCGCTCTAAATAACCTAAAATTTACTTCCCATGATTACTTTAAATCATTTGCGACTGAAACAGAGACAGCAATTTTTGAATCTCTTGATCCTAAAGTGGCCAATGATTTAAGAAAATCGAAGGATAAATATTACTTCGACTTTAGTACCGCAGGAAAACCAATTAGTTCAAACTCTAAAGATTTTGAAAAAGTAATGGTAGCAATTAGAGAAAATAAAATCATTACATGTAACAATAATTCCCCCTATCACGATGATGAATATAATCAACGAAGAAGAAGATTTGCGCCTTATATGTTTATTCTGACTTCGGGCATCCCATATATAATAGTTGAAGATCAAGACGACAGACAATTTAAAAAATTAAGAGCAACTAGAATTAGCGACGTGAGATTATCTAAGAAATCATTTGAGCCAATTCATTTTAAAGACTATTTACACCTTGAAAACTTTGTCGGTGGATGGGGTGGCCTCCAAGAAGAAACTACTTCAATTAAAATAATCTGTGATGGGTTTATGGCCACTTACTTTAAAGAGAGAACTATACATAACTCCCAAGAAGTAATGAAACTTTCCGAAGACAAATTTCAACTTACATTTAATTGCTCTCATAGCTATGAGTTAGTAAGACTTTTTTCCTCTTTTGGAGGGCATGTTAAGTCGGTTGAACCTTTGTCTTTGTATTCTCAGATAAAAGAAATATGGCAATCAGGATTAAAAAAGACAGCCTAGAAATGCTTTAAGTTAGAATCTTATTTTTTAGGAAATTTTTGAAACTTTCTTTTTGTAAAGAGTATTTCACCTAATTTAAAATCAAAAACATTTGATTCGTGCAATATACCAAGAGCAAATGGTTCTTCCTTTCTATTTTCAATTTTGCAGTAGTCACATGGTTGTAGGTTAAGCCAATTTTTCAATTCCACTTTTTTTAAAGAAATAACAAATTCTAACTTTTGAATATCTATTTGTTTTTTTTCAAGTGTTAATAAAAGTCCCTCAAAAGCATCACAAGAATGCTTGGATTTAAAATCTACCAATGCACCTGATGGTTTTGGCACTGTTAGTGAAGCCCCTTCACAGCACAACCCAGAAATATATGATTCTCGAACAATAATTGCCCTATTTTTTGGTCTTAATTCCTCAATTTGTGCCAAAAACAATTGCGCCATCAATCCCGTAGATGCTCCTGCACCCGTGTACCAAGGTCTTTCAGACCAATTTTTTTCATTCTGAATATTAAAACGCCTTACCCAATCACCATTTTCTTTATTTTTCATTCCCCATAAAGCCGCCTCTATAGTAAGATGGACAACATAACTTTTTGAATCCTCCACAATACGCTTTACACTCTGATACCATCCTTCTGTTTTCTTAAATTCTTCGAGTTTCATTGTTGATAAGTCATATCTCCAACAACAAAACCCCGAATATTTGCCAGAAGGTGCGCCCATATCTATTGCATAAATAACTTCTTTCATAAATCAACTCCACCGACACTTAGGTCAATAGAAAGAAAATTAATAAAATTTTCAGGCAAAGGCTGTGTAGTTTCAATTGATCGTTCAGAAGAACTTTCTTCATCTTCAATTTTAGATTCATCATCTTCATTTTGAAGATCATTTTGCGTGGCGTATTTTTCCATATCTTCAAGAATATCAGGATCACCAAACAAAATCTCAAATTTTTGCGCCCTCTCGACAAGAACATCGTATTGATATTGATCATAACTATTAGCCAAAAACGGTATTCCAACATTTATATAATGTTTAATTTCATTATGTGTTTTAACATTTATTCTCTCCGCAAGAGAGTTTACCCTATCAATACGTCCTGTTTTTTGCTCTAAATTTGCTGGATTCCAAGGTATATCGTGGTGAATAACATTGCTGCAATAACGATGTAAATCAATTCCTTCTGCACCTACGCTAGTACAAATTAAAATATCGGGGGACAAAGGACTATTAAAAGCATCACATCTTCTCAACCGTGTTTCACCAACTACACTACCAGTTAAGGTCATTACACTAGGACAAGAACGTAAATAAGTACCACGCCATAATCCTTGCCTCTTTGTTGTTGTACTAGACAATGGATTTATAGTGCCTTGTGAGTTTTTTAAATCAACTAAATAATTAGTTAATCTCTCAATTTGAGATTCTCCTGAAAAAGCATCACTCTTTTTGCCAAACTTATAATTAAAGAAACCATTTAAAATCACTTCATCATCAGTCACACCTGAAAAGGTATTGAAATACCTTTTCAATAAATCATCACGTTTTATAGTAACTTTTAACAATCCTGAGAATAACTCTTGTATCAACTCAAAAATGTAATACCTTCCACTATCTTTTAATTGATTAAACTCATTAAGTAGAAGATTCCAAACTCCTACACATAAAGGTTCACATTTATACTCATTGACCCATATACTACTTTTCTCTGAATAATCTGCGATAAAATTCATAAGGACAGCATCAGAAACGGCCTCAATCTCACCTTGATCGCCTTCTGAATCATCATCTTCCCTTGCTGAATTTACGAAGTTTGTCTTTATCAACTTTTCTGGATCTATATAAGATTTCACATAGTAAAAAGAAGAAGACTCTTTATCTGCCTTGGCGACCTGTTCAACGACATCAGAAAAGAAAGAAGCTAAGTCATCTTTCTCTTTAAGTTTATTAAATAAAATTAAATCGAATATTTTATAAAGTTTACGTTTACTATCAGGGGATGCTTCTCGCTTCAAATTACGGTATAAAACCTGAATAAGATCAATTTCAGAAATGAGAACTTTTTTAATTTCATCCCTATTGAAAGTGAAATCATTTGCCTTTAAAAAAATTTGGTATAGCTTAAATTCAACCAGATCATACTTTTTGTGATAATTTTCAAAATTATCATGTGGCACTATAGATTGTAGACCAGAAATGTACTCATCTATTTTATTATCCAAGCTTAACTTAATTGCATCAATCGTAGGTATTCGACCACAAAAAATTAATGTTTTCTCACCATTCACCCAATTGTTAAAAGCTCTCGTAACCGTTGCTTCAACTTTAGGATGTAAAATTTTTCCAGAATCAACTAACTTTTTATGAAAATTAAAATAGGACAAATCATATTTATCAAGTTTGCCAATTAATTTCTCTACCTTGTCTCCAATATTACTTTCCTTATATGCTTCGAATGAAGAATTTAGCCCATTTAAGAGCCTAGCAGAAGTAGAATTTTGACTTTCTGACTTGTCATATTTTCTTAAAATTTGGCCAACTCTCATCGAAACTGCTTCAAAAAGAATCATCTCGTCACTAGCAACATCAAGGCCAGTTGTCTCAAATATTTTATTTTTAATTTTAACAAAATGATGAGTCATTCCATCAGCAAAATATTTTCCAGCCTCAACATTTCTCAAGTTATTATTCTTCACATGACGAATTATTAAATGTCGTAAAACATTTTCAACTTGAGATAAAGATTCCTTATAGTCCAAGGAGGCTTCAAGAAATCTTGTGAGAGATGGTGAGTTACTTTCATCCTTTATGTAAATCAATGATTCGATACTAAGTTCTACTTCTTCAAACTTTGATAAAAATGAATAGTCATTTAATGTTAAATAATCCCAAGCATTAGAAAATGCCTTACTTTTTATTTCTAAGTTTTGAATTTTCCCCGAAGAGAAGAGATCATTAATAAATACCCATGTTTTTTCTTCACTTTCGGGAGAGAGAACATTAAACAATGTTTGAAGCTCACTCACGTTTAGCTGAACCGGTGTCGCAGACATTACCAATTTTTTATCAAAGACCGAGGAAAAACTCTTTTTAAAACTATCTGCATTATTCGTCGTTCCACCTTTCCAATTGTGAACTTCATCCACAATACATAGATCAAAATTTGCATTTTCTAATCTATACTTCAAAAATAATTCAAATAATTGCTTAAAAAAGTCACTTGCAACATTTTCTAATTTTAAATTTCTAAAATCAACTTTCTTAGCATTAAAGAGAGTAGATTGTTTTAAGAAATCGGAGATACCAATGTAATCATTAACACCACTCACCGTTTCGCGATAGCTTTTGCAATAACGGTCATATTCAAACTCATGATTACTAAGGACTAAATTACAACGAACCATCTCTCGAACAAGTTCATCTTTTGTTCTCTCTCCGCACCCCGTTAAAGAATGGTTCATTACAATCGTATTAAATAACCTATGTAAATATGCATCTATTCGTAGATTTGTATTAAGTCTATTGGTAGGGATAATAAAAATGTTAGGTTCAAAAAAGTCTTGTTCTGACAGAAAACTATTCAATTCTTTATTAAGCAAATAATAATTCTGTGAATTGTATAAGCTATATATAAGTTCTTTCATTAAGGTTTCATTTGTTTCATAGCGATCATCAAGATAGTTTTTTGCTGAAAACTCACAAACTTCATTGAATGCTTTGTAATAATGTAATATTTCCTTTTTCCTACCTAGAATATGAAGAGGTCCAAAATTCAGATAGCTTGACGGAACCTTTAGTTTTCTATTCTTGGCCCACTCATATAAAATATAAGAAAATAACATTTGTTCAGGGCTACCCTCATGCACCCGTTTATTACTGCGATCATAACTTTTAACATCTATTGATAACTTTAATAACGATTCTAAGCTGTCTATAATTACAGGATTCATTTTGACTTTATTTTTCACATCACTTTTTACGCCTGCATTTTCATAGAAACTTCTTATTTCTTGCGCCCACTTATTTTGCAAAATTTTACTGCCAGGTGTAACGATCAGATATTTCTTGCTATTGACATTTTTATTATCTGAGATATTTGAAAAAAGATAATTAGCGAGAACTCCTAAAGCCACATACGTTTTCCCCATACCTACATCATCTGCTAACATCAATGTATTATGGCCGGAATTGAAATTCTGTATAATTCGATCAATTGTTATATATTGCCTAATCAAGTCTTCACGTTTTATGAAACGACTATCAAATTTTGATGCTAAGATTCGCTCTTTAAAATCCAGAACCCGATCCAAATTTGGATTATCGGGCAGAGTATTACCCGATGACATATTTCAAATACTCCCTTCTGATATATGAATCTGAGTTTGGATTAAAATCAGTCCCACTAATAATTTTTTCAATTTTCTTAGCAAGAGGCTCTAATTCAACACTTCCAATATTTCTAATAATTAAACTCAGTTCTCCTATTTTATATATAAAGCATGACAAATTTTTATCATTTTCGTAATCAGAAGATAGCGCATCGAGAATCTCAGATAAGGGCTCATCCAAACATCTTCTTTTTTCGTTTTCGTTTTGTATTTTTAAGTTTTGAAAATCTGATAATAAAGTTTTGATCTTCAATTCCAATCGAGGCAACAGAGAAATAAATCGTTGCATTCTAATTGAAAGATTATCATTTCTATTCACATTACTAATGATTTCTTCTATTTCACTAGAATCACCAAACATTTCTCTTGCAATCTCCTGTTCATAATCGAAGTCAAAGCTAATATCACCAAGGAATGACTCAATATAGTCATTCGAGTCACCAATAAATAGTTTTTTTGCTGAATCAACAACGGATTGATTAAAACTATATGGATAAAATAATATCTGATTTGTCTTCCTGTGGATTATCTTTAATGTTCTTCCCATCAACAGATTCAGTGACTCTTTAAAATTAAACTTTTGCGAATTATAAATCAAGCTATCCAATTCCTTGAGAATAACCTTATCTGCCCCCCAGAATATTTCATAATTATCAAAAGACTTTTCACTTTCAGGATAAATATTAAACTGAAACTCGATTTCGTTGCTAGATGAGTTTACCAATTGAACAGTTTTTATAAAGTCAGGAAAAATATTTAATTTTTCAAGATCGTCACCTTCGTCGTCTAGATCTAGCTTTTCAGACAATGAGGACTCATTTTTTTCAAGTAATTTAAAGTTGTAATCCTTTGACAAGTGCACTAACAAATCACTTGCTTCGCAGCCATCTACCCATGATACAACTCCAAGTTCGCAATTACGTCCTTGCCAAGCATTATTAGTAAAATTTCCACTCCCAAAATAAATTAAACTTTTAGACTTTAAGTTAAATATCAGTATTTTTGCATGAAGTTGTCTAATGAAGACATCATCGTCTTTAATTTTATTATTTCTTTTCGCCTCTGAATTTTTAATTCTCGACCATTCCGATATCGAAGAATCAACCCTATTTTCTGATTCATAAATAGAAAAGGAACAAAGCTCTTGGGCCTTATGATAATAACCTTTCGTTATGGGTAATTTTACAGCATTCCCTCTGTGCGTAACAACTCTGATCTCATTTGCCATCAATTTATACTTTTCAAGAGCAGTCAATATGTTTGGTCTTTCACTATCAAAAAATGGAGAAACTACAATTAAAGACTCTGGAGCTTCTTCTTTAAATTGATTCCTCCAAATATCGTTAATCATACTAATACCATTTTCTCTATAACCTGAATGGACAAGATAAAAATTATTCTTATTTGACTCCCACCCAGCAGACAATTGCTCAATCATCGCAATTGTCTCAGCCAAATTTCTTGACTCCGACTGCGAATAATAAACCTTCAAGAAAGTTAAAAAATCTCTCAATAACAAAATATTTTCAGTTTCCTTTTTACTCCAAGTGAAATGCTTAAAAACTTCTCTATTTCGTAATAACCCATTCGAGGTTAAATTCAATGAACCCAAAATTAAGTGAATCTTATCTTCTGTCGAAAACAAGTATGCTTTGGAGTGATGTTTTCCTCCATTTTTTTTATAAGGAATCAACTCTACAGTTGGAGGGGCCTTAAATCTTTCAGGAGTTTTCCTCGGGTCATAAAATATAACAGGCTTTACAGAACCAATACTATTTAATACCTGCGACCCAGCTAAACACACATCAAAAAGTGCTTGTTCATCCAGCTCGTAGGTTAGAACTACAAGATTATATAAATTTTCTTTTTCAAATATATCTTTTACCGATTCAAAGCTCATACTAACACATATACTCGTAATACTTCATGTATCTAAAAATATGCCAATCCTTACGGTAGGCATGAACAACCTTATCAATTAATTTTTTATTATCTTCTTTTAGAACAGTTTCAAGTTTATAAGGATTTATTTCTCCAAATGACCTAATTCCGTTGAAGTCCATATAGATTGCTTTTCTTTTCTTATCTTGAACTTGGATATGTTGGTTTATGACAGAATTTAATAACTCATCATACGAATCAATATTTCTTTTAAATATTGGATACTGTTTATGATGGGTATATTGAGCTTTCTCTGAACTATAAAAATCTAATAAGGACTTTTTATCTTTCTCGGTTAATTCAAATTTAAAATTTTCAATATCGTACTTACACCTAGCGAGATATTCAAAATCAAAAACAAACTCACAAATGGATAATGCTTTTTCCAAATGTGAAATCTGGATAGTATTTTCAGCTAAATCTTCATGACCAGCATCTCTATAACCTCTTTCAATCACAGAAAAGAAGGTTTTATATTTTTCAGGAGTTTGAGATAACTGGCCCAACTCCATGTTTGAGAAATTGACTCCCCATAAATTCATTTTATTTGGTGAAGAAGCCAGAAATTCACTAAGTACATTCTCCCAAATCTTTTTTTCTTCACCTAACTGATTAAAAGGAAGATTCGTTTGAAGTCTTTGGGCCAAATTTTCAAGAACGGAAAAATCAATCATTTCTCCATTTTTCCATTTTAGAAAGTATTTACCTAGTTCACACCTATTTAAGTAATAATTAGCTAAATCATTTCCAGCTTTAGATAAGGTAATCCTATCAGATTTAACAATTCCCCACACCATTGAGGGATTAATATAAAATCCATAGAGGCCATATCCAAGCCGGTTATATATATTTTTCGATTTTCTTAAATCTGGGAGAGATATTTTCAATCCATTTTCTAAAACCTTTTGATACTTTGTTACATTTGTTGGTCCACCAATATTTTCTGTCGCTGTGAGAAGTAATCCCCAAAAGGCTTCATAATCGCGAAACAAAATTCGGGTAAACTTTTCTTCATGCTCATTGATAAATTTTAAAATGGCACAAAGTATTCCATGTTCTCTTGGATTATTTGTCAGGACAGTAAACTGAGGAAAAAACTCGTTTGTCCAATACTGAACATACTCTCCCGTTCCAAGATAATTGACTGATCCTTCCTTATTATCTTGAAGTGTATAAAGAGATGTTGAAAATGGAAAAACCTCTATGGTGCTATTAATCTTATACTCCCATACTTTATATTTTATTCCTTGTTTTCACCTGAAGTAGCCAATTGCTCATCTTACTTTCTCGCATATTGATTACAAATCATTTTTCACCTAAGTCAGTCCAAGTTTATTTTTATATACCTGAAGTTTCATTTCTGCCTTATCTGCAATATCATCATAATATAATATTTCAGCATAAAGCTCTCCAACTCGTGCTCCTGTAGTATGTTCAGTAACTTCGAGAGTATTGAACCACCCCTTATTATTTGCGAATTTTTTAAACCCAAGAATTCGATTTTGGTTGACCGTATCACCAATGAGATAGCCATAAAATTGTTTTAACTTACCATTCGATTTTGCAGCTAATAATTGGGCGTATTCCATTAAATCACCAGTGTGTTCATCCAAAGAAACACCGGGGGCCTTAAACTCGATAATAATTGCTGCACCATTTTTTCCAAAAATTGCAATATCTGGCCTCTTCCGTTCGTTATCACTCGAATTTTTCTTCATAATTTCTTCTAACTTTGTATCAATATCTTTCTCAAAAAAATTAGAGTTATCAAGTCTCATAGAGGACAATTGCTTGTCAGAAGCAATATAGTCAAAATAATTGTAGTCTTCATTTAAAAGCCAAATGTCATGATCTGAAATTTCTGTAGAATCTTTTCTCATTGGGAAAAAAATATTGTGAATCAGAGATTCATTATTCTCTCGCTCACCGTTTGCCACATTGTCTTTTTGAATTTTGAGTTCTTTGTTCACTGCGAGTCTTAACACATCAATTATAGCTGCCCGACGAACAACCAACTGGGAAAGATTGGCCATATCCATTTTTTTTAACGATGAGGTGTGCTTCCACGAAATCTCATTTATTTTTTTCCTAAAATTTTCATCTTCGGGATTTAGATTAGAAATTTCAGTTTTAATATTAAAAATTTCAGAGGTGTCTTCCATTATTTTTTTTGTATATTCAGCTAAAACTCGCTCTACAACGGACTCCTCTGTATCTCCATAACGAATACGAACTTTTGTATCAGCAAGCATTGTACTCGAAACACCGTATTTACTAGCCATATTGTCCACAATAGTTTCCTTACTCCAATTTGGAGGAGAGAGCATTTGCGTAACAGTTTCCTCAATAGTATTGAAAATTTCTTCCAATGAAGCATCTGCATCTAAAAATAAAAATGTCTGTTCTCGATCAGTAGAATTTTTGGGTAAGTTGAATCCATCACGCTGTTCATTTACATGAGTATCAAGATAGTCACTCTCAATTAAAACTATGTGATAATTACCATTCAGAGAGTTATTTTCAAGAGTTTTTCCTTTTAAATATTTACTCGTAATGTCATCCACGATTGTAGATTTCGCACACATAGCTACAGTGTTTTTTGATAATTGAAAGCTGGATTCACTAAGTTTGTAATGTGATATTTTAAATTCAATAACTTTCTTATTGTCAGGATTCGTAAATGACACTTTATTTTCCGCAGTTATCCTCGGAAGATCAGTTTGCTTGATACTTGCACTAGATGTCGTATCTTTATATCTTGATTCAAAGGTAACTTCAAAGTCACCAAGTTGTTCTTTAAGAGTAATTAAACGTTGAAGAAAAAAGACCAATACATGATTTTTAACTTTATCTGCCGAAAACAGTACATCCACGGTACCACATTTATGGATGCTGGCCTTAGGCATATCTTTTAGATTGGAAAGTGTTATTTCAAACCCAACATTTGAATCGTCTGTTGATTCAGTTCTAAAGGAGTTCTCGCTAATCTCCTTAGAGGTTTCATCAGAGAAATCCAATGTTTTCAGAGAAAAATCATTTCCACTTTTAAAGATACTTCTGATTTTCATCTTAGAAAAATATAGAAGATACTGAATACGTCCAGAGCCTTTACATTCACCAATTCCTTGAATATTAAGATCATCTTTGTAAGATGTGAATTGTGTTACAAATGCTTTTGTTTGATCTTGACCAAGACCTACTCCATTATCAATACATCTAATCGTTAAGTCTTTTTCCGAACCATCTAGTGAAGTATCTACGATCTCAGAAGAAAATTTAATTTTAAGATCAGTAACATCATTTTGTTTTTCTTTTCTAATTAAAAAGGCATCAATTGCATTGGCAAACATTTCATCCACAAACATATAAATGTTGTTGTTTAGCCTTGCATTTTTTAAACTTCCACGAACATCAAGAGTCATTTCTATTTCCTATTAGATTACAATAATCTTTTATCAATCTAAATCTCATTTGCGGTGCCCCTGAATCCATGTGATTATTGAACTTTTAATATCTTCGCTCATGTTGTCCCCTAAGACTTCTTTGCTGTCTATTTATCACTTCGTTTCAAAATTTTCCCTAGCTTTGGATCATAGTCGCAATTCACAATAGAACCATCTTTAATGCGTTCGACTGCTTCATCAATTATAAAAAGCGGTACCAAGAACCATTCTTTAGGGACGACAGGATTTCCAAATCTATCTTTAATTTCAATTTTAAGTTGAGCTGATTTAAAAAATTTATGGATTAAATTTTCTAATTTTCCCCTATTTATATTTGCAAGTTCATAGGTCGCTACGACATCAACATCAGCCATTAAATAAGTAGGGTCAAGCTCCGCATTAAAAATTCGTTTTTCTACTTTATTTTTAGTTACTCCAATTTTATGAATCACATCTCTGTTTTTAGAAATATAAGAATGATCTGATTTACTTCTCAGGACATAGATAGTTCCAGAAGTAGTATCTGATTCCTCAACAATCCCTGAAAATAGTGGGCCTATTTTATTTGGGTCAATGATACGTCTTGAAGAAGGGTCTTTATAGAGTCCTCTAATGAACGAATTAAGGAGAATATCGCTTTCTGTCCCATTATCATAAATGACTCGAAGTTTTCTATTCTCCATTCCGTAATCAGCCATATACACTTCACCCATGTCGGCTACATAGACAATTTGGCCACCGAGAATAAACAAATCTCCTAACTCAACAGAATTATTTTTCTTAAAACTATGAGTTTCACGCTTTTTTGATTTTAAATCGCTCTGAACCTCCTTAAATAGAGGTTTAAATTTTTCAAAGTCAGGACATGGAGTACGCTTCGCAAATTCCTCTGCCATCCTTATTTCACTTCTTGTTCTAACATGTTTAAGATTAGTAATGTCGGAATTATTGCTTGGTGTAACTCCAAGATCAGCTAATAAATCTTCATCTGATTCTTCGATTTCATCTCCAGCGCTTATCTGTTCATAACCTTTTAAAAGATCAAAACGGTCTTTGTCTTTTAATAAGTTCAAACATTCCACAGATGAACGTATCCTATCTAATCTAACAGCATAGATTCTTTCAAATATATCTTTTGACTCACCATGCTTTGGAGGACGTTTATTATCTTCAAAAAATTTTTCTATCTCCTCAAATCCTGCAAGGATTCTCAACTCTCTTGGAGAAGTTATAGATTTTGATTTTTTCTCAGTTTCAACTCCAAGATCAGCTAATAATTGTTCATCCGATGTTAAATCATTCATTTTTCTTACTCGCAGTATGTTGTTGAAGAACTGCAATTCCTTCTGCCATTCTTTTTTCCCAAGGGTCTTGTGCAGTTAATGAAGGTAGTCTTCCTCGCTCATCTTTAAATTTTTTAGCCCTTTTAGCTAACTCTCTAGCTTCTTCTATAGAGATTGTCGTTTTTCTTCCTGCAATTGCATTTGCAACTTGCCTCAAACTTGCTTCGCTCATTGTTTTAGCGAGAATTGCGTAGGCTTCACCAAACGGATTGATTCTATCAATTAAATCAATTTCAAGTTCTCTTACATCCATTGCAAATTTTCTAATCCCATCAATTAGAGCAGTATTTTTGCTCCCCTCACTATCACTTGTCGAATTAAGAATAGCTTTTGCTTGCTGAGTTAAGTTTAAAGCCGCAATTGCGTGTTGCCTCACAGCCTCCTGATCTTCTTCACTCAATTCAGGGTATCTATCTCTAACAATTTTTCCCATTCTAATCTGAGTTAGTTCTTCGGGAACCATCTCAGTGTCAAACAATCCTCTCTCTAGTGCCGTTTTGTCTTGAACAAATGAAGCAATCACTTCATTCAAATCTTCTTGGCAAACCCGCTTTGCTTCGTTGCTTTGAGGCTCATTAAGGCCTGCGATTTCAATCTGAAATTGACCAGTCTCTTGATTGAATCCAATGTTGGATTTATTTGGATCATATCCCCCTTCGCCATAATCAAATCCTTCTACAGGCTGACTCTTTGGATTTTTAGGAGTGAAATTGAATCTTGGAGCCAGAACTTGCTCCATCAATAAACTTGCCGAAATGGCTTTAAGAGTATCATTTACGGCTTCTGCAACTGCTTCCTCCGAGGCGTCAGGTTCGGCAATTAAATTTGTAAATTTAGCCCTAGCTTTATCTTTCGCATCACGGGTAGCCCTTCCAATAATCTGAATAATCTCTGTTAAACTTGAACGATAGCCAACAGTAAGAGCGTGCTCACACCAAATCCAATCAAATCCCTCTTTGGCCATTCCTAGAGCAATAATAATATCAACATGGTCGCGGTTTTCTTTCTGAGTAGGGTCTCGAAGTGACTCTAATACTTTTGTTCTTTTTGCATCATCATCAACCAAATCTGCAATGCGTAGAATTTTCCCATTCTTTGTTTTTACAAGATGAAAGCCTGTCTGCTCATCAGTACCCTGCCAATCCCCAAGCTCACCTAAAATATGCTCAACTTCTTTGATTTTATCTTTTGTACTTTCTCGTGAATTAACATTCGGAATATGTATGATGGTTTTTTCATCAGGATTCAAAACGCTCAAAATTTCATCACTATATGAACCAGTGTAGAAATAATATCCCATATCTAATTGTTTTAAATATTGATAGCCATTTAACTGCTCATAGTAAGTATAAGTTACTGTTTCAAACCTAGATTCGTCCTGCGGTGAAAGAACTGCCTCAGCATCACCACGAAAATATGAACCAGTCATGGCAACAACGTGAACTTTGTCTCTTGCCATGAATTGGCCAAGATGTGTTCCCAATTTATTGTCAGGATTGGCACTCACATGGTGGAACTCATCAATCGCAATAAGACAATTATCAAATGCCTCAACGCCAAAGCGATCAACAGCGAATCTAAATGTAGCATGGGTGCAAACTAAAACTTGATCATTACTTTCAAGGAACGATTTAACCGCATCTACCTTTCCTCCGTTGTCGCCCCCTGGCGCGTTACAAAGATTCCATTTCGGAACAACTACCCAATCTTCCCAAAACCCAAATTTCGTCAATGGTTCATCGTTAAAACTTGCTCCAATTGTTTTCTCTGGGACTACAATCAATGCTTTCTTTACGCCTTGATTCTTTAATTTATCCAAAGCAATAAACATCAATGCACGACTCTTGCCTGACGCCGGTGGGGACTTTATGAGAAGGTACTGCTCGCCACGTTTTTGATAGGCACGTTCTTGCATCGGTCTCATGCCCATCTCATTAGACTTCGTTGAACGTCCATTGCAAGCATATTTTGCTGTTACAGTAGGTACAGATACTCTTTTGTTCATTTCTTTTTTTCCTTAGCTTTCTTTTTTGTTTTTGGTTTACTTTTTTTAGTGATTTCAATAGAAGGAGACATCTTTGTATAAAGCTCAAAAAGCTTTTCAAGTCTTTCACTATCATTCTTAAAACGTCTTCCAATATAAATTCTTTCGAGCGTGTCATCCAACTGACGATGTGCCCTTTTCAAATCTTCTGGCATTGACTCTTGATTATAGAGATCACCAAGAGTAGCAGGAAAATGTGCTTCCCTAGCTAATAAAATTTCTTTAGCACATTTTGTAAGATCTATCTTGTTTTGGTCTGTCAATTTAGGAATAGGAAATGTATTCCAACCTAGAGTATTGGAATATGAAAAATCAGTTCTCATGCGAACACATACAGTACCAATCCACACCCAGTGCAATCTTGATGCTATAATAGCCATATTCCAAAGAGGTGCATCATAAAGTGCAAATGCTTTGTTGTGTACAATTGAGTCTGCATGTTCAACACCAACAGGCAAATACGGCCGATTCTCGGAACTAACTATAGGAACAATTAAAACACTTGAAGACGCTTCATATTGATCTCTAAACCTATATGGTGTTTTCACTAATTTGATTGCCTGTGAATCAGTTTTTTTTTCGAGTCTAGTTTTTTTAACATCACCAACTCGTTGCGAAATTTCCTCTACTCTAAGTGCTTCTTTAAGAGACTCATTTGTAATCCAAATACATGCTCGTGGAGTTCTGTTTATAAACTCTCTTGAACCATAAAGAGGTCTAATAAACTTTGATATTTCAGGTGTTTTCTTTATTAAGGCTCGCGCTTCCGATGGATCAAGCATGAGAGAGTTTGCATAGTAGGGATGGTTACCAAATTGCATAGGAGTTCTCTCATCAGGCACTTTTGTTTTTGCCGAAACCAAAACATTTGTTCCTGCAACAAGATAAGCATTGATATGCGATGTTTCCTTTACAGTAGTCTCTTCATTATCTTCAATTGAATAGATTCGTTTTATTGCGTTTTTTTGTTTAGTAAGCCCCACAATAGAGACAGTGACACCTGCATTGTTGCTGGCAAGATTACTCCATTTAAAAGATGGATAAGCAAAAGAGATCGAAACATCAGCAGAAAAAACTGTCGGCCACAATGCCGAAACCTGTATTCCTTGACATATAGAGTTTGTAGAAACAAAAGCAACTTCCGCTCTTGTTTGTGTCATATAATCTACTGCTTTTATAAACCAACCTGATACATAATCAAGTGACAGCGTATCTTTGGTTCGCCCATTAAATACTTTTTTTAACTCTGCCTTTTGTTCAACTGTTTGATATTTTCTTCCAACATAAGGTGGATTACCACAAATATAAGTTTCGCTTTCGCTTTCATCATCGACTTCATCATTATCACTACTACCCGTTGGAGGACATATTTCAAGCCAATTTAATTTAAGAGCGTTACCACAAATGATCCAATTTTCTGCTTCTAAAGGCAAAAATTCCTGTAAGGCTAACATCTGGCCAATATACAAGACATTACATTGGTACTCGGCAATTATTAAAGCAAGACGAGCAATTTCTGATGGAAAATCCCTTAACTCAATTCCTCGAAAATTTGTAAGTTTTAATTCTGAACGTAAATTAGTTTCACCTCTTCGTTCATTCACCTCCGCTTCTATAGCTCTTAACTCTTTATAAGCAATTACAAGAAAATTTCCAGAACCACAGGCTGGATCAAATACACGGATTTTTGCAATTCGTTTACGAAGATTTAATAACATTCTTGCGTTCTTTCCAGCCTTTTCAAGTTGATCTCTAAGTTCATCTAAAAAAAGTGGGTTTAGTACTCGCAATATATTTGGAACACTTGTATAGTGCATCCCTAAGGCTCCACGCTCTTCCTCTTCCGTCAC
>CAZQJK010000051.1:0-29925 GCA_964593545.1 uncultured Bacteriovorax sp. | reverse complement strand
GTACGACAAAAAGAATCGACATGCTTCAAAAGCACGTCGATATTTTTATACATCATTATAATTTGGTTTATTTAAAGGGTCTTGTCCCCATTTAACTGGAGCAGTTTTACTAGAATTTGAGCTCGATCCCAATTCCAAAAACACCATTGTCATTTATTACAGAAGGACCAGCTCCTTGGATATGATTAGGTCTCGTATAGAAATACGTCCTAGCGTCTTTGATATATTTATTTTCAAATACACTATTTATTCCATCAAGAATGGCCCCCGCAGGATCCATGATTCCAAGAGCAATTGAACCAACGAGCTTAGAACCGAAAACTTCACCGTTGTTTTTTACGATCTTTTCCGAAAGTCTCATGAATGCCTCACCCATTAATGAACCAATTACTGGAGTAATGATTAAGTCTTGGATTGAAGGTATTTCAGCGGCTGCTTCAAAACCATATTCCCAAAAGACGGTTGACATGAAAACGCTATAACCAAATGATTGCATTTTAGTTAGTCCAGCATGACGAGCAACAACGTAGTAAGCTGCCCCTGAGTAAGGGTGACCAATATAATTAACGGCCCAATCATCTTTATCAACAACTGGTCCGGCCTTGATGTTATCAACATACTTACTACCTAAACCACCAATTTCTTTCTTGTCCCACTTTGTTACAGATTCTGGCATCATCCAAAGTAGACCTACCATTCCAGCACCAAGAGCTGTGAAATTTCTTGTTTGCCTTACAATATTCTGTTGTGTGTGACTTAGTTCATTAAAAGAAATTCCTTCAGTTTGATATTCATCTTTAACCATAACTGAGACGTATGGATTTTGACTGTCGTATGAGCAAAGTTCATCAATTGATTTATCTTCAACTGATGAGGTTTCGCGAAGTCGGCTTTGTATTGACACGCAAGATTCTTTATCCCTTGTATCAATTGTAATAACCTTTGCCTGCCCAAAACGTTTTTGTTCAAGCTCTTTTATTCTATTTTCTTCATTCTCGTTTAAAATATCTTCCCACTGCTCACGTGTTACATGAGATGACATCGGATTAAACATCCAATCGTAGGCTTCTTTATCTTTTTGCTCTTGAGTTTTTTCAAACGTATTTGGTTTAAATCTGATACTTTCACTTTCCGCAAAAGATGCTGTACTAACAGTTAGAAGTGCAATTAAAGAGATAATTTTTCTTTTCATAGTGATACCATAGTTGCTTTAAAGTTATTAATAATTAACGTTATCATTTCTCATAATTTATTCATTATATTTTGAAATATTTTCTATACTGTCTAAAGTTTAGACACTTAAAATTTAAGCTCTATTCCGACACTGATAAAGCCTGGGTCCTTGAATTGAGGCTGAAATTGAGCGTCTCCACTCTCAGGACGTGTATAGAAATAGGTACGTGCATCTTTTATAAAGTCGTTATCGAGAACATCATTAATTCCATCAAGCATGGCTCCAGCAGGGTTCATTAGCGCAAGAGCAACTGTTCCTGCTCCTTTTGAACCAAGGAGCAGCCCATTATTTTCTTCGATCAATTTTGACATTCTCATGAAGCCCTCACCCATAAGTGAGCCGATAACGGGTGTAATGATCAAGTCTTGTAGCGATGGCTCTTCAAACACGGCTTCAAGGCCGTATTCCCAAAAGATGGTCGACATAAAAACGCTATAGCCAAAAGACTGCATTTTTGAGAGACCAGCATGGCGTGCGACAACGTAGTAGGCCGCTCCCGAATAAGGGTGGCCAATATAGTTAACGGCCCAGGCATCATTATCAACGACTTGTCCTTCTTTGATATGGTCTACATACTTACTTCCAATCTTCTTTCCTACTTTTTCTTCATCCCAGTTTGAGATCTCTTCTGGCATCATCCAAATCATCCCGATGACAGCAGTCCCTAGAACGGTGAAGTTTCGTGTTTGCTTAACAATTTTTTGCTGATTATCATTTAGCTCGCTAAAAGATACGCCTTGGGATTGGTATTCATCATGTGCCATGACTGTTACGTATGGTGATTTCTCATCTGTCTCACAAAGACCTAGAATTTGATCATTGCCAATATTTGAACTTCTCTCTAATTGATGTTTGATATCATTACATACCTTTTGATTGCGTGTATCGATTGTTATAACTTTTGCCTGTCCAAACATCCTTTCGGCAGTTTGCTTTCGCTCTTTTTGCTCACGCTGGCCGTCGATAATTTCATCCCACTTTTCACGAGAGAGGTGGTTAGCGGCAGGATGCATGAGCCATTCGAGTTTTTCTTGCTCAGTCTGTTGTTGTGTTTTCTCATAGGTTTTTGCCGTGAATTCAAATTTTTCACTGGAAAATGTACTCATTGATATAAGAGTAATGAGAGCGAGAGGTACAATTTTTTTTGAAATAAGAAACATAAAAATCCCGAGCTAGAGTATTTAATACTTAACTTAGCAAGGAGATTTAGAATGTATGTAAATTTAGAAAAATTTTCAGGCCGTCTAAAGTTTAGGCGGCCTTCTTATCTGCGATAAGCTCTTTGATAGTATTTAGAAATAGTGCTGACTTGATTTCACTCTTTGAGAAGATGTATTGAAATCCGAGAGTCATGAGCTTCATCTTCATCATTTCATCAACGGCCTCACCAGTGATCATGATAAAGTTGGATCTTTTAAATAGAAGCTTTTGACTGGCCTTAATAATAAGTTCATCTCCCTTAAGATCTGGCATCAGGTAATCGACGACAACACAGCAAGGCGAATCGTTTTCGACGGCAACGATACCCTCGTGAGGATTAGTATAAACTGCGTAACTAAGTTCTTGATCTCGCAAAATAGATTCAAAAACTTTTTTCATAAACTTATCGTCATCAATAACTATTAGATCCATTTATTCTCCGTTATGATCTTTTCGGCAAGTAATAGAAATATTTAATGTTTTTTATTGTGGCTCAGTGCATACATATCCTATATCTAGTACCGTCAAAAATATGTCCCCCACTATATGTTGTATGACCATGGTGCATCATGAGGCTAAAGAACTGATAAAAAATTAGATGTAAGAATTTTTGAGATGATAATTTTTATACTTGTTTAAGTTTATAAGTTAGCTAAGTTCCCTGTTTATGGTGGTTTGGTAATGGCCGACCATTTTAGCTATAGTTTTTTGCGGCCTGTAAAACCCATAATAATAACCGTTTTGACTGGTTGTATATTGCTTTTAAGACCCCCAAAGAATAACATTAAATTAACACAACACACACGCTAAATAATTAAATTTAAGTATACGTTTTGAGACGTTTTGCACAAGTTAAGGAGGATTCTCGTGGACCCAATTCTAGCTCCAAATGAAGATAGATTTGTTCTTTTTCCGATTAAGTACCATTCAGTATGGGAGATGTACAAAAATCACATGGCAGTATTTTGGACTGCTGAAGAAATTGATCTTGTTCCAGATCTATCAGACTGGGAAAAATTAAATGACGATGAGAGACATTTCATTAAGCATGTTCTTGCATTCTTTGCTGCAAGTGACGGGATCGTAAACGAGAATCTAGCTCAGAGATTTTACAACGACGTTCAAATTCCTGAAGCGAGATGTTTCTACGGATTCCAAATCGCGATGGAAAATATTCATAGTGAAACATACTCACTTTTAATTGATACATATGTTAAAGACCCTGTTGAAAAAGATAAGCTATTTCATGCAGTAGAAAACTTTGAATGTGTCTCTAAGAAAGCAAAATGGGCAATGAACTGGATTTCATCAAAGAATTCATTCGCAGAGAGACTTGTCGCTTTTGCAGCGATTGAGGGAATCTTCTTCTCAGGTTCGTTTTGTTCAATCTTCTGGCTTAAAAAGCGTGGGCTGATGTCAGGACTTTGCTCATCGAATGAATTTATATCTCGTGATGAAGGTCTTCATTGTGAATTCGCTGTTCTTTTACACTCTCTTCTTTCAGATGAAGAGAAAGCAACAAAAGAAGCTATCACAAAAATTATGACAGAAGCTGTTGAGATTGAAAAAGAGTTCATCACTGAAGCGCTTCCTGTATCTTTAATCGGAATGAATCAAGATCTTATGACTCAGTATATTGAGTATGTTTGTGATTTCTGGTTAGAAAGACTTGGTTGTGAAAAAATATATAACTCTACTAACCCATTTGATTGGATGGAATTGATTTCGCTTGAAGGTAAAACAAATTTCTTTGAAAAAAGAGTTTCAGAGTACCAAAAAGCAGGAGTTAAATCTGAAAAAGCACTTAACAACTTTACACTAGACGCGGAGTTTTAATTTTATGTACGTATTAACAAGAAGTGGCGAAAGAGAACCATTAAAATTTGATAAAATCACAGATAGAATCGAAGGACTTACTTTTGGTCTTGATTCAAACCACATCGATTCAACACTAATTACTCAAAAGGTAATTGAAGGAATCTATGATGGAATTACAACAAAAGAGCTCGATCAACTTTCAGCGGAAACTGCTGCATATCTAGCGACGAAGCACCCTGACTATAATACTCTAGCGGGAAGAATTGCTGTTTCAAACCTTCACAAGGCAACACGTGGATGTTTTTCTGAGAATATCAAGGAAATGTATAATTTCGTAAATCCTAAAACAGGTGAGCACGCTCCTCTTGTTTCGAAGGAATTATTCGATGTTGTTATGTCAAATGCAGAAAGACTTGATACTGCAATTGATGACAAGAGAGATTTTAATTACGATTACTTTGGATTTAAAACTCTCGAGAAGTCCTACCTTCTAAGAATGAATGGAAATATTGTCGAAAGACCAGGTCAAATGCTAATGAGAGTATCTGTAGGTATTCATATGGGTGACCTTGATGCTGCGATTGAGACATATGATCTTATGAGTGAGAAATATTTTACTCATGCAACACCGACTCTATTTAATGCAGGAACACCGAAACCACAATTATCTTCATGTTTCTTATTAACAATGAAAGATGACTCAATTGACGGAATCTACGACACATTAAAGCAAACGGCCCTGATTTCACAGTCAGCAGGTGGGATTGGTCTTTCAATTCACAATATTAGAGCGAAAGGTTCTTTCATTAAGGGTACTAACGGTACAAGTAATGGAATTATCCCTATGCTAAAAGTATTTAACGATACAGCTAGATATGTTGATCAAGGTGGCGGAAAAAGAAAAGGTTCTTTTGCTATCTATCTTGAGCCATGGCATGCCGATGTTTTTGACTTCTTAGAAATGAAGAAGAATACAGGTAAAGAAGAGCAAAGAGCGAGAGATCTTTTCTATGCAATGTGGACTCCTGACTTATTCATGAAGAGAGTCGAAGAAGATGGCCAATGGTCTCTATTTTGTCCACATGAGTGTCCAGGTCTTGCTGATACTTACGGAGCAAATTTCGAAGCACTTTATACTCGTTATGAGTCTGAAGGAAAAGCTAAGAAAACAATCAGAGCTCAAGATCTTTGGTTTGCAATTCTTGAATCGCAAGTTGAGTCTGGTTCGCCATATATGCTTTACAAAGATGCTGCTAATGAAAAATCTAACCAGAAAAACCTTGGGACAATTAAGTCATCAAACCTTTGTACTGAAATTTTAGAATATACTTCACCAGATGAAGTTGCAGTTTGTAACCTTGCTTCAGTTGCACTTAACAGATTTGTTAAAGATGAAAATGGAGTTAAAGCATACGATCACGACGAGTTATTTAAAGTTGTCTATCGTATGACAAAGAACCTAAATACAATAATTGATGTAAATTATTACCCAGTTATTGAAGCGAAGAACTCTAATATGAGACACCGTCCAATTGGTCTTGGTGTACAGGGTCTTCAAGATACATTCTTTATGATGAGACTTCCTTTTGAAAGTGATGCTGCTCTTCAATTAAATAATGATATCTTTGAAACAATCTACTTTGCTGCTGTAACGGCATCAAAAGATCAAGCTGCAATTGAAGGACCATATTCAACTTATGAAGGTTCTCCAATTAGCCAAGGGATTTTCCAATTTGATATGTGGAATCACAAGGCACACTCAGGAAGATGGAACTGGGAAGAATTAAAAGCAGAGGTTAAGAAGCACGGTGTGAGAAATTCTCTTCTCGTTGCTCCAATGCCAACAGCATCAACATCACAAATTCTTGGAAATAATGAGTGTTTTGAACCAATCACTTCAAATATCTATGTAAGACGTGTTCTTTCTGGAGAATTTGCAGTTGTTAACAAGTTCTTAGTAAAAGATCTCATCGATGCAGGAATTTGGGACGATTCAATGAGAAACGAAATCATTGCAAATAATGGTTCTGTTCAATCAATTGCAAGAATTCCTGAAGAACTAAAAGCACTTTATAAGACAGTATGGGAAGTTAAGCAAAAGCATGTTATCGACATGTCAGCTGGTCGTGGTCCATATATTGACCAAGGACAGTCGCTTAACATTCACATGCAAGAACCAAACTTTGGAAAACTTTCTTCAATGCATTTCTATGCATGGAAAAAAGGTCTTAAAACTGGAATGTATTACCTAAGAACAAGAGCTGCGGTAAATGCTGTTAAGTTCACTGTTCAAAATGATACACCAGTAAAAACAGAAGAGGAAAATACAGCGGCAATGGTTTGTTCTTTAGAGAACCCAGAAAACTGTGATATGTGTGGATCTTAATTTGTTATAAGAAATAAATAAGAATGGGGAGGCGATGGTCTCCCCTTTTTTTATTCAGGAGTAAGAGTGGAAAAAGACAAATGGTTAGATGCATGGAAAATTAAAAAAATTGGATTTCATCAAAGTGCATATAACAACGCGATGAAAGAACATTTTGATAAAATTGACATGAAGGACAAAACCGTCTTAATTCCACTGGCCGGAAAGTCTCTAGACATACTCTACTTTCTCGAAAGAGGAGCAAAAGTAATTGCTAATGAGCTATCCCCTATTGCCGCACAAGAGTTCTTTGAAGAAAATGAAATTCCTTATTCGACAGATAAAAATACACATCATGAAATTTATAAAGCACCGAACTTAACTTACTATCTTGGTGATTTCTTCGAGCTAACAAAGCACGAACTTGGAAAAATTGACTTTCTCTACGATCGTGCATGTGTCGTGGCCTTACCAGAACAAATGCGAACAAAGTATTTTAAAAAGATCGAGCAATTAATTACAACCAAAACACATTTATTCATCTTAACCTATAAGCACGATGGCCCAAAAGAATTTGGACCCCCTTTCTACGTGCCAGAAGAAGAGATCATTAACAACTATCAGGCCATGGGACATCAACTTCAAAAACATGAGATTAGTTCGAGGAAAGCTGACGGACGTTTTGAAGATGCCGGTATGAACACCATAACTAATTTAAAATGGCATTCAAATATTTAGACTATTTCAAATTACCTAAATAGTGATGAAAGTAATCTTCATAAGACTCATGGGCCTTAATTTTCTTTAGGGCCTTCTCATAGAGTTCCTTTAACTTTACCTGCTTCTTAGAAAAAACGGTATAGAGGCCAATCGGTTCTCCGACGATGGGAATCACTTTATATTCATTATCCATCTTCATTTTTTTCAAATGATACTTGAGGTTGAAATGATCTGGAGAGAAAAAAGCGTCCACCCGACCGTTCTTAATCATTTCCATACAACGCTGAGATATTTTATCTCCAGTCATTTTTACAAGATCTGGGCCTAACTTGTTGAATTGCTCAGGATAATGACCATCCTCCCAAACACAAACTTTATACTTTTCAAAAGCATAAGTATTATTTTTAAAATTCTTAGAGATCACAACTGAGGGTACCATGTAGTAAATTGGCTCGATCGCATAATAAAAAAGCTGCTCTCGTTTTGAGTTTTTAGCTAAGAAAATACCAATATCGATTGTATTTAGACTAAGTTTACTTATCAGTCTTGGAAGGGGCAAGAGTTTCACCTCAGGCTTTTCAAGCTTCATTTCATTTGCAATAAAGCTAAAGTACTCAAGCATTGGGCCAGAGTAAGACTTCCCTCCTAGGGAAATAGTATGTGGATCGAGTTCAAAGAAACCAATCTCAACGACAGCAAAAGTCTTAAGACAAACGAAGAAATTTAAAAGAAAGAAGAGAAAAAACTTAAAGATCATAACTAATGGTAATTTAATAAACTATTTATATCAATAACTATCAGAATTTATTGGATAAATACTACAAAAATATTACACATTCACTATCAATTAAAGTTAGTTTGCAATATAAGAAACTATGAAAATGCTTCTTCTCTCCATTCTTTTGTCACCAAATATTTTTGCATGGAAACAAAATGAAACATTCGTTAAGTATCTTGAGTTAAAAACAGAGCTTGCCTATGAAACGGAACAAGAAGCACTTGATGCGGGATTTCAACTAGAACAAACGATCAAAGATGGTACTTACAATTTAAAAAGCTACTGTATGACCTTTATACGTCGTGAGAACCCAATTGTCGTAAGACTCGAGACTGATGAGAACAAACTGACACGTGCGAAGCTAGAGGTTAAAATAAGATGTCTACAATAGAGAAAGATCTCATCTCAAGACAACTAGAAACCTACCTTGCAAACTCAAGACTGAGCATGACAGGACTTGCGGGGAAGCTAAATATTTCCAAAGCACAACTCTCATTAATCAAAAATGAAAAAAAATTACCTAGCCTTGATCTTGGTTTAAAAATACTAAAATATATTGGAACGGAACAATCGTTACGAAAAGACTGGGCCTTAGACTACATCAAGCACAACTCTCAAGAATACGAAGAACTTGAAAATAGTGTACGTAGTGAAATGAGTAAGTACAAACTATCTCAAAATATTTGCAACCGTTTTGAAAATAATATTCCTCTTTTAAATATCTATCTTGATATCATTAACGCTGAAAATGGTATTTCGAGATACGTCCTAGAAAAGGAATACGGTACAAGTTCTAGGGCCATGATCAATGCCTTGGTTGATAGCTCACTAATAGAAAGTGAGCATGATACGTTGCGGGCCAAAGACCAAAGATCTATCTTTACCAAACAATCATCTTTCAATTTCATGAAAACAATTTTTGATAATCAAAGAGATCAATATGAAACTGGTCAATGGGATGGGAAATTTCAATTTGTTATTGATGATATTGATGAAATAGGAAGACAAGAACTTGAAAAACTTCTTGAAGAAACGATGGCAAAGGCCAATGAGATAGTAAAAAAATCAGAAAAAACAAAGCATAAAGGTGGCAAGCGTATCGTCTTCCAAGTGCTAAACGGTACAATATAGTGGCTACGCTAAAACTTCTAACAACTATTGCTCTAATAATTTGTGCTAATACTTATGCACTCATTGGAGGCGTTGAAGGAGGAGCATCAAATCGTGGTGGAGTTGAAGGTGGAGCATCCACACGAATGAAATATCATCTTGAAACTTCTAATGGAATTTATGAACTCCAAGACAAGGTTACAAAAATCAAAGAAGATATTACTTTAAAGAAGTGGAAAGTTATCAATAAGGCAGATAATAAATGCCGTGATAAGTACGAGTTTGTTTCTTCATCAAAAGTAAACGTTAACCTCTCAAAGATTAAATATGATCGATTCTGGATCAATCAGAAGGAATACAATGAAGCCTATATTGAGGTTGATGTGTACTGTGGAGATCGTACAACGCTGAGTCGACAGTAATTCAGTAGCAGATTGCACCACATCATCTTTTTCCTTTGTAAGATAATATTACGCCTTCAATGAAAAATTCCATAGATTTAAGTACTTATGAATAAAACAAATAAAAAGATAAAAGTAAGAAAGTACAAACTCTTAGTTAAATTAAAAAAAATGTTTATTCTTTTTTTTAAACACTGTACTAAAGCTTAACTTACATATTGGAGGGTATATGAATAAGATTTTACTACTTGCAATTTTTGCTTTTTCGTTAACAGTAAACGCTGAGGGCCGAAACGATAGAGGAAACAGAGGAAGTACAGGCAGAGGGAATTCATCTGTTTGTAATTCAAGAAATGGATCTTGTGACACGCGGGGAACATCACGCACAGACCGCACGAGCCCAAGATCTGGGTCAACGACTTCAACAAGAAACTCTGACTACAATAGAAATTCTGGTTCGACGAGATATAATGACTACAACAGAGATAGAGACAGAAACACAAATTACAATGATGGAAGATCAAGAGATGGAAGCTATGACACGAGAGGAACTAGTCGCTACGATCGCACAAGTCCACGTTACTCGTCTTACCGACATACGCCAAATAGAACTTACACAAGTCATACGACGAGATACTACTCTTCTCGCGACTACCAAAGAAATTACAGAAACTATGTCTACCAAAACAGATGGCTAAGAATTACAATTGGACACTCCAATGGTTACTACTTCTATAATGATTATCCTTTCTATGTATATAATGGTTATTCTCATCGTTATAGTAACTATGACAACTGTGACTACGAGCTCGTTGATAGTTATACAAACAGAGTTGAAAGAACATTCTATGCATATTCATGTTCAATGGGTTATGACATGTGTGCTGATCAAAGAGATGACCTCAATGATTACGAATGGGACAACAGATACTTTTGTGCAGAAAAATACGAATACTAGAAAAAAAGGGCACTAATTAGTGCCCATTTCTTTATTTAAATTGTGATGTTAGTGGAAGAATCATTCCCGGAACCATTACTGGCTTTAGAACTGACTCGCTTGATGGAACATCATTCACTTCATTAAGAGAAACTTTAATCGCTTCATCAACAGAAGATGTTCTTGAAATATCAGCAGCTCTAATCGCTCTACCAAGATTTACGATACCATTAGTAATAACTTTTCCAGCAAGGAAATCTTTCTTATCAACAGTTCCCATAATAATCTTCTTTACTTCAAGAGGAGAAAGTTCTGGGTTTGTATCAATAATCTTTCCTGCAACACCTGCTACAAATGGAGCAGCTTGAGATGTTCCAGAAACTTGGATGTATTCGTTTCCTGGTGCAGACGATCTAATTGCAACACCTGGAGCGGCAACGTCAACCATTGTTTTTCCATAATTAGAAAATGGTGCGATTGCGTTGTAATCAATGGTTGCTGCAACAGATATAACGTTATCTGCTTGAACATTTGTTGGACTTGTTGGATACGTATCGTTATCTAATCCATCATTACCAGCAGCGAAAACAAATAAAGTATTTGGTGCAGCCTTTGGCATTCTAATCCCCTCTTTTACAAGGGCATTGATGAAGTACTTAGCAAATTTCTCGACATCTTCAGGAGTTGGTTCCTTCTTTAATACTTGCTTGTAAACTGTTTCAACAATCATTTTTGCTTGAGGGTATCCTGTTCCAAATGAACCATTAGCAACACGAGCTTTATGGCCATCAACATAGTAACCAATTTCTTCCATCATCGTCATTTGTTGTACAGCAAGGAAGTCAATTGCCTTATAAACTAACTTTTCGATAAATCCTTTATCTGCTGATTCTTTAATCTTTTGACCAGGAAGTTTAACTTCTGTTGGAATTAGCTTAACAGCAAGTATTTTTGCATCGTCAGATTTCATCGCAGAGATTCCAGCAACGTGAGTTCCGTGCATAAAATTTCCATAAATAGAAATTCTCTTGATAAATTCTTGATCTTGAACGATTGCCCTCATCCACTTCAATTCGTCATCAGAAATTGTTCCCTTAATCGCTTTCGCCTGTACAGAAAAAAACTTTCTAATGTCATCATTAAGCGTCCCAAGATACTTATAATCAATCACTTGATTATTAGACTCAGCAAAGTTCCAACCATGGATATCATCTTGATAACCATTGCGGTCTTCATCACGTCCGTTATCTGGAATTTCAAGATCATTAATCCAAGCTTTTGGAGCAATAACCTCGTGCTTCATATCAGTACCTGAATCAATAATAGCGATAGTCGCAGCTTTTAAAGAAAAACCACTTAAAAGAGAAAGGGTAACTGCTAAACGTGCAGTTGTTCCAACAATATGTTTCATTAAGGCCTCCTTGCCAAATGATAAAAAAAAGAATTAGACTTATATGATTACAACAAAACCAAAATCTAGCAACCTGATTTTTTTAACAACGTCAAACATCTATGGCCCATATCTTCTGCACTAAAACAATAATCAACTCTTCATTTGAACTCTTACGAAAAAACGGACACACATTAGAAGTATGGGATGACAAAAATAACGGACCAATTTCATCTGAGATACTAATTAAAAAGGCCTCTGGGGCGCAAGCAATGATATCAATGCTCAGTGATAAAATTGATAAGGCATTTCTTGACCAATGCCCAAAACTTAAAATTATTTCTCAATATGCGGTAGGCACAAATAATATTGATCTCATTGAATGTGAGAAGAGAGGTATTAAAGTTTTTAATACCCCAGATGTGCTCACAGATGCTTCTGCAGAGCTAGGCTTCGCCCTACTCCTTGCCTGCGCTCGAAGAATCATCCCAGCGACAGAAAATGCTAAAAATGGAAACTGGCAAGGCTGGGAGCCAATGGGCTTTCTTGGAAAATCTCTAAAAGGACTCAAACTTGGGATCGTCGGCCCTGGAAAGATAGGTCAAGAGTTTGCGAGACTTTGTGCTAGTGCCTTTTCCATGGAAGTTTCCTATTTTGGTCCAAGTGAAAAAGAGGGCTTTGACGCTCAAAAAGTCGACCTTGAAACTCTCCTTAGAGAAAGTGATATTGTCTCACTCCATTGCCCTTTAAATGATCAGACACGCAATCTGATTGGTCAAAAAGAGCTTAAAATGCTTAAGTCAGATACCATTTTAATAAACACATCGCGAGGTGAAGTTATTGAGCAGAATGCACTAATTGAGGTTCTTAGAATGGGCCATTTACACTCAGTGGGTCTCGATGTCACAACACCAGAGCCGCTTGATAGAAATCATGCTCTCTATCAATTTGATAATGTTGTCATCACACCTCATATTGCCTCGGCTACTTATAAAGCGAGAATAGATATGGCCAATTTAGTGTGTGAAAACATAAACAATTTCCTTTGACACGTACTTAGTGATTTTGCTATAAGTAACTGTTTTTAATCAATTAACAAAAATAAGACTAGCGTATTAAAAAAAATGATTTATAATTTTTATTGAATATTGTTAAAAGAATGGAGAGCACATGAGCATGCGACAATCAGTATTACTAGTAGATGACTGCCAAGATATCAGACTATTAGTATCAAAAGTACTTGATCCACAATACGAAGTAGTAAGTGTTGGAACTGCTGAAGAGGGCCTTGCTAAAGCATGGGAGCTAAAACCAAATCTTATAATTCTTGATATTATGCTTGATGATCAAAGTGGATACGAGCTTTGCAGTCAGATAAAATCAATTGAAGAATTAAAGAACACACCAATTATTTTTATTAGTTCTAAAACTGGTGCAAATTCAAGAATTACAGGCTACAAACTCGGTGCCGTTCACTACCTTGAAAAACCGTTTGAGACAGAAGAGCTTAGAGCAATAATTCAAACAGTTCTTTCAAATTTAAAAACAGAATCTGTACTTGAAGTTGTTGAGTACGAAGATATTTCTTTAAATATTCCTTCTCAAGAAGTCTTAATAAGAGGCGATAAAATTCACTTCACCTCAAGTGAGTTTAAAATCATTCACCTACTTTTAAAGAATTCACAACGTGTACTTTCAAGAGAGTCAATCTTAAACCATATTGCTCCTGATAATCATAAAGTAAATGACCGAATGATTGACACATATATCAGCTCAATTAGAAGAAAAATAAAACCATCTAATTATGCGATTAAATCAGTATATGGTGAAGGTTATAAAATTATACAACTAGCTTAAATTCTTTATCGAGGCCTCTGTTCATAAATACAAAAGCCTCGATAAAAATAAATCTGCAATATTTCTTCACAAAATTCTTATAATTCATTAACCCTCATCACATTATAATTTAAGTATGAAAACACTAATCGTTATAATAGATGATTCAGTTGATATGGGCCTACTTCTAAAGAAGTATCTTCTCTATCGCGAAGATTCTAAAGTACTCTATTTTCAAGATCCTGGTATCGCCATTGATTTCATTGACAATGATATTGATGCAGCAAAGACAAATTGCTGGGTCATTGTTGATATGATGATGCCTTTAATGAATGGCCTTGACGTCATCAAAGAACTAAAAGACCTGAATCGAAATTTGAATCTATGTGTTCTCACCAATAACAAGGATGAGAGAACAATAGAGAAAGCTTTCAAAATCGGTGTTTGCGATTATATGTTTAAAGATAAAACGATTGATGAAATTATCAATAAATTAAATATCATGATTGATAATGGTCTTCATGAGACTCCTGAGTATATCGAAATATATGAAGTTAGTGAGATCATTAACCAATATAAGATTAAGTCAAAAACACAAAAAAAATTAATTATCGAAACAAAGGATGAACTTCCAACAAGTGCACTTATAAACTTGAAAGAACCAAAAGGAGAGCATCGGCTTTATCGTGTGGAAAAATGCGACCTAACCGACACCGGCGCATTAATTACCTGCTGTGATTTTAAAGATGTTTCTTAGGCGATGAGAAAAATTAAAGGCAAAAAATAGAAGTCCCAAGAAAATCAGCGTTCGCTTTGTTTGACCCTTATCATCGTCTTGCATATCAATCGTTCCACATAGACCCCCTCCTCCTGAACTTTGAGCTCGATTTAGATTTGAGCTCGCAGACTGATATCCTCCAATAACAACTGGATCATCGTAAGAGAATGAAGTGTCCCTAACCTCTGATTGTGCATCTTGTACGGCAGCGTAAACATCAACAGCACCTTGACTACAATTATAATTTCTACAATTCATCGATGCTGAATTACGTACAAGTATATCTTTGGCCTGCTCACCAGTAAGTGTATTATTCGTCGAAAAGATACTTGCAATCGCTGCAGTAATAAAGCCTGCCGACATTGAAGTTCCACTCATCGTCGTAAATGAGCCTGATCCGTATGGCGTTGTATAACCATTATTAACTGTAGAATAAATAATATCTCCAGGAGCAGAAATATCAACAATCTCTCCATAGTTTGAATAGCTCGATTCATAGAGAGATGATGTAATAGCTCCGACTCTAAAAACACCTCGACAATTGGCCGGTGTATATTCCATCGAATCAACAGAGGCACTTTCATTTCCTGCAGAGACCACAACAACGGCCCCTCTCGAATTAGCATAATCAATTGCTTCTTGCATATACTGGCTACAGCTACTCTTTCCACCAAGACTAAGATTGACGACACGAGCAGGGTTTGCATTTGCGGCAACACCAGAAACACTTCCTCCAACAGACCATCTAATCGCATCGGCAATATCAGAAGTTTGACCACCACAAGGTCCGAGCACTCTGGCCGGAATAAGTCTCACACTCGAATTCGCACCCGCCACTCCATAATTATTTCCACTAATGGCACCAATAATGCCAGCAATGTGTGTACCATGCCATGAGGATGAACTTGATTGCCCACATGTCCCATCAGCATAGTCACCTGGATCAGAAGGATCTGAGTCTCTACCATTACCATCACGAGAGTTTGTTGTATCAGAAATAAAGTCAGCGCCCTGTAACACAATTGCATTCAAATCATTATGAGATGTAATACCTGTGTCAACAATAGCAACATTTATTACAGAGTTCTCAAAAGATTTTGCCCTCATAAAAGAATAATTTAAATAATTTGAGAGTGCCCACTGTTGATTGAAATAAGGATCATTTGATGAAGTCCCATGTCTTTTTAAGATTACATCTTCTTCAATATAATCAATTTCCTCTCCACCAGAAGCTGAAATTGCGAGAGTGTCGCGCGGGTCAATTTTAGTTTTAGAAACTGTTCCATCTTTATACTTAACGATGAAATTTGCATGAACTGAAATATGAATAAATAGAAAGATAGCTAAGTATCTTAAGATAGACTTTTTGCTCACTACTAACATCGGTCATCCTTGACTTGGGTTTCACAACATCCTGTCGTGATACTTAGATTAAAGCATTATCCATGCCAAAAATATAGGAGGCGAAAAGATACTGCACAACGTAATTTCAGGGATTTTGAAGAAACTCTGCCAATTTTTTTTCCAAATTGACCCTAAATTTAAGTCAAATTGGCTTCCTATTCTTAACTGCTCCAGAAAAATGGGGATAGATTTACCGTTATTTAATAAATCTCTTAGTTAACAGCTATGTTCAATGTATGAATTTCAAAAATAATTAGGCCGCCAGAAACTCTGTCAGCTAACAATATAAAATAATGAGTGAAACAATGAATATATCCCCATTTAAGGGGAGCAGTTAATTATTATTCACTCTTTTTCTTAACAGTAAGAAATCTCGGAAAGGCCGATCTTTCATATCGTCTTGATAATTTTTCAAAAATGGAAACACCATCTCGTTCACTATCTTTCAAAATTCCACCGGCTTCTGGGTCGTCCATTTTTGACAAGCTTATTCCTTTCTCACTCAAGTACTTCTTAAGCTCTGAGGCACTCATTGACTCACCGTTGGCACCCAAATAAATTCCATCAATATTACCACTTTCCAGATCACTAAAATCAAGAAGTTGGTCATTGGCGAGGGTTTCACCATCGGCCTTAGCAATGCCTTGCCCATCGGTTTTAGACTTTAGGCCGGCCCCTCCTTCAAGAGCTACAGGTGATGACTCGGCCGAAGTTTGTTCTTCATTAACTGAGCTTGATGAATTACCATTTCCACTTCTTCGTGATGAACTACCTGCCGAGGCATTAATACTCGCCTCAGATAGACCAAGACTTTGTTTTATAGAGCGAGAAAGGCTTCGACTGATATCCTGAGCATCTTTCTCTCTATCATTTCGTATTTTATCGAGTTTCTCATAATCACCAGACTTACCTTTCTTCGCGAGGTAGTCCTTCATCGCTCCAATTTTCCTATCTCGTGAAGCTTGTTCGGAAATACTATTATTGAGAGCACTTGAAAAATCTTGGACTTTTTGATCGCTGCTATTTAAACCATTGGCCACAAGACCTTTGAATGCGGCCGAATTAAGATCTAATCTTTCTGAGTTGATATTAGTCTGTAGTCCAAACTTACCTAAATAACTTGTGATATTGGCATTAGGATTTTGCTCGATAGCGACAATTTCCTGATTACCAATTAACTGCTGTGACATCAAAGTAGCGTTTTCAATGTTTCGATCTGTATTGACATAGACGTTATGCATTTTGAGTGCATACATTGATGTATTAAAAAGATCACTATACATCGCCATGTTTAAAGAGAATGCCTTCTCTGTTAATCGTTCATAATAAGGAATAAGACCTTGAGTCATGTAGCGTATGAGTCTTGCCTTCTTTGGATACCAAAAATGATACTTGAAAACAAATTCAGCAAATTGATCTGCTTCTTCATCAGAGTATTCAAAGAATTGCGATTTAATATATTGCTTCGCCTTCGACTTAATTTGGGCAATATGAGATTCATCCAAGGTTCGAACTGTCTTATTTTTTAAGAAGTCATCATTTTTAACAAGTGTAGAACCTGCAGGAATAAAAGGATCTATAATAAAGCTAGAGCCTCCCCCTTGATCTGTAACATAAACACTTTTGATACAAAGACCAATAGGAACTTTATCATTACACACACTATTATTTTCAATATGGTTTCTTATACATTTATAAGAATATTTCTTTCCAATCGGAATACGGGCAACTTTCCACGTACTCGATTTATATTTCTTCTTCTCACAAATAACAGACGGACGTAAATTGAATGATTGAAGAGAATCTTTAATCGACTCTTTTAATGAGAGATTTTTTCCGTCATATTTAAAGTTCGTTGTCCCAACAGTTCCTGAAGTATAATAACCGGCACCGCCACTAACATCATTACCTGTGATCAATTGAATTAAAAATGCGAAGATCAACTGTGCCCAAGTATATTTTTTAACTTTATCAAATCTTTCAACACGCGTTTTTTGGTAACCCCAATTATAAGTCGAGATAAACTGAGTTGTAATAGAAAGAGTTTGAGATATTGTAAAAACATTATTTACAGCAGCTTGAGACAAGGCCTCAACCTTCATCATCGCCATATCTCTTAGGAACTCGGTAAAGAGGAGACCTTCTCCAAGACCCGCCTTGTTTTCTCCACGCTCCGCCTCAAAAGTTACTTTTCCATTCACGATGAATTTGTCGGCCTTACTTAATTTTTCTTTTGTCTGTTTTAATTTTTCAAGTTCGTTAATAGCAAAGTCGTTTGCAATTAATTCATTGGCATCTGAGCCTTTGGTATTATTGTATTTAACATCGACTTTCCCAGATGTTTCATCTTTACTGACTGAATTAACATGTTTTTCACTGAATTCTTTTTCTTTATCTGCTAGAACTTTACTAAGATATTCCTTATTTTCGGCATCAACACACTTTCCATTCTTATCAATCGCACGACAAGACTTATCATCAACCATCACGAATTTGTGATACTTTCCACGACCTCGACATTCTTTAATATAGTTTTGCTCAACATCTTTTTCAAGCCAAGCATCACCTTTTATCGGTCCCATAGTATCAACACAACGACACATCATCTCAATACTTTTTTGTTTTAAATTTCCATACATTTTGTAAAGAAAGAGCTTAAACTTAACACTTTCAAAACGAGAAATTTTAAAAAGATTATAGCTATCTTCGCTAGGTGGTTCAAAAGTCGCAAATAATGATTCGGCTTCGTTGGCCTTACCACTCATATAGTATTCTAAGATTGCTGCTTTCTCTCTTTCTCCAACAAAAGAATTCTTAAATAGATATCCGAAAATTTTCTTTTCAGCGCCAGACAGGCTGCGATAGTATTTTGATATCTCTTCTTTTACGAGCTTTGCGTATTCATTGTTAAAAATATCTTCTTTGATTCGATCAGCATCAAATTTTTCAATGTCTTCTTCTTGTGCCTGACTTTGATAGTTCCAGTTACCTATATTAAAGTAATCCTCAACTCCACCACCACTTGTAATAAAGTCCATCCCTAGCAATGTAATAACAACATTAAAGTAATCGTTACTTTGATTTGCAAGATAATCCCCAAAGAGATTTACTCGACAAGAATTCATATCGGAAACGGTGATTTTTGAAAGGAGTGGCGCATTTACATCATAATCTTTGTATAGACTGGCATCAGATTGTACTTGCCCAGGAGAAAAGAAATTTACATTCTTTCCTTCTTCGGTCATTTGTACTTTCATTTGCATGACTTGACTGTCAATATCTTTAACCATCGAAGAGTATTCACCTTGCACACTCTTTAAACATTCTTGTCCACTTGCTAATGAAGTCTCGTTTCCTCGAAGACCATTAATTGCATTTTTTGCACAAGTCTTTGAATCACTATTCATTTTATTTAAGAGCCCTTGATAACCAGCAGAGCCAGTAGCACCTAGTTCAGCGACCTTCTTCTTGAGTTTATCGGCCTCCGCTTTTATCGATGCCTGCTGTCTGAGAATTGTATCAAGACCTGAGATTGTACTTTTTATCTTACTCGAACTCGAAGAGTAGCAATTCATATCATTATCATTTCGTAGCATCGCTAAGCAACTTTTTAACTCTTCATTAAACTTAGAAACCAAATTACTTGCAGTAGTAGAATCTGACGATAGTGTAGCCTTTGTTTTTACTTCATTTATAAAACGCTGGTATTCCTCTTTATCTTTCGCTGAAGTCACAGCAAAAGCATCATTTACAAATAGCTTTATAAACAAGTTAATCTTTGAGTTGAATGTGATAGGTATCAAAGGAACACATATACCATTCTCATTTGGATAAAGTCCGTCGCAGCACTCAACCTTATCTGTGGCCCTACTTCCTTTATCTAAGCAAGACGAGCACTTGAAATTTGCCTCACAGCGCTTAGATTCTTTATTACAGCTCCCTGAGCAACACTCACTGCCATTATTACAAGAATCACCAAATGTTGAGCAAAGATTAATATCCGTATATCTTAGAAGCATCTTACAGCTTCCTTCTTCACACTGGTTGAGATCAGGATTACATAAGCCCTTTGTTACTTTTTCTACACATTTAAAGTCGCCATTACTTGTCTCACGACAAAAATTCCCATCGCAACATTGATCATTTCCCTGTGCACAAGAACTTAGTGTTTTTCGACACTGTTGTCCTTCTAGAAAAACGGCATTATTGATTGTGTCGGATTTTGATTTTGCAGATAATGATTGAAAGCGATTTGATTTATTTATTTCGCCAAGAATATCTGATGACAGATTTTTTGAACTTAATTCCAACTCTTCTAAGTATGATAGAACACTTTGTACTTTTTCACCCTTATTGAATTTTTCAAAAACTTCTTTCTTTACTTCAATGATGACTTTCTTCATTTCAGCTTTTGCTTGCTGTTCATTCATTTCAGATTGTCCAAGAATCATGCCTTGAAGGAGAATTAGTGTGAATATAAATCTAATGAATAACTTCATAAAAACCAACTTTTGATATCTTTTTCGCTAATAGAGTAATTTTATCGTTTATCGGTAGAAACACCAAGAACACTTAGTTTAAATATTTGAAATTATTGTATTTTGGTACAAATTTATTGAATTTTGATTGCCACGATCATATGGCAGTCAAATATTTGATTTCTTTTAACTGCTCCACTTAAATGGGGACAGAAAACGTAGGGATTTTCAAAATCCCTACGTCATGCATTAGTATTTAACATTTTAAATGAATAAATTATTCGGCGGTCCAAAAAAAACTGTCATTCTTTCAATAAATTAGCACTGTCGAGCACAATTCATCCCCATTTAAGTGGAGCAGTTTATAAATTCCTAAAGATTAGCTTTTTTAATCGCCTCATCAATCATGATTTTTCGATCATTTTCTGAAAGCCAACGCTTTTGTGCTTCAGGACCTAATTTGTGAATCGGGTCAAAGTATGTGAATACTTTCCCTGGCTTCACATAAGGAGCAGTCCACACTGAAATACCATTTTCTTTGTCGTAGTACTCATACGAAGAAACATTTCTCTTTCCACCACCACCAGGAAGATCACAAACAAAAGTTGGTGTGTTAAAGCCAGCAGTAGTCCCGCGAACGGCTTTCTCTAGTCTTATTCCATCACTAAGTGTTGTTCTAAAATGCTCACAACCTGGAACCATATCATGCATATAAACATAGTATGGTTGGATGTTCATAAGTCCAAGCTTTCTCGTGAGTAAAACCATATCATCAACATGATTGTTAACTCCCTCTTGAAGAACGGCCTGATTTCTTACGATTATTCCTTCCGAAAAGAGTCTATCCATTGCCATCTGTGACCATTTTGTGATCTCTAAATGACTTGAAAAGTGGGTATGAATGACAACCTGCTTACCAAAGGCGCGACCTAGTTTGTGTACGTCAGAAATTGCTCCAACCCACTCATCATCAGTTAAGATTTTTTGAGGAAAGATTGCAATACCTTTTGTTGCGTATCTGATTCTTTGGATGTGAGGTATTTTTAAAAGATTCTCTCCAATATATCTAATTTGTTTGGCATTAAGCATATAGCTATCGCCACCAGAGATAACGACATCTTCAATTTTTGGATGCTGTCTAATATACTCGAAAACATCATCCCAATATTTTTGATTTGCTCCGTAAGTTTCTTTTTCAACAGATTCAGTTGAACCACCGATGATACGAGATCTCGTGCAGTATGAGCAATAAACAGGGCAAATTGTTAATGGTAAAAATAAAACCTTATCTGGGTAACGATGAGTCAACATCGGAACTGGAGAATCTTCATCTTCAGATAGAGAATCGGCCATATGCATTGGGTGATCAGGAATAAATTGTGAGCCCACTGGTAGAAATTGTTTTCTTAGAGGACAATTAAGTGGATCATTCCAATCAATAAGAGCAAAGACATAAGGAGTGATACGAATATTCATCGGTGTGATATGTTGACCAGCAAGCATATCTTCATAGAACTCTTTTGACATTCTATCGCCAAGCACTTTCTTTACTTGTTCAATTTTTCTAATAGAATTTTTTAGTTGCCACATGTGATCAGAAAACTCGCCACGGCTAACTGAAGCAAAGCCAGGAATGGCCTTCCAAAAATCATCATTTCTAAAATTTCTATGCTCAAGATCCTTAATCTTTAAGTGATCAATTTCATCTTTACTCATGTGAACTCCCTTGTACTATTATTTTCTCATTTATTTAGAAAAATACAAGTGGAACTCTGGTTTAACGAGTTTAATTCTTGGCTTAAATCTATTATTTTTTCCATGACCATTTCTAAGGTTTTCTCTTCGATCCTTTTTATACTGATCATAAACCTTTTTATCTTGAGCTTTATACTCTTCTAATAAAGTGAATAACTCTTTGAACGAAAGTGGTCGATTAGATTTTTGTTGTGCAATTTCTAATTTTTTATAGAGTGACTCTCCTACTTTGTCTAGAACAACAAAGAGATTCATCTGCTTCACGCCCATATTGGTTGGAAATTTATCTTCAAGATCAACGCCTGCCAGAGATTTTACGACAGCTCGTGTCCAGCCTGTTTTTCGCATTAACCATGCAAATGAATTCCCGACACTCCCGACGAATGAAGACTTAAATTTGTACTGATCTCTTTCCATCCACTCAAAAATTTTAGTTAGAATTGCGTCTTTAAAGCGTGTATCTTTAAGTTTTAAAGGATTTCTCCATTCTGCGATAATATCGAAACGTGAATCAAATTGAATTTCACCCGGGCCGAATGTCTTAAATGATTTGATATTTTTCTTATTAACATCAATACCTATACCATTTAAAAAATCGATGAGCCCAGGAGAGAAAGTTGTTTTATGTTCTGGAACATCATAGTCGACGCCATAGAGCTTTCTTCCAGCATTTAAGTAACCATGATAAATAACTTCTGAGCAAAAAATCTCATCGTCATTTTTATAGTTCATCGAGAAATCATATGGAATATTCTTATTCTTTTTTGCTTTATAATCCTTTACATGATGATACATATACTTTCCTGCTTCATGAGCAAGATTTTCATCAACATTTCGAAATACAACAGATCGTGCATTTCTCTCATCAATATGGACATCAAAAGGAGCAACAACATTACCAATTTCAATATGAGCTTCGGAAGTGTGTAACTTATTTTTTTCATCTTTATAGACAAGTGTTAGGTGTGAAAATTGTGTATCATCATCACCAATTCTTGCAATAGCAGCAGAAGAATAAGCATTACCTCGAGAAAGAATAACATCACCAGACTTTAAGTCTTCATGAGAATTGAAATTAAATTCAGGGTTTGATTGAAAATAGATACCATGACCTTCAAGTGTTACAAACTCAGCTGGCATGCTTTCTTTATTTCTTGAATATGAATATTCAATAAAATAATCTTCAAGATATCTAAGTGCTCTTACAATATTTTTAACACTCGTAAGACATTTCTTACTATCTTCATCTACAACTTTTAGTGCCTTCATTTTTTCTTTGATTTCAAGTCTCAACTCAAACGAAGATTGAACAAACGACTCAAATTGAGCGTCAGAAAAATTTTCTATTTCGAGTTGCTTTGAATCAATGTCATAAAGAGACAGATAAAGACTATCGAGTTTTTGATGACACTCGACAGGAGAATCTGTTCCCGTTTTTACACTCGACTCAATATCATTGAAAACTTTAACAAACTTACTATCTCTTATTGATGAAGGATAACGACTATTAAATGATGAACATGAGTATATCGATGACAATAAGACTATTATTGATAACTTCTTCATTAGAACCTCTTTTAACAACTCTTCTTTGTGATGGAATAGAACTCTTGACGATTCATGCGTTCAACACGCTTTACTTCCATTGTGATCTTATTTTTGAAAAGTTTTAATTTACTATTATCGTAAATTGCACTTGTTAATTCTTCCAAAAATCCTATTGACTCAATCATCATTTTGATTGTTTTCTTATGACCAAGCTGATTCTCAGACTGTGCGGCCATATAAGTGACTTCCTTCATTGCAAGACAGTAACTAGCAATATCGGTATAGCCTAAAGTTGCAGCTGTTCCATAAATGCGATCTATAGCATTTCCATATTTTGAAAAATAACTTGCGTCAATTTGCTCAATCTTAGGTTTCATCATTTGCGCGATATAAGTGGACAACTCGCCTTTGATTTTGATTATCTCTGCACAAAAGTCATCAATTAATTCTTTATCTACACCCATAAATAGCACTTCCTTAGGAAAACTTAACTAAATCGCTAAACTTATCGTAAGAAAGTAAAAAAAAGATTAACAGTTGGTGAAATTTCATTAAAATATACTGAAATATCAATAAATTAGGAATATATATGAAACTAATTTCCAACTTACTTATCGTACTATTTTGGTCAAGAAGTCTTGCTCTTGCTGCAAGCTTACCTACTCCCAATTTTGATATGTCCATCTATGTCTTAAATGCTGAGTCAACTCAAGTTAGTTCTCTAAAAGGTGGGATGCGTTTAGGAGTCATGGCCCAAGGAGAGATTGATGAAAATTCATCATACTTTGGAAAGATGAATATCTTCTTTGAGGAAGGATCACATAGTTCGCTTAATAATGAAAGTTATAGTAAAGCATCGACATTTGGAATCGAAGAAGCATACTACCAATACAAACCCTTATTCTGGCTTAAGCTTAGAGCTGGTATTACTAAACTAGATAATCAATATTCACCTCTTTTCATTTATTCTCCTTCTCTTGGTCTTCAAGAAGAAATTAAAGTCATTGACTTTGATACATTTGAATTAAAGATCAATGCTAATCAAAAAGTCATAAGTAGCAATTCAACAGTGAGTAGGACCGGAAAACTTACTGAGAAATCGGCCCAGTATTACCTTAATGGACTAGAACTTCACTGGCATTCGACAGATAATTTTCTAAAACTTAGGTATGATCACTTCATCATAAATGATCTCAATTCAACAATTGCCGACAAGGCCCGCTTTATAGGAAATACTGTTACGGGGCTGACGGAATCGACCAAATTTGTCAATGAGTACAATGGACATAGCCTTAGTGCAGCGGTAGGCTTTAATAGTCTGACTTTCTACGCACACTATATGCAAAACACCAAGAATAATGACATCGGTTTACTTGAGGGTGTCAAATATAAGGTTAATGAAAACTACGAGTTTTCAGCTGAAAACTATAAAATAGAAGGTGACACTACATTAGCGACACTAGTTTCTCCATACTATGGAGCAACAAATAGAAAAGGTCAGCATTATAGAGTTTCAAAATTTTTTGGTGCAAACCAGATTGACTTAAACTTTGTCGATTCAAAAGCTGTGAAAGCATCACTCTATCAAGATGATCTCTATATAATTATCGCTTCGTTTACACATCAATTCTAAGAGAGAAGAAAATGATTTTAAAATATATTCGCCTTACAATTACTGCTTTCCTCATCGCTATTTTTGCCACTCTCTGGGGAATAATCTGCATCGCAAGACCCGCACACCCTGGAAATACATTCATCATTGCAAGAGTTTTTGGTCTCATTGGTCGTTATATTCTTGGCCTTAAGGTTGAGATAGAAAACTTAGAACTCCTAGAAAAGACCCGCGGTTCAGTAATTATCTCAAATCATCAATCTAACTTTGATATGTTCTATGTTGGTGTTATCTGCCCTCGAAAGACCGTTTCAGTGGGTAAGAAAAGCCTTCTCTATATTCCATTCTTTGGGCTTATGTATTGGCTATCGGGAAATATTTTAATTGATAGAGGAAATCGAAGAAAGGCCTGGAGTGTAATGGACAAAGTTGTCGACACCATAAAGAAGTATAATTGCAATATTTGGATTATGCCTGAGGGGACAAGATCAAAAGGACGAGGAGTTCTTCCTTTTAAAAAAGGTGCTTTTGTCACAGCGATCAAAGGCGGTTTTGAAATCTTACCTATCGCAGTTTCAAGCTTTGATAAATGGGTAGACTTTACAAAGTTCAATTCAGGTACAGTTAAACTTAAAGTTCTTCAACCTCTAAAAAGTGAAGGCTACACAATGGATAGTCTTAATGAATTAAAAGACCAGGCATATAAAATTATATCAGATGAAGTTTTGAAACTTGATCAATCCTATTGAGAAACTAATGATAAAAACAAAAATTGAAAACAATGTAACTCGAGTTATTGAAATAGACAGTGAATCACTCGAAGAACTCTTCTACCAGCAAGGACATTTTCACGCATTAGATCGTTTTGTTCAAATGGATCTACTTCGCATTATTGCCAGTGGAAGAATATGTGAACTTTTAAATGATGATGAAGAAAGTCTATCTATAGATAAGTTTATGCGAAGTTTGGGCCTCGAACACTACTCAAAGCTAGAAGTTACGACACTAGATGCCCAAACCTCAAAACTAATGCAGTCATACTGTGATGGCGTCAATTCGACAATTTCAAAGAAGCGACCTCTACTTTTCAAGGCCCTAGGAGTTACTTTCCGCCCTTGGGAAATCAAAGACTGTATCATGACTGTCAAGGCGATGAGTTACTTAGGTCTTGCTCAAGGTCAACAAGATCTTGAAAAGTTCTTCATTGAATTACTACAAAAGGGAACAAGCAAAGAAAAAATTGAATCCCTCATCAACGGTCAGGAAAAAGTTCCTTATGAGCTTATTAGCATCATTAAAAAGCTTAAAATCTATCAAGGAATAATTCCCACTTCAAAAGAACTTCTAAGGTTTATTCCCAAGATCCAGGCCTCTAATAACTGGGTACTAAAAACAGATGAAACAACAATTCATTGTTGTGATCCACACCTCGAATGCAACCGCCTTCCGAGTGTCTGGTACGAGATGAAATTAAAAACCAAAACTAGCTTAACATTTGGAATTTCAATGCCAGGAATCCCTGGAATTGTTATGGGCCGTAATAATGATTTAGCTTTTTCCTTTACCTACGGCTTCATGGACACCATCGATTACTTTATCGAAGAAGTACGAAGCGGAAGCTTTAGAGACGAAGAAGAATTCGTTGAAGTTTTCAAGAGAAAAGAAGTTATAAAGAGAAAGAAACATCACGATGAAAAAATCAAAGTCCTTGAGACAAAGAATGGTGTGATTGAGTATGATCCATCATCCGAAATCATTGATGATGGTCACTATCTCTCCATGGCATGGACTTGCCAAAAAGACGGAGCAGCAAGTACCTTTAAAGCGCTAACAGATATATTTCAAAGCAAAGATCTCGATAAGCTTGCAGATACAGTAAGTAAAGTTTGCATAAGTTGTAACTGGCTTCTCTCAGATAAACTTGGAAATATTATTTACCAACAATCAGGCCTCGCCCCTAAGAGAAAAGACACAGGACTCCTCCCAATCCTAGGACATAAGAAAGAAAACAGATGGCAAGGCTTTGTATCACCAACTGACTTGCGAAGAGACAAGAACCCTCAAGAAAACTTTCTCGTCACTGCCAATAATGACTTAAATGATGAGCACTTTTCAAAAGTCATCAACGCACCAATGGCCGATTATCGAGTTGATATCATCAAGCAAGAACTTAAGGAAGGAAACTGGTCAGAAGAGAGACAAAAAGAATTACAGTCTTCAACTTATTCATTACAAGCGCAATATTTCATGAAAAAATATGCCACTGAATTTGACCTCTCGCCTCTTAAGAATTTTGATTGTGATTATTCTGTCGATTCTCAAGATGCAACAAACTTTGAAATCTTTTATAAGAATCTCTTAACAGCTTTTATCAAAGATCATTTTTTAAATCTTAAAGAAACTCTTTATACGCTTGAAGAAACTTGCATCATTACTGATTTCTATGGATTAATAGATAGACTTTTTCTTTCAGAAATCTCCGAAGCTGAAAGTAATTTATGGTTCTCAAAAACTAGTCAATCGGCCTATATCAAATCCGCTTTAAGTTTTGAATCTTCGTCTAAGAAATGGGGTGAAATTAATAAGATCGACATGAACTTCCTTCTCTTTGATGGTAAATTTCCTGCATTTTTAAGTCGCGATTTACGAAATATACCAATAAAAGGAAATAGGGCCACAATCTCTCAAGGAGCCGTCTATAGGACAAAAGGAAGAGCTTCTTCATTTGTTCCAAGCTGGAAAATGGTCACTTCAATGAACAAGAACTACGCTTACACCGTCTTACCAGGAGGCTTAAGTGACAAGATTTTTTCTAAATACTATAAATCCGATATCTCAAACTGGTTGTCAGGAAAATATCGAAAGACAATAATTGAATAAATACTAAAAGAGCATTAAACTAAACAAAAAAAGGAAATATCAGTGTTGCGTTTAATAATCATTTCTCTATTTACGTTTACAATTCTTGCTTCCGACGGAGTTGTCCTATTTGTCAAAGGTGGAGCATCAATTGGAAAAGTCGCCTTAAAAAAAGGAAGCGAAGTCTCCTTCAACTCAACTATCACGACAGATAAGAACTCCCTTATAGTTATTAAATTTACTGATGGAACCACAATAAAAGTAAACGGTGATTCAGAGGTCTTCTTAAAGAGCTTTTCAAACGGAGCTTCGGGCACTGAAATAAGTGTTAGAAAAGGAAGCTCATTTTTTAACTATATAAAGAGAAAAATCGTTAAGGATTCAATTCCACTAAGGGTTACAACAAGAACAGCATCAATGGGTGTGAGAGGAACAACATTCTTTGTCGCCGTTAATGAAATTAAAAATAACACTGATACTTGGATGTGTGTAAAAGAAGGTATCGTGTCCTCAACAAGTCTTAGTACAAAACAAACCAAAGATGTTAAGGCCGGAGAAGGTATAAAAATATCCTCGAATGATAGACTAACTGCCCCTCGTTTTCTACCATGGACAAAGGCACTAAATTGGAAATTAGATGGTCAAGAAGGACTTGAAAATAATTTAGATATAAAGGAAGCATATGAAGATATTCTTACTATTGATTACGAGTAGCATCGCATTAGCTGCACATATACCACAAGGACAAGAAAAGAGAGACGGTAACCCTTACTTCATTTCAAGATTCTTCAAAAAAATTGATAATATCCATACGATTGCGACAACTGTCGAGTACCGCAAAGAAGACTCACGAAATGAAGCAACGACAATCTTATCTCTAAGAAGAAATGTCAGTCGGTTTGTTCAATATGGCTTTGAAGCAGATTTTAACTATGGTCATCGTCATGATAATGACTGGCAACTTTCCTCAGAAACAGGAACATGGGCCTGGAAAAAGTCTAGTGAGAACTTAGATTTTGGTTCATCACTATTTTTAAAACTTAGAAGAGATTTCACTCTAGGTGAGAAGTTATTTTCAGCAAGTCTAAACGTAAAAACTCACAACAACTGGACAAAAACTTTACTCACTTTAAAACCTGAAGCAACAATAACTTATCATCACTTCAGTAGTGGTGAACACAAGTACAATATTTACTTTAAAAATAGTTACTACATTCCACTAAACTACAGTAGCGAAGATATCTATCTAAAATGGTATTATCTTGGGTGGATATTTAACTATAGTAAACAAGTTAAGCCGTTTGCCTTTATTGCGTATAAAGAGCAAGTTTGGACAAAGTCAAAAGACTTCAAATTAAATCATCCAGAAGAGAATTATTCCCAGGAGAGCAAACTTACATATTTGGGGATCGGATTTAATTACTATTTTTAAACTGCTCCCTTTAAATGGGGATAAAATTGTTACATTTGAAATCAGTTTTTGATTCCTAATACATTTTTCGTCAAATATTTTAAGTACTTACTGTCTTTATAACACGACAAAGATTGCAGTAAGTACTGCATGATATACCACTGCCCAAATTCTGACTGCCATTCCACCACTAAAAATAAGCTGGTCTCCAAAGATGGATTCTATTTTCGAAGAAATGATTCAAGAAAAATTCAACGCTTTGTCTGTAAGACCTGCGGACAAAAATTTTCT
>CAZQJK010000050.1:0-30005 GCA_964593545.1 uncultured Bacteriovorax sp. | reverse complement strand
TTGAGCATCTAAAAGGAAATTTCCTTTTTCGACAATTTTTGCGATTTCTTCGCTTGAAGCTGACGGTATTGCTATGAATAATTTTGTAGCACCAGTTTCTTTGATTATTCTACTTAGTTCGCCAGTAGTTCCTAACACAGGTGTATTTTGAAGATACTTTCCTTTCAAATTTGTATTGTCATCGACAAAGCCAACAATATTATATTTTAGATCGAAATTATTCTGCATATCTTTAAATAAAAGATTTCCAGATACCCCTGCACCAATGATCAATACAGGCTCACCATTCTTAGCAATTCGATAATTCTTATGGTCAGCCAAGATTCTATAGCTAAATCTTCCTCCACCTAACCCAACAATAAGAAGTAGCCAGTCAATAAAGAATACAGATCGAGGAATATTTTCAAGCCTTACCGTCACAAATAAGATGAAACTAACAAGAACACATGATAATGAAACAGCTTTTATAATTCTAACGAGGTCAGGCGTACTCGAAAATCGCCAGATTCCTTTATAAAGACTCATTTTCCAAAATACGATCATTTGAATAAAGACGATCAGTGGAATTACTTGAAAAAAATCGATTTCTTTAATCTCTCCAAGAGAAACAACTCCAAATCTCAATGCAAATGAAAGATAGACAGAAATTAAGATCGTCATAAAATCAAATAAAATTATTATTGCTGATTTTTGGCCAGATCTAAGTCTTGTTAATATCTCTATCATCTATTTCTCTTTATAGTCTTGATTAATAACGATAAACCATATCAAACAGATCGCAATATGGTAAACATTATAAACATTTCATCTTTAATTCTTCTATCTCTTTTCTGATTCCGTCCCTGAACGAAGTAGGTGAGTAGCCAAAATCTCGCTTCGCATCATCCCATGAAAAATCTTTGTCTTCCTGCATTCTCATCACTTGTTCAACACTCACAAGTGATTTTTTCTTAAATAAGAAATTGTAAAAAGCCACGATAAACATACACAATTTTATTGGTAGTTTCAGCGTAACTACTTTCTTACCTAATTCATTTTCAACAGTTTTTAAAAGGTCTCCATATGAAATAGCCTCTTTTCCACTTAGATTGTATTGTCGTCCATAAGTTCTATCCTTATTTTTTAAGACTAATTGATATGCGCATGCTAAATCATCCGCAAGAACTGGTTGCATAAGATTACGTCCATCTCCAAAAATAGGAAAAAATCTATACTTATTTAAAAAATTTATGAGTTGCCACATATTTTTATCGTGGCTACTCCCATAAATCATCGTTGGCCTTAAGATAGTTAAGTTATTATTCTCTTTTATTAATTTGTCTTCGACTTCGATATAAAATTTCGACGCCGACTTGAATCTTGAATATCTACCTGTAGTATGTACAAGTATCATCCATGAGACCTTTTCTCTTTTACAAGCCTCAACTACCTCTTTGGAATATTGGATGCCTGCAATATGCAATACTGTCTCAACACCTTTCATCACACTTTGAAGAGCATCGATATTTTTCAGATCGATAGTACAAATTTCAATATCTAGCTTATAACTTTCAAGAACTTTAATATTTGAGGATTTGCGAACAAGACATCTGATCTTTCCATTATATCCCTCAGTCTCTAAATTTTTTAAGAAGATAGTACCTGAGTGACCTGTTCCACCGGTTAAAAGTAACATTCATCCACCTTATTTAATGCGAAACACCACTTCCTACTAATACTTTTTTAAAAGTTATAAAGAGTATTTTAATATCAAACCATAGTGATTTCTTATGCAAGTATACTTCATCGAGAGCGACTTTTTGTTCAATTGAAATTTCGTCTCTGCCATTCACTTGTGCCCAACCCGTTATGCCAGGCCTAATTGTATGTATATTCTTCAATGTACGCATTTGTATCAGATCATCTTGATTGAACAGAGCTGGGCGGGGACCTACGAATGCCATATCTCCAACAAATACAGAGAAGAGTTGTGGCAGTTCATCGAGACTTGTTTTTCTTAAAATCTTTCCTATTGGTGTAAGGTAGTCTTGATCTTTGAGTAGATGTGTTGCAACTACAGGAGCCCCCACGCTCATTGATCTAAACTTTGGCATTAGAAATATTCTGTTCATGTAGCCAACCCTCTCTGACCAATAAAAAATTGGTCCAGGACTCGTCAGCTTCACAAACAATGCAATTATCGCAAATGGAATTGAAAAAACGATAATGAATAATACAGACAATACAATATCTAGAAATCTCATTTTTTTCCCTAATTTTTATTCAATATTTTATGTTAACACTTCTAAAATTTCTATAGTTTAATATAATTTACTTTCCATTTGTCATTAGGCATCATAGCTTTAGAAACTGGAAAATTTATGGATAAAATAAGAATATGTCGCATTGCAACTGTACCGTTTGCATTGCTTAGCTATCGGAAGCATATTGAAAAACTTCAAGAGTATGGTTGCGATATTACAATTGTCACCTCAGTTGATGAAAATTTTGAAACACTAAAGTCGTTCAAAGTTTCTAACATTAAAGGTATATCAATCATTAGGGATATTTCACCTCTTAGAGACTTAATCACACTAATAAAATTATTCATATTTTTTAGAAAAAACAAGTTTGACATTATTCATTCTAATACACCTAAGGCTGGACTGTTGGCCGCTCTAGCTGGGTATTTTACTAATTCTCTTGTCATTCATACTTTCACAGGTCAGAGGTGGCAAACACTATCTGGGCCAGCAAAATTCGTTTTAAAGTCACTTGATAGGCTTGTTATATTATTAAACCATACTTGTTACACAGACAGCTGGAGCCAAAAAGACTTTCTTCTTTCACAAGGCATCGGCTCTGAAGATAGAATTAAATGTATTCACAAAGGTGGATTCGCTGGTGTTGATATCGAAAGATTTTCTAAAGCAAGGTTTGATCTTCCGTTGATAAAGGAACAAAACAATATTTCATCTGATGACGTTGTAATAACTTTCGTTGGCAGAATAACAAGGGACAAAGGAATCAATGAACTCATCACTGCTTTCCTACAACTTGAACAGGAAATTCCAAATATAAAACTTTTACTTGTTGGTCCTCTTGAAAAGGAGCACAAGCTAGAGTCACAATCAATGAATGCGATTAGCACGAATAAAAACATACTAACTATTGGCTATACTATTGAACCCGAGATGTACTTAGCTGTATCTGATATATTTTGCCTTCCATCACACAGAGAGGGATTTGGAACAGTTATACTTGAATCAGCAGCAATGGAGATTCCATCAGTCGGTACAAATATCAGTGGCCTTTGTGATGCTATTATTCCAGAAAAAACAGGACTTTTAGTCACGAAAGGTAATTATCAAGAGTTGGCTCACGCACTTAAAACTCTGATAACTAATCCTAAACTACGCGAATCAATGGGAATTGAAGCAAGAAATAGAATTGAGCTAGACTTTAACTTAAACTTAATAGCAAATAAGAACTACGAAGAATATATTCAACTACTAAAGAACAAAAAAGGACTATAGTGTATAACCAAATTTTAAGTTCTATTCAAAAATTATCTTATGCAACAAGACTATTTATATCGTTTATAATTTGTATTCTTCTTCTTTACGGACCACGCTTTGGTGTAGTTGATACTTCAGTTCTATTTTCAATTATTTTTGGCTTCCCCTATATAGTGATTTTTTTTAAACAACGACGTTCATTTTCTTTCAATGAAAAATTTTTCATCTACCTAGTTATCTATTCATTCGCCTTATTTTTTCTGGAAGGCTTCCGAGATTTTTCGCATAATGGACATTATTTTTTTCGAATTATTAGATCAAGTTTTATTTATTTATCATTTCACAGTATCTCTTCCATTCTAAATATTAAAGCTAATGATTTATTTAAAACATTACTTACTGTGCTTGGAATTCATTTGCTAATAGTTTACTGTCAATATTTTACCGATGGAGTGACCAAAGATTTCTTTCTCCACTTAAACACACTATTTACTCCTGAAATGAATCCTTCCGAACACGAAAAAATGGTAATGAGTGGAATACGTGTACGTGGACTCATGAAGGGATTTGATTCTGCTGGCATCATGATTGCACTCATGGCTCATTTTTCTTTATATTATATTCGAAATAATTTTATAAAGGTTTTACTCTTAGTTTTAACTTTCATTGGTACATTAATTACAAGTCGTGTTGGTTTAGTTACGTTCATATGTGTGATGTTTCTATATCTACCTTATGTTTATCATACCCAAGGTATAAAGAAATTTACTATACAAGCGACACTCTGTTTAGCTATTTTTACTTCTTCTGTGATGATCATTCATAGTTTTTTTCCAAATAGTCAACTATATCAAAAATCTTTTGGACGTGCATTTCATACATATTATACTTATGTTAATAGTAACAAATTAGAGGCTACGTCAGTTAGTGATACGTTTGTAAACCATCTCACATTGAAAAACATTGATTCGAAAAGGATCTTATTAATTGGAAAAGCCTCAAAGCAAGAGCCAATGACATCAAATGATCCAAGATCATTAAATAAACTAACAAGTGATGTAGGATATATTCAAATTTTGTATAATTTTGGTATTATGAATTTATTATTATTCATATTAATCCACTTTAAACTTATAAATGCGTTAAAAATATTGCGGAATAAAGATTCTTACCAATTTATAGCTTTAATTCTAACTATTTTATTCATTACCATTAAGGGGCCGTATTTCTTTTCGAGAAGCGTCTATGACTTTATTATTCTCGCTTTCTTCTATGAGAACGTCATGAGACAGCAGTATTATAAATCCCGTAATAATGTTTCTGCAAAACAACCTAGTGAGAATGGATAAAAACTATCACTATTAAGATAGTTCTTAATGTTTTTCAGATAAGTATCATATTCAGATTCGCTGATATTCAAGATATGGTTTAGCATTTCATCATTATTTTTGAAATTTCTATAATCGATATAACAGTTTTTCGGGATATGGTCTTCAATATTGTCTGCTCCCCAATAAATAGGTACTACACCAGCTAAGAAACAATCAAATATTTTTTCTGTAATATAACCATTAACACCAGTGAAGTTTTCAAAGCATATGCTATATTTATACTCACTAAGCTTGGCCCTCTTGTTTTTCAATGGACCTCGATACGATTTATACTTATTGGTAATTCGCTTCAATTTATATGGTAATTTGTTAATAATATTCAAAAATCTTAGTTTTCCACTAAATCGATAATAATCCCATCCAATCCCATAGAGATCAAATAGCTCAGGATGTTTCTGTTCAAAATAACGTATTACTTCAATTCGCTTCGAATATAATTCACCCGCAGAATTTTCTAGCTTATTCGAAGCAATAAGCGTGACAAGCTTTTTATTTTTAAAGTCAATTGGACTAAAATCTTGTGTACCTTTTTGTGCGAAATTAATTTTAAAATATTTCACATTATCAACTATATCATCACACCAAGTAAATACCTTGTTAAAAGCCTTATGGTTTCCCAAGTCCCAGTTTTTCTTATTAATCAATTTACTTTCAAACATAATTAGATAGATTTTTTTATTCAATGAAACCAAATTATTTATAATCTTTTCATCTTGCGGATAATCGATAAAAACACAAACATCAAGTTCATCAACACCGTAAATATCAGTTGTAGCACAATCAATGCCTCTTAACGCTGCTACATTTTTCAAATGATGGAACGGAAGCAGAAGTTCATCCCCCAGGGATGTATTTAAACTTTCGAATAAAAAGTTGTTCTTATTGATTTCTTTATACACATTGTGAAATGCTATCTTCACTTCAATTCCCTTTTGAAATTATATATTTTATATATCAAGCCCTGAGATATCAGAAAATATGTTCCACCGAGACTTATTGCTACTAAAGAGTATATTAATGAATTGGCATATTCGAAAAAGCACCATCCCAAAAGATATAAACCGTTTAATGAAATCATCAAGAAAATTTTATTAAACTCAATTTTGATTGATATAATTTTATTAACAAAAACGAATAATAACAATGCTCCAATGAGTGAACAAAGTGCCAATGAAATTGGTACTGCGTAGTAATAATGTTCATGTTTACTCACAAACATTACTAATAAAACAGTGCATAATGCAGCAATGCTATTTGGTATTAGTAGTAATTTCGTTCTATATTCAGCATGCGTAATAAGGCTCATTAGGTTGTTGAGCATTCTGAAGAAATTAAACATAGCACCTGCGACCACAAAGTACATTGCTCCAAAGTACTCTTTACTTGTTAACACTCTCAAAAAAAATGGTGACATACATATTATATAAAAAGTAACACCTATATATAGTGGTAGTGCTTGCTGCAATAATGTGTTCCATGCTTTTTCGCGATCTTCAATTTTTTCACTACATATGTTCTTATAGTAAATTGGATAATATATTTGATGAACTAAGGTTTCTACGGAAGTGGCAATTTTTGTTGCGATCGCAAAACCCACTCCAATAATACCAACGTAAGACACATTTATATTCTTTTCTATTATAAAACGAAATGATTCATTTGAAACCCAAATAAACAATGAGGAAAATACAAGTGGTACAGAAAAATTGTATACCTTCTCAAAGCTTTTTTTGTTGATATCAATTTTTTTTATACTTGTTCGTTCATCATTAATTTTACGATAGAGATAGACACCAGAGATCAGGAGAAGCAGTAGCTGCGCAAGTAATTGTCCAATAAACCAATTGATTCCATATTTTCCTAATTTCGAAACTAGAAATACTGAAAACATTAAATTAAATATTAAAGTCATATTTGTAAATACGACAAAAGCTATTCTTCTATCAAGTAAATTTAAGATCGGTGTAAAGGTCGTATTGAGTGTAGTGACATAGATTCCGATAGGGATAAGAACTAACTGTGTTCTCAAACTAATTCCACCGAAGTTACCAAAAATTTTTTCTATCCCAATTAATACTGGTACTGAAGCTAGAGAAATTGCTATTACATATATATTGTACTTAAAAAGATTTGTTTTTAGAGTTTTTTCATTCTTCCATTCATTAACTTTTCTAATTACAAAATGTCCAACTGGTCCGATCAGGGTCAAGCCAAAATACGAAAGTATTGATACAAACAGAAAATATATTCCCATTTCTTCAGTACTCAAATAAACAGTAGAAATTTTTAATATCAATATTGATAATAGGACTTGAAAAATTCTACCTATTAAGATGATAACTAGTGCTTGTTTCAATTGTTATTACCTAACTATATTTTTATAGAACTTAATTGATCGATCTAAGCCTTCACTAAGCTTAACCATTGGTTCCCAACCCAGAGACTTAATTCTTGATACATCCATCAATTTTCTCATTGTCCCATCGGGCTTAGTTGTATCAAAAACAATTTTCCCCTCAAACCCCATTTTCTCAGCAATCAATTGTGCTAATTCACCGATTGAGATGTCTTCTCCAGTTCCGATGTTTATTAAGTCTGGTACTTGACCTTCTATATTTAACACATGAAGACAGGCACTCGCCATGTCATCAACATAGAGAAATTCACGACGAGGATTTCCTGTTCCCCAAACTTTGAATTCTTTATCGCTATTTCTAATTGCAAGATCCATTCTTGCTATTAATCCAGGAATTACATGACTCTTTTCAAGATCATAATTGTCATGAATACCATAAAGATTTGTAGGCATAACTGCGCAGTATTTCGTACCATATTGACGATTAAAGCTTTCAGCCATTTTAAGACCAGCAATTTTTGCGATCGCATAAGGCTCATTTGTTTCTTCAAGAGGCGAGGTAAGTAGACAATTCTCACTCATTGGCTGTGGTGCATTCTTAGGGTAAATACAAGAGCTTCCTAAAAATAATAATTTCTCTACATTGTTTTTAAAACTGGCCTCGAAAACATTTTGCTGAATTCCTAAATTCTCAAAAATAAAATCTGCGCGGTATGTATTATTTGCAACGATACCGCCAACCTTAGCAGCAGCCAGAATTACTATCTGTGGCTTATTTGTTGAAAAGTAATTTCTAACATCAGCTTGTTCTAACAAATTAAGTTCTTGACTCGTTGGTTTTAAAATATTTTTAAAACCATTCAACTCAAGTTGTCTAACAAGTGCAGATCCAACTAAGCCACGAGCCCCTAGAACAAGTACTTTATCATTCTTATTCATCATAATTACTTACGACTTTATGTCCACCTTTTAAAAGATACTGATCTCTTTTAAAAAGTTCTAAATCTGATTTCATCATATCTTTTACAAGTGATGCGAGGTCATGTTCAGGAACCCAACCTAATTTCTCTTTTGCCTTAGTTGGATCACCAAGAAGCAATTCTACCTCTGTTGGTCTAAAATATCTCTTATCAACTGCAACAACTTCTTTTCCTATTTCAACTTGAAATTCAGGTTTTGAGCAAGATTTAATATAGCCTTTCTCATCAATACCTTCCCCCTTAAACTCAAGTTCGATGCCTGCTTCTCTGAATGCATAAATAACAAAGTTTCTTACTGTTTCAGTAACACCTGTTGCAATAACAAAATCCTCAGGGGTATCTTGTTGTAGGATTCTCCACATTGCTTCGACATAGTCTTTGGCATGTCCCCAGTCTCTCTTCGCATCTAAATTCCCAAGAAATAATTGCTCCTGAAGTCCAAGAGCAATTCGAGAAGCTGCTCTTGTGATCTTTCTTGTCACAAAAGTTTCTCCTCTAAGAGGTGATTCATGATTAAAAAGAATTCCGTTACACGCAAACATTCCATACGCTTCACGGTAATTTACAGTAATCCAATAAGCGTACATTTTTGCTACTGCGTAAGGTGATCTCGGATAGAATGGTGTTGTCTCTCTTTGTGGAACTTCTTGTACAAGCCCATATAACTCAGATGTTGAAGCCTGATATATTCTAGTTTTTTTCTCAAGTCCCAAAATTCTTATGGCCTCAAGAAGACGAAGTGTACCGATACCATCAACATCAGCAGCATATTCTGGTGAGTCAAATGAAACTTTAACATGCGACATGGCACCAAGATTATAAATTTCATCGGGTTGTACTTCTTGTACAATTCTAATGAGGTTAGTGGAATCAGAAAGATCCCCATAGTGTAGTTTTAGTCTTATATTTTTCTCATGTGGGTCTTGATAAATAGAATCAATTCGATCTGTATTTAAAAGAGAAGCTCTACGTTTTATTCCATGAACTTCATAACCTTTATCTAGTAGTAGTTGAGCTAAATATGCTCCATCCTGACCTGTAATTCCGGTGATTAATGCTTTTTTCATATTTTCCACTTGTTTTGTTAATTGAGTAAAAAATATATCAATAAAGTTGAGAATTCGTAAAGCTATCTGATCGATTTTGTTATGCTATAAAGCCTATAGGTGCAATTAATGATCATTATTTTAAATAGAAATTTAATGTGCCACAATGACGCAGTCAAACCAGCAATGACCCAGCGCACACCGACTGGCCCTGATTCATCTATTAATATTCCCTGCTTCATTGCATTCAGCCTTCTAAGAGCAATATCTTTAACCTCTAAGAACGCAAGAGCTTTCTGTGCGTTAGTGGTTATTTGATTTGCATAATTATCTGTAACGAGGAAGAAATCATGTCTTGTCGTTCGTGCTCGTTTCATATTGAAGCTCGTACTTACACTAGCTACGCGATAGTTAATTAAGGCGGATAATAAAAATTTTATTTTCCCAAATTCTGTCAGCCTCAACCATAAGTCTAAATCCGCTGAACTCTTAAAATTCTCACCATCCCATTTCTTAATTTTATTTTTAAGAATATCTGTTCTTATTAAGACACTTGGACAAGTAATGAAGTTTCCATAAGTACAGGCCAAACTTAATAATCGATTAAAGTCGAGATATTGATTTTTCTTAATTTCTTTTGGAATAAATCTTTCTCCAATCTTTTTGCCTTCGTGATCTATCTCTGTAGCATGTGTGCAAACCGCTACAAGTTCCCTATCAAGATCTAATTCTTTAACTTGATTCATGATAATATCTTTGTCGTAAATATCATCAGCATGAAATATTGCTGTATAATCACCCTCTGCTGCTTGAATACACTTTGTAAAATTTGCTTCGGCCCCCATGTTTTCAAGACTTTCATATACTTGAATTTGCGGATATTGCTTTAAGATTTTTACCGTATCATCAGTCGAGGCGTTATCGAATACTTTGATTTTTATATTCTTATAAGTTTGTTCAAGTAGAGATTCGATTGTCTCTGTCACACTCTCTGCACTATTAAATGTAGGAATACAAATTGTTACTTTACTCATTGATTTTTTCGATTAGACGCTTATAAAATGGTTTTACTATATCTACTTTTTTTGAAAAAGCTTCAAGCTTCTCTTCATCACTTAGTGAGTTAAATTCTTTAACGATGCCTGTGCTTCTCTTTTGCATATATCCAAATGCCTTCCCAAATGCAGTACCAAAGGCAAGACCAGAAATTAACATGAACAGTATAATAAAGACTCCATTCGTTAGTTTCTTATATTTTTTTGCAAAATCAATATCCTCAAAGACCTTAAGAGGTGGATGGTCCATCTCAAAGGCTTCAAGATCTTTCTTATACTTTGCTATCAACTCTTCAATTTCTAAAAATGCGGCATCAGCCGTAGTTGCTTCAGTAATAATGTTATACTGTGATGAGATACAGATAAATTTATCACCCTTAGTCGTTATTTCAATTTGTGACATATAATTTAATCCTTTTAATTTGATAATTTACGATATTCTTTAGATGAAAAAGTGGAAACGATTCAATTGCTATCAACATTAGAAAAACTAGTTGTATCAATAGTCTTACTTTGTACCCGACATCATTTCCCCAGATGAACCAATAACGATTTCCGCAAAGACCAATTGTTAAACCAATCGCTAAGATGAAGCTTCTTGTTTTGAATTTTGCTATAAGATCTGCAAGTAGAATTATTAGCAATGGGTAAGCAGTAATCAAATTGTAATCAAAGCTTGTTGCTGAGTAATATGTACAGACAGCAAGACCACCTGCGAACACGAGGTCACTTCTAGTTTGATCAAATCTAAATCTCAGCACCCATAAAAATAAAAGCAGTAAAAAGATGGTCATATTAATAAGTTTGACGTCTGTGATATATTGAACAGAATGATTAAGTATGTCTAAAACCATTCGACTTCCTGCGAACTCTTTAATTTTTAAGTAGAATGAATACCATAGACTATTAAAAGCAAGAAATATTGTAACAGCACCGATAAAAGCTCCTATTAAATATTTTTTCAATCTACCAAATTCTCGACCAAGTATTAGCCCACCAGTGATAATTGACAAAGCAAATAAAGGATATATTTTCATTAATACAGTTGCACTTGAAAAAAATCCCGAAGTTTTGAGATGGTCTTTTTTGTATAAGTAATAGGCAACTGTCCAAAGAAGAAGTACGAGGATATCGTTATTTCCTCTTTCTAGTGCAAACAACATTGGGTACTGTACAAATAATAGAGCAGTGAAGGGAAGGCTGATCAAAAATCGTCTAAGACTTCCAAGCCAAATAGAGATCGCCCATAAAGTACCTAATATAATGAAAATTCTCCAAGCGATACGTGCAGATTCAAATGTATCAAAGACCGACACCCATTTAGCGCTGTAATAGAGTAATGGAGGGTATACAAAGGGCCTTGCCATTGCATCACCACAATCTGTACCATTGGCAAGATAAAAATTTCCTTCGAATTTTGAATTTAGAACTTTGTCACACCTTGAATAAGCATAGACATTGTTGAAATCGAGTCCATCCGGTGTGCCAAATGGTATAAGCTTATAAGCCTGTATTGATAGAATGAGAATCACTCCGATTGCGATCAACCCTAATATTTTTGTATTTTGCTTTTCAATTTTCATTACTCTATTATATATCAATATTTATAGTTCAAGGAAATACTTTTGCAACACAGCGTCCAAATACTCGTAAAAAAAGTTAATGATCTTTTCATCTGTCACGTTCCATCTCTATCTTTAATTATTAAAGATAAGGATCTCGATGTTGCCATAAGACAGGCTAATTCAAAAATTTCTAACAACTTAAGTAGTAATCAATCTTTTGATTTGACTTCATTTATACGCGATCGTTTTAAAAAGTTCTCAGTGGCGATCACTGTCTCAACTTTATTAGCAATTGTGACTTATTCTCTGCTCGTGCAAATTATCGATCATCGATATTTAAGATTTGAGAGAAAAACCATCGAAGCGCTTAATCCGACTCCTGAAAAGCAACAGGAAAGAATTATACGTTTTGAAAAAAAATTAGACGAATTAAAACCATATATAAATATATTAAAGAGATTAAATCATGACTAAGAAACTTATTTCTATTGTTACACCATGCTATAATGAAGAACTCAATGTCCAAGATGTCTATCTCAGAGTCAAGGAAATTTACTCTAAGCTCGACCAGTATGATTTCGAACATATTTTCATTGATAATGATTCAACCGACTCCACTGTAGCAATACTAAAAGATATCGCAGTCAAAGATTCAAATGTTAAAATAATCATTAATGAAAGAAACTTTGGACATCTGAGATCTCCTTTCTATGGTCTCCTTCAAGCAAGAGGAGCAGCTGTCATTCTTGTTGTCTGTGATCTCCAAGATCCACCGAACCTTATCGTCGATTTTCTAAACCAATGGGAACAAGGATACCCACTCGTTGTAGGAGTTAAAACATCTAGTGCTGAAAGTTATCTTATGTATAAGCTTCGTACTTTCTACTACAATACCCTAGATAGATTTTCAGATGTTAAGCAGATTAAAAACTTCACAGGATTTGGTCTCTATGACAAAAGAGTTATTGATGAGCTAAAAAAAGTAAATGATCCTTATCCTTATCTCAGAGGTTTGATTTCAGAACTAGGTTTTAAGAGAAAAGAAATAGAATACCATCAACCAATAAGAACTAAAGGCGTAACGAAAAACAACTGGTTTACTCTTTATGATCTTGCCATTTTAGGATTTGTTAATCATTCCAAAGTACCACTGAGGCTCGCTGTCCTTATCGGTTCTATAACTTCTGTATTAAGCTTTCTTGCAGCTGTTATATATTTCATTTATAAAATTATATATTGGGATAGATTTGCACTTGGAATTGCTCCAGTTGCGATCGGGTTATTTTTAATTTCTTCTGTACAATTAATTTTTCTGGGGCTGATAGGTGAGTATGTAGGGGCTGCCTTAACTCTCAGCAAGAAACGTCCTCTTGTCATCGAAAGAGAAAGAATCAATTTCTAATACTTATATCGATATTCTTCTCGTGATTCACTCAGTATTAAAGCTGGTAATCGCGAGAAATACGCTGAATGATTAGTTGATGCACCATTAACACCGATTGTTATTAAATTTTCTTCTAATAATTCATTCCAGGCATAATACTGATTTGGCATTGCGCTGGCTATTGTCACAAAATAATTCCTTAGTGGATACTTCACTATTCTCTCAGGTTTAAATTGCGCTAGTGTAATAACGAGTATCGATAATATTAGATAAGAATATTTATATTTCAAAATTTTTCGTTTTCTAAGTTCATCGAATATATTTTTACTCATAATTATAACGAAGAATAATAATAATGACATCTGTCTCCACATAAAACGTTCACCTGTAATCTTTGAAATAAAGATCAAAAACACTGCGAGGAATATAATTTCAATATACTTTCTATAAAACACTAGCCCTATTACAAGAACAATCATATACGGGTTAGCCGTGAATAGTGTTAAGAGCTTCTTCTTAGCATAAAACCATGTTGTCGCATGAGAGTAGAGATGATGAAATAATTCTGTTTTGTCAGAGAGATAAACGTTTGGAAATAGTGAAGAAGATGTAGGATACATCGGATTACCTGTTTCAAGATAATTTCTAAGTAGTATTGGTAGCAACCCACAAATACCAGCTATTCCAGCAACAATAATGGCTTTCATAAGGTATCGCTTCTCGAAGCTCTTATACTCTTTTACAAAGAAATATAAAAGTATGAATAGCATAGGGTAGACATTCGTAAATTTAGCACCAATGCCTATTCCTAAGACAAAGAAGGCCAAAAATATACTCTTCCAATTATTCTTAACTCGCGATTCAATTATTATCGAATAGCTTAGAAGAGCGCAAAAAAGCGGATAAGCGTCGTTCTTTGCTGTTCGCCAAATCCAAGTCATATTCTTCATCCCCAACAAAAGAAGGATCATAATTAAAACAAATTTAAGATCAATTTTATATATTTGTCTTATAAGCATCGGTATAAATACTGTTGCAAACAATGTTGTAAATATTTGAGCTGAGAGTAGTAATGTATAGGCTAGGAACTCATAATGGGTTTTTTCAATATCTTTAAGAGTTATAAACAATGGACGAAATAATAACATCACTGAATACTGAAAATATTCATAATAACTAGCTGTAAAACTTTCAGGATTATTCGTATTGAGGTGTGGCCCACTCATATGAAGGGCCCATTCCTTCGCTGCACCAACATGATATGTCATAGCATCAATAACAGCTCCTTCTCCATGAAGAACTGTCGCACCCATGAATGTTGATATAAGTTGTATTAGAACTATAACAAGAAGGAACTTTTCTATTTTATCAAGACCACTCCATTTCAAAGATAGCTTCAATCTATTTACCTTCTTACATCCTAAAAATATCCCTAGTATTACAAATACATAATTAAGGTAAAATATTATATCGAACGGGATAAAGATCGATACAGTAGTAAGAATAAAAGGAAATAATACTAAAAACTTTAAGAATCCCTGAGTATCTCTTCCATAGCCAAGATATGAGAGCAGTAATACTGATACAAAGAGTAATGCGATTAATAATGCTATTATATGATATGTATCTAGTGTAAACATTTAGTATATATCTCTTCTATATTTGTTACAAAATTTGTAAAATTAAATTTCTCTTCTAATTGTTTCTTTGCATGATTATATTTTAAGATTCTTCCCGCTTCGTCTTCGATCGCATTTTGAATTGCTAATTCAAGTTCTTTTATAGTCAAATTTTTTGGACAAAATCCATTTCTTCCTTCATCCATGACTTCACTTAAGCCTCCTTCAAGAGAACTAACAACAGTTATTCCTTCATTGAGTGCTTCAATTGGCACATAACCAAATGATTCAAATCGAGATGGATGTACCACTATTTCACATTGATTCATTTCATTCTGAATATTTTCACAGTACTCACGTATTTTAATCCATTCTGTACATTTTCTTCTTTCTATCAAGTCTTGTAGGTTATGTCGCTCTTCACCTTCACCATAAATATTAACTTCAAGCTTATAACCTTGATTAATTAAATTAGAGGCCGCTTCAATTAATATATCATGACCTTTTATTTTTCTAAGAAGTCCAAATGCACCGATCTTAATCGACTCACTTCTTATAGGCTTAACCTCTTCTGGCAATCTTAAAGCTATCGCATTATAATTTAAGATATACTTAGTTTTATTCTTGTTTATTTTCCTACAATACTCATTTTGAGAATATTTTGATTCAAATACAACCTTATCAGTTAAGTAATAAAGTATTTTCTCAACAACTTGATAAACGATATTCTTTATTTTTCCATGCATGCTATGAAGTGAGCCTCCATGCGCTGTATAGAGAACCTTCTTCTTCAATATTTTCCCAATAATCCTTGCATAAAGCCCACCCTTTGCACCATGACCATGGATAATATCAACATCAAGATTTTTAATTATTTTAAATAATTTATATAAAGCAACAAGATCAGATAATCCTGGTTGATCAATTATTGGATAATCAATCACTTTATATTCATTTTTTACTCTTTTATTGAACTGTGTATCGCCATCTTTTGTATTTGTAATAAGTATTGACTCAAATCTATTTTGATCAAGATTATCAATAATCTCAAGAACATGTTTTCTTATTCCCCCCTGAGGAGAACGTAGCAGTTGTAATACTTTAATTTTTTTCATTCTTCAATGATCGGTTATTTCTATTCTTTTAGTCAATTTTCAAAAATAACTTTCAAGAAGAAACCATATCCTTTAGAATTAACCTACATATTTAAAAGAGGAAATTGTGAACAATATTGATCTATCCCCATCGACACTTAGAAAGAATATTATCAATATGGCGAAGGATGGTAAATCCGGTCATCTTGGCTGTGCCTTATCTCTTGTTGAGATCGTTAGTGCCCTATATTCTGGCGCTGCACATATAAATTCGAAAGATCCTATTTGTCCAAATAGAGATATTATTGGTCTTTCCAAAGGTCATGGCGTCATGGCGATCTACTCAGCTTTGTTTCAACTAGGCTGGATATCTCAAGATCAAATTGACAACTATCTTAAGGATGGAACTGACTTATTTGGTCTCGCAGAAGATCACACCCCTGGAGTTGATATCTCTGGGGGAAGTCTAGGGCATGGTTTCCCCGTTGCCGTAGGAATGGCCTATGGATTACAACGCAGAAATTCTTCGCGACATGTATTTTGCATTGTTGGAGACGGTGAAATTAATGAGGGCAGTGTTTGGGAATCAATTCTTTTCGCTGGTCATCATAGACTCGCAAACCTGACAATGATTATTGATGCAAATCAATATCAAGCGATGGGACTAACTAAAGATATTATTGACATGGAACCACTAGATAAAAAATTTGAAGCCTTTGGCTTTGAGTCCTTCACGTGTGACGGCCACTCCGTTGATGAATTGAACAAAGCATTCATTTCTACCCGTTCATCTCATAAACCTTCTGTCATCATAGCAAGAACAATAAAAGGTGCCGGAATCAGTTTCATGGAAGGTGAAAATATTTGGCACTATAAAAAAATGACAACTGAAGAAGAAAATACAGCCCGTAAGGAAATATTATAATGAGAACCGTACTTTCGAACTTGATCTCTGAGTCTGCCAAGAATGACGAAAACTTCCTGCTACTCACAGGTGACCATGGTTATGCTCTTTTTGATGAAATAAGAAAAACTAGTCCTGAAAAATTCGTCAATGTTGGAATTATGGAGCAGGCCCTTATCAGTACAGCAGCAGGATTATCAAAAGTTGGATACAAGCCTCTTTGTTATGGCCTAGCATCTTTTGTACCAATAAGAGTATTGGAACAAATAAAATTTGACCTCTGTCTTTCAAATAATCCTGTAAAAATTATTGGTGATGGAGCAGGACTAATATACACAAATCTCGGTAACTCTCACTACTGTGGTGAAGATATGTCTGTTCTTTCACCTCTTGAAGGAATTGAAATTTATTCACCAGGTGATCCAGAAGAAATGCGTATTTGCTATAAAGAGTTTATCTCGAGTGATGTTCCTGCATATCTAAGAGTTGGAAAATGTGATAATCCAAAATTCAATGAAGTCCCGCTAACATCAACGAAACCCTATTTTACAAACAAAACAAATTCAAATGAAATTTGTCTTGTTAGTACTGGAGCAATGCTTGGTATCGCGAATCAGTTTTCAAAAGAGTTCAATGTTTCTCATCTTTCAATAATGAAGATTAAGACAATAGATAAAGAAGCTCTCGATCATCTCAAATCTTTTAAACATATTATATTTTTTGAAGAGCATGTGAGAAAAGGTGGATTAACATCTGCAGTAACTGATTTATTCATTGATTCAAATACAACACTACCCAAAGTTACATCATATAGTTTAAAAAATTCATTTGTTTCTAAGGCGGGTTCTCATCAATATGCTCTATCTGAACATGGCTTAGCTACAGATCAACTAAGAATCAAGCTCAAGTGTATAATTGATGCTAAATAGTCTCGATATTGATTATATCTACACTCGCTCGAAGCCGTCTCTTGACGCATTAGCTGGGAATACTATTTTATTAACTGGCGGTACCGGCTTTTTTGGAAAGTGGTTCTTAGCTTTATTTAACCACTATAATAGTTTATCTGATAACAAAATTGATCTTGTTATCCCTTCAAGAAATCCCGATTTATTTCTAGAAAATAATCAGGAATTTGAAACACCTTATTTTAGATTCTTAAAATGTGATCTTCAAAATCTTCCAGTGTTACAAGGAATCGATTACATCATTCATGCAGCAGCTGATGTCCAAACTGGTATGAATGTACAGGATGAAGAGCGCTATTTATATGATTCAAAAAAGGCTACCTCCAGAATTCTAAATCAAGCATTAAATTGTAAGAAACTACTTTTTACTAGCTCAGGCGCAGTCTATGGTAATCATTTTTCAACTGATCCACTTCCAAAAGAATTAGACTCTCTATCTCCAAGTACACCGTATGGAATTTCTAAAGTTATCGCCGAAGAGCAGATTAGTGATTTTTGTACAAAGAATAATATTGCTTACTCAATTGCACGATGCTTCAGTTTTATTGGCCCTCTTTGTCCACTAACTGGCAACTATGCTCTTGGCAATTTTATCAACGATGGTCTAAATAATCGCGATATTACAATTTTAGGAAACGGTAAACCACTTCGATCTTTCTTATATATGGGCGACCTAGTTGTTTCCTTACTTAGAATGCTTACCAGTGATTCCGTATCAAGTATATATAATATTGGCTCTCAAGAAATAGTCAGTATTGAAGATCTTGCTCATTCAATTAATCGCCATTTTCCAAATATCAATGTGCAAGTTAAGTCTACTTATAATGGTGAAAGTATTCCAAAATACGTACCGTCCATTGATAAGGCATTAGAAGATCAAATTATTAGGGAGCCCTTAAATTTTAAGGACTCTCTTGACCTGACTGTAAGTTGGTATCAAATGTACCATTCTTAAGCGATTGAGAAATCGTATACATGAACATGATGAAGAACATATTTTCGGCATCATTAATTGTGTTTTGAAATAATCCAGAAATTGAAAATGAAACCACAAAAGGTAACACAACCAAGCCAAAATTATCATTTCTCTTCCACACTTCATATAACCATGTCAGTACAAATAATGTGAATGACAAAAATCCAAACAATCCTGTTGCTGCTAAAAATTCAAGATAGTTATTATGGGCGTGACCATAAAATTCTGCATAATCGATTCCATTTCTTTTTTTAATATCATAAGCATTTGATTCAAAATTTCGATATCCCCAACCAGTCAGTGGTTTTTCTTGAAAAGCTGCCACAGCTGCTTGATATTGGGAAACTCTAATCATGTTCGATGTTGTCTTTGCAGCTAATAGAAATCTATTTCCTGTATCGTTTCCATTCCAAACAATCGATAATACTAATAACAGGGAGCAGATACCACCCACTAGAAGACTCCAAAAAAGTTTTTTCTTTCTAATAAAGATAAATGGTATCGATATAATCAATGCTAGAACCGCCCCTCGAGTAAATGAAAAATATACTCCTAGCATTGTCGTAATTGTTGAAATTAAAAGAATATTTCGATTAACTATTGTAGTGAGTTGTTTCCAAAAGTTGATCAATAGTCCGAGACATAGAATTGCAACTAACTCAATTCCATAACCATATGTGATTGCCATCCCATACATTCCTGCAGCTCTAACTCCGTCTGATGCATCTTTCATTCTAAGAATATGATGACCCGAAAATAGTGCATGAATACCTGCGATATTTCCTATTGCGAGCAGAACAAGAAATGTATTCAACATTAATGATAGATGTTTTCTTGATATTGAATCGATAACTCTCTTATATGGAATAATCGCTAAAACACCGAATAACATATATTTTACTTTAGATATTTGTTTAAATTTATTGTTAATATCATCTGCAAATAAAACTGAGATTATTGCAAATAAAACTGTAAGCAGTAAAAATATCGAACTTTTTGATAATTTTATGCTTCCATCTTTAATATAAATAAAAGTAAAATATAATGCCGGTGTTACAATAAGTATGTGACTTAGTGCTGAAGCACTAACTGAGACATATGAAAAAAGAAATATACACCAAATTGATGCTATAGTTAGTTTATCAAGTTTATTTTTTATTTCTGTCATTGCTTACCTAATATGCATTTTTGTTAATAAAGCCTTTAAATATTGTCATAAAAATTATTTTTATATCAAAACCTAATGACCAATTTTCGATATAATAGAGATCATATTCAACTCTTTTTGACATCTTTTCAAGAGTATCTGTCTCGCCTCGATATCCACACACTTGTGCCCAGCCTGTAATTCCTGGCTTAACCCGATGTCTTTGCATATAAAAATCGACTTGGTCTTTGTATTCTTCGTTTTGAGAAATCACGTGTGGACGGGGTCCTACGATTGACATTCTCCCCTGCAAAACATTGATAAATTGTGGAAGCTCATCAAGACTAGTTCTTCTGATGAAAGCACCAACTCTTGTTATACGCTTGTCATTTTTCTTTGCTTGCGTAATTTTATCGCCCTCATCATGAACGAACATTGATCTAAATTTATAAACTTTTATTTTCTTTCCATCCCAACCATTTCTTATCTGTTTAAAAAGAATTGGCCCGCGTGATTCAATTTTAATTGCCACAGCAACAGCAATCAATATTGGCCAGATGCCCAATAAAATCAGTATCGATATCACCTTATCTTCTATTTCTTTTATTATCCTATTTAGTCCGTGGATAGGGGTTCCATTCAACTGAAGAATTGGTATTCCTGCAATCTCAGAAATCTCTTGATTCAGTAATCTAAAGCCAAAGATATCTGGAATAAACTTTATCGAAATTGAGATGTGTCTCAATTCATGAATTAGCTCCCTTACGCGTTCTTCATTTCTAAATGGAAGAGCGATCCACATTTCTCTAATTTGTTTTTCTTCTATATAAGCAGCTAGTCCTTCTGCTGAAATTATCTCTTTTCCGTTCAGACTCTTTCCAATTTTGTCCTTGTCATCATCAATATAGGCTACAATATTAAAGCCCAACCAATCAGCTTCATTAATTTTTTCGCCAACTGACTTACCTAATTCACCTGCACCAAACACAATAATATCTTTTAGGTTCCAACCCTTTCTTCTGCTATACTGTAGAATTAAATCGATAATAATGCGGTAGGTATTTAAATATATTAAGGTACCTAAGACCCACGCAACAAACCACACCCTTGAAAACTGTATCGTTGTCTTTGTTAAAGCCGATACTATGACCGCGAATGTTGCTACAAATAAATAAGCCGATGTAATTTTTCTAAATCGTTCGAATTTACTTCGCCCACGCCAAGATGAGTAAATATTGAACTTTTGAAATATTCCAAGTGTTATGAGTGCAAAATAGATGGTCGAGTTTAAATAGAGTGCAAAAACATTTTCTTCTTGAACATAGAAGTAAAATATAGCGAGAGAAATTAATATTACTCCACTAAAATCTAGAAGCTGGGCAAGAAAATTAACACCACCAGCAAAGTCTTTTTTAAACCTATTACTCATATATTTTATTACATTTGTTTTTGATTAAGTACGTATAAAATACTATCATTCTTTTGATATATTTACATATAAAATTAACTACACAACGCGGGGCACACCAATGCGCAAAGAGATCATTGAAAAATCTCGAGAGTTCTTCAGACAAGAACTATCTAAAAAGAAAATTGTTCCTGGAGAAAGCTATATTCCAGCTTCAGGAAAAGTTATGGACGAAGATGATATGGAGTTCTTAATTGATAGCTCCCTAGATATGTGGCTAACAGCTGGTCGTTATCACACACAATTTGAAAAAGAATTCGCAAATTTTATGAATCAGAAATATTGTTTACTTGTAAACTCTGGTTCTTCAGCGAATCTCGTCGCATTTGCAGCTTTGACTTCTCCTCAGCTAGGTGAAAGACAAGTTGTTCCAGGTGATGAAGTTATTACTGTTGCCGCAGGTTTTCCAACAACTGTAAATCCGATTATTCAACATGGCTGTGTTCCAGTTTTTATTGATGTCGAACTAGGTACATATGAAGTTGATATTAATAATCTTGAAGCAGCACTAAGTCCAAAAACGAAAGCTGTCATGATGGCCCATACAATGGGAAATATGTTTAACGTTAAAGCTGTTAAAGAATTTTGCGATAAGCATGGTCTTTGGCTCATAGAAGATTGTTGTGATGCTAGTGGTGCACTATTTGACGGTCAGTATGCTGGAACATTTGGTGATCTTGCTACGGTCTCTTTCTATCCTGCACATCATATGACAATGGGTGAAGGTGGTGCAGTTTTAACTAATAGTAATAAACTGAAGAAGATAGCTGAATCGATGAGAGATTGGGGAAGAGATTGTTGGTGTCCTCCAGGTAAAGATGATTCATGCAAAAAAAGATTTAATTGGCAGCTTGGTGATCTCCCTAAAGGTTATGACCATAAGTATATCTATTCTCACATCGGTTACAATCTTAAAGTAACAGATATGCAAGCGGCTGTGGGCCTATCGCAACTTAAAAAACTTAATAAATTTATTTCTAAAAGAAATTCAAATTTTGACTATTTAAAATCTCAACTAACATCTTTAGAAGATTTTTTAATACTCCCACGCGCAACAGAAGGTTGCACTGCAAGTTGGTTTGGTTTCGTAATAAGTGTCAAAGAGGATTCTCCAGTTTCTAAACAAGAGCTTGTTGAATATCTTGAGAGTGAAAAAATTGGTACACGACAACTATTTGCAGGAAATCTTTTGAAGCAACCTCTATATAAGGGTATTAAACATAGGGTAGTAGGCGAACTTACAAATACCGACTATATTATGAATAACACTTTTTGGATTGGTATCTGGCCAGGCTTAGATCCTGAACATTTAGATTATGTTGCTCAGAAACTTAAAGATAAATTTTCAACGAAATAAGGATAAAATATGAAAGTATTAATATTAGCTGGTGGTTTTGGTACAAGAATAAGTGAAGAAACTGGTGTGAGACCAAAACCTATGGTTGAAATTGGTGATAAGCCTATACTTTGGCACATCATGAAACACTATTCTTCTCACGGCTTTAATGAATTTGTTATTCTTTGTGGTTACAAAGGTAATTTTATTAAACAATACTTTGCAAATTATTTTCTCGATCAAAGTAGTGTTACATTTGATCTTGCTAATAACTCGATGGAAGTTGTTAATTCTGATGTTGAAAAATGGAAAGTAACTTGTTTAGACACTGGTGAAGGAAGCTTAACTGGTGGACGTATTAGACGCGCTCAAAGCTTTATTGGTAATGAGCCTTTTCTTCTTACTTACGGTGATGGTGTTTCAGATGTCGATATTACTGCGACAGTCGAAAGTCACAAGAAGTCTGGGCGAATTTGTACAATGACAGCTGTTCAACCTGGTGGTCGCTTCGGTGTTCTAAAGTTTAACACTGAAGATCAACTAACAGACTTCACTGAAAAACCAAAAAGTGAGGGAGGTTGGATAAATGGAGGTTTCTTTGTTTGCCAACCAGAAGTATTTTCTTATCTAAAAGATGGCGATCAAACTACTTTTGAAAGAGAGCCTCTTGAAACACTTGCTCGTGAAAATCAAGTAAACTGCTACAAGCATCATGGATTTTGGAAATGTATGGATACACTTGCAGACAAGAATAACCTGGTAAAAATGTGGGAAGCAGGGGAAGCAAAGTGGAAGACTTGGTAGGACAAAATCTTTTTAACGGTGTTTACAACGGTAAGCGCGTTTTAGTCACTGGACATACTGGATTTAAAGGATCATGGCTTGTTCATTGGCTTTGCCAAATGGGTGCAACAGTTTGTGGATATTCAACTGAAGCGCCTTCTGAACCTGCACATATCGATCTACTTAAACTCAAGTGCGAATCACATATTGGAGATATTAGAGATATATCTAAACTTCAATCGGTTGTTAATAACTTCAAGCCTGAAATAGTTTTTCATCTTGCAGCTCAGGCACTCGTTCGACTTTCATATGCAGAACCTATTGAAACTTTTGATACGAATATCATAGGATCACTTCAAGTTTATGAGGCCTGTCGTAAATCTCAAACTGTTAAAAGTATTGTGACTATCACGACAGATAAAGTTTATCAAAACAATGAGTGGACATGGGGCTATCGTGAGATTGATCGCTTAGGTGGAAAAGATCCTTATAGCGCCTCCAAGGCTGCAATGGAAATTGTAACTCAATCATATATCCACAGTTACTTTAATAAAAATGATTTTGGTAAATCTCACGATATGCTAGTTGCCACTGCACGCGCCGGAAATGTAATTGGTGGAGGCGACTGGGCACTTGATCGATTAATCCCTGATATTATCAAAGCATCTAATGATAACCGTAGTGTGGAAATTCGTAGTCCACACTCGACAAGACCCTGGCAACATGTACTTGAGCCACTTTCTGGCTATCTTCTTCTTGGTCAAAAGCTTTTAGAGAGAGATTCTGAGTCAGCTAGTGAGTTCAATTTTGGTCCAAATATTTCAGAAGATCTTTCGGTAAAAGAAGTTGTTGAATTTTTAAAAACTAAATGGTCTAAAATTACTTATGAAATTAAAGAACCAAAAATCAAGTTACATGAAGCACGCTTACTAAAGCTAGACTGTACAAAGGCCTTCACGGAGCTTAATTGGACACCTGTCTTAACTGCGAAAGATGCTTTGACACTAACAATTGATTGGTACAAAGCTTACTATAGTGAGACTTCAATCAATACAAAGAGTGATCTTGAAACTTATATTAAAAAAGCTAAAGAGCTAGGCCTTGTTTGGGCCTAGTTAGTCTTTCTGATTGCTTGATCATTATAAATTATTACATCCATTTGCTCTTTGTATGTATCAAAAACCTCTTTGTTTTCAATTGGCGATTCTTCCATGGGATCTTTCTCTAAATCATAGAGAAAATAGCGATTGCTACGTTTTTCCCATATTAACTTATATGGATACTTTGCAACGCCAAAATAAAGTCCATTATATGGTTGAATTAAATGTGCATATTCCCCTGGTGTTGAAAATATTGACTGTGCCTGTAAGCTTGCTTCACCATTATATCCAGTCATGTCTAAAAGTGTTGGCAAAATATTAACCTGGGAAAATGTCTGCATCGATATAACTTTCGGTTGAACTTGTTTTTTTGAAATAATAAGTAATGGTGTTCTAAAAAACTCTTGATAATAACTTGCTTGATTATCGTAGTACCAATGCTCTCCTGCAGGAAAACTATGGTCTCCAACAATTACTATTATCGTATTATCAAATAATTTCTCAGCCTTCATTCTTTCTACAAAAGCACCAAGATACTTATCACTCAAATGTAGCGAATTGAAGAAGTACTCTTTATTATTAGAAGCATCTGGATAAATAAATCTTTGATCTTTTGGAACACCTTTAAACTTCATATGGTGACTAATCGTTGCCATCATTGCAAAAACAGGTTTTCCCGCTTTTTTAATTTCTTTAAAATTATCAATAAATTGATTATAAGAAATATTATCTTGTATTCCCCATCCCCAAATATTCTTTTTCTTCTGATCTTCTGTTAATAAATCAACTCTTGAAGTTCGAAGCCCTTCAAAACCAAGACTTTGTAAGAAACCACCAGTGTTGTCAAAACTCAAATCGGTATGTGATTGATGAAAGAATGTCGTATATCCATTTTCTTTAAAAAGCTTTGGTGCACAATTTAGTTTATTCGTATCAGCAATATAAGAAGCTTTCCCTCTCACTAACGGTGTCCTTCCGCAGAGAATTGAAAAATGGCCTTTAGCTGTTTGTATCGAATTTCCATAAAAATCTTCAACAAATAATCCTTCTTTTAAAAGCTCATTTATCGTGGGAGTGAGAACTTTTCCGTTCATCTCTTTATTTGTATAAAGACCATTGAATGACTCCAATGCTATAATGATGACATCTTTCTTTTCTTTGAATCTCGCTGTTACTTTCCTCTTATATGGATCCTCACTACTTTTTAATTTCTCGTATAGCTTACCTGTTGGATATTTTCGTCCCATATAGTATTCATAAGCCGATTTCATCACGTATGAAAGTTCACCATAGGTATAAGGAGACATCGCGATAACAAAGAAAAGTATCACAATTTTTCTGAGCCCTTTCTTATAATTAACATGGCCTTTGTTGGACGAGAAAGATCTCCATTTCCACTGAATAAGAAGCATGATGATTCCTAATCCAACTGCATTTAAAATGTCCTTTGTCCTCAATGTATCAAAAACGACATTGACACTTTCTTTTGAAAACATTTCATGAAAGTTCTCAATGAAAACAGCATAATCAAAATTTGTTCTTACGCGATAATGATACCTAGCTGCGAGGTAATATAAAAATGCGATAAATGATGCAAAACCTGTACGTAGGTAAACATTCTTTACAAGATTATTAACAATTTCGGAGTAAAGATAGATAATCAACAAACCAAGGATATGAACCAAAAGTGCATAAATTGTTAAGTGCTCATTCCATAAACGAGCTATTGTAATAATCCATATATTCAAAACAATATATGCAAACCAGAGTATTTTTGTTGTTAGCCACATTTAAATAGATTATCGCAATTTTCGCGTTTTATCCATTGATTAGGTTCCAGGATATTTTTTAAAATAGTTTCGTATCTCACTATCGAATAATATATTAATCAAGGCTCTTTGCAAGCTGTGACTTTTAACTTAATAGTTAAATTGTTGAAAATATTGAACTATTTTCTACATTATTAACATTTTGGATGTTGTAGTTCAAAATGATGCAAATCTACTGGCTAGATCTTTAGATTCTTTATGTAGTACATAGCGTACAGCGGAAGTGAATATAGTGTAGTTCTACCATCTCCAAATTTTTCAATTTTTTCGTATGCATTTAGGGATGTTTTGATTGCTGTTTTTGTTTGCTTATCTTTGCAAAATAATTGCAGTGATTTCAAATGCCCTGACTTTGAGGCCTTCACTTCAATTGGCAATACTGCAGTATTCATTTCAATGAGGAAATCTACCTCGGCTCTCTGTGCTGATTTATCTCTTAAGTAATAAAATATTGATGGTGTATTCGTTGGACCGTTAACATACGCCAAATGCTGTGCAACAAACTGTTCTGCTAATTTTCCTTTAAAGTTAAAGTTGTTACTAAACTCCATATCTATTGTATTATAATCAATATTTAACATTGCTCCTAGAAGACCAATATCTAGGTAATAAGTTTTAAAGATTCGTTCATCGATTTCACCTCTCAACGGAGAGCTATTTCCAGAAGTATGATAACAAGGGAGAACGACTCGCGCGTCTATTAAAAGCTCTACAACTCTTTTGGTATCTCTCGATGTTGAGTCATTATCTACTTTCGAATAAATGATTTTTTCACCTACTGTATATGCCAGCGATGCAAAAACTCTCTCTATTCTGCTTGAGTTGATTCTCTTATTATACTTCGGAAAATCAGCTTGATAGCTTTGTAGTAATTGGCTTTGTAGCTCTCTTACATCGACAATGCTATTCGTCTCAACATATTTTTTTATAACCTCAGGCATACCACCAACGTAAAAATATGCCCTCAGCGCCTTTAGCGCTGCAGTGTGTACAGCATCACTTAATTCTAATTTTGATATTTTATCTTCCAGAAGCTCATCGCCAGTCGCCCAAAGAAACTCTTGGAATGTCATTGGTCCTAAATGATAAAATTCAACACGTCCTACAGGAAATGAAAAATCTTCTGTTTTCAGTGCGATTTCTAGTAACGATCCTGCAGCTATCACTTTTAATTGTGGTGCTTTTTCATAAAAGTAACGAAGGTATTTCAAGAGTTTTGGACTTTCTTGAATTTCATCAATGATCTCTTGTAACTCGATTTCCTCTTTATTTATCGATACAAGCTTTTCTATTTCAAAGTTCAACTCGATAATATCTAAACTTTCATTTTCGCAAAATAGCTTTACAAGAGTTGATTTCCCTACCTGTCTCGCTCCACGAATAATCAATTACTTAGAGAACTTACTTTCATACCAGTCTTTTAAATCTTTAATTGCTGCTCTTTTTATATAGTTTTTGTAACATACTGTTTTCTTATTGAGAAGCTTCAATACACTGGTAAATTCATACTTCTGAGGTACGAAAACACTATATATTTTCACTCTTGATAATTGTCTAGAAACTATACACTCCTGTTAAAAATTTCACTGATTCTCACTAGTGACAATTATTTAGTTATTATCAACATATGAGAATCTACTTACTGACACTTTTATTAGTTATCGCTTCGTGCGACAAACCTTCTTCTGACGAAGTCACTAACTCGCCAACTCAAAACGAAGAGCAAGTACTCACGATTGCAAATAATTTTGCGTGTGACTCTGGCAATTGCCTCGATTCCATCGTCGCAATCGATGACGGTAATAACTTATGCACTGGTGTTGTTAAAGACGGTAAGGTTCTTATCACCAACGATTGTGGAAAACTTCTTAATTGTGAAAATGTGAATATCTTAGATATCAACAATGGTGTGAATAAGTGCCAAACTATTTCAATAGGTGAGGAGTTATCTACAATCACGTTAAAAGGTGATCTCACATCACTCAATATGAACGCAGCAATACTTGATAAAAGTGATACGGCTGTAAAGTCGATTTCAATTTCAAAAAATAATGAAGGAAAATATACGCAAGATTTGAAAAATTGTGCTCTAACTTTTAATTCTGTCTATGCTCTAAATGCCACAAAAGAAAATTCAGCAACACTTGCGATCAAGAACTGTGCTGATTTAAAGCTAGGCTCAGTGATTACACAAAACTCAGAAGTCATTTCACTAATTACAACATCAGATACTCTTAATTTATCGAAGTCACTAGTTTGTGGTGATGATTGTGATAGGGGAGTGGTTGATAAGTTTGAATTTGTTAATACAAAACTTATTAACCAAATTCCAATGGTTTTAAGATTGGAAAATCTCAAATACCAGAATGGATGCATATACACCCTTAAAAAAGAAGCTTCTAAAAATCATATTGAGTATACATTACGTTTTGAAAAGTTTGAAATTGGCTCTGAATGTGATGTCAAAACAGCATATGATTTTTCAGGTAAGTATGAGATGAATCGTAACATTTTTGGAGAGATTGATTCTTTTAAAAGAGTATCGTCTCCGTCGTATAAGTATAAACTTATAAGTGAAAAATTAATGAAACAACCATGCTCACTATATCGTTGTTCACCAATTTATGGATACCATTTTATTCGATATCAAAAAGAAGACCCCTCCATAGAAGAAGAGATCTTTATTGAAGCTATATTTAAAAATCTAAATTTTCAAACGGACTAATTTCTCTTGTGCTTAATTCACTATTTATTTCTTCTTGTGTCATATCACTAAAATAATTGTTCCTATAGTTCTCTTTCAAGTCTTCAATGGATTTAAATATATCATTATATTTGATAATGGATTCAAACTTATCAAATATAACGAGTCTAGATTTTGTTTTTATAATTAAATCCTCTGAATGTTTAATTTTGATATAATCTCCCACTTTCATTCTTTCTAAATAACCTTCTGCATATTTTTTCTGCAATGAAGAAACATCTAACTCAGTTCTATTATAGGTCCTTAGATCGATTATTCTATCTTCTCCCGTAGGTATAGACCCTACTCTTGTTGATGCGTTCGCTGTATTCATAAATATCACTAATATAAATAAAAAAATCTTCATTTCGTCTCCATAATAACTTTAATCATGTTACTTGTTATTACTAAATCTTCTCCGCTTCCATTAGCCTTCTTTAGTATATTATCTATCTCAAACCTAAAGTCTTCGATCAATATCGATATGTCTTTTCCAATTTTTTTATAGTCAACCCTTGCATGTTCTAGGTATGTTGAAAAATTCTTATTTTCACCTGTAACAGTTAGTTCATTAAAAGCATCTTTGTGCACGTGTTCGATTACCTTTAAAGCTGACTTGTGTGATAATTCTATGTCACCATTCCCAGCAAAAAACCTCCCATCACGATTCACTAGAACTCCACGCGCAGCCAGTTTCATAAATTTCTGGTGGCCTGTTCGTCCGTATTCTTGCAGAACCCAGTTTTCTGAGAGGCCGCGCTTTG
>CAZQJK010000049.1:0-32390 GCA_964593545.1 uncultured Bacteriovorax sp. | reverse complement strand
TCCCATCTCATATATCTTTCCTATACAATATTGCTATGAATAAACAATGGTACATTAATCAAGACGGTAAAAACAAGGGCCCTTTTTCGGCCCATGAATTACTGAACCTTGCTGACAAAGGGGAGCTTAAGAGTTTTTCCCTTTGTTTTAAAAAAGGAATGAATTCTTGGGTGCCATTCTTTGAAGCTAAGTTACTTTTAGAGGCGCAGACTCTTCCTCCTGTTCTTCCAGATATTCCAGAACTACCACCTTTACCATCCCCTGAATTGGAGCTTCCTAGTCTACCATTTGAACTTGAAGCTGAAGAGGTTGAGACGGAAGTCGATATCCTTGACGATGCTCTAATTGAATATGAAGATCTCGATGAAGTTGAAGAAGACGAGATTGAGACTGAAGAGCTTGATGATCTTGTCCAAAAGAAGCCATTTCCAATTTACACATTTTCGTTTGGAGTCGTGCTCTCTTTATTATTTGTCATCTTTTCCTTCGTGGTTCTTGTTCCTGCAAATTCAAGACCTGTGTTATTTAATAATGTCTCGATGGATGTTCTTGATCAACTACAAGCTAAGCAACAAGATTCAAAATTCTATGTCAACTTAGGACTTGATAAGAGTAGTGAAGTTATTTATGGAAGCTCTAATCTAAGTTCTCATGCGAGTGTTCGAGCTGAGTTTAAGAGAATTAGCGTCGATAGTTTCACTGATAAGATATCATTTCATTCTTCTGCGACTTTAAAAGAAGGAGTTGTGAAATTTGACGATTTTGATTTTCTTGAAGGGGAGAGAATTGTTCAAGGGCTTTACCATGTCAGATTTTTGGCAAGGGTTATGGATCCCTGGCATAAAATTAAAAACTATATTTTTAAAAGACCGAATGAATTTTACTTTGAGAATGATTCTTATTTAATTCCAGCAAGCTTAAATGAGTACAAGAAGCAGATTGAATCAATTCAGTCTAATAAGAAGATTCATGAAAAAGAGATTTTAATATCTCTTGACCAGAAGTTGCAAACTGTTGACTCTATTTTGACTTCACTGTCTTTGCATTATCGTCTCTCATTAAATTTTAATACAGGAAGTGAGTGTCGTAAGGAATTTGAAAAACGATACCAAATGCAGGCCGGTCCTTTATTACAAAGTATTATCTTAGAAGACTATGAAAAGCTCTATGCAACTTCAGTGCAGCGTGCGGTTTTACAAGAGATTAGTGAAAATATTCATGGTGTTGCTAAAGACATCGCGGCGATGAGTTCTGAGCTCTCAACAGAGATTAGCAAGTATGCTCGTGTGACTTCAAAAATTAGACTGGCAAAGCGTGAAGCGCTCACCGTCTATATCGATGAGCACAAAGAAAAAATTCAAGGTATTAGAAACTCAATTAAACTACAACTCGAAGAAGTTAAAGCTGAGATATAGAAGCTTCTTTATCAAAGAGTTCACTACAGTAATAACCTTTCTTAGGGTCCTTGCTAACTTTTGCTCCCCAGTACTTTGTATCGTGCTCAAAGATGAGTTTCAGGTCTTTTTCAATAATCATATCGAGAAAAGCTATTTTATTTTCTGTCGTAATTCCTGGACTGATGTCATAACCCATCACCCATGGGATGCTAACATGATTAGACGTCGGAATAAGGTCAGCGAGATAGATGAATTCATCACTATAAGGATGAGCAAGAAATGGTGTGTGCCCATGGGAACACTTAAAATTTAAATCATTGCCAGGGCAGAGGTTTAGTATCACCCCGTCTTCACCTTCAAGCCAATTGACTTTATGGGCCTTGTCACATTGTTCAACGATTGGAGCGAAGGTCTCATAGTGAAAAGAGCCCATATCTCTTTGTGTTGGATTCTTTGAGTACTCCCAGTGCTTCTTGTGAATGTGAAGAGTCGCATTTTCAAAGACGTTGACTAACTTGCCATCTTCTTCTTTAGTAAGACCACCAACATGGTCAAAGTGAAGGTGGCTTAATACAAGATCCGTTATATCAGATGGGTGAAGGCCTAGAGAGGCGAGAGTTTGAGTCAGAGGATCTTTATCTTGCCTAACATCAAAGCGGCCATCAAATTTATCTCCATGGTAGTCACCAATGCCCGTATCAACCAAAATGTTTTTGTCAGAAGTTTGGATCAGCCAAAGACGAAGGTCTAGATCGATTCTATTGAGCGCGTCTGGTGGAGATACTTTTTCCCAAAGTGGGCGAGGAATGATGCCATACATCGCGCCACCGTCTAGCCTGAAGAGACCTGGACTGAGGCAAAAGTTTTTGATTTCACTTGAGTTCTCATTTTTTTCAGTCATATCTTTCAATTCTCCAATAGTTTCGAATATAATATGCCGATAAGGTAACAACTAATTCGATATTAAACAATAAATTCCAAAAAAAACGGCAATTTATGAAGCGTTGCTCCTAGGAAGATAGGGGTACGAGGTCTATCATAAGGGCCAGTTACATCCATTTAAAAGTTCAATTAAATAGAGGAGAACTTATGAACGTACATGAGTACCAGGCCAAAGACCTAATGAGAAATTTAGGACTTAAGGTTCTTAATGGTCATGTTGCTAAAACTGTAGACGAAGCAGTTGAAGCGGCAAAGAAACTCGGTGGAAACATCTGGGTTGTTAAAGCACAAATTCACGCTGGTGGGCGTGGGAAAGCTGGCGGTGTTAAGCTTGCAAAAACACTTGATGAAGTGAAAGCGCACGCAACAGAGATCTTAGGTAAGACTCTTGTTACTCACCAAACAGGTCCAGAAGGTAAGAAGGTTTTAACTCTTCTTATTGAAGAAGGTTGTGACATTGATCACGAGTACTATGCAGGTGTTGTTCTTGATAGAAACACTGGGAAAATTACAATGATGGCATCAGCGGAAGGTGGTGTTGAAATTGAAAAGATCGCAGAAGAAACTCCAGAGAAAATCATTAAAGTTGCTGTAGAGCCAGGCGCAGGATTTACTCCATACGTAGCGAGAAAACTTGCTTATGGTATTGGGCTAAAGACTAAGGAAGAAATTTCTGAAGCATCTAAGTTCTTTAAAGGACTTTATGATATGTACGTTAAGTACGATTGTTCAATTGCTGAAATCAATCCACTTGTTAAAACTAAACAAGGTGAGATTCTTGCTCTTGATGCAAAACTTAACTTTGATGATAACGCTCTTTTTAGACACAAAGAAATTGAAGCACTAAGAGACGTTACTGAAGAATCAGAAAAAGAACTAGAAGCTGGTGCTTTTGGTCTTTCGTATATTGAGCTTGATGGAAATATTGGTTGTCTTGTTAATGGTGCTGGTCTTGCGATGGGTACGATGGACATCATTAAACTTCACGGTGGAGCTCCTGCTAACTTCCTTGATGTGGGTGGTGGGGCTACTAAAGAAGCTGTTCAAAAAGCATTCTCAATCATTCTTTCTGATCCAAACGTTAAAGCTATTCTTGTTAATATCTTTGGTGGGATTATGAAGTGTGACATTATTGCTGAAGGTGTTATCGCTGCAGCAAAAGAATTAAGTTTAAAAGTTCCACTAGTTGTAAGACTAGAAGGAACAAACGTTGCTCTAGGGAAGAAAATTCTTAATGAATCTGACCTTGATATCATTGCTGCAGACGATTTAGCAGATGCTGCAAAGAAAGCTGTAGCAGCGGCAAAAGGAGAAGCGTAATGGCCATTTTAATTAATAGAGATACAAAATTAATCACTGTTGGTTTCACTGGTAAGCAAGGAACATTCCACTCTCTTCAATCAAGAGACTATGGAACGAACTTTGTTGGTGGTGTTACTCCAGGTAAGGGTGGAACTGTTCACGAAGGTTTCCCAGTTTTTAATACAGTAAGAGAATCAGTTGATAAGACTGGAGCTAATGCGGCCATGGTTATGGTTCCACCTCCATTCGCAGCAGATTCAATCCTTGAGTGTATTGATGCTGAAATTCCATTAATCATTGCGATTACAGAAGGGATTCCTATTATTGATATGATCAAAGTAAGATCAGCTCTTAAAGGTTCTAAGTCGAGACTAATTGGTCCAAACTGTCCAGGTGTTATCACTCCAGGTGAGTGTAAGATTGGAATCATGCCAGGTCATATTCATATGCCAGGTAAAGTTGGAGTAGTTTCTCGTTCAGGAACTCTTACATATGAAGCGGTTTTCCAATTAACTCAAAGAGATATTGGTCAATCAACTTGTGTTGGTATTGGTGGAGATCCGGTTAACGGAACAAACTTCATTGACGTCCTTGAATTATTTGAAAATGATCCTGAAACAGAAGCTGTTATCATGATCGGTGAAATTGGTGGTTCTGCTGAAGCAGATGCTGCAAGATGGATCCAAAAAAATATGACTAAGCCAGTTGTATCATTTATTGCTGGAGCATCAGCTCCTGCTGGAAAGAGAATGGGGCACGCTGGGGCACTTATCTCTGGTGGAGATGATACTGCAGAAGCTAAGTTTAAAATTCTTGCTGAGTGTGGAGTAACGGTTTGTCGTTCACCTGCAGAACTTGGTGAGAAAATGGAAGCAGTTCTAAAGTCTAAATAGATTGTTTTGATTTTTAGAGGGATGCTTGCCAATTTGTAAGTATCCCATTATAGCTGTAGACAGTTAGATTTAATACGTAAGGAGACAATAAGATGGAAAGAACATTTAGCATTATTAAGCCAAACTCGGTACTTGATAACAACATTGGAAATATCATTAAGAAATTTGAAAGCGAAGGACTAAGAATTGCAGCTGCAAAACTTACTCACCTTTCAAAAGAGAAAGCAGAAGGTTTCTATATTGAGCACAAAGAAAGACCATTCTTTGGTGAATTAGTAAACTTCATGACTTCAGCACCAGTTATGTTAATGGTTCTTGAAGGTGAAAATGCTGTTGAGAAAAACAGAAAAATCATGGGAGCAACTAACCCAGCTGAAGCTGAGGAAGGTACTCTAAGAAAGTTATATGCAAAATCAATCGGTGAAAACTCAGTTCACGGATCAGATTCAGCTTCTGCAGCAGAAAGAGAAATTAACTATTTCTTTGATAAGAACGAAGTTCTTCCAAGATACTAATTTTAAATTCACTTTTTAAAATATAAGAAGAGGCCTCGCAATTTGCGGGGCCTTTTTTTTTGGATGTGACAATTAGCAGGAAGCTAATTGACCGCGAACGAAGTGTATCTAATTTCGGGAGCGGAATACGAGATTGAGGTAAATGATCTAATAATTAGATTGATTTCATGCTTTTTATCTATTTTACGTCTGTGTGTAGGCCCTGTATAAACCCCTAAATCAATCTTTTAAGGGAGACAATATGAAATTTCTATTAGCACTAATTCTTAGCACTGCAACTTATGCAGCAACGATTAACTGCCAATCTTATTATCAAGTTGAATATGATCTAGGTCTTGATGTTGAAATGAGCTTTGATCTTAAGCCCCTTGATGATGGAAGTTTTGAAATTACCAACCGACAATTAGACTTCGCTGTCGATGCAGATAGCATTAATGGCTCATGGTATGACTTCACTGGAAAATCTCAATTGGCCCTTGTTAATAATGTCGATTACAAACCGAGAAAATATCAAGGGTATTCACAGTTTGATTATACTTCAGATCTTGAGGCCCTTGATGGTGGGGATGGCTTCTTTGGTTATGTTGACTTTCTAATGCCTACAAAATCTTTAAAGAATCTCAAAAGTGGCGATAAATTTAAAAGTATTATTATTATGTCTTGGGTTTCAGATCACTGGGGTGGAACAAGAACACTCTCTTGTGAAGTTACTTCGTTGTCAAAATAAAATCCTTTTCTCCTTGGATTAGTTCTTTTAAATAATGGGGCATCTCGAGATTAACATTTTCGAGACCCATTTTTTCCAAGACAATATTTGGTTCAATCAATTTTCCTTTTAGTAGTCCAACTTTAACGATTGCTTTAGCACATAGCTTACCCTTGTGAACAAAGTCTTGCTCAACATAGAACCATTTTTCGTCAAATGAGATCAGTCTTGTTTTGAGTTTAAATCTTGCAAACGGAGGAATTTCTTTTCTAAAGACGATATTTACAGAAGCCGCTACAGCTTGCCATTTATGCTTAAGTGCCGCTTTAAAGAGACCAGAGCGTATCGTTGCATCCATCCTTCCAAGATCCATGAAACCGAGGTATTTGGCATTATTAAGGTGCAAATTGAAGTCGATATCAAGAGGAAGCACAATAAAGTCGAGCTCAAATTCTTCAAGGAATGACTGCTTTGGAATAAATAACCATCTAAGTATGTGGTGAGGAGTTCTAAAATTCATTTATTGTGCCTTGATTTTTAAATATTTATTTGTTCCAATATCATTAAATAAAAAAAGAGGAATATTTTCATGTTTAAGGTCCTATTTTTTCTTACTTTCCTATGTTTGGCAAATGCTCAAGAGCTTCCTCGTGAAAAGATAAGAGTGTCTGGACTTATCAATAAGAATATTGAGAAAGTTTTTAAAGTCGATTATTTAGAAAAGTTTAAAACTGAGAAGTTTAAGATCTTTGATCCTTACTCAGCAGATAGAGAAATATTATTTGAAGGAATCTCTATCGAAGATATTTTTAATAAATTTGCACCAAGTTCAAAATCTGTTGAAGTGACAGCAATAAACCTGTACCGAATCAATATACAAAGAGGATCAAAGTTAGCAAAAGACCTATTCTTCGTTTTTAAAGAAAATGATAAATATATTCCCGTTGAGCGAATGGGACCGCTTCGAATCATTAGACGTCATTTAGGAAAAATTTCTAAGAATGATCTTGTCCTCGAGGGAACAGCATGGGTTTGGATGGTAAGTGAGTTGAAATTTGAATAAAGAAGATTTTGAAAATTTAGATAACCATCATATCGATATCAACCAAAAGGCAAAAGCACTAACTTTCCTCGTCTTCGTCGTTATGGTATTGATTTTCTTTATTATCGGAAACTTAAATTCCTATGATAATAAGACAAATATTTATAATAATCGACTATATTCTCGAGTACACCTTCAGGTCTCTAATGCTTTATACGATACCAGTTTTCAAATAGAAAAATATTTAAGAACCAATACTTTCAATGTTCTTGAGAACTCACTATCGCGATTAAAATCTGCGGTCGCTCTCTTTGAAGCTAGTATAACTCTTGATTTTGATGCAGCTCATACTGGAGAGTCATATATACTGATTACAAGATCTCAGGAAAATTTAAAAAAAATAATTACTCAATTTGAAAAAGAGCTTGTTTCTATACAAGGTGGCCATGAAGCTAATATTGTTGAGTTATACAATATTGAATCCCAAATCCTTGAAGCAACAAGAGAAATTCTTACAGGAGAGGCCGTTTACTGGCGTGAAAGACTCAAAGAATTTTATAAAATCCAAGAAGAGCAAAAGCATAATAAGTACTTATTATTTGGACTCTTAGTGCTTACGCTTTCACTTGTTGGAACACTTCTCTTTTTTATCGCAAAGAGAAAGAAATTAGAAAAAACAGTAAAAGAGGGACAACTTAGATTTATGAATGCTTCTAAGATGGCATCTCTTGGTGAGTTCTCTGCTACTGTGGCACACGAAATTAATAATCCTTTGTCTATTATTTTATGGAGACTGGCCAATCTTGAAAAAAGTGTTCTAGCAGGTGAGTATGATGACAAGGTAATTAAGAATATTGAAAGTGTTAAGGAGCAATCCCGCCGTATTGATAGAATTATCAAAGGGATAAAGTTACTCGCAAAGAATTCTAATGATATTGATAATGAAAGGTATGATATTGATGATTGCTTAATCGAGTTTAGAGAACTTGTTGAACACCGCCTACAGATCGAGGGAATTAATCTCTATATTGAGAGTAAGGTAAGCTCGAGAAATTGTCTTTTTGGAAAATCTGTTCAACTCATTCAAGTCTTAACTAATTTATTAAATAATTCAATCGAGGCGATCCTCTCTATCGAGGAGAAATGGATTAAAATTTCTGTTAGTGAAACTCATAATATGATTGTTATTAATTTTGTCGACTCAGGTCTCGCTACCAATATTAAAAACGCTGACAAAGTTTTTGAAATTTTCTATTCAAGTAAGAAAGATCGTGGAACTGGACTCGGCCTGGGGATATCTCGTCAGATTATCGAAAGCTTCAATGGCTCTTTGCAATTTAATGTGAATAGTCTCAATACTGAATTTATTATTACTTTACCAAAATTTATCTAAGACAAACCGCCATGGTGAATGGCGGCAATTGATTCTTTATTATAGAGAACAGCTACGAAGATTTTTACGTCTAATATGTGTCCATTTCGCATTCCAATTCTTTGTCTTATTGACTTGTGTAAATCCACCAAGTGGCTCAGTTTGACCTGGTTGAATGATGACTTTACCACCGTTAAAAAATTCATTTTTAACATTGTTTGAAGAAGTAATATAGCTAACGATACATACTGGAAAATCTTCATTATTTGTCGCTTTAACGAGCTTTCCTCTGTTAACCTTTCCTTCCATAAGATAAGCACGCTCAAACTCAACTTGCTCTAGGGTCAAAAAGTTCGTGTATAGTGATGTCGTATAGTTTGCAAATGCTGATATTGATAAAAGTAGTGCAATTATTAGCTTCATTGGTTCCTCCATAATTTATTACAGAGATATGATTTAATCTTTTACCTAGAACGTCAATATTTTTAGTTCTGACACGTTGAGTATGGCCTTGCCATTCCCCATCTCGATAGTTCGTCGTGATTTGGATGAGATGAAAGTGTTGAGTTGTAGATGGCAAGAAAATAATCTCTTAATGTTAATGGGTTACCTTGAATAAGGATAGGGCATTGCTGATAAGTGGTATTTCTCGCTTGTACCGAAGTATTCTTACCAAGGATGTATTCAAGAGTGATTAGATCATTGGAATCAAGATCTGGAGTCATTTTTCGAATTTTTTTCCAGCCATTCATGAGTCGATAAAAAGCAATTTTAATATTACCATCTCGTGTCGGCGTTGAATATAAATCAATCTGTCCGCCAGTCAGGCATTTGCCACCTCTTTCTTGAATTTTCTCGAGGGCCGTATCAACCGCAAATTTTCGTGCATTAATCATCTTACAAATATTACCAATCCTTCTGTTAATACTTTTTGCAATGGTATCTTGTTCTGTTGCGAGTTGATCCGTTACATATGAGAAGAACTTATCTTTAAGCTTGAGCACAAGTTGATACTGCTCCAAGGAATGATCCTCAGTGAGCTCAAAGGCCGAGATCAGATGATATGGCATTGGGCGCTTAAATCCCCATGGCGCATCTGTGGTTAAGTGACTTGGATGTCCCTCTGTTTCCGCAAGCGGGCGAACAAGTGCGGGGGTAGTCGATGAATAAAGCCTCAAGTGGCCTGTTGGTAGAATTGATTTAACTATTGCAGCATGATTTGATTTCTCAGAAGATGAAATATAAATATCTCCTGCTCTCAAGTTTTTAAGTTTAAAAGAAGAGCTATTATACTTTGCAAGAGCATAGGTCCCACCGCTAGAGCCAATATATTCAATGAACGTTTTTAACTTTTCACTATCTTGAAAGTCATCAAACTTTGACGTTTTGTTGTCGATAATTACTCCAGAGAATTTAGCATCATAATAGAGTCCATTTTCAAAGCTATAAATGATAACAAGTGCAAAAACAGCGTCAGCACAGTCGGTTTTGATACCATAGTAAGGACTTGATGGATTTGAGAATATATCCTTGTCGACAATATCCTCAATCCAGATTGAGTATTGTTCTAGGTCCTGTAGTGTCCACGGGCGCGTAGACTCCCAAACTTTTGCTTGAGAAGCTATCTGAATGATGAATAGGGCAAATACAATGATAAAGCGCATGACACTTGATAACTCAAATTTTAGCGCTTGGATATCACATCTATATTATTTATACTAACTGCTCCCTTAAAATGGGGATAATTTCTGATCTTTGTATAATGACCTATTGAAGCTTGTTGCTAAAATTTCAGGCGGCCCATAAAGAATTGTAATTCTAGCGTCAAATATCGTCATTTTACTAAGTGGTAGTTAATTAATGGTTATTTATATCCTCATTTAACTGGAGCAGTTAGGGGGATAAGTATGAAAATATTTCAACCTCCATTGTTAGTAATGCTGCTTTGCGATATAACTGAGTTGGTATAATGACCCTTGGAGGTATGTAATGTTTAACATTGGCGAATACGCGGTTTGTCCCGGTCACGGAGTAGGACAAATTGTCGATATTGAAGAAAGAGTGATGGGGGAAGAAACCTTGTCCTTTTACATCATAAAAGTGATCGCCAACGGTATGACTGTTATGGTTCCTACTAATAGCGAAAATGGAATCAGACAACTTGTAGAAAATAGTCAAATTGAAGAAGTATTTGAACTTTTAAATAATCATGATGTTAAAGTTGATAACTCAACTTGGAATAGAAGACACCGCGATTATATGGCAAAAGTTAAGACCGGATCACTTCTTGAAATAGCCGATGTTCTTAGATCACTTTTCTTATTAAAAAATAAAAAGAACCTCTCTTTTGGAGAGAAAAAAATGCTTGAGCAGTGTCGAGATTTACTTGTTCAAGAAATCGCTTTGACCAACGGTACTGAAAAAACTGATGTCAAAAAGAAAATTGAAAATGTTTTTGAAGCAAGTATAGAACAATAAAAAAGCGGTCCTAAGACCGCTTTTTTTTTGAGTGTGTATCGGAATAGAAGGCAATCTCTTAGAATACACCATCAAAGAAATCATCATCCTGAGCTGCATTACATCTTTTCCAAGCTAAGTGATAAACTAATCCGCCATTAATATCCGCAGAATCTACAGTTGTTAAGGCTTCCATTTTTCTACTTGTATTTCTAACCATGAGTGATGAGTTAATTCTTAAGTTAACATCTGCTCCACACTTTGACCAAACCGTAGCATTTAGTCCTAACTTATTAGAGATTATATAATCTTCATCTAGTCCACCTCTAAAATCCTTTTGAACTCTTGGTCCTCTCATTCCAGCGAAGAAGTATTCTGCTGAAAATCTTGACATGGCACCTCTTGGTAGTGAGTTAAATCCTCTGTAGTCGATATCAATAATCGAAACACTGAACCCTTGTGGTACATGGACAGGAATTGCAATTGAGCAATTTTTTCGATCAAGTGATTTACCGACACTTCCACCAGCTTCAACAATATACTCATCAAAGATAATTGAAAGGGCCTTTCCATCTGGAGACACTGTTGCCGAGGCAGAGCCTGCTGGACAACCTGAACCACCGTATCCTGGTTCTCCAAGTCTTAGGTCATCATTTGCTAATGCCATGTTTGAAATAGTTGCAAGAGTCATAAGTCCTAGTAGTAAATTTTTCATCAACATCCCTCCAAAAGATTAATATTTGAGATCTCCCATCGCTTTCGCGTTTCTCTCTTGAACCCAGAATGCATGCTTAAATTAAAAAAGAAAATAGTAATCAAGTATTTTAATCATTTTCTAGAACATGTGGCGCGGCCAATGAGGGGCATTTTAAATGATTTTAATAAGTTTTAAATTGATCTGCTCCACGTGGCGCAGATACTTGAGTATGTGTCACTTCTCACTTTATCTCTTTGATCAGTTGAATTAATTTGTGGGTAGGGATTGAATACTTATCAATAAAGAGGAGAGACAATGAGGAAAATTAAAACAGCAATAATTGTACTAGGAGCTTTGTCAACATTTTCGGCCCAGGCCTTGGAGGTTCAGTTTGACAGCATTAAATTACAAGGAAGAGGTTGTTCAGATCAAAATAGTGCAGTTGTTTTTTCACCTGATAGAACTGCTGCTTCTTTACTGTTTGATCAAATGATTGTTGAAGTCCCTTTCTCAGGAACAGATGATTTTGGAAGTGGGATGGAGAAACTTATTGATCGAAAGGTTTGTAATATTTCAGTAAGCCTTGATGTTCCACAAGGAGAAAGAATCACAGGAATCGAGTTTCAAACAGATTTTAGAGGGATGACTTTTGGGGAGTATGGAACAGAAACAGAATTTGATTCAAGAATTATCTCTTGGAAAGACAGTGCCGGTGGAACAAGAAACGATAGTGATTTAATTGTAAATCGTGTTTATCGTGGTGATTTTGATGAAGAGCTTGATCTTTCAAAAAGAGCATTTGTTGACGTCAGCTCATCTTGTAACACATCGACGAGAGCTTCTAAGGTAGAGTTTTTAATCAGAAATTTTCTGCGAGCAGAAGTTGTTAATCGTCGTGCAGGCAGCCCTTCTGCGATGTTAGCGATTGATTCAAGCGATATGAAAGGAAATTTTAAAATTAAACTACATAAGGAAAAGTGTTCTAATGGAGGTCGCCCTACACGTCCAACAAGACCTACTCGTCCAGGAAGAGGTGATCGAGATAGCGATAAAATTGAGCTATGTCGTCGTCTTGGAGGACAGTGGCATGAACAACAAAGAACGTGCATCTCAGTTTTTGGGAGAAGATAGAGTGTCAAATTGACCATTATCTAAAAAAATACTTATGAATTTCTATCACTTTCATACAATGGGCCTTGAAATAGGCCCATTTTACATTCAAATGTGGCCGGTCTTTGTATATTTTATTAATTTAGACTTAAGCAGACTTAGGGAAAAAGGGACTGTCATGAGTGTAAATTATCAATTACAGAGTGTCGTTAATAGCTATTTTGAGCGTTATCCACATATGAGTATCAACGCTTTAGCTCTTAAGAGTGGTGTTGGTGCAACAACTCTTAGAAGAGTTATTCAGGGAACGATCAAAGGTGATCCGGCTCCACACACAGTTTTAAATATTGTGAGTGCAATTAAGAATGAAAATAAATTAGATAAGCTAGTAAAAGCATTTGAAGGTCCAATTCAAGAATACTTAACTTTGGCATTTGGAAATTTTCTAGCAGAAATTGATACTAATTACGACTTAGACTTAAATGACGTTCTTAGGGATCAGATAACTTACTTTATCTATAAATTATCTGCAAATCGAGTTGGGACAGATCTTGTCGATATCGATGGAACATTTGGGAAGTTAGGAATTGATAAATTAAATTTTCTTGTATCAAAAGGAATCGTCATTCAAAAGGATGAGAGGTATCACGCGGTAAAGAAGAACTTTTCTTTGGATGTTAATGTCGCGGCAGCTCACTTACCATCTTTAGTTCGTTTCTATAAACCTCATCAAGTAGCAAATGGGAAAAATCTCTTTTACACTTTGAGTGAGTCAATTAATGAAGATGGAATTAGAAAAATAAAAGAAATTCAAAAAGAAGCAGTAAAGAAAATTCATGCCATCATGCAATCTCCTTTTTATGAGGGTGATATTCCTTTCTTTACACTTGATTTATGTGACACACTTGATCTTGGTCATCAAGTAGAGGTATTACAATGAGAATTCTAATCGCAATGTTTTTATTATCCACTTCAATTTTTGCCGGTGAGGTTACTGGTGCAGGAAAAGAGGTTGAAATAATTCTTGTAAAAAATGGTCTCTCAAGTGCAAAACTTAAATCTCTAGGGCTAAAGCTTGGAGAAGTAACTGGTGCAGGTAAAATTCATATTGATACACTTGAGATGATCGTAACGAGCAAGAAAGTTATCTCAATGAATGATGTTGTTCACACTGAATTTAAAAATCCAAGTGCCGGTCAGAAAGTTTCTGAAGTTGAGTACTTTGATACATCTCTTGAAATCATAAAAAAAGCTGAAATTAAAGCATTTATCATCAGATAATCTTTTCAAAGACTGGTCTTAGTTTTAAACTAGGACCATGAAAGAAAAAAATCTATTCAATTTAAAGTCTGACTTTAAGCCTTGTGGTGATCAGCCCGAGGCCATTAAATCATTACTTTCAAAATACAATGAAGGGAAGAAAGAACAAGTTCTTTTAGGAGTTACTGGCTCCGGTAAGACTTTTACAATGGCCAATATCATCCAATCACTTGGCAAGAAAACTTTAATTTTAGCACACAATAAAACTCTTGCTGCCCAACTCTATGGAGAGTTTAAAGAATTTTTTCCTGATAATGCAGTTGAATACTTTGTTTCATACTACGATTATTATCAGCCTGAAGCCTATGTTCCAGGTTCTGATACATTTATTGAAAAGGATGCTTCAATTAATGACGAGATCGATAAACTAAGACATAGTGCAACTCGATCACTCCTTGAGCGAGATGATGTTATTATTATTTCAAGTGTCAGTTGTATCTATGGTATCGGATCCCCCGACGAATACGAGTCGATGAAAGCGACACTCTTTGTTGGTGATATTATCAATCGCGATGACTTTTTAAAGCAATTAGTCGCTATCCAATATGAAAGAAATGATATTGACTTCTCTCGAGGTAAGTTTCGAGTGCGTGGAGATATTGTCGAGGTTTTTCCGGCCCACGAAGACTCTAATGTTGTACGAATTGAATTCTTTGATGATGAAATTGAGTCTATCGCAATTGTCGATCCTCTTAGGTCTACTGTGCTTTCAACGCTTTCTAAGGTAACAATATATCCTAAGTCTCACTATGTTGTAGGGACGGAGAAACTTGATGGTGCAATTGGAACAATTAAAAGTGAGCTTCGTGAGCAGCTTCAATTCTTTGAGGCCAATCAGAAACTTGTAGAGAAACAAAGGCTTGAGCAAAGAACTCTTCTTGATCTTGAAATGCTTGAGGAAATGGGTTTTTGTTCGGGGATTGAAAACTACTCGAGGCATCTTACTGGTCAAGAGCCAGGCTCTCCTCCGCCAACTCTTGTTGATTACTTTAAAAAAGACTTCTTAATGATTATTGATGAGTCTCATATTACAATTCCACAGGTCGGTGGAATGTATCGAGGCGATCGAGCAAGGAAGGAAAATCTTGTCAATTACGGATTTCGCCTACCTTCGGCCCTGGATAACAGGCCTCTCAATTTTACGGAATTTATTTCAAAGCTTGATGACACTCTCTATGTTTCGGCAACTCCTGGAAACTATGAACTCGAAAAAACAGGTGGCGAGTATGTTGAGCAGATTATCCGCCCTACAGGATTACTTGATCCAATCATTGATGTTCGCCCAGCAGATAATCAGGTTGATAATCTACTCGTCGAAGTTCGAGCGACAGTTAGTAAAGGGGAGCGAGTTTTAATAACAACGCTGACGAAGAAACTCGCGGAAGAGCTAAGCTCTTTCTATGCCTCTGTCGGAATTAAAGTTAAATACTTACACAGCGATATTGATACCATTGAAAGAATGGAAATCATTCGTGACCTTCGTCTGGGTGAATTTGACGTTCTCGTTGGAATCAATCTGTTAAGAGAAGGTCTTGATATTCCTGAAGTTTCGTTGGTTGGAATTCTTGATGCCGATAAAGAAGGCTTTTTAAGATCTGAAAGATCATTGATTCAAACTATTGGGCGGGCAGCTCGTAATAGTGAGGGGAGAGTTATTCTTTACGCAAATAAGGAAACTAAGAGCATGACCAAGGCCATTGGAGAAACGAGAAGACGTCGTGAGGTGCAGCACCATTTTAACCTCGATAATGGCATCACGCCAACAACTATAAAGAAAGAAGTCAAGGGGGGAGTGATTGAAACCTTGCGTGGTAAGAACAAAGGAAAAAATCGTATCACTGCAAAGGATATTACTCTTGATCGCGATTCTATCGAAAAAAGAATTACCGAACTTAAACAGGCCATGAAAGATGCTTCAAAAGATCTTCGCTTTGAAGATGCCGCGAAGTTTAGGGATGAAATTAAAAACCTTAATGAGGCCTATTTGTTAATTTAAATTTATTTGTTACATCGTTTTTTATTTAGAAAGATTAGAAAAAGTTCATCTTTTAATAATTGTTACATTTTTATAATAATTCTGTGAATAATTTTCATATATCTCATATACAGTGAACTAAATATCTCGTATAAGCGACTCCTAAGAAATGTATTAATCTCAATCAAATTTTAAGGAGTGATGAATGAGAAATTTTATTATAGCTTTTGCTATGACTTTTGCGGCTTTCAATGCAAGTGCCGTTAATCTTGCGTTTAAATTTGAAGTAACTTCTTCAGGTAACTCGATGTATGCTTGTAATGCTGGTTTAAAGCATTCTGATCCAGCAGACAGAGTATGTTACAATAGAGAAACTCTTGCTTCTTGTAACTACGCTCAGGCTTGTCATTCAAATGGAACAACTCCTGCGACTGATTGTATGTGTGTATGTACTGGTGGTGGTCTTGGGACTACTGATGTTAGTCACGACGGTGAGTACAGACTTGATTTCATGAACGCAAGTTATGCAAATTGGTCTGAAAATGGTGAGCTTCCAACTGGTTCTGCTTCTAAGAAAATTACTGCTGGTAAGAATTCAGCAAACGTTCTTTTTGGTGATTCAGATAAGTTTTCAAAGCAACTTACTTCTCTTAACTTTTTCCTAGGTTCAGAAAGATATAATGCTGAGTACTTTGTAGACGTTTGTTTTAGAGCAACTCAAATTGATTACCCAACTTCATTTGATAACAACGATAGCCTTAACTGGAATATTCAAGCAGGTGTAACTGTTACAGATCTTGGAACTTCTCAATCTCCAGATACTTACCAATGGGACCTAAATGCAGGAGACGTTTGGTATACAAGTGATCTTTACCAAAATCTTTCAGGTCTTAAAGTAACTGCATCAGTTTACTGTAAGTCAAAAGAAGGACAAACTCTTAATATCGCTTCAGGTCTTACAAGCTTTACAAATGGTCAATTAAAGAAACTTATTGATCAAAATACAAACCTTGATCTTAAAGGTTGTTATTTCAGATATAGCTTTAAAGAAACTAACTCTAACGGAATCGCTTCTGTAAGAAAGTGGAAAAAGCAAAAAGCACAAGTTTGTACTTACTCTTCAGTAAATGAACCAAGCGAAGAATAAATAATTAAAATATGGTAGTGACTTAGGTCACTACTTTTTTTTGCGAGCAAATATGGCAATGAAATCACTACTATCCTTTTTTCTTTTTATCTTGTCTCTTAAGACTTTGGCCTGCACAAGTGTTGTTGCTCCAAGTTCATTAAATATGGCAATTGACCAAGAAAACAAGGCCTTTTACTTTTACAACGAAGTGAGAATGCTTTGGGATAGACCAGATATTAGCCTTGAAAGTTGCGCGAAAACTGCTGCTAGCGATAAGTATCTAATGATCGCTGTTGCCCTTGAAAACTTTGTCCTATCTGATGAATTTTTAACATACAGTATAAATGATAAAATATCTGGTGCTGGAGAAGAGTGTTCAATAAAGAATAATCTCTACTCTGATGTTCAAAATTCATCTGATCGACGTGCAAGATTGATCGAGAAGAGAAGATTCGTAAACAGCTGTTTACAATTTAGTGTAACTGACTTTTCTGAAGCGGGAATTGATGTCAAAGATAGCCAGCCTGGTTGTAAAATTACACGAGTTTCAAAAAATTCTGTAAACTTTGAAGGACCCTTCTGTTTTATTAAACCAAGAATTGATTCATCAATAGCTCTTACTGTTGATGTTAAGAAAGAATGTCTTGATCAAGAAATATTTAAAAATAGAGACCTTGTTATTCAAGACGTTCTGGGAGTACTTTCTCTCTATACTGCAGGTGATGATTCTGGTTACAGTCCAGACCTAACATCACTTAAACAAGTAAATTTAAGATTCTCAGTTAATGCACCAGAATCCTTGATTCTTACGAATTCTGATACAGGGGAAGCAAAACCTCTTTGGCCGACTCAGTGGTATGCTTCTGATGTGTATCTCTCTAAGCCTCAAATAAAATCTTTAACAAACACTGCGGATACTTTAAAGTTTCCTATCGTTGTTAATAATCGATGTGAGAGAGTGTGTAAGGGAGATCTTTGTACAAGTTCATGTGACTATTCTCAACCTGTTATCGGAGAATTTAGTCTTTATACTTTCAATAAAAAAGGAAAAAAGGAATATCTAACATCTTGGTTTGACGGTGGAGTCGCTCCTGCAAACTGGCAAGGGGTTCTTTCTGGTGTTGGTGTTACGATATCAAAAACGATATTAGAGTTTGGGCAGAAGTATTTACTTGAAGTTGATTTATCTGACCAAGAGTTAAATTACTTTTCATTTAAAGGTCGTATTGAAAAAGAGTTAAGAATGAATAATGTTATTGGTGATATGAATCACGGTGGAACTGTGATTAGAGATATTCCAATGATTAATACAATTGAAGAACTTAATAATCTCCCGACAATAAAAAACATTGAAGGTATTTATTTTAACGGTAATGGCTTTAATGGGGTTCAAGAAGCTCTACGATCTATTGAGCTTACTTTTAAAAATTCTTTTTGGCCTCCATACTTCTCTGATGTATGTAATGGCGTTACTGGTAAGTGCTTAAAGCAGTCTAATGCTAAAAATAGTCTTTTTCTTGAGTTTACTCTTGAAGGGGATACAAAATCACCTGTCTTTTCAAATGTTAAGTTTTCTCGAAGATCTAACATTGTACCAGAGAAAAGTTTACCAAACTACCAGTTTCCTGTTGTGGATTGTGGTGGAGATGCTATTCCTGATATCGATATGGGAGACTTTGATTTTTAATATGAAATACTTATTAGTTCTACTTACATTTATATCGATGGCCTATGGTCGTGTTAACTGTCCTGATTACAAGGCCGTTGTTTGCCATGCTGGTAGTGTGAATAACCCTAATTTTCAGGAGATCTGTGTATCATTTTCATCTCTCTATGGTCACCTTGCTGAGCATGAGATGGACTACTATGGTGAGTGTGGTTTAAGAAATGTAAAGGCAGCTTATGCTTGTAATGCAGGTCTTAGACATCAAGATGCAGACAAGACTATATGTATTCAAAAGGATAACGACTTTGAGCAATATGTTGACTCGTGTGGAAGTAGTAAGAACTGTACATGCTATGCTTCAAAGGATTTGTATAAGTTTGATTACTTCAATGTCCAAACTGCAAGTTTTGACCCGTACACTCAAGAAGTTGAAGACTTAATTTTCTCGACAAGAGATATTCAGGCCGGTCAGGATCGTTTCAAGGTGGCGACATCAGAGCCTGCAAAGACAGTAATTAAGTCTGAAAATGGTCTGTCTTTTAGACTAGGTTCAGAGAGACTTAATGCTCAATACTTTGTTGATATGTGTTGGACAAATACAACAGGTTCTCAAGATTATCAGTTAGACTTCTCTCTTGACTCTAGAATTTCTAGTAATTGGCAAGGGGTAGGACCTATTGATTACCCAAGTATTTCTAATCTTTATACAAAGTTTCAACTTTTTTGTGATATCAACTTTGATGGTGTCTATGACTACGACACTGCAACTTTAGTTGATTCAACAGAGTATGTTCCTTTTAGTGTTGGACAGTACTCGCGCTTTGATTTCTCTGTCTATAATGCTGAGTTTTGCTATGTCAGACAGGCCTTTATTGAAAACAATATGTCGATGGCACGTCCTTGGGATCTTAAAGGGATCACTGTATTGAATAATCTTATTTCAGATGAAGAAGTTATTCAGGACGGTCCAATTGAAATTTGTCATGTGCAAGAAATTACAAATGGAAATAGTAATGGGACAAATGGTTCATATGGCTCAATGATTGAAACGGTAACAGTAGGTACTAGTTTTACAACGATTGAGAAGAAAAAAATTTATGAGTGTACGAATCTAAGATTTAACGATTCAAATCATCTAAAGACTTATATAAAGCACGGGAAAGATAGTAAAGATTTTAGAGATGTACATCAGCATGATTATGTAGGAATTTGTAACAATATATGTGGCCCAATTCATGGTAATGGTGCCAACTAGTAGGAGTATAAAGTGAAAATGTTTTTAAAGTGTCTTTTAATGCTTGGTTTTGTTGCTCAAATGTCATTCGCTGGTGAAGTTGATGATATCTTTGGTAGTGGAGAAGATCAATTTGAATTTGACCGTTTTTCTGATGAATCAATCCTTTTAGAGATTGATAGAAACGCAGCAATCTCGTGTGATAAAGGTCTTTGTACACTTCATTCTGTAGAAAGCAGATATGGTGGATTTGAAGTTTCTTTTAATGTTGGTCAAGGAACAGGATCTACTGGATTAGGTGGAAAAGATGGAGTTAATATCTACACTGGTGGTTATGGAACATGTGAAACTTGTGACGCTTTAAGCTGGGGATTCCAGGTTAAGTATTCTCGTGGAAAATGTACACAAACTGTAAAGGTTCCAAAGTCTGTATACTACGCGGTTAATCGTTATATGTATGGTCTTCTTACTGATGAAGGTGGAACAAGAAGAGGCTTCACTCCTGCTGACGAAGCGATGATTATGTTCTACACGACAATCATGAACAATGTTAAAGGCTGTACAAAGTAATCAATATATTTTATAGAAAGTAGAGGTTTCGCCCTCTACTTTTTACATACTTAGCCTTTGATGGCACCAATTTCTGGTATAAGACACTCATGATAAAATTATTCTTAACACTATTTATTGTCAGTAATATTTCTGCTGCCACAGACTTTCATAGCTGGGATAAAGACCTTGCTGACCTAAGCTTTGATGTCAATCCATTACAGTTAAGAAATAGAGCAGGGTGTGCCAAAGACTCAACACTACCAACACAATCAATTTTCTTACTTGTCGATAACACGACAATAGGTAAAGCTGCATATCGTTTATCCACTCTTACTGGCCAAGACCCAGAAGAGACCACAAAATTGGCCATTGGGGCATACCGAAAGAAGCTCATCCTTCTTACAAATATAATTTTTAAAAAAATCTCAAATAGAGAATTACCAATTCTCCCAAATTTAACTAGTGCGCTTCATCTACCAAGTCGCTATGCTCAAATTGTAAAAAACTGTTTTGAACAAGAAAATTGTCCAGAGCTAAATGAATATATTGAAAAACTATGGGGAAATAGCGAGCTTGCTACGACTCCTGTTAAGAAGATCATTAATAATTATAAAATTGATAACTTTCATTCTGAAGAAAGCTATCACGATCTAGGTAATCGAAGCCGTATTAGTTGTAATCTTCTAAAGAAATTTTCACCTATTCAGGCACACTTGTTTGGAACAAAACCAGACCGTGAAGTTCTTCAACGAATCGCTTCTAGTCTTGATGAGACCGCAGAATATATTGGTTCTTGTGAGTCGAGTGAAATCGAAAACCTTAAGGTTGCGGGCTACCAGCTTGATGTAAGGAACTTAAATGATTCGCAGTGGAATAAAGTAGGTTTTGATGTTTGGAATAGCTTAAAGATTTATCTTTCTTGGGCCTTTAAAAACATTAGCCTTGTTGATTCTAGCTACGAATTGATCATTCAATCGACACAAACTGAAGATTCAATTCTACTTGTCTCAAACGGTTGTAAGAGTATTGAAGTACCAGAATGTAGTAACGATTATCTTTCTAAATCTGTCCTTTCTCAAATGGCGCAAGATAATTTTAAAAAGACTGCTTTAGATCTAGATGTACTCAGTCCAGTTGTTAGTGGAGCACAAGATATCATGCTCGAAAATCCATTCACTGCTGTTAATACTGACATCTTAGACCTTGCGACGAGAGAGGATGCGAATAAGTGGATTGAGTCCTTGTTTAATAATTTCTCCGGAACTAAAGCATATATAAAAAACAAGCTTATCTCTGCACTTAGCTTTTACACCATTCTAACTAAGCGAGTAAGTGTGACGAAACTTAGTAATGATGTTAATCGCTACTACAGCAATGCCGACTTTACTGACGAGAAAATTAAGAACGATCTTTACTATATGTGTAGTGAAGTGAAATTTGTTTCGAGTGAAACATTTAGTTTTGTTAAGAAAAATATAGCGCTTATTAAAGAGACAAAATTCGTTGATTCATTAAAGCTTATGTTTAATGAGAATAGTCTTGAAGAGGTTGTTAGTGATTATGAATCGCTTTTGACTGACGTTGGTTCTTTTTGTGATTCACTCGATTCTGAACTACTTTGGGGTGGAGAGTACAAAGTAGATCGTTCTGGGTTTATGCAGTGGTATCTTGATAAAACACTTAAGAAGAAGAACTTGAAATCGACAAATGATGAGAAACAAGTCGCTTTAAATAAGAGGCCATATTTAAGCTATAGCGCGACAGGAAATGTTATTTGCCATTCTCCAAGTTCATGTGTTCGAGACTCAATTGCCCATATTCTAGAGATTACTCGTGCAACTTATTACGCTTCGACTTTTTGGAAATCAAAGCAGAGTGCAACAAGCTCTGATATTTTCAATCCATATAGTGAGCGTGTCGCTTGTAAAGTCTACGATCCATGGTTTAAGACAAGGGCAACGATAACTAATTTTACATCTGATATCTCACAAGCCGTCATCAGTCGTTTTACACCAGGTGTATTATATTCTAAGTTTACTCTTCAGCCAGGACATGTTGAAAGTTTTAATTCAATGGTTAAGGATGGAAAAATTCTCTTTAATAAGAACTTTAAAAAAGAGAAAGTTATGATGGAACTTGTGAGCGACTTTGGGCCACTACTAGGTGTTCCGTGTGCGGTTTCTGTCGCAGGAAAATACTCAGATGGTTATAATACTCTTTATCAATTCAATGGAGTTTCGGTAGGGGCCTGTACAGCAAAGGATAGTTCTCAGATTATCGTAAATTCAGCATCTGATATTAGTACACCTGATGCTGATGTAAAATCTGGATGTTTTTCTTGTCGTCTAAATTTTGAATCTGTTTCAAATACTTTAAGTTTCTTTAATTATACAATCGGACCGGTATACTACCTCGTACGCTCTGTTGTTAGACTTGTGAAGGGCCTTAGTGATCCAGATAATATTGCAAAAGATTGGGAAATTGACTTGAATCATTTGAAGAACACATACCGAAGATTTGGCTATATTCCAAAATCTTGTGTTAAGAAGCTAACTGATGGTAAGGCCTGCCTCGGAAGTAGTCGCGAGGAAGCAGCCGTAGATGCTCTTGTTAGCAAGTATAAAGTAACTATTACGGCCGAGTCTAAGACATTTTTTGGAAATTATAGGTTTAAAATAAAAGAATGCGCGAAGCCAGTAACTGTTTCTTTTAATAATGATCGTTCTGCAGATATAAAAACTGATTGTAAGCTGGAAACACTATGAAATTACTATTACTCGTCCTTTGTTCATTAAGTGTAAGTGCCATTTCAATCGAGACCGTTTGGAATCAAAATTTCTCTAAAGAGTTAATTGTTAATTGTGAAGAAAGTTCGGCATGCTCGGCAGAATTTGGAGAAACGACAACACTTAGTGAAGAGATTTGTGATGACTGCTTCTCAACGGATCTTTCTGCGACTTTTATCTTTAACGGGATAGGGGAAAGTATTTCGACTGGTCAAGCTGCTTTAGAAGTTGAGTTTTTTGAATTTTTAAAAGATCAAAAATTTGTATCGATTGATTTTGATACTCCATATGATCTTGTTACTAATCAAAGTCGAATTAAGAAGAAACTTGCATACCGTGCACTTTGTGAGGATAGTTCAATTGATCCTGTGCTTTTCTTTGATGTTGACCAAAATGGGGGGGTCTCAAGCCCACGTTTTATCTTATGCGGAGATGGTGTCTATGAATTAGAACTATTCGCTATTGATTTACATGATGATTTTTTTGGAACTCCAGAACTTTATTAATTCTCTTTGTTACTTCAAAAGTTTTATTTTCACCGTACAAGATATCAAGAATTTCTGAGTCAAATCCATAGCGACAGGCGAAGAAGTCAGCTTCATGTTGTTTTTCAAGTGTCGACATACTCTTCTCATGATGACGGTGGTATATATGTCCAAGTTCATGAAAAAGGATTGCAAAGGCACTCGTATTATCCACAGACTTTATGGCATAAATCATTTCAGGATAAAGAATTATAAATTGCTTCTTCTCATGTGATGAAAGTGTTGATGCAAATTTTCCTGATGAAAAGAGAAAGCACAAAGTTTTTGTTCTATTTATTTGATCAAAATCGTCTTTTGATAATAATCCTAGGGCTTCTTTAAAAAACCTAAAAAGATGTCTATCTTCTCTAATCCACTCATGTTCGGGAGTATCTATTAAGAGATTTTCTAGCGTCGGTATTGAATTTCGAGTTCTAAGCTTGTTAAAGATCATATCTCCACATCGGCTTTTATACCTGTACATCAACTTATTCCTACGATAATTCACCATTTAGGAAATACTTACCTAAGCAACCACGCGGTTAAAGATTCTAGTATGATAGATGTACTGGAGAAATCTTATTAGATTAATTATTTTTATTGCTCTATTTATATCAGGTATTAGTGCTTACTCATACGAGAAGGCCGATGCTTTTATTGTTGAAGCCTTATCTGGCCATTATAAAGTTTTGTCTCCTGTTAAAGTTGGAGATAAGATTAGTCTTATTGTAGTAAATCAAACACTTCATAAGCTACGTGGAAAATTACAAGAAAATACTTCAACAGATATTGCTTACCTTTCAATATCTCCGGGGAAGTCAGAGTCGATAGAATTTAGATTTGATAAGGCAAGTAAGTATTACTTTGTCCCTCTTTCTCCAGCATTTCAAGAAGTCGAATTAAAAATAGGTGAGAAGTCATATGAAGTTCCTGCGCAAAGATAAAATTGAAAAATCAATTCTTGTTATTTCGGATATCCATCTTGGTGCGGGTGAATATGTCGATGGACAAAAAAACTACCTTGAGGATTTTCATTCAGATGAAGAATTAATCGATTTTTTAGAATATTTTTGTGAGGGGAAGTATGCCAGCAGAGAAATCGAGCTAATCATTAACGGCGATTTCTTTGATCTCTTAGCCGTTCCGTTTGTTGAGTTTTATGATGATGAGTTTTGGTCAGAAAAGGCTTCCTTAAAGAAGCTGGAAATGATTCTCGATGCTCATGAGGAAGTCATTGAAGCTTTAGGGAAATTCATTGAGAAGAAGAACCGCAAAATCACAATGATTGTAGGAAATCATGATGCTGAGCTCGTTTTTGAGTCTCTTCAAAATCTTATTATTTCAAAAATACCAACGGATCGCTTAGATCGATTCAAAATTTTGTTAAATGAACATATCGAATATCGTCCTCATGATAAAGTATGCATCAAGCATGGACATGAGTATGAATTGGCCCATCACTTTAATAGCGAAGATAATATTATTAAAGATAGTGATGGTGAAAGATACTTCAACCCTCCTTGGGGTTCTTATTACGTCACACGTGTGATTAACAAGTTTAAAGAAGAACGCTATCATGTCAATGCGGTTAGACCAATTAATAAATTTTTAATCAACGGTCTGATCTATGATACATTTTTCACGATACGATTTATACTCGCTAATATGTTTTATTTTGTCATGGTTAGAACTATTTTTCTTTTTAAATCGAGCAAGAATTTAACAGATCTTTTGAATCACTGTCTAAAAGAATTAGAACTTTTCAAAGACTATGAATCTCTCACTTATGATTTTTTAAATAATAACTCCGATACTCAGGTTCTCGTTGTCGGTCATACTCATGAGCCGATTTGCCGTAACTACTCTAATGGTAAAACATTTATTAATACCGGGACATGGACGCGTATGTACCATTTAGATTTTGGTAAGGATTCATCAAGTGTTCAATTAACTTTTGCTAAGATTGATGTTGTGACGAATAAAGAGGGGAGTTATTTAAGATCAAATTTAATTTCGTGGCAGGGAACAAGTAAGTTCCCATACCATATTTTTAATTAACTAATTATGCTTCTGATAAACAAAGTTCGACATACATCGGGCCATGTGCCGATGTTAAAGGAATCAAGATTACAGTTGTTCCTTCGGGATATTTAATCGTGTGATTGCTACCTTCGATAATTGATGGAATTGCCATATTTGATGTATAGCCCATTCCTGCGAGATCACGTTTTGCATTTCCCATAATCATATTACAAATTTCGCCGCCAACATCTCTAATGTCTTCATTGAATTCTGTATATTCTTCCATCAGCATTGCACTTGCAACTTTTAAGTACGTCGCATATGGAAATGAGATAACGAGCATCGCACGGTAATCTCTTTCAACACCATCTTTATTTAAAGTTCCTGACAGTCCAAGTACTGCTGAAACGTCACCTTGAGAAAGGTTTCCTTTCTTTACTTGGGGCTTACCTGGTTCTAGTTTGGTAAATACCATTGTTTCAAAAACATTTTTTGCAGCGTCTATAAAAGGTTTTGAAAACTCTAAAAAATTTGAATTTGACATTACATCTCCATTTGTCATTATAAACCTAAGCTAGACATTAGATCGTCGATAGAAGTTTGGTCGAGAACTTCTTTATCGTTCTTATATGCTACAGATGACCTTTCAATATTCTTGAATTTATCTTGTAGCCATTTTAGTCTTGTCACAAATGCCTGAGTGTTCAAAGACTTTAAGCCATTATCATTGCCTGTTTTAAGCTGGTCTACCATTCGACCAAGTAGATCATGGGCATCAAATAAAATTGCAGCAACAACTTCTAGTAGTGCGACATCTTTAATCTGACTTGATTTATATCCAATTGCCTTACCGAGATCACAAAAGGTTGCTATTTCATCTGCACCTATTGATTTTGCAGCTCCCATAATACGGTCAATAACTTGGCCAAACTGTTCTAATTTTGCAGTTTTAGTTGGATCTTCTTCTAATTCTTCTAGACAAGCTTCAAGCTCATCGAGGAGTTCCAAAGATTCATCACAAAATTCTACAATAATTTCCTTCATTGAAGGATCATCTATTAGGCCCATTACAATCCTTACTTATTAAAAATTTTATCAATTTTTTCTTTAAGTACCTGAGCAGAGAAGGGCTTAACGATAAAGTTACTTACGCCTGCTTTAACAGCAATAACAACATTTCCTTGTTCTGCTTCTGCTGTAATCATTAGGAAAGGTAACTTTTTGTACTCTTCTGTTGCTCTAAGTTTTTTTAATAGATCAAGACCTGTAAGTTGAGGCATGTTCCAGTCTGAAACGATAAACTCATATGGTTCACCAATTTCTGTAGCCTTTTCGATCATTGGCAGTCCAGTCGCACCATCATCAGCTTCAGTGATATTTGTGAAACCAATTTGTCCAAGCATGTTCTTGATAATTTTTCTCATTGTGGCCATATCATCAATAACCAAAATTTTCATGTTCGCTTTTAGCGCCATCTCTCTTCTCCTTAAGCAGCTTCACTTATATTTTCAATATTTATCATATTTATTATATTCTCATATATTTTATCGCCAAACTCGAATTCAAGTCCAGCGCTAAAGGTTTTATTTTTCATTCTTTGAATAACCGAGCGAATTGGTAACTTAGAACCTGTGATATCTCCTGCTGAATACTCTAAAATATGAGAAACAACACCTAAAATAAGGGCTAATGTATCGATAAACTCGCTATGTTTTTGGCGAGGATAACCTGAGCCATCATAGCGTTCATGATGCTGAAAGATAATGTTCTTGCACCTTTCACTGATTTCAACACCACTTTTTAGAAGTAGGTGATGCGAGTATCCGGGATGCTTTTTCAATCTTTCTTTATCTTTCTCTGAAAGTTCACTAATTGGCCGATGTGAAAGGCTATGATCTAGTTGCGTATATCCAAGGTGAGAAAAATATGCAGCACATACAATATCTGCCAATGTTTCTTGGTCATTCATATTCATATTCTTTGCAAAGTAATAAGATATCGCCACAATTCGATTAACACGATTATCTTCATTAAGAAGATTCTCGGCCAAAAATCCTGCGAGTGATACTGTATGAGATATATTTAATTCAAAAATTTCGATCTCTTTTTTTGCACTTAAGATCATTGGTAGGAAAGAATCATTATCAATACATTGATTGATTCCAGACTTTAAGTCATATTTTGGAAGCTCTCCACTTTCTGCATTACTCTTTTCAATAGCAATCGCTGAAAGCTTTTCCATTCTCTTTAATTCTATCTCGGTCATTTCACGTTTTTGTAGAGATGGGATATCATCTTCGACAAGATCAACAGAATTTAGAAAAGTTCTCTTTTGTCTTCGGTCTACAGAAAGTGAACCGCCCTTTTCTACGATGAAATTAATAAATTCGTAGTGATCATCTGTAAGAGGACTGTTGGCATGTAGGAAGACAGTGTGAAGCTTCGATTGTGGATTATAGACGTAGAGATGAAAGGGAAATAATTTGTCTTCCTTTAGCATTTCAATACTTATATTAAAAAAATCTTGTGCTTTCATCAGCTAGCCTTCTTAAATAATTTTCCAAAGAATGATTTTACCACACCTTCGTTTTCTTTTTGTTTTGTATCAGTAGTCTCTTTATTTTTTGTATATTCTCCAGTGATACCTTCTTTATGGAAGAACTCTAGGAATAGACCCCTCGTTGTTTCGAGAACAACTTCAATGGTTTTTGAAATTTCTTGTTGAGGTTTGTTTTCAAAGTAGCAAGTAATATAGCCAAGCTTATTGGCACCCTCATAGATTGGAAAGAAAAAGAGGTTCTCGTCAGTATTAAATTTTTCATTCTCCCAGTTAGGAAGATTAAGTACATCCCATTGTGCTTTTACAGCACTTTCTTTCTTGATATATGTCTCTGATATTTTCTCTTTATCTTGATATACGACCTCAAACTCATTCTTTGTTCTATTTAATATATAGAATACAGAGATACCTTGGAATTTTTCAAATATAGCCTGATCAATAAATTTGAATACTTCTTCTTTTTGTATATTTTTATTTTCATAGAGATTTAAAACCTGGATAGCTACTTCTAGACCATTTGATTTTGGTGTAAATATAGTATCTTCTTGTTGATCTACTTTGTTTTTTAATGCAGTGACTTCTGCATCTGTTAAAGTTTCAAGATAGTCATCAGAGTAGATGCCTCTTAAAAATTCTTTGTCTTTATTCTCAGAGTAATATGTTGGCCCATCGGATTTCTTTCCAGAGGCACTTCTATTTATAGTTATGGCCTCAAACTCTGACTTTAATTTACGATAGTCGATTGTTTGCTCACCAAGGTCTACTTTTTCTTTAAATGATATATCAAGTTGGGATTTTGCTTTTTTTTCTTGTCCGTAATTTTCTGAACCATCTTTCTTCTTATTGATATCCCAGTCGTAGTCTTGGTGTTTAATACCTTTTCTCGAATCAAGATTTGTTTCGATTTTATCCGTGTGTGCAGAATATTTCTTTAGGTCAGTATCCTGCTCTAGGTCTAGGTCGATTCCCGATTTTTTTCGTGAATAGTCCTTGTCTGATTCTTCGCGTGCAGCCTTTTCTTTATCATCGTTATCATGATCAAAGGCAAGAGAGAGATCTTTATCTCTTCGATGTTTTCCATATGCGTCGTCATCATCTAGTTCATGCTCTTCTTTTTCACTGTCCTTTTCATCACTTCCATCAAGAGATAGGGTGGTGCTGTTTCTGTTCTTTAATTGATCTTGATCATCATCATCGAAAAGGTCTTCTTTCTCTTTATTTTGATCTCGATCAAGATTTAGTTTTGTTTCTCTTGACTCGTTTTCATCTTCTTCATCAGAATCAAGTTTAAATCCCTTTTCTAGGTCTAGATGGGTATTGTCTTTCTCTTCATCTTCATCTTCATCGATACTATTCCCATTTCGAGCATCTATTTCTTCTTCGTCGATAAGTGTTACGGTCTTGGCCAGTGTTCCTCTTATATAGTTATCTATTTCATTTTCATTTCTTTCATCTTCGTTGTTTTCATCGTCTTCAAGTCCAAGATTTAAGCCTTCAGCTCTAGCTTCACGTGAACGTTCATCTCGTTCTTGGTCATCATGGGATTCTTCTTTTTCTTTGTTTTCTTTTTCTAATAATATCTCATTAGCAGCATTCGTCTTTCTTGAGTCTTCTTCTGTCTCTAAATTAAATGCCTCTTCATGGTTTTTTCTTTTGCTTTTCTCTTCCTCATCTTCACTTTCAAAGTCATTTGCATGTGAATCATCAGAGTCTGAATCAATATCTAGACCAAAATCTGTAGGTGTTTTCTTTCGTTGTTCGGCAGAGGAGGTCTCTTCTTCATCTTGCATGTTAGACTTGTCGTCTTCGTCGAACTTCATGTCTAGCATCGAACTATTAAGTTTTCCCTTGTAGAACTTGTCATCAGTATTTTTTTCTGTTTTATCAGAGTTTTTATTATTTTTATTTTCTGCTTCAAGAGCTAGCGATTGATCTCTTTTCCTATTTGAAGAGTAGTCATCCTCGTCTTCATCGTTATGATATTTCTTGTCTTTTGCTTCATTTTCAAGATCAAGAACGACTTCTTCTGTATCTTTCTTCTTTCCTCTTAGGTAGGCATCGAGATAACTGGCCTCGCTTCCTTCCTTATCTTTATCTTCCTCATCTTCAATATCGATGCTTGTATTATTAACCTTGCCCTGCCATTCTGTTTCGATAGAGCTTTCTTTATACCCATTTTCTTTTTCTTCATCATCACTATCATCTGCATCTAATGCAAGATCAGTTCCTAATTTTCCACGTAGGTTATAGTCGATAACATTCTCATTATCTGTGAGGATGCCCTTTTCTAATCTTTGTTTTTGTTGTGAATCAGAGTTCTCATCTTCACTGTGTGAGAATTTCTTTTCACCACTTTCATCTTCTTCTTCATCTCCAGATACAACGATTGATCGAAGTAATAGCTTCACTTTATAAAGAAGTGTTTTAGGTGGTACCGGTTCGACGATACATTCCGTTAAACCTATCTTTGAAAATTTATCTAATGTCTTTCTTGGGATTGCTTTTGCCGAAAGTAGAATAACTTTTGTATTCAATTTCTGTATTGCTCTTCTATTGGGTTGTAAAACAGCAGCACATTTTTTTGGGTTTGAAAAAATTGTAAGAGATTGACCAATAGATGGTAGAAGTTGTGAAACTTCCATAACATCATCTACTTCATAAATCTCTACACCATCTTCATCTGCTGTTTCAGCAATAACTTCTTTCAGTTTCTTTAAAGAATCTGAAAGGGGATGGACGAATATTAAAGGTTTTGTTCCACTCATATAACTTTATTTATCGGCACAATAGGCTGATTTTTTAAGTTTTTTTAAACCTGATAAATATTGTCTCACATTATTTTTTAAAATATTTTAACTTTGTGCTAAAGCTTATAAAAGTACTGCCGAAAAATAGTCATGAATGGTCGGCAAGACCAGTAACTTTTAACTAACAAAAAGGTTATTAAGAGCAGTAAGCTCATTGGACATACAAGGTCGTTTGTCCTAACTCCAGCACGGGGAAAGTGATCACGGAGGCATCAATGGGTTTACGTATTAACACGAATGTTACATCTCTAGCAGCACAAAGAACTCTCGGAAACAACAGTACTGAACAAGCACAAACTTTAGGAAAATTATCTTCTGGTACAAGAATTGTACGTTCAGCAGATGACGCTGCTGGTTTAGCGATTTCTGAGAAATTAAAGGCGCAAGTTAGATCAACTAATCAAGCAGAAAGAAACGCGAATGACGGTATTTCAATGATTCAAACGGCAGAAGGTGGTTTGAACGAAATTTCTAACATTCTTATCAGATTAAGAGAGCTTTCTGTTCAATCGGCTTCAGACACTGTCGGTGACACTGAAAGAAAATTCACAGATTTAGAATATCAAAACCTTAAGCAAGAAGTAGAGCGTATTTCGCAAGTTACTGAGTTTAACGGAAAGAAGCTTCTAAATGGTGAAGGTGATCAGTACGATTTCCAGATTGGTATCAATAATGACGCTTTCCAGGATAGAATTTCTTTTGACACGCAACTTTTAAACTCTTCTATTGGTAGTTTAGGTGTTGACGGTCTAGCTGTGGCTTCAAAAGAAGACGCACAAAATGGACTTATGGCAATCGATAATGCTATTCAACAAGTATCAGGACAAAGAGCAGAGCTAGGGGCGAAGCAAAACAGACTAACTTCTACTGTTCAAAACTTACAGATTAGTTCTGAAAACTTATCTGCAGCTAACTCACGTATCAGAGATACTGATTATGCTTCAGAAACTGCTAAGAAAACTAAGCTTGATATTCTTACAAATGCTGGTACTTCAGTTCTTGCTCAGTCAAATGCACAAGGACAACAAGCACTAAAACTTATTGGTTAATTAAATCAATACTTAAATTTTTAAAAGGTATCGGCCCCGAGAATTCGGGGCCTTTTTTGTAATGTGCAATTAATAATCCTCACTCTATTCTAATATTTTAAAGCCTAAGTATATATTAACAATTTATTGGCGCTCATTCCTTAAGCTAACTCTTTGTATTTATGGAACTTGTTCAGGTAAATAGATATTTTTATTTTTATTAAGTTTCTTAACTTTGTTAATACCCGATAATAAACCTACATCTCAAATAAATATTTGGAGTTATATTATGACTACGAAAAGACATCTTAGCTTGAATGCTAAAATTTTAAATATGGCCTTAATTCCGTTTGT
>CAZQJK010000048.1:0-32682 GCA_964593545.1 uncultured Bacteriovorax sp. | reverse complement strand
TAAATGGACAATATGAGGGGCTTCGTTGCAAGTATCGACACCTAGACGACACTTGCCAAGATTTCGGAGCAGGAGAAATAAAAGACCCTGTTAAATTTGTTAAAGGTATCATCGAAGACCCTTCGGGTTGGTGGGTGAATAAAGATGGCAACGGCATTGTAACTATCTGCTGTCATACGTTTGATTCAAATGAGTTTCGCCCTGTTATTACTCCAAAAAGTAAACGGACAGAAAAAAAGGAGAGGCTAAAGGAGCAAGAAACAATAGAAGAAATTAAAAAAGAACTTGTAACTTTTGGCCTTAAAAACGTCACCGAAGAAGAAGCCAAGGAATTTTTAAGAAAGGAAGGTGTCCATGTTGAGCAAACTGTCACAGCTCCAAAAAAAGCAGGCAAACAACCGCGCCCAGTTTGGCAAGTTTCAGGACGAACAAGCGGACTAGAGGAAATCTTTTACAATCTCGGTTGTTCTCGTCGTCGTTGGCGTGGAATGTTTTCTTTTTGGGAAGGTGATCCAAGCCTAGATATTGCTAAAGCAATTTTAGAAAATGGCCGCCTCTCATTTGTTGAACAACAAGAGATAAAAGAAGAAAGAGCAATCAACAGGGCCGAGCGTTACGAGCAGTATGCGGACAACGCCGTTAAACGCTCAAATCAACTTTATAAAACGAATATGGATGTACTCCACTGCATGGCCGGGACTCCTATTTTAGTTGGTCACCACTCAGAAAAACGCCACCGCAGAGAGTTGGAAAAAATTGATAATCGAATGAGAAGAAGCATCGAAGAAAGCGACAAAGCAGATCACTATAAAAACCGAATCTCTCATATCAATTGGAAAGTAGAAAAACAAAAATATAACCCTACTTATCTAAATAACCGCATTGAGGAAAACGAGGCAAGACTTAGAAAAATTGAAAAAAATAAATTAAGGTTATCGGACTACGATTCAAGAAAACAAGAAGTCACAGAAAAATTAGACTATTTCAAAGGTCTTTTAAATGAAGTAATGCAAGAGAGGGCCGAGAATGGGAAAGTTATTCCTTCCCCCTCTACGATTTCAAAAGGTGATCTAGTTAAGTACAGAGGCACTTGGTATCCAGTCGTTAGAGTAAATCAAAAAACTGTTACTTTTGAAAATTGGATTTGGGAAAAAGGACAATGGAAAACCGCCTATGCAGACATTACGGATATAAAAAAATCGGCAGAAAAGGAGGTGGCCTAAAATGAAAACTTCTCAAGAAATTTTAAAGAATTTACAAATTATAGACAAGGCCTTGGCCAATGTTCAAGAAACAATTTTAAAAGTCATGCTGTTAAGGGAGAAAAATTTCAATGCACTTGATGATGAAATGCCCCAGACATGGACAAATTTTCGGACAGAAATGCAAGACCTACAAACAGAAGTAAACAAAGTCATGGACTGCATTTCTTTTGAGGATAACGACAAATGAAAACAGTCTATCATTGCAGTCAATGCGGACATATTGGAAAAACCAAGAAACACCCTAAGACTTTAGAAAAATGGCTTTGTTTCTTTGGCTTCTTTCCGTTGTTCTTTTTACCTCTGTGGATTATTTTCTGGCTTCCTTTTTTTGCTTGGTGTTTTTTCAAAAAATCAAGGCCTATTTGTTCTAATTGTTCTTGGGTTCATCCCGTTCCTCTCAGCCTAATCAAATCAAAACTTAGCTAGGTTAGATCATCTAACCTAGCTAATCTCACGCGCGTTCTCGGACGTAAATCCCTCTATCAATCAAAGGACATTCACATGAAACATTTTTCAATCTCTGACGAGTTGTGGACTCGTCTTGCTCATTTTTTACCTAATTACCAACTATCAACCAAGGGAGGTAGACCACGCTTAAATCTAAAACAGGTTTTTGAAGGAATTTTATTCGTCAAAGGCAACCGAGTTACATGGAGAGAAATGCCAGAGGAATACGGCTCAAAAACTGCGATCAATGACTATTATTGCGAATGGAAAAAGATAGGCGTCTTTAAGACATGGAAGCAAGAACAACTTTTAACTACTCCTGAGCTGATGGCTGTCGATCTCTCATAAATTTCGATCTTTCTTTTACCTAACTTCAATAAAAAAATCCAAAGGACATTCACATGAAATCACACAAAATCCATTCAGGTAATGGACACGCATCTCTATTGCATGGAGACTGCAAAAATCTTTTAAAGAATATTAAATCAAATAGCATTGATCTCGTCGTCACTTCTCCCCCCTATGACAATTTGCGGACATATAACAATCAAAAGCCATTCACTTTTGAAGACTTTAAAGAAATTGCTAGCGAACTTAACAGAGTTCTCAAATATGGTGGCACTATTGTTTGGGTTGTTGGTGATGCTGTTTTAAAAGGAAGTGAAAGCGGCACAAGTTTTCGTCAAGCTCTCTACTTCAAAGACATAGGCTTCAATCTCCACGACACCATGATTTATCAAAAATGTGGCTTTCAATTTCCGATGACAAATCGTTATCAACAAGTTTTTGAATATATGTTTGTTTTCACAAAAGGAAGGCCAAAAACTTTTAATCCTATCAAAGACAGAGAAAACAAATGTGCAGGAGAAAAGCTTAAAGGTTCTGAGCGACAACGAGATGGTTCACTAACTTTGAAAAGAATTAAGAGCGTTAGTAAATTTGGTACGCGGACAAATATCTGGCAGATCAATAATGGCTATATGAAAACGACCACAGATAAATACGCTTTTGAACATCCTGCCATGTTTCCAGAACAACTTGCCGAAGATCATATTCTTTCATGGTCAAATCAACAAGATACTGTACTTGATCCGTTCATGGGAGCAGGAACAACAGGAAAGGCCAGCATGAAATTAAATCGAAATTTCATCGGTATTGAGCTTGATAAATCCTATTTCAAAATTTCTCAAAAACGTATCAATCAATCTTTAAACAATTAGGAGATAACTATAGTGGAACAAGATAAAGTCGCCCCAAGAATTACCAAGAGAGTTCCGTTAAATACTGTGGCCATAAGAGTTCACAAAACAACGGCAAAAAATCTTAAAACAATTTTGACCAAATTAAATAAAAAGCCTCTTGGAAGAAAAGTAAAACCTGATGATGTGATTCAAAAATTACTTTCACTTCTAAGTGACGAACACCTTGAAGAAATAAAGCAATCAACATTATCAAATGCTGATCGACTAGAAGTTGCCTATCAGGAGTATTGCAAACAAAACGGACAAGTTTCTAAGGATGAATATTTTGGGCTTCTTTTGAAGCAAAATTCACCATCTCAAAGCTCATAGTAAAAATATTCATTCTTACCTCTGTAAACTCCTAATTTTACACCTTTTTTTCTTCCAATTTTTTTCACCCGAGGTCATTTTCCGACCTCTCAAAGCCCAAAGGAACTGATATGATTAAACAATATAAGACTTCATCAGAGGATGAAGTAAAGCTCTTTGACAATTTAACATGGTTTAGAAGTGAAGATGCAGCTAAGTACCTTCGCACAAGCGTAGGACAAATTAGGAACATGGTTTATCGAGGACAACTCAAAGCCAGAAAGTTTCATAATCGACTGTACTTCAATAGACGAGAATTAAATGCACTACTCGATGCCTCCAAAAATTAGAGAGGTATTAAGATGAAATTTAAAAAAATTGAAAAATACATCCATTCTTATGAAAAAGATGGTTCCACTTTCTATCGAATTTATATTTCTAAGAAAAGTTCTAAAAAAAATTCTGCAAGACAGGATAAAAGAATACTTCGAGTAAATGGTGAACTTATAAGTGATCTTGATGTTGCTAGAAAACTTAGAGATAGATGGATAGAAAGGGTCATTAGAAATGTGACAGAAAAAGAATCTGTAAGCATCACATGGGGAGAACTAATTGAGGCTTTTCAAACATATTGGAAAAAATTTCCAAGTCGATCATTTAATGATGATACGTTAAGAGATCATGTTGCAAGAGTTTACAATTATACTGAATCTTGGATGACTTTACCTGTCCAAGAAATTACTTCAGGTGATGCTAGACAAGTAATGATGGAAGCCTTTAATTGTGGTGCAAGTATCAATGTAAGAACAGAACTTAAACGGACAATCAACAAAATTTGGAAATGGGGCCTTGAAGAAAGAAAAATCTCTGGTAGCCTTAATTCTCCTGCAAAAGTTGTTGAGATACTTTGCGAAGGTGATCGAGTCAATCAGGCTAATAAAGAAAAAGAAATTCTCAATTACTTTGAGATCGTAAAATTTCTAAGTAAGGCCCGCGAAATCGAACACCCTTGGGAAGCCGTTTGGTTTACTGACTTGCACATTGGCGCACGCTCAGGTGAACTTGAGGGCCTAAGAAAAGATGATATTGAATTAGTTCCACTAGCGACAGCCCGTGAACTTGATAAACTTCCCGATGGGGATAGAAGAAAAAGTTACGGGATAATTCATATCAACCGATCTTGGCAGCAAAGACAAAAAAAGTATGGCCTACCTAAAAATGGAGAAACAAGACAAGTCACCATCAATAGTGAATATTATTGGTGGCTTCGTGATTATCTTCAATCGGCCAATTTTGGGCGTGATGAGCATGGAGAAAGACTGTTTCCTGAACACACTTATTGGAAGCGTGGAGAGCAAGCAAAAGTCATCAGAAATTTTTGTGAGCAATACGGTTTGAAATCCATTAAGTTTCACACTTTGCGAGCTTGTTGGGCGACTCAGCTTCTTGGAATGGGCGTTCCTAAAGATCAAGTGATGATGATGGGAGGATGGAAAGATGAAGAAACCATGCGTATCTACATCAGAAAGGCTGGGATTTTGATTCAAGGTGCAACTGAAGGCCTTAAGTTTTTCACTCAAGAAGATCAGGCCTTTGATCCTAATGCAAAATTCAATAATCTGACCTACTGCAACGCAACTGAGCTTTCGGACATTGACGACGAAGACGAATTTGAGGAATCAGTAGAAAGAATTACGGCTGACAACACCCGAGTCAAAAAGCACACACCAAAACCTAAGCTAAGTGAGAATGTCATTGACTTTGCTTCGTTCAGACAAAGACAAAGCATCTAACTCAATACTTTTTTAGACCTGATAGGAGCTTTCAAATGGAAAAATCCTTGAAGGTCTAAAAAAAATTTGCTAAATTTAACTTTTCCGATAGTCGGAAAAACTGAGCATTAACTGGTTGGAATTATTGAATTGACGATGCTCCCGCCATTTTTTACTGCAGACAGATCGCAACAAGCGGTCTTTTTTTTCGCCAAAAATCTCGTTTGGACGAGAACGCGAGGCCTGAAGGCCGAGGCTTGTCCGAAAAAATGATCTCAAAAGATCATTTTTACTTCCTTCTAAAAATATAAAAAGAATAGCTTAGAAAATATCGAGATCGGACAAGGGTCCCTTCGCTCCAGCCATTTCCATTTTAATTTCTTCGAAGAAAGATATTTAAAGCCCAGCTTAACTCACTTGGCTTTTTTTTGCCTTTTTTCAGATAATGAATTGAAATAGAAGTCCACTCACTTCACTTAGTCTTAATTATTCTTAATAAAGTCAGAAACTAATTTACTTACGCTGCCGTCTTTTAAAATTCTTCTATGACCAAGATTATCTATCTGCACAAGTTTACTCGTTTTCCAGTGCTTGTTTAACTCAACAGATTCTTCAAATGGAATTTCTTTATCATTACGACAATGTAAAATGAGTCCATCGACATTCTTCAATAGCTGTCCTAACTTACGTGGATTAATATCTTCAGCATCACTTCCAGTTTGTTTCTTCATTTCTTTCAAAAAAGCAGAAAAAAGTGAAGCACTCATACCAACCATCTTACTAAATCTAAAAAGCACTCCCTTAAGATCAGATGGAGAGGCTACAAGAAGTAACTTTTCTGGTAATATCATTTTTTGGGATACTGCAAAAGCGGCAGCTCCAGCTCCCATAGAATGACCAATCAGTGCATAAGGTTGCCCATAGATTTTAGATGCTCTCACAATAGCATTTGCAAAAATAAATGGATTAGCTCTTTTCCCTTTTGAGAGCCCATGCCCTGGACCATCAATAGAAATAATCCGAAATTTTTCTTGAACAAGATTTGAGATAAACAAACTAAAGTTACTCGAATTGCCCTCCCAGCCATGCATAAGTAAAATTATTTTTTCAGCATTTGGATTCCAACAATGGAATGCAATACCATCATGATATTCAAGTTTATATTTTTCTTGCTCATTAAAAGTGCTTAATCCTGTATCACTTCTTTTTGGTGACTGAAATAACTTGGCGTATGCTTTGGCCACAAAACCAGGTAAAAAAATTGATAAGAAATTAAGTGATAGAATTATTATTTTCATTTTTTCGCTCCAATACTTTCAAGCTTACTACGGGAAACATTTACCAAAGCTCTTTAAATGTGTTAGCTTTCCCTTAAATTTTAACTTCCTTAAAAATAATAATTTTAGAAGACCAATTTCCTTTTTTATAAACTTAAGCCAGTCATCAGAAGATATGCTAATCTCTAGATCAATTATCTCCGCTTCATCAGTAACCATAATTTTTTCATTTCTTATTGTAACAACCTTTGTTAAGGACTCATTCCCTGTAAATTTAAATTTAATTGAAAAATCAAATCCTTTGCTTCTCAGAGGTTGAAAAAAAATTGGAAGTCCTCGTAGGAATGTATTAACATCTTTGACAGCTTTTATATTTCGAACAATTTTAATTTTTTTATTTTTAAACTTCTTGGCATGTACTTCGGCATCGCTATTTTTAAGAACATAAAGTGTTTCTTCTTTATCAATCAATGGACGAACAATATCATTATTAAAATGTTCTTTATTTGATAAATATAGAGGCATTACCTCCTCACCTGCAGGGCAAACGGCCATACAATAAGCAGCTTTATAATTCGCTTTAAAGGAAAGACTTTGCCACATTGAAGCGTTCTCAGCTTGTGAGTAATGTTGTCCAAACTCCTTAGAATTCTTGCTATTTACGATAGTATCAACCCAAGTATTAAAGCCTGTCATAAACTCATTATAGTTGTGGGTTAAGCAGGTAGAAAAATTAAATGTGCCATCTGGTGAAATTGCACCAACAGGACAAGCTTTCACGCAAAGCCTACATCCAACACAAGGATTGAAGTTAATCGGAATAGACTCCTCGACAAATTCCATGTCTGTAATAATTGTTGAAAGATTAATGAAGTTTCCAAACTTCTCATGAAGGATGTTGCGATTAATTCCCATTTGCCCTAGTCCTGCGGCTACAGCTACTGGCTTATGCGAAACCACCCAAGTACGACCAGGATACTCATCCATTTCCATTGGAAAGCCAGAGGCTGGCGCAATCGCTTGTGCTCCATGCTGTATTAAAAAATCGACAATGTGACGACATTTCTCATTTGCCTGCTCATAATTATGATGAAATTCAGTATTCGCAATTGAGCGATAAGGGGAGCGAATTGCGTCAGGATTAAGCTTATGAACAATACTTATAAGTGTCTTTGCAGATGGTAATGCTTTTTTTATATAAGTAACTTGGTCACTAACTTCAGCTCTTTCAATACTTACTATACCCAAGTCATCTGCAAATAGTGGCATAGAGAAATTTCTAAGTTCATGGAGAGAAAGTGGTTTCTTTTTATTTTCTAATCCTGCTCCACTCTTAATCTTTAAGACGGTTGGATGATCTTTAATTTTATGATTTAGCTTAATTGTCATATTCCCCCCATACTTTTGTACCAATCGGTACATAAATAACATTATTGACTCAAAAGTAAAAAAAGTGCAATAATTTTTTACTGATTGGTACAAAAAATATCTCAAAGGATGCTAAGTGACTGAAAACACCAAAAACACAAGAGGTAGACCAAAACAATTCAAAGAAGAAGAGATTCTAGTTAGAATTCTCGACGCATTCTGGGCCAGGGGTTATGATGCGCTTTCGACATTATCACTTGTTGAAATCACAGGTGTTAATAAACCCTCACTTTATGCAACTTTTGGCAGCAAAGAAGAAATTTTTGAAAAAGTAGTGAATCTATATCGTGAAAAATTTAAGTATGAGGTTGCGCTCAAATCATTAAACAAAGACAGTTTCAAAGATGCCATAAAATCTTTCTTTGAACAGGTAATTATATTTGCAACAAGCAACAAAAAGGCAAAAGGATGCCTGGCCATTCATGGTGCATTAAGGACCAATAACGATGACAAAGCAAGTAAACTTTTGTTGCAGGTAAGGCTCGACATGGAAGAGGTTTTAAACAAAAGAATTAGAAGAGCGATAAAAGATGGTAACTATGACTGCCAATTCAAACCAAAATATTTAGCTAAATATCTAGCCACTCTCCATGCAGGAATAAACATTCAAATCTTAAACGATACTCCACGAAAAGAATTGGAAGAAGTCATTAACATCGCACTTACAGTTATTAAATAATTTGGTACCGAGTCTTTACGCTCCCACCATTTTTTGACTTCCGATAGCCCCAACAAGCGGTCTTTTTATCGTAAATATTGGATCGAGAACTATTTTAAAGAAATCTATCCATTATGATTTCTGACAAGTGAATAACAAGTTTTTTTGCATCCATAAAATAGTTTGGAAAGCTCACTTCAAGTTTTTTAATATCACCTGTATTTACAAGAACCACATTTACATTCGAGTTATTAAAGAATTCATTCTCTAAATTCAAGTAAGAAGCGGTAGCCGCTTCAGTTTGATTAACACCAAATGATTTAATTTCGATTGTACTTTTAGTAGAGTCAAGAGTTATTAAATTATAGCCTCCTCGTCTTCCCCTGTCTGAACTCTTCTCTGAGACTACTCTATAGATTGCAGTATAAACACTTAGCTGCTCAATAACTTTAAGCTTTTCTATATACCTTTTAGCCTCATCTAGTAACTCATCAACAGACAAGCTCTTATGAAGCCCCATAATATTCGAGCCTTCTTTTAAAGCAAAACATGAACTCAGTATTTTAAAAAAATCTAGCCATTCTTCATCTCCAAACCCAGACTTGAAAGAGCTATTTTTCAATGTTCCAAATACTTCTACCGCAGTTGCCCAAATATGTTGATAATTTGACCTAACTTGTATTTCTAAAAATATACTTGGATCTTTTGCCAATTTATAAACCAAGTGAATGCCCCTGTAGCCATCACTCTTGGGCCTTATAATATAGTCATCCAAAGAGAAAAGTTCATGCCTACTCTTTGCCCTAGTATATGTCTCGACAAGCTCATAGACCTCTGCTGTATTATCAAGAATTGCCCTAAGCCCACCAACATCTTGCATTGTAGAAAGTCTCATTGTTCCATGTTTCTTGAGCTTTAATAATATTGACGGAGTTCTTTTGAGTCGTTGAGCAATTATTCCATTTGGACTCACCTTCTTGACTCTTTTCTTTAGAACTTTTGCAAAAGTATCTAATGGCATTACATGGAAAGAGCGCCAGTTAGAGAGAACCTCCAACCAAGACTGCCTCTCTTCTTTTTCAAGACCATTCTTCTTGAGAGCTTCTCCAGACTTATCTACTTTCGTTTTACTATATATTAGCTCTACTTTTTTCATAACTACAAAATAACATATTTTTTGGAAGTTAACTATATATAACTAACTGATTTATCGTAAATACTCCATAATCTAATTATTTTATTAATCTTTTTTAGAAGTTAAGATCACGTAAAGCACTGGAATCTCGATAGACGTTAAAAGCTTAAGTCTGGCTATCGAGTCCCTTCGCTCCCGCCATTTTTTGACTTCCGATAGATCCAACAAGCGGTCTTTTTTTTCGCCAAAAGTCTCGTTTGGACGAGAACACGAGGCTTGTCCGTAAAAATATAAAAAGAATAGCTTAGAAAATATCCGATGTTCTCGGTCCAGTGTGGGCAAAAGTCAAAATCAGAAATCCCCACTGATATCAGATTGCGGACTTAGCACCTGACTTGGAAATTATAAATCAGTCTCTCAAATAAGATAACGATATTTTCAATGGTTATCTCCTATTCAGAACTATTCAAAAACTCCTCCATAAGCTCCTTTATCACTGTTGTATATGGTCTTTTGTTCATTTCGCATTTTAGTTTGAAAGCGCGCAGTAGCACAGGGTCAATCTTAATCGATATAAGCTTTAGCTTTTCGACCTTTTTAGCGCGATTTAACTCTCTCATTGCTTCAAGCCATTCTATTTGCTTTGTTGCATCTTTCACTTCTTGAGCTCCCTGATATCAATGAGGTCTTTTTCTCGCCCAGACTTTTCTTTCATTTTTATAAGGTCGTCTTTAGATATTACCCTAAACTTGAAATCCCCAACTCGAAACATTTCAGACTTAAAGTCCCCCACATCATGAGTTATCAAAATATCTACTTGCTGTGTCGGATCATCACTTTTATAAAAATTCCAAGCAATTAAGTTTCTATTTTTAATATACTCTTCTCTAAATTTATAAACAGATACAGCGTCTATTGGAAGTCTCGAAATCATCCCCATACCATGCAAGAGTTTTTCCATTTTTTTTAAATTCGAGAGACTAAACTTTATGACCAAATCAATATCAACAGTATTTCTTGAAAAACCATGAAAATTAACTGCATAACCACCTACAATCATATAACTAATCTTCTGCTTCACTAACTCTTTAACTAATATCTCTAACCTCATTGCACTAGTATATACCGGTATATACCTTTAGCGCAATATAAATTTCAGATCATGCCGTAAAATGTTATGCAAGATTTGTGATCATAAAGTTCGACTAATTTCTTGAAGCCCGCCATTTTTTGTCCTCCGACAGATCCCAACAAGCCGCCTTTATTTATCTATTTTTTCTCATCGATACAAGTCAGCAAAACTACAATATTTGGATTCACTTCTAATTCTTGTCAAATATCATTTTTAAAAAGGATCTAACCTTCACATCCTTATTGATAAGAACTTTTAAATTCCAAACGAATTCTTTCTGTGGATATAGATCAACAAATGACCCATTTATTAATTCTTTTTCAATTAAAAAGTTTGGCAAAATAGAAACACCAAAACCTTTACGAATAAGTTCTTTATGAAGCTCAAGTGAGTTGGAAGAATGCTCAATTTTAGCATCAGGATACTTTTCTTTGTGATGTCTTAAGGCCGGAAAACTTTTTGTCTTTTTATAATCAATCTCTCGTGAGCCAATAAATGAATTCAAAACATTCTCAGCACTCTTAAAGTTTTTGTGAACGACAAGGTGATGCCTCACTTCGACTTCCTCTAAAATTGCTATTTTATCTGAAACATAAGGCATGTACAAACATAGACCAGCATCTAAATGCTCATTTTCTAGGTCTCTAATCATTTCACCAAAACTGCTAGCATTTAGCACTAAACTTGTATCTCCACATAATTTTAAGAAATTATTTTTTCTTGATTTTACTAAGAAACTTAACAGATGCTCAGCTCCTCCAATGCGAATCATCCTTGGAGCAACGCTTTCTTCATTAAAGCAAAGATTTTCAATATTACGTGATTCTTGAAATATATTTTCACAATGCCGAAATACTTTCTGTCCGAGATCTGTTAAGACTTTCTTTCTTCCAATTGTTAGAAACAATTCTTGACCAAGATCCTCCTCTAGAATCTTAATCATTTTACTGACAACAGGCTGCTGAACACAAAGCTTGTCTGCTGCTCCTGTCACACTATTTTCGATAACTGTGTGGTAAAAATATTTTAAATGATTAAGCTCAAACCTCATAATATCCATATACAAAAGGAATATATTCTAGTCAATATATCAATTATACATATGTAATATAAATACATAATATCCCTTAAAACTATGGAGGATTTATGAAATTTATTATCATTACTACCCAATTACTTTTTTTATCAATTAATTCGTATGCTTCTGGCTGTGGAGGATACCCCGGGTATGAGGTCATTAACATACAACGTATTTCTAGAATAGAGATCAAGAAAGAAGAATATGAAATTATCTCTTTTGGGCCTAATTTTATAAATATTAAGTTTAAGGATGAAACAACTCAATTGCTACTATCGAATAACTCAAATTTCACGAGACATAATTTCCAGCTATATAAGGGAAGCCTCTATCAAGATACTATTCACTATGATCAATATGATGGATGTGATAGCTATGATCAAATATCAATGAAAAAACTAACCTTTGAAATTGAAGAAGAAAAATTCTCATGGCCAAATGTCTTTGAATACTCCCAGTCACCCTATCCCCAATTCCAGTATTAAGTATAATAATATTAGCTGATATGTGGGCACTTTTCGTATTTAACTCGAACAAGAAAGACTCATTTTTTTGGTGGAACCTCAAGAGTGAGATTGACACACAAATTCAACTATATTTAATAAGTACCCTATATTAAGATATTGCTATGAAACAACGAATAACTATTTTAACTTTAGGTGTAAATGACATCCAAATTTCCCGAAAGTTTTATGAAAATTTAGGCTGGAAAGTTGCAACTGAGGAAAATGCAGATAATATTATAGGTTTTAATTTAGTTGGAATGGCTTTGGTATTTTTTCCAAAAAAGAAATTAGAAGATGATATCACGGCCGCACTTAACTCCAGTGGTCTCTCTCCTTTTACTCTAGCCTATAACACAGATACTAAGGAAGAAGTTGACTCGATTCTAGAAAAAGTTCAACTTTTTGGTGCAAAAATAATAAAGCCAGCTCAGGAAGTATTTTGGGGGGGCTACTCTGGCTACTTCTCAGACCCGGACGATACTCTTTGGGAAGTCGCTTTCAATCCATATTCTTTGCCGAAAGAAGACGGAAGCTTTGAATGGAAATAAATAAGCTCGGTCGAAACTCGATCGAATCTTAAGGCCTATTTATCCCAGTAAAGTCATTTATAATAGAAAGCATAGCTTGTTTTAAGAGAAGATATCTCTTATTCTTGTTAATTGTTAATTGTTTTTATGGATCTTAAAAATGAAATTAGGTAATAAAGTTGAATGGGCACTACATTGTATGGAACTTTTAGCGAGAGTCCCAGCTAATATTTATATTCCAACTCAAGTACTCGCAAAATTTCATGGTATTCCCAAGGAATACCTCTCAAAAGCAATGCAAGCCCTCGCGGCAGCTCGACTTATTGAAGGAACACTTGGGCCAAAGGGTGGATATAAATTAGCCAAACCTTCTTCTCAAATTAATCTATTAGATATTGTTGAAGCAATTGAAGGTAGAAAGAAAACGTTTAATTGTCAGGAAATAAGATTTAATAATCCCTGCCTAACAAAGAAGCCTAAAAAATCTGATTCAATATGTGTAGTTGCCAAGACTATGTTTGAAGCAGATCAAGCATGGAGACGAGTCCTTAGTGAAAAAAAATTGTCCGACCTGGTTGTAGAGGTTGATGGTCAAGTCTCAGCTGAAGTCATGAAACTTTCTGAAGATTGGATTAACAATGAAATCACTTAACTTTATTTTTTCCATCTACGTAAATAAACCATGATATCACCATAAGCACTACCGTAAATAGAATAAATTCTAAGCCTTCCGTTATTCCAAGAGAGAAAATCATACTTATAGTGAAAATCGATAAAATAGAAAAACTTGCAAGCGCCGTTTCTTTAAGACGAATTTTCAACAAAAACAAAACAGAGAAAACCACTTCAATAATTGTTACAAAATAACCCAATATATTAGACAAGCCTCGTGAGAACCAAGGGTTTAATGTGGCCGTATAATCTAAAAATGTATCAAAGTCTCCCCATACGACCCCTGTATTTCCAACTTTCCCCAAAAAGCCTAATCGATCTGCCACTACCCATAAATAAACCATCGCTAAAAATAATCTCGATATTAAAATAAGACAGTTTCTCATAAATTCCCCTTGCTTTAATTAAGGATACAATATATCCTTAATCAAACCTTCGCAACAATTTTGTAACTATGAATGACAATTTTAAATGGAAAGCCCTATTTCTTCTCATCGCTGTAGGCAACTTATCAAATGGATTATGGATGCTTGCAAACCCTAATCACTGGTACCTGAACCTCCCTGGGAGAATCCCAGACTTTGGACCAATGAATGAACACCTAATTCGAGATCTTGCTTGTATCTTTGTTTTGTTCGGAATTATTTCCGTCAAGGCTGCTTTCATTAAATCTTCAAGAAAAAGCGCACTTCTTATTATTTTTCTATGGTATCTAGGCCATGCTTCAGTTCATGTACTTGATACTCTCAGGGGTTTTGTTGCGATAGAACATTTTTACGTGGATATCCCTTTGGTTTATGCACCTACTATAATAATCGGTACCTTGTTAATTTTAATCAAAAACGAAGACAAGAAACATGCATAAAGTATATGGAAATCTATTTTTTATATTCTTAGGGTCTTATTTAGGATTAGTTCCCGTATTAAGCTACTACTTTACTCATGGCCCAGCTTGCCCTTGTCATTCGCTACTAACTGCTCCAGTAAAATGGGGACAGAAATTGGCATGATTTAATAAAATCACAGTATTAAACGCAAAATTTTCGATAATTTTTGAGCCGCCAGAAATCATTATCATTCGAGCGTCAAACACAGCATTTTCGGTAAGTAAGTAGCTAATTTCTGGTGAGTGCTGTCCCCATTTAACTGGAGCAGTTAACAATTTATATGTTAATATTACTTACTATGCTAACTTTTTATATTTCACTTTCAGTTTTTGTTTCCTTTATTTGCTCGATGCTTGAAGCAGTTATCTTAAGTGTAACTCCGAGCTTTCTCTCATCCTTAAAAGATAGTCAACCTATCCTCTATAAACAAGTAAGCTACTTGAAAAAAGACGTTGAAAAACCCTTGGCCTCAATTCTAACTTTTAATACCATCGCTCATACAATAGGTGCCGCTGGAGCAGGTGCTGAAGCACAAAAACTATGGGGTAATGAGTACCTCGCTCTTTTCTCAGCTGTATTAACGTTTATTATTTTATTTTTTAGCGAAATTATTCCAAAGTCAATTGGTGCTCGAAGTTGGAAATCACTCTTACCAATAAGTTATTTTATACTTAGGCCAATGATTGTACTTTCTTATCCAATAGTTTGGATTACAGCTAAAATTTCAAAAATAATTAAAGGTGGAGAAGAAGAGGGAATCACTCGAGAAGAAATCCCAGCACTGGCGGAGCTTGGATTAGAGTCAGGGGCGATCAAAGCAAACGAATTAAAAATTCTCAAGTCATTACTAAAGTTTCAGGACATAAAGCTTAAAGATATCTTAAGACCGGCGAAAATAGTTAGTGGAGTCCGATCAGATCTTAGAGTTGAAGAAGCTTACGAAGTAATAAATGAAGAAAATACATTCTCTCGTTTAATCGTTTTTGGAGTCAGCAAAGATGATGTGAAAGGATATGTGATGAGAAAACAAATCCTTCAAACCTATATTGATAAAAAAGAAACAACTATCTTTGAGATTACTCGAAATATCTTAATTTTATCTGATAAGACTAGCGGTTATTCATTGTTTGAAAGACTATTAGCAATGAAGGCACATATCGCTGCAGTTATTAATGACTCGGGAACATTTTTAGGGATTATCACACTTGAAGACCTCATTGAAAATATTATAGGACACTCAATTTACGATGAAAGAGACACGACAATACCTCCTAAGAAGATGATCTAACTTTTTATTTTTTACAGAGAATAACTTTTTTAAAAATCGTATTCTTCTCCGAAATCTGGAGCAAAAAAGTTAGCTTTTTTAATATTCATCTTTTTCAAGGCCTCTTTCAAATCCTCGACAGGCTTGAGTTTTGGTTCATCAGTAAGGCCATTGAATGTAGCAAAGTGAATCCCTAGCGCTTTCTTTAATTTTAAATCTTTAAATATTTTTACAGCTTCTTCAGGATTAACGTGGGCACTCTTCATAAACCACCTTGGCTCATAAGCTCCGATAGGAATAAGCCCAATATCAAGATCTCCGTATTTTTTATTTATCATACTGAATACTTTGCCATACCCTGTATCTCCTGCAAAATAAATCTTCTTACTCGCTTCGATATAGAACCCCCCCCACAAGGTTTCTCGCTTATCAAAGCCCCCCCTAGCTGACCAGTGCTGAACAGGAGTAAAATGAATTTTAATTCCTTTAAAGTCTATACTGTCCCACCAATCCATTTCTTGAACATTACTAATTCCCTCGGCACTTAGAAGTTTATTGTTGGCCAGGCCTACAAGGAATGTTGGAGAAAACTTTTCATTTAATTTTTTTAGTGTCGGTATATCAAGATGATCATAGTGATTGTGACTAATCAGCACAAGATCAATTGGAGGAAGATCCTCAAATCTAATCGCAGGCTCAATGACTCTCTCAGGACCGGCCCATGAAAAGGGAGAGGCACGTTTAGAGAAATGAGGATCAGTTAAAATATTTATCTTATCGATTTGGATAAGCACGGTAGAGTGTCCAATCATCGTCATTTTTAGACGTTGTGACCTTTGAGCAGAAGGCTTAAAAAACTTCTGATCTTCTACATGCTTCCAATTCCCTGACTTTGAAGTAAAACGCCACTTCAAAAGACTAAAAAATCCTTTGTCTTCGAATGGTTCGATATTATTAAATTTTCTTCCATCAAAAGGAGCTTTAATCTCCTTAATATTGTCGACGTTTCCGGCTGTGCAACTAGTAAAACTTAATACAAGTAATACAAGACATATTCTCTTCATCATTCTATTCCCATCTACAGTAAGACTTACAAAAGTCGAGATTCATCATACAATCAAGAACCTCAATGAAGAAGGATTTTTAGAAATAAAGTTTATGCCGACTTCGCTTTTTCAATCAATACTTTTAACTTCTCTGCTAATTCATTAAGTTGCTCTGCAGAGTTCAGCGTTTTCGCTGCTCCATGAGAACTCTCACTTGCCGCACTAGAAACTTCATGGATCACACTTGAGATATTTTCCATATTTCCGTTTGACTCAGCAAGAATGCGACTAACCTCTTTCGTTGTTGCACTCTGCTCTTCTACTGCTGTAGCTGTTGAATATGCTATTTGACTCAACTGATCGATAATCTCAGAGATTTCAGCGATTGAACTTACTGCTAAGTTTGTCGAGGCCTGTACATTAATAATTTTATTTGAAATTTCTTCAGTAGCGACAGCTGTTTGCTTTGCAAGTTCTTTAACTTCATTTGCAACAACTGAGAATCCTTTACCCGCATCTCCAGCTCTTGCAGCTTCAATCGTTGCATTAAGCGCGAGTAAATTTGTTTGTTGAGCAATTGAACTAATGACCTTAACAACATTTCCAATATCTTCAGAGGCAAAGCCGAGATTTTTTATCGTTTCATTTGCAGACTCTGATTTCTTCTTAGCCTCATTTGAAAAATCAGAGGCTTTATTTGAAGATTTTGTTATTTCAATAATCGAAGCAGAAAGCTCTTCTGTACTTGCAGAAACATTTGCTAAACCTTCTGTTGCTTCTCGAGTCGAATCAGATGCCAGGTTTGATTGTTCGAGTGTCGAGTTTGCATTTTGACTCATTTGAGTAGCCGCAGAAGCAAGCCCCTGAGCAGAATGTCTCAACTCTTCAGTTGCTTGGTCAAATGTATTTACAAGATTATTATATAATTCTTTTTCTTTTGTTAAATCCGTTGCGTATTTCACAACTTTATAAACATTTCCATTCACATCTCTTATTGGATTATAAGAAGCTTGAATATAAACAGCCTTTCCACCTTTAGCTAAACGCTTATACTCTCCAGCATCAAATTCACCACTTCTAAGCTTTTGCCAGAACTGCTTATACTCGACTGAATTTGAATGTTCATCATCACAAAACATTCGGTGATATTTACCTTTAATTTCTTCAAGACTATAACCAATAGTTTTTAAGAAATTACTATTTGCTCTTAGAATTTTACCTTCTAAATCAAATTCAATAACTGCTTGAGAAAGGTCGATGGCCTGCAATTGCCCTTCGAAATCGGCATTTCTAACTTTGCTATCTGTTACATCGGTAGCAAATTTAACAATTTTCAAAACATTTCCATCGGCATCAAATATCGGATTATAAGAAGCATTGATCCAAACTTCATTTCCACTCTTTCCAATTCTCTTGTAAACACCACTAAATAATTCACCATTATTTAATTTTCTCCAAAAGTCTTTATACTCTTGAGATTTTTCATATTCAGGTTCACAAAAAATACGATGATGTTTGCCTTGTATTTCATCTAATGAATAACCTAATGTTTTTAAGAAATTCTCATTAGCAGTTATAATTGTACCATCCAGATTGAATTCGATAACAGCTTGAGCCTTAGAAACAGCATTCATCAATCCTTCGTTTATCGCAGCTTCATTTTTTTGTGTCGTAATATCCTGAGCAAATTTTATAACTCTCACAACTTTGCCATCATCATCTTTTATCGGTGTATATGAGGCATGTAACCAAACATGACTTCCTTCTTGAGTAATTCTTTTAAACTCACCAATTTGGGATTGACCATCAGCTAGACTTTGCCAAAATTTCTTATATTCAATAGAGTCAATTAACTCTTTCGAACAGAAAATCTTATGATGTCGAGAGAAAATTTCAGAAAGCTCATATCCCATGAAATCAAGGAAGTTCTTATTTGCTGTGATGATAGTACCATCTGGACTAAATTCGATGACAGCAAAATTTGCATCAATTGCTAAAAGCTTACCCTCATCAATAGTTCCATTTATATCAAGTAATTCTTTGTGTTGTGTACTCATCTCAAGACTCCTAAATAATTTCCAGATAGAATCCTTTCGACGGATATTGTTCAATTATTAACAATTTTTAAATTTCTATAGAAGAAATATATTAGTCATGAATCTCCACTATAGTGGAGTTTTAGAGTCTCTTATTTAACCATGTTCAGTGATTTATTAAGCCTATTTTTCTTCATGGCAACTTTTTTAAGATATGTCTTAGAAAACTTTTTTGCTTCTTCAAGATTCAAAGCCTTACCAACTTGAATTACTCCATTCATTCCCATCACATAGTGGTTTTTACAATCATAGATATAAACACCTTCTTCTTTGAATGTAACCTCCCCCGTTTTGTTATTTTCAATTAACCATGGCCTTGCATTTTTTGGTGTAAAAACTGAGTGTGATGTATGTCCTTTGCTCGAAGGAACAAATTTCACAGTATCTCCTGGCATAATTTTTAAGAAGCTAGGATTAAAAACCATCGAATGACCATCTTTGGAATTCATTGTTTCGACAGTATAGGTTTCAGCAAAAATTGAAAGTGAAACTAAAATTAGAAATAGTTGTTTTAACATGTGATCTACCTACCAAATGGAAATACCTGACTAGAATAATTAGTCAGGTATCCAAAAATATTCTTATCTCAGATCGAAACGATCGAGTCTCATAACTTTTGTCCAAGCCTTAATGAAATCGTTAATAAACTTTTGACGGCCGTCATTTGAAGCATAAACTTCAGATACTGCTCTTAACTCAGCACTTGATCCGAATGCAAGATCAACTGGTGTTGCTGTAAATAAAACTTTATCAGTTTTGCGATCTCTACCTTCAAATAGTCCTTCTGTTGAAGATTTTGTCCATTTATACTTCATATCAAGGAGATTAACGAAGAAGTCATTTGACAAGGCACCAGGTCTCTTTGTGAAAATACCAGAATTATTATCAACATTCGCCCCAATCGTTCTCATACCACCTACTAGAACAGTCATTTCAGGAACAGTAAGCTCTAACATATATGCCTTATCAACAAGCATAAACGTTGGAGAATTCTTTGCTTCTGGCGCGTAGTAATTTCTGAATGCATCTGCTTTTGGCTCTAGATATGAAAAAGAATTCACATCAGTTTGTGCTTGTGTTGCGTCCATTCGACCTGGAATAAATGGAACTTTAACATTTTTGTATCCAGCATTCTTCGCTGCTTTCTCAACAGCTGCTGCTCCACCAAGAACAATAACATCAGCAAGAGAAACTTTCTTTCCGCCAACTGCTGATTTATTAAAACTTACTTGAATAGAAGTTAGTTTTGCTATAACTTTTTTAAGCTCTACTGGATTATTAACGGCCCAATCTTTTTGAGGAGCTAGTCTAATCCTTGAACCATTCGCTCCACCTCTCATATCTGTACCACGATAAGTCGATGCTGATGCCCAAGCTGTTCTCACGAGCTCTTGAACAGATAATCCAGAATTTAAAATATCTCTTTTTAAAGACACGATATCAGAGTTGTTAATCAGTTTGTGATTAACTGCTGGTATTACATCTTGCCATATAAGAGTTTCCTTTGGTTTATCTTTTCCAACATATCTTGCAAGAGGTCCCATATCTCGATGTGTTAATTTAAACCACGCCTTTGCAAAAGCATTTTCAAAATCCTTTGGGTTTTTAAGAAACCTTGTTGTTATCTCACGATAAATAGGATCTTCCCTTAAAGCTAAGTCTGTTGTGAACATAATAGGAGCATGTCTCTTATCCTTTAAGTGTGCATCAGGAACTAACATTGCCGCATTTTCATCTGTAGGAATCCACTGTACCGCTCCCGCGGGAGATTTTGCCTGCTTCCACTCAAAAGCATAAAGATTTTCAAGATAGTTCATACTCCACTGAGTTGGAGTTGTCGTCCAAGCACCTTCAAGTCCTGATGTGATCGTATCCTCACTATGACCTTTTCCACACTTATTCTTCCAACCCATACCTTGCTCTTCGAGACCTGCAGCACCTGGTTCACCTCCAACACATTTATCAACCTTGTGTGCACCGTGTGCCTTACCAAAAGTATGCCCACCTGCAATTAATGCAACTGTTTCCTCATCGTTCATTGCCATCCTTCCAAAAGTGTCACGAATATCTTTTGCGGCAGCGAGAGGATCATGATTACCATTAGGTCCCTCAGGGTTTACATAGATCAATCCCATTTGCACAGCTGCAAGAGGTTTTTCTAGCTTTCTGCCACTATGATATCTCTTATGACTTGCAAGCATTGTAGTTTCAGGTCCCCAGTATACTAAATCAGGTTCCCAGTCATCTGTTCGTCCACCTGCGAATCCAAAAGTTTTGAATCCCATGTCTTCCATCGAAACGTTACCAGCAAGCACCATTAAGTCTGCCCAAGAAACTTTGTTCCCATACTTCATTTTAATCGGCCAAAGCAATCTTCTCGCTTTGTCGAGGTTTGCATTATCTGGCCAGCTATTAAGTGGATTAAAACGTTGCTGTCCTCCTCCTGCTCCTCCACGTCCATCCATCACTCGATATGTACCAGAGCTATGCCAGGCCATTCTTATAAAAAATGGACCATAGTGACCGTAGTCAGCTGGCCACCAGTCTTGTGATGTTGTCAAAATTTTTCTGATATCTTTTTTAAGAACATCAAGATTTACAGTCTGAAATTCTCTCGCATAGTTAAATTTAGTTTCGAGAGGATTTGATTCTTTCGAATGTTGACGAAGTGGCTTGAGATCAATTTCATTTGGCCACCAAAAGTTGTTTGGCTTTGCTTCACCATTCATAAAATGTGAATTCATCTTATGTGTTTCACTAGTTGTTGAAGAACAACTTGTTAGTGCAAGCATAGCTGTAATCAAGGCAATCCTTGGCTTCATTTTGCGCTCCTTAGTTTTTTATAATAAATGATACGCAAAGTATTACTCTTAATTTGGAAATGGTGTATTAGTTATTTTCGATGAGATCATAGAGGTTATCTATTTCCTTCGCTTATTCTTTATAAAGTTTAATTATTAAAAAGACTTAGGTACTCATTCATATGTTAAATTGAATTTATATTTTTAATTAAAGACTTTGATTAAAAATTCATCATTCTTTACAATTTCCCTTGCTCTATAATTTTAAGTTCAGGAATTACAAACTTAAAATCATCGCCCTTAATTATTTCACCAACGCCTTCTGGAGTCCCGGTAAAAATCAAGTCTCCTTTTTTTAATGGAGAAAATGAATTTAAGTAGTTAATAATTTCACGAAAAGAAAATAACATATCACGTGTATTTCCACTTTGCCTTAAAACACCATTTAAATAGAATTCAAAAGCAATTGAGTCAAGGGACTCAAACTTTGATATTGGATAAAAATCTCCAACAATTGAAGAGCCAAAAAAAGACTTGCTAGTAGTCCATGGTAGGCCTTTCTCTTTTAATCTACTCTGTTCTACCCTACGAGTGAGATCTATTCCACACGCAAGTGCTTCAATAGAGTCTTCACAATAATTTTCTCCAAGCTGATGATCTTTTCCAACTTTTAAAATAAGCTCACCCTCGAAATGAAAAGTCTCATTAGCGAAGGCTAACTGAGAATCATTAAAATTTCGTATTGAACTGGAAGTAACTAAAAAGACAACAGGGATATCAGGAACCTCGTTTCCAAGTTCTTTTGCGTGTGCACGATAATTTCTTCCAATGCAGTAAATATTTTGAGTCATATCTTCCTATTTGCTTATAATAAAAATGGCCACGAAATCCGTGGCCTTATATTATTATCTTTTTAAATCAAAACGATCAAGGTTCATCACCTTTGTCCACGCATGAACAAAGTCCTTTACGAATCGATCTTTAGAACCTTCACAAGCGTAAACTTCAGCAATCGCGCGTAGTTCAGAGTTTGAGCCAAAAACCAAATCAACTCGACTTCCAGTCCACTTAAGTTTTCCATCTTTTCGATCATGGCCTTCAAAAATTTTCTTATCTTTAGCTGACTCTTTCCAACTTACTCCCATATCCAATAGATTAACAAAGAAATCATTTGTTAATTTTCCTGGTGTTTTTGTAAATGATCCATGACAAGAAACTCCAAGAGCTCTCATTCCACCAACAAGTACAGTCATTTCAGGAGCAGTGAGAGTTAATAGCTGTGCACGATCAATAAGAAGTTCTTCTTCAGAAAAAGAGTATTCCCCTTTTGTATAATTTCTAAATCCATCAGCAATAGGCTCAAGAACTGCAAATGATTCAATATCAGTTTGCTCTTGAGTTGCATCACCACGCCCAGGAGTAAAAGGCACGTTCACTTTTCCATCTGCCGCAGTTTCAATAGCAGCACATCCAGCGAGCACAATAAGGTCCGCAATTGATACTTCTTTCGTAAATTCTTTTTGAATTTTTTCTAGTGATATAATGACTTTACTTAACATCTCTGGACGATTTACTTCCCAGTCTTTTTGAGGAGAAAGACGTAAACGCCCACCATTAGCTCCTCCTCTCTTATCTGATCCTCTAAAGGTAGAAGCTGATGCCCAAGATACAGAAACAAGATCTGCAACAGAGTGACCTGTAGCAAGTATTTTAGATTTTAATTCTTTGATATCATTGTCAGCGATTAATTTATATTTTGGAGTTGGTATTGGGTCTTGCCATAGAAAATCATCTTTTGGAACTTCACTTCCTTGATACAAAGCTTTTGGCCCCATATCTCTGTGAGTTAACTTAAACCAAGCTTTTGCAAAAGCATCTGCAAGCTCATCAGGATTCTCATAGAATCTCCTTGAGATTTTTTCATATACAGGATCCATTCTCAATGCCAAGTCACTTGTGGCCATCATCGGTGCATGCCTCTTTGATTTATCATGAGCATCAGGAACGCTATCAGAAGCCTCACCATTCTTTGGTTTCCACTGGTGAGCACCAGCAGGACTCTTTGTCAGTTCCCATTCATATTCAAAAAGATTTTCAAAATAATTATTATCCCACTTGATAGGATTTTTTGTCCAGGCCCCTTCAAGACCAGAAGAAATCGTATCGACACCAACACCTGTGCCCATTTTATTTTTCCACCCAAGACCTTGTTGCTCAATATTAGCCGCCTCTGGCTCAGCTCCAACATTCTTTGGATCTCCTGCTCCGTGACATTTTCCAAATGTATGACCACCAGCTATTAACGCTACAGTCTCCTCGTCATTCATGGCCATTCTTGCAAATGTTTCACGTATATCCTGTGCCGATGCCAGGGGATCACAATTTCCATTTGGTCCTTCAGGATTAACATAGATTAGCCCCATTTGAACTGCAGCAAGTGGATTTTCCAGATCTCTTTTCCCCGAATATCTCTTGTCATCAAGCCACACTGACTCAACTCCCCAGTAAATATCTTCTTCAGGTTCCCATACATCTTCACGTCCACCTGCAAAGCCTGCAGTCTTAAAGCCCATTGACTCAAGAGCACAGTTACCTGCAAGAATCATCAAGTCAGCCCATGAGATTTTATTTCCATACTTCTTCTTTATTGGCCAAAGCAGAAGTCTTGCTTTGTCGAGGTTCACATTATCTGGCCAACTATTTAGCGGAGCAAATCGTTGAGTACCTGTACTCGCTCCACCTCGTCCATCTGCTGTTCGATACGTTCCAGCGCTATGCCATGCCATTCTGATAAAGAAGGGACCATAGTGACCGTAATCCGCAGGCCACCAATCTTGCGATGTCGTCATCACTTTTTCGATATCTTGTTTTAGTATTTTGAGATCAAGAGAATTAAACTCTTTAGCATAGTCATAATTCTCATCCATTGGATTAGACAGATTAGAGTGCTGACGTAAAATATTGAGCTTTAAGCGATTTGGCCACCAATCATTATTTGATGTTCCTTTCTTCTTATCCATAGAAATCTCCATTTAGTTTTAAATAATGTGCATATAGTAACAGACATTAAAAATCTTTTAAAATAAATTATATTTAATAAATATGATCAGGAATTGCATTCACGAAGATATTAGTTAAACTATGAAAAACATCGAGGAGAAAAAATGAAAAAGCTCAAGTTAAATAACGAAATTGAAATTCCAATGATAGGACTTGGAACTTGGCTCTCTCGTCCAAATGAAGTTTATAATATTGTCAAAGAGGCTATTAAATTAGGATACCGTCACATCGACTGCGCAACAGTTTATGGGAATGAAGATGAAATTGGCCGAGCACTTAAGGAAGTCTTTAGTGAAGGCATTGTGACAAGAGAAGAACTTTTTATCACATCAAAACTTTGGAATAATCGTCATGAAAGAAATGACGTCATCCCGGCACTAGAAAAATCACTAAATGACCTTAATCTTGATTATCTCGATCTCTATCTCATGCATTGGCCAGTTGCCATAAAAAAAGAAATTGGATTTCCACAAGGCCCAGAAGATTATATCTCTTTAGAAGAGCTTCCAATAATTGAAACATATCGTGGCATGGAAGAAGCTCATAAGAAAGGACTAGCAAAATCTCTTGGTGTTTCAAATTTTTCTAAGAAAAAATTATCTCAATTAATAAAAGATGCAACAGTGAAGCCTACGATGAACCAAGTAGAACTTCACCCTTATCTCTCTCAGATTGATTTACTCAATTTCTGCGTTGAAAATGGAATTGCTCTAACTTGCTATAGTCCTCTTGGATCATCGGGAAGGCCAAAAGAAATGCTGGCATCAAATGAGCCGCTATTAATTGAAGATCCAATAGTCCTCGAGCTTGCGAAAAAATACAATAAGAGTGCTGCACAGATAATTTTAAATTGGTCTGTTGCTCGAGGTACAGTTGTAATACCAAAAACAGTTACACCATCACGGGCCAAAGAAAATTTAGAATCATCAGATTTCGAGTTGAATCAGGAAGATATTAAGAAAATCGATGGGATTAACAAAGATTATCGCTATGTAAATGGTCGATTTTTTACGCCAGATAATGGCCCATACACTTATGAAAACATTTGGGATGAAGGGATGTAGCACATGCTACATCCAGCTTCTTCTTACTCTATTGCGCAAATACCTAAGCCTCTATTTGTTGCTTCTCTACTCAAAATTCTTGTAAGCCATAAGTTAATATTTTTAAAATTTGAAAGCTCTAAATAATCTTTAGCATTGTAGAACTTATCCAAACAAAGCACCCATGGAAAGATCGCCATATCAGCAATAGAATATTGCTCATCAACGAGAAATTGACGTCCATCTAATTGCTTATCTAAAACAGAAAGTAATCGCTTACTCTCTGTAGCATAACGCTCTACGGGATAGGGATGTTCACACTTATCTTTTGCATACTTATAAAAATGTCCAAATTGTCCAAACATTGGACCAATGCCACCCATTTGAAAAAATAACCACTGGAGTGTTTCACTCCTTAGGATAGGATCTGATGACAAAAACTGACCAGACTTTTCTGCGAGATATAAGAGGATTGCACCGGACTCAAATACAGCGTGTCCATTATCAACTATTGCGGGTATTTTAGAATTTGGATTTATCGAAATAAATTCAGGAGTAAATTGATCTCCATTCATGATATTAATTGTATGTGCATCGTATTCAATACCCATTTCTTCAAGCGCGACTGAAACTTTTTGACCATTAGGTGTTGCTAGCGAATATAACTGTATTTTACTCATGTCTTATTTCCTTTAATTAAATTTTAAGATTTCTTAACCATTCAGAGATAAACTTTAAATAATTTAAATCGATAAGCTTATAACTAATATATCGGAGAAAAATGTGAAAGTAAAAAGTTTGAAATTCAAGTTACTCACTCTTGTGTTCGGCGGCTTTGTACCAATTATAGCCGGTCTTCTATTCTACGTTATTCCAAGCTATGAAAAATTTTTCGTTGAACAAAAGAAGATCGAAATCAAAACGGCGATCGAAGTTGTTATGGGAATGCTTGGAGATATCGACACAAGAGTAAAATCTGGAAAAATAACATTTGAAGAAGCAAAGTCTGAAACTCAAAAGCTTTTTAAAACTTTAAGATATGGTGATGGAGACTATTTCTTTGCATATCAAAATGGTATAGGAATGGCCCATGGCCTAAAAGATGAAATCGTTGGACAAGATCGCTCAAAGTCCATTGATGCTAATGGTAAAAATTATATGAGCGAATTTATAAAAATTGAAAAAGCTGAAGCTACAGGATACGTCGACTATCAATTTGAAAGACGTAAAGGGCAAGCCCCAGAAGATAAAATTTCTTATATTGCATATTTCAAACCGTGGAAATGGGTAATCGGAACGGGAATATATATAAGCGCTGTTCAAGAGCAGATGAGAGAAATTAAGCAAAAGATATATATTGGAATTATTGCCATTATTGCACTAACTCTAACTTTTAGTATTTTATTTTCTGTTCAATTAAACAAGAGATTGTCTGCGATAAGCGGTGGACTTAAAGAAGAATCTGATTCAATCGATGAAGTTGCAAGAAAGCTTTCCTCTATCAGCGAATCACTATCTTCAAGTACAACACAACAGGCTTCTGCACTTCAGGAAACATCATCATCTGTTGAAGAGACGAGTGCGATGATTGAGAGAAACTCTCAAAATGCGAGAGAATCAATTCAAATTTCACATAAGAGTCAGCAATCGGTTAATGAAGGTAAAGAAAGTATCAATAGAATGATGACCTCAATTCAAGATATTGCAAATAGCAACAATTCAATTGTCACACAAATCGATGAAAGTAATAAAGAACTTGAAAATATTGTGCGTGTTATTAACGAAATAGGTGAAAAAACAAAAGTCATTAATGATATTGTTTTTCAAACAAAACTATTATCTTTCAACGCATCAGTTGAAGCCGCAAGAGCAGGAGAACAAGGAAAAGGCTTTGCCGTCGTCGCGGAAGAAGTTGGAAATCTTGCTACCATGAGTGGGAATTCTGCAAATGAGATTACAGCGATGCTCGATAAGAGTATTCAACAGGTAGAAATAACGATAAAAAACTCTAAAGAAAGAATATCTTCACTTGTTGGAGAGGGTGAAAAGAAAGTTAAGTCTGGACTTAAAATTGCTGATGAGTGTATATCAATTTTTGATCATATTGTTTTTGACGTCAATAAAGTGACTGAAATGGTCGAAGAAATTTCTACAGCAAGTGGTGAGCAGTCTAATGGTGTCAGAGAAATCAATCTTGCTGTTACAGAGCTCGACTCTGTAGCTCAGCAAAATAGTACAATGTCCCAAGATACTGCTCACACTGCAGATCAACTAAGACGTCAGGTCGTGACTCTTAAAGAAATGACAGACAATCTAAACAAGACTATTGCCGGTTAAAAAATTCTGATCTTTTAAATATTGCAGGAGACTCTCACTATACATAATGTGAGATTCTTCTGTATATTTTACCTGTGTATAAATCTGAGCAAGATTATGAATTTCATTTAAATTTAAACTCTTGTATCGGTCTAGACCCTGCTCTTCTTTTTCGCGGTAAATCTCTCTGATATCATCATCACAATAGCGCTGATATTTTTCATGATGAATTATACCTTTTAGAGGTAAGCGCTTTCTTAGTTCTGGCGCCTCATCAGGATATCCTAGAGCAAATCCAACAATAGGAACGACATTTTGTGGCAATTCTAAAACTTCACCAATATCTTTTGCACTTGCCAATGTTGTCCCCATATAACAAAGACCCAGGCCTAAACTTTCTGCTGCAAGAGCTGCATTCTGACTGGCCAAAATTGCATCAATAGAAGAAATCATAAAACTCATATAGTTATCAAAATTATTTGCAGCATTTGAAATTTGTAACCATCTTCTCATTCGATTGAAGTCGGCGCAAAAAGTTAAAAAGATTGGAGCATCCATCAACATCGATTGCTTGAAGTGGGATTCAAACATTTGGCTTTTCATACCCTGATCTTTTGTAACAATAATGGAGTAAGATTGCATATTACCTGAACTTGATGCCATTGTTGCTGCCTCAAGGATTTCAGATAATACTGAATTTTCGATATCTTTTTTTTGAAATTTTCTTATTGATCGATGTGCATGAATTTGCTCGATGACTTTATTCATGACAACCTCGCTTCTTTCCAATAAAATTTGCGAAGCTCACTTCGACCTGAGATAGACTTCCTTCCATCGTGCATTGACTGGTAAAAGAAGCTCTAAGATCAACTTTAAAATCCTCTCCATTCTCGTTCGCGATAAAATAGCCTTCCAGATGACCATTTTTTAAAATACCAAAAACAGGAACCTTGAAGACATTTTCAACCTCAAATTCTCCCCGAATCTCACCTGTGTCCGTATTTATAACTTTAAGAGATAAAATATCATGAAATAACTTATCTCCGATTTTTACTTGTAAATCGTAAATATCGATTGCGAACGAAAATCTCGCAATTAATAATAATATTAAAAGTTTCATTTTGAACTCCACTATATGTAATTTTTAAAATGTAGTAATAAAGAAATTAAAGTGAGCTACGCCACCAAAGAATAGAAATAGAAATTGAATATCGAACTGGTCTAGAAAACATAGTGGAAATTTAGAATTGTTATGGCCGTAAGTAAACTTAATTTTTCTTACATGGATATCATTTCCACAAATTCCCTTTACTACAATAAGTAAAATGAGATCCTAACAATTTTGTGACTTTAATTTCTATTTTTTTATCGATAAAGTAATGTAATGAAAATTGCACTAATTTTACTACTAAATATCTCAATCACATTCGCATGTAACATACAAATTGAGCAATTTACTGTCGCACAATATTTAGATAGGCCACTCAATTCTAAGCAATGTCTTTTTCTCGAGGGTCGTATTGTGGAAATCGTAAAAGAATTGAGGAAGTCAGATAAAACTCAACAACAAAATCAAGAACTTTATCGAAATTCACAAATGACCCTTTCGATTCAGGTTCAGCAGATAAGAATTGAAGACCAAACTTATGGTCAGGTCTTCATTAACACATTCTAATTACTTACCGTGCCACTGCATACTGTAGAGATCATGCCTTCTATTTTTTAAGAGTTGGACGGTTCCTGTATTGCGAGACTCAACAAGTGTATCAATTCTTAGATCTGCAAATGAAACCATTTCAACATTTGGTGTGGCCTCTGCAGCAATACCATCTCTTGCGAATGGAAAATCACATGGAGTAAGAATACAACTTTGACTATAATGGATATCAATATTTGGAACATTTGGAAGATTTCCAACTGAACCAGACATCACGACATAGAGTTCATTCTCAACAGCTCTAGCTTGAGAACAATATCTGACACGACAATAACCTTTTCTTTCATCCGTTAAAAAAGGAACGAAGAGAATCTTTATCCCCTGATCAACTAAGTAACGTGTAAGCTCAGGAAATTCACTATCAAAACAAATAAGAACACCTATTGGACCACAATCTGTTTGAATGGCCTTTAGTTGGTTTCCACCTTTTATATTCCACCAGTACTTTTCATTTGGTGTAGGATGAATTTTTGCTTGTTCATGAATAGTTCCATCTCTTAAACAAATAAAAGAGACATTATTCATTTCTCCAAGTTGGTTTTTTACAGGATGTGAACCAGCAATAATATTTATATTATATTTCAACGCTAGAAATTTAAAAAACTCTTTTAGTTCAGAAGCGTACTCAGCCATTTTTTCGATCGCAATATGATGAGGCAATTCTTCAGGCTCAATGGAAAGGAGTTGAAGAGTAAAAAGTTCAGGAAAAAGAACGAAGTCACACTTATACTCCGAACAAACATCAACATAGTATGTCACCATTGCCTCGAATTCTTCGACGGACTTTACTTTTCTCTGCTTATACTGAACAGTTGCGACTCTAACAGAGCCAATTTCATCAATTGATGGTCGATATCCTTTCTTATTATAATTTGTAAGGTTTTCGTCTTCAAATTCAGGGTTTTTCCACATCATATGACAAGCATATCCCATCGATTCATCATCACCAGGAATATAGTCTTTAATATAACCAATAACTTCGAAACCATTACGGAGTTGAAAGTTTAAAACATTATCGCGAATTTTTTTATTTTTCACACAATCGATGTAGTTCTCGACACTTCCAACTTCTTTGAATCTCTTTTTAAGGTTGGGCATTCGTCCTGCGAAGACGATTCCCTTCAGTCTTAAATAGCGACACAATTTTTTTCTTTCATTATAAAATCTCTGACCTATTTTAAATTTTCGGAACTCTGGATCAACACAAACTTCATATCCATAAAGATATTCACCTTCCGTATCATGAGTTGAGCCAAAACCACCACCAGTGATCTCTCTCCAGCTATGCTCTTTTAAACATTTTTCACCAGAAATTCTCAAGGTCGCACAATAGCCAACAATTTGCTCATTAATCTCAGCGACGAAACAGCCCTTTTTGAAGTGTGTAATCTGTGAGGCAACCATTGTCCCTTTATAGGCTAAGTTTTCATCCTTATAGCAACGACCAACCATTTCATTAATCTGATTAAGATCCGTAACATCTGCATTTCTAATTATCAATTTGTGTTTTAAATTTTTCATGCAATGACTGTATCATTTAAAGCATAAGATTTACAAAATTTAATACCCGACTAATTCAGTCGTAAGATCTAAGCAATCCATCATCTTTTGCTACAAGTCGTAAACGATTTCTTCCTTGGGGCATACGACTTTTGATGCTAAATTTTTCTCTAAATATACTTTAAAATCTTCACGTACATCCTGTTCACCATGGACGATAAAAATTCTCTCTGGCACTACTTTTGACGATCTAATCCATCTAAGTAAATCTGTTCGATCACCATGGGCAGACATCCCTTCGAGAGAATCAATTTGGGCCAAGACCTCAAACTTCTTAACTTCTCTATTTTCAATTTTTACAATTCGATCTCCATCAAGGAGTTGTTTCCCTAATGTTCCCTCTGCCTGGAACCCTGTAAAGAGAATGATATTATTCGGGTCCTGTCCAAAGGCTTCAAGGTGCGCGAGAATTGTTCCTCCAGACATCATTCCACTGCCGGCCACAACAACTTGCGGTCCTATCGACTTTGCAACAAAATTTTCGAGGTCATTATGATGTTCAATGATACGAATGCGTTTCAGTATCTTTTCAAAATCATCTTCAGACAAATTTAATGATTCATGGCTACGTTTATAGAGGTTTGTAACTTTAATCCCCATTGACCCGGATAAAATGATAGGCATTTGAAAATTAGAATTAGCCGTAAGCTTTGTTAATAAATGTAGAATTACTTGAGTTCGATCAATTGCAAAGGCCGGTATAATTATTGTTCTTCCATGCTTAACCGCATCTTTTAAAAGTTGATCAAGCTTATCTTCAACGACAGTTTTTGTATGCTCTCGGTTCCCGTACGTCGATTCGACAATGAGAGTCTTTGTTGAATTTAATTCATGGGGAAGAGGATGCATCATCGAACCATACCGTCCAATATCTCCGGAGAAAGTAATATTATCGTTCTTGTATTTAAAGTTTACAAATGAGGACCCAAGAATATGAGAAGCACTTCGAAATTCGACATCGACACCCTTGACCGAGAACGTATGGCCCCACTTAACTGTTTCAACCAGTAAAAGTGCTCTGTGGACATCGTTTTGATCATAGTAGTGCTTACTTTCTTTCTTATTCTTCATGAGCTTAGCACTATCCTCTAAACTTATTTTCATAAGTTCGAGTGTTTCTGAAGTTGTATAAATCTTCTTTGCGTATCCTCTTCTAATTATATAAGGAAGGTATCCACAATGATCAAGATGAGCGTGGGTAATGAAAATTGCATCAATTTGCTTAAAATCAAAGTCGATAGGTTCATCATTCTTCTTTTCAATAAACTTGATTCCCTGAAAAAGACCACTATCAATTAAGAAATTATTACCATTTATTTCTAAGAGATGCTTACTACCAGTTACTGTTTCAACACCACCAAAAAATCTCACACTACTCATATGATCGCCTCACATTTCTAATTTCACTAAATATTTGTTTAATTTCCAACACATCTAATCCG
>CAZQJK010000047.1:0-33118 GCA_964593545.1 uncultured Bacteriovorax sp. | reverse complement strand
TAAAAGACAACCCACTTTAAACCAGCTTCACGGGCCAAAGGATGCTCGAACTCAAGTGTCGTATATGCTGTAAATAATGCTCCTGAATTAAACTCTTTCTCATCATTTTTTAGACCGTCATCATCACCATCGACGAGAACGATCTTCTTTGGTCCAATATCCTGAACATTGTAACCTCTTAAGTTTCTAGCTCCACCAAGAGAATATTTCTCATTTCGTGGAATTTTTTGACCGTCAACCACTTCAAGCTTAGAAGTATAAAATCTTGATCTAAAAACAAGGTCTCCCCAAACAGACTTAAAGTACCTTGTATCAATCTCATTCTTTAACCACTTCTTCTCACCACCAACACCTGCGTACTCTGTCGCGATATTTAAGTAGTAACCATCAGTTGGCTCAAAACGATGATTTCTCTTATCAGTTACTAAAGCTAATCTTACAGATGAAGTTAAACCATTTTCCGCTTCTTCATCAATTGTCTCATCTTCAATATTTTCAAGAGTAGTCTCTTCTAGTTTATATGTAGTAAATAACCTTGTATAATCAAAAATTGGGTAACCTACGCGTAATGCAAATCCTTCTTTCTTATAGTCATATGAAGCAAGTTCTTTATTCTCATTTTTAAAGATTTCCCCTCCAGCTGTCCACTTAGTATCTAAGAAATACGGCTCAGTGAATGATAGTGAGAAACTTTTTTGATTCTTTGATAAACTCGTCGAGAATGACAACTGTTGTCCTAAACCTCTAAAGTTATTTTGCGTAATCGATGCTTGAAAGAAACCACCTGTTTGTGTCGAGTAACCAGCACCAAGAGAAATCTGTCCAGTGCTCTTTTCTTTAACAGTAATTTCAACATCAAGGACATCATCCTTACCTGGAGGTGAAATTGTATTGAAAACAACTGAGCCTGGCTCAAAGAAACCAAGTCGATTAACATTTTCTTTAGACTCTCTTAGCCCTGTCCCTGTAAACCTAGCACCTTCACGAATCTTAAGTTCACGTCTTACAACCTTATCTCGAGATTTTGTATTTCCCTTGACGTAGATCTTTCCAAAGTATGCAATTTTTCCTTTCTCAAAAGAAAAATCGATATCAACCTTGTTTTCACCGGGAACAACATTGAGATTTCTAATAACGTTAGCAAAAGCATAACCTTGATCTTGATAGAGCTCAGTTAATGTTTGGATATCATTTTTAAGTAGTTCTTCAGAGTAAATATCACCATTTTTTAGGTTAATTTTTTCCATTAATTCAGAATCTGGAAACAGAACTTCTCCTTGAAAAGTAATATCTCTAACACTGAACTTTGGTCCTTCATTAACTTTAACAGTTACGAATACCCATTTCTTATCTTCTGAAACTGTAACATCAGGGGTACCAATATTAATTTGGAGATAACCCTTCGTACGGTAGAAATACTTTAGTCTTTCAATATCTGTTCTAAAGCCAAATTCTTTAAAGTTTCCAGACCCCGACATGAATGAGAATAAACTCTCCTCTCGCGTTTCCATTAATCCTTTAAGCTCAGTATCAGAAAATGCTTGGGTTCCTAAGAATGAAATTTTCTTAACTCTAACCTTTTCAAATTCATCAACTTTAAATACAAGGTCAACATTTTCATCATCAACTTTTCTAAGATCATAGTTCACAGAAGCAAGGTAGAAACCTTTCTCTTCATAGAATTTTTGCAGGGCCTTAACATCAGTTTTAATAGTGTTAATATCGAGAATTGAATATTCTTTTGATTTTATCTGACCTGTTAAATCATCTTTTGATACTTCGTCATTACCTTGGAAAACAATTTTTGCAATAATTGGTTTTTCTTTAACTTTGAAGATTAAAACAGTACCTTCTTGATGGGCCTCGACACTATCAAAGTATTTTAAGTTATAAATCTTTTCGATGTCTTTTTTAAGAGAATAGTTAGAAAGTTCCTGTCCTTTTTTCGTGCTAATACGCTCAAGAACAGCTTCTCTTTCAACTTTTTTTAGACCTTGGATTTTAATATCTGAAACTTTAAAAAGATTTTTCTCTGGGCCTAGCTCCATTGAAAAAACTAATGAATTTAAAGACAAAAAGAATGCAATTATAATAGAACTCATTAGAGAGTTATTCATCTATACTCCGTGATTATTTTTCCATCCTAATGGATTAAAATACTCTAGTAAAAAAAAATATCAATAATCACACGATCTTACAAAAACTATTTTAGACTATCTGCGGTAATTACTGCAGCACACCATCGGCCATATGCTTAACATTTGTAAACACAGAAGAAACATAGTCATCATGTGTCACAACCAATAGGGTAACCCCAGAATTTGTAGAAAGCTCGATAAGCAGCTCTGTTGCTAGTTTCGAGTTCTTAGAGTCAAGATTTCCAGTTGGCTCATCACACAAAAGTAGGGATGGTTTTAACGACAGGGCCCTAATTAAATTAATACGCTGCTGTTGGCCACCAGAAATTTCATAAGGATATTTTTTTAAACAATCTTCAACTCCCAGTCTTTTTGCGAGATGCATCACATATTTTTTTACTTCGGCAATATTATGATCACCAAGCCTTGCCGGAAGTAGAGTATTTTCAAGACAGTTAAGTGAAGATAATAAGAAATGAAACTGAAAGACGAAACCTACTTCAGTATTTCTAAATTTAGCAAGCTCATCATCATTCAATGCGCCAATATTAACACCATTAACGACAATACTCCCGCCATTAGACTTCTCAAGGCCGCCAAGTAGGTAGAGAAGGGTCGACTTACCTGAGCCCGATGCTCCTTTAATTACACATTGCTCACCTTGTTCTAAGGAGAAGTTAACACTATTTAAAATAGTCGAACGTCCGTATTTTTTAACTATATTTTGAACCTTAACAAAACTCATTAAGAAAACTCCTCTCTTAATCCTTGCCCTAGTGACTTTCCATCAAGTCTTTTAAGAATTAGAAATGTTAAAAAGAATAAAAGTGCATAAGAAGAAATAGCTGTGATTAGAATATATTTAATCGTTAAGTTTACTTCGATACGTCCCAGAATATAAACATCACTTGGAAGTTTAAAAATTTCCCAATTTGCGATGGCATATGAGAAGAACTGAACAAAAATCAAACTTACGATAAAAGATAAGAACCAAATAAAGCTATTTTGAATATACCATAAATTTCTAAATTTACGGGGTGATAAGCCAATAGCGTAGAGTAGAAAGATTTCCTGAGCCTTTTTTTCTTTTGAATAGACAATGAATGCTAAGCAATTAAAAGCGGCAATGACAATGACGATGTACAGGACAAGAGAGATAAGATACTTCTCATAATCAACAGCTCGTAAAAAAGTGGCAAAGTCCCCCCAATAAGGCTGTACTTCAAACTCCAAAAAGAAAATACTTCTAAGCTTTCTTACCATTTCATCAATGGCCTCGACATTTTGCTTATCACTTTCGAGTTTGAGTTTTACAAGATTTACATACTCACCAACTTGAATTTTTTGTTGAATAGCACTAAGGTTGGCATAGACATATCTTTCATCGAATTGATGAATATTAAAGTTATAAATCTGAGATACTTTAAAAGAACCTATTGATGGGAGATAGTTCTCACCAGAACGGCCGGCGGCAAAAGTTAAGGATACCGGGTCACCAATTTTCAAATCAAGGTTTTTTGCTAGTTCAAAACCAATAATTACTTCATCAGCTTTCGGTTCTTTGAGATTTTCACTGATCGCGGAAAATGACTGATCAATTCCAACAACAAAAACGGCCTTTCCTTTTTGGTTACTTGTTAGAAAGCTTTGAGTACGTACCATGAAAGCAAACTTATCAATTCCAAAGTTTTCAAGTTTCTTTAAATCGCGATCCTCTCGACTAAAAAAACCTCTTCGACTTGTTAGAACAATCTCTCCATGCCCTTCATTCAAAGATTCTTTAAGTTTCTTAGAGAAGCCATCCATCAAGCCTAACGTGGATAAGACAATTGATATTGAAAATCCAAGACCTAAGATCGTCGCAATTGCAAATATCTTCGATGAGCGATCACGAAAAAATAAAAGATTAAAGTCTTTTAAGAGATTGAAGAACTTCATTACTCTGCTGTTCCGGCCTGAGCAGTATTCACTGACCATCTCAAAAAAGAGTCCATAAATTGATCTAGATCACCATCTAAAACTTTTTCGGCCTGAGAGCTTTCTTGATTTGTACGATGGTCTTTAACCATTTTATAAGGATGAAGAACATATGATCTGATCTGTGCTCCCCATGCGATATCTTTCTTATTTGCCTCGGCCTCATTTTCGATGGCCCTTCTTTTTTCTAATTCTTGCTCATATAATCTTGAGCGTAAAACTTTCATCGCTTGCATCTTATTTTGCAACTGGCTTCTCTCATTTTGACAGGTAACAACTAGTCCAGAGGGAAGATGGGTAATTCGAACAGCAGAGTCAGTTGTGTTAACAGACTGTCCACCAGCTCCGCCAGCGCGGTACACATCAATTTTTAAATCTTTATCAAGAATATCAATTTCGATGGTGTCATCGATTTCAGGAGAAACATAGATAGAAGCAAACGAAGTGTGTCTTCTTCCTGCTGAGTCAAATGGAGAAATTCGAACCAGACGGTGTACACCTGTTTCTGACTTTAAGTTTCCATAAGCGTAATTCCCCATTACCATCATGGTTACAGATTTCACTCCGGCCGCATCTCCATCTTGGACATCGAGAACTTGAACCTTATGGCCATGTTGTTCGGCCCAGCGATTAACCATTCTAAAGAGCATTCCTGCCCAGTCACAAGATTCAGTTCCACCAGCACCAGCATTAATACTTACAATGGCATTATTTGGATCTACTTCGTCCGATAGTAATACTTTTAATTCGGCTTTTTTGAATTGATCAATGAAAGTTTCGCAAATTTCTGTCGATGACTCGGCCGATTCGTCATCACCTTCTTTAGCGTACTCGCAAAGAATTTCATACTCGTCGAGCAAGTCTTTCAGCCCGTTGTATACGCCAAGAACATCTTGGATGATATTCTTTTCTTTTTGAACTTTAGTCGCATTCTCGTTATCATCCCAAAATCCCGGCATGGCCTCCATCTCAGTAATTTCTTCTAAGCGAGAGTTCTTGCGATCAATGTCAAAGAGACCCCCGTAAATTTTGGAGTTTCGGTGAATAATTCTTCATTAAACTGCGACATTCATCAAATTTAATTTTTAAAGATTGTTCCATTTCTATTTCTTCCTGCTTTTTGATATTTCTTTTAATATTTTATTCTCTAAATCTGTCATGATCTGTTCTTCATAATCTGAGATCTCATGATCATAACCAAGAACGTGTAATAAGCCATGAACAAAGAGATGTATGACTTCATCGGCTACTGTAATCTTAAACTCTTTGGCCTGTTTCTTAGCCACTTGTCGACTAATAATAATATCGCCAAGATGTATCATTCCATCATACACATCACTAATACCATCGGCACGAAGTGATTCGAATCCAGGAAATGAGAGAACATCTGTCGTCTTATCTTTGCCGCGATGGGCCTTATTAATCGCCTTCATTCTCGAATCACCACAAAAATGGAGATCAAGTAGAATTTGCGGATGTGACTTCTTATTTAGTCTTGTCTTTGAAGAGTAAATAAATTTTTCGATAACTTCCAAAGAATCTCTAAGCATTTTTAAAACGCTCTTTGACTCCCAAGGTGATTTTGAATTATCAGATATTGATATATTAAGATACTTTCCGCTTATTTCCATACTCAAAACTTCTCATTATGCTTGTTTAACGCTAGAATTTTAATAAGATTACACTTTTTTACCATGGAGTACAAATGTCCTTTAAAGAATTTGAGAGACTATATGATGTCATCGCAAAGCTTCGCGATCCTAAAGATGGTTGTCCGTGGGACCTTGAACAGACGCATCGCAGCCTTTTAAAATATCTTCAAGAAGAAACATATGAGTATATGCATGCGGTTGAAAAAGAAGATTATGGCAAAATGGAAGAAGAGATTGGCGACGTCCTTCTTCAAGTACTACTTCATAGTATCATTGCTAAACAAAATGGAAAATTTGATCTTGAATCAGTTTCAAAGACTTTAGCTGACAAAATGATTAGAAGACATCCGCACGTTTTCTCAGATACAAAAGTTGATGGAGTTAGTGATATCAAAGAGAACTGGGAAAAAATTAAAGACCAGGAAAAAGAAGGTGCAAAATCTCATTACGAAATCAATGAAGAGCATCTTTGCTTTCCGGCACTAACAAGTAGTTACAAAATTGGAAAGAAAACTAATAAGCTAAACTTTGATTGGTCTGATCCAACTCAAGTTGCTTACAAAGTTGAAGAAGAATGGCAGGAGCTTAAAGAAGAGCTAGCACCGTATCCAAGATTCAATAAAGAAAGAGTCAAAGAAGAACTTGGTGACTTCCTATTTTCTGCTGCTCAACTTGGTCGCCATCTAGGCATCGACCCGGAGCAGGCCCTTCGTGAAGCAAATATTAAATTTACAAAGAGATTCAACAAGGTCGAAGATCTTGCTAAAGCTAAAAATATTGACATGAAGACCACGTCACAAGATGAACTTGAACATCTATGGCAGGAAGTTAAACAAGGTGAATAATTTTGGAAAATTAACTCCAGAGAATCGACTGTATAATATCCCTTGTCCAATCATTGGACTAACAGGTGGTATCGCAACAGGAAAGTCTTCTGCGACTAAGATTTTAGAAGAAATGGGCATTAACGTTATCTGTGCAGACAAGCTTGTAAAAAATGTTTATCAAAGCAGTAAGACCCAAGATTACCTCACCAAGAATCATCCCGACGTAATCGAAAAGGATGGGATTAATTTTAAAAGACTTAGAGAACTTTTCTTTTCAGACGATACTGTTAAAAATGCAATCGAGACTCTCATCTATTCACAAATGCCAGATGCATTTAAATTAGCATTCTCAAAGTTTAAATCTCCAGACTTTATTGTCTACGACGTCCCCCTTCTATTTGAAAAAGGCTTAGACAAACTTGTTGATTTAAAAGCACTCGTTTATGCTCCCAAAGATATTCAAATTCAAAGACTGATAAGAAGAGATTCTATTGATGAGCAACTTGCGAGAAATATTATTTCAAAGCAAATTGATATTGAAACCAAGCGTGGGCGATGTGATGTTGTTTTACAAAACACAGGAACACTCGAAGACTTAAAAATTGAAATTAAAAAAGGCCTAAATATTTAGGCCTTTTTTTTATACTTCGTGTCTTGCGTGTTCATCATGGGGAGGCATCGGAGGAGCAACTTCCTCATTCAACACCTCTTCAACTTCATTTGACTTTGTTCTAAGATTTTGAAAACTTAAGTATAACCCTTTAAGAGATTTAATTAGTTCTTCATCTCTCTCTTGACCTAAGCGTCCCATCTTTGTACTTTCTGCTTGAATCTCTTCGATTTGAGTTCTTAGCTCTTCAAAGTTTTTCTTCGTGTCAGTTAAGTTAGGCATTTTCTTACTCTGCATAATTATTTGAATTTTAGATAGACCAACATCTAATGAAGTTGAAACTTTTGAAAATGATGTTAGGACATTTTCAAATTCAAGTAACTCTGTCTTCAGTCTTTGAATACCTTGTGCATTCTTACTTGAAGTATCTGCATTTCTTGAATGCTCTAAAATATTCGAAACACGTGATTTAAACATCTCAACTTGTGACTTTAATCTTTTAAATTCATCACGAGATTTTACAAGTGAATCAATCGCTTTTACATTCTCACCCATAATATCTGTAACTTCACTTGCTCGAGAAAGAAGAGTAACTTCTTCAGCAAATAAGCTATTACCAATCGTATTCATCTGTACTAGCATTTGTTCAAATTGTGATCTCATATCAACTACTGAAATGATGTCATTCTTTGCACTTGAAAACTTCGAAATTGCTTCATGCTGAAGATCTTTCTGAGCTTCAAAAACGATACGAACATCATCCATTAATTTATACTGCTCGAATAATGAATTCTCAATTGTATCGATTTCTTCCATCAGGCCATTTCTTTGATTCGTGAAAAAGTCATTAACCTTATCAAACTTCTTAAAAATATGGTCAATCCCAGCTGCTTCGAAATCACCTTGAACTTTTTCTTTAAATTCACTATGAAATTTTCCATCAACAAGAGAATCTAGAGTTTTGGAAACTGGTGAGACGAGTGCCTTCATTTGGTTTCCAAGAGTTTCTTCTAAACTTCTTAGAGGATAGAAGATAACCATAATTCTTTTTTGCCCTGCATACTCAACAGGAGAAACATACATCTCAAATGGAGCTGCTTCTTCAGACTTTTCTGTTTTTACTTGGATTTGATAAATCCCAGCGATATTTTCTCTAATCGCTTCAATAACAGGATCATTGTCACCGAGATTTGTAAAACGTTGAAGAAAATCCCATGAAATATTTGAGTTATTTTTTACTTTCTCATCTAAATTCCAATGTTCATAAAAAAGAGTATTGGCCCAAACCATATTCAGGTTTGAATCTAAAAGTATTGAAGAGAATGGCATTGCGTCTTGGAAGATAGAACCAAAACTCATTCTCTTATGTACATATTCTCTATACTTTTCAAGATGGTCTTTAAAATCAACACTCCACGACTTATCAAGATCAGCATTTAAAGGAATTAGGTTGTCTTTAATCACAGACATAATAACTTTTTCAACCTCAACTCTCTGCTTTCTTCCATACTTAAAGTAAACGAAGTACCCACCTGCAAATAAGCCAATGACAACTCCAGTAATTGCAAACATTCCGTAAAGAATAGTTTGCGAGTTTTTAATAACATCAAGTTTTCTTTCAGTAAGAAGTGGCTTTATTTCAACTAGCCAATTCTTATATGCCGTCTCAGCATTAATAAAACTAGCATGAAATACATTTAGAGAATTAAGTGATTCATCCATCATGTTCAATTCTGTTTTTAATGTATCAAGCTTCAAAAGTATTAAGTTTTTATCTTCTTGAGCAAGTACGGAGCTCATTGTCACGCTTTCCATATACTTGATATCGGCTTCAAGTGAGTTATGAAGAGCTTTCATTTTTCGATAACTAAAAAAACCAGGAGAACTAGTTGCTCCATTAGAAATTTTTGCATTTATTTTTTTTGACACACGAGTCAGAGTTCGCCAATTATTGTGAACAACAAAGTTTTCAAATGAAATAACTTTTGAGCGAAGAACATCAATTAAATTATTATTGCTTGTGTAAGTCAGCATTTTATTCATTGAGTTTTTTAAGACGTTGAATGACTTTGCTACCTCTTCGAAGCTATCAGTTGATTGAACATCTTCTAATTTCTTAACGTTTTCAGAAAAACCATCAAAATATGTTATTGCATCACGAAGTCTATCATTTTGTGCATATTCTTTTACTGTTTCGATTCCACCTTTCTTCTCAATATTTTCAATCGCTGTTGTTGAATCAAAAACTTGCGCAACACCATCAATATTTGCAGTACCTTTTGTCCAGTAGTAATAAATACCAAAAGTCATTAGCGATATAATAAGTGTCATCGAAACTATAAAATAAATATAAAGAGGTTTTCCAAACCTAATTTTCATCGCAAACTCCTGCCGATTGAGCTGAATAGAATATAATAATTTTTTGAATTGAATTACACATCATGTTTTAAGACCTTCACTTCCTGTGAATTAGTGCTTGAATATCAAATATATTATGCAATTTTTATCTTGAAATAAAAAGCTTAAAAAGCTTACACTATCGAGAAAATAGACAAAAAAAAAGCCTTCATAAGTGAAGGCTATTTCATATTAAAATCGTTGGTTTTTGATTATCCGACTAAGTCCTCAACGCCTTCAAACATTGTCTGAAGCTTAGCTTTTAACTTACTAACTGCTTGTGTATGAAGTTGTGAAACACGTGATTCAGTAACATCTAAAACTTGACCAATTTCCTTTAGGTTTAAATCTTCATAGTAGTAAAGAGATAAAACAAGTCTTTGCTTTTCAGGAAGTTGTGAAATACCTTCTTTGATCTTGTCTCTGAAGTTTTTATTAGCTACAGCTGTAAATGGATTTACATGCTTACTATCTTCATTCATACCGGCCATTGTTCTCTTATCATTTCTGTTAAAAGTAGCCGAATCATCAATATTTAAAATAGAAACTGATTTTGCTTTATTAAGCATGTCATGAAAGTCTTCTTTAGACATTTCAAGCTCTGCACACATCTCTTCATCTGTAGCTGGTCTACCAAGCTCAGCTTCAAGCTTTGAATAGGCTCTATCGATAACCTTTGCTTTCTCTCTAATTGATCTTGGAACCCAGTCCTGCGCTCTTAGTTCATCAAGGATCGCTCCTCTAATTCTAAACTCAGCATATGTTTTAAATTTGTTATCTCTTGTAGGATCAAACTTCTCGATCGCATCCATAAGTCCAATAACTCCACAAGAAATTAAGTCATCAAGCTCAATATTAGCTGGAAGTCTTGAAGCAATTTTTTGTGCGATATATTTGATAAGAGGTGCATACTCAACAACGATTTCGTCCTTAACTTTTGGATCAACCGTTGATCTATAATCTTTTAAATTTTTAAGTTTTTTCGCTAAAGATGACATCGAGCACTCCTTGTCTAATTTGTTGCCGAAGCAACATGTCCTACTGACGATAAAGATTTACTTTGGGCACCAAACAAAATGGTACCAGTGCTCTCGTCGGTAAACTTGCTTACGATTTTAGATAAATATTTATCAAGGGAATTATTTGCCCCTTTATTGAAATTGTGATCGAATTCATCAATAGGAAGATCAAGGGCCTTCACAGCTCCAAGTACTTTTAATCGACCATTTAAGAATGATGAAATTGTATCGTGTAGTGATTTAACGACACGTTGATATTGAGGATTACTCGACACTCTATTTACAATTAAATGATTCGTATTAATTTGATATTTCTGACTTAATATTTTAACTAGTGCATATGTATCTGTAAGCGAAGATTTGTCTGGATTAACAATCATAAATCGCGAGTCAGCATAGGCTGCAAGATTCACTGTTTCTTTGTTAAGCCCTGCTGGACAATCTAAGATAACATAATCATAAGCATGCTTATGTTCACTTATGACATCAATGATAAAACGATCATGCTCAAAGCTCGAATCGAAAATATCAGTACTTCCATTACATCCACTTAATAAATGAAGGTTGCCCTCTTCATAGACACATTCTTCAAATGTTTTTTCTAAAGATAGTAAAGAATAAAAATTATCGTTTAGTGGTAGACCAAGCTTTACAGCGGTATTAGAGAGGTTATAGTCGCAATCAATTAGTAATACTTTCTTATCCATGGCTGCAAGCTTTCTAGCGAGCATCAGTGATATTGTTGTTTTACCGACGCCCCCTTTTCCTGAGGCGATAGCGATTATTTCTGTATTTCTTGCGTGTGTATGAAATGGTTGTAGATTTACACTCACTTCTGGGGAAATGTCACTTCGATGTGACATTAACCACTGGTTAAGCTCTTGCTTGGACATCCTGTCTCCTCAAAATCAAGCTAAATTAAATTCTATAGTTGAAAAATCCCTGCCAAAATCCTTTCGGCAGTTGCAGCTTCTAGGTCATCAGGAACCACTTCACCCGTTCCAAAAAACTTATAAGGTAATTTGTTAAAATCTATTGCTAGATTAAATAATGACCCAAAATTTAAACACTGATCTAAGTGTGTAACAATCATTCCATTTGCTAAACTGCTGTAGCGATTTAACACTTTTCTATTATACAGTTCAGAGTTAATTGATGAAAGACAGACTAAAATTTCCACATTTTCAAAAGATCTTTTTAGCCCATCTATAAATTTCTTAACTTCATTTACCTCTTGGTTTCCGGCCTTATAGTCAATAAACACGTTATTCTTTGACTCTAAGCTATTTCTTGTTGCTGCAACGATCTCTGAGATTGTCTTGCAAACCTTCGTTTCAATTCCAAAGAATTTTTCAGAGAAAGTTTCACCCTCTTTAAATTCCTCACTACCTTTATTTCTTACTATTACTGAATCTTTCTTTAGTGATGCTATTTTTCTAAGCATTGTACTTTGTCCACTAGTTACATCTGAGATGACAACAGTAACAACTTTCTTTTCAGCATTATCAACAGATGAAAATAGCGGCATCTGGACATTTATTTCACTAAGCATTTCTCTAAGAGCGAAATCAAAAACAACATCAGCATCTTCTTTATCTGTCGCAGAAAGTTCAAAATGAGCCTTTCTTACAACCTTTTGGATAAAAGTGTCCTCAACATCTAAGCTTCTTAAACTCGACATTAATTCCTGTATTCCAAGAGCTTCTGGTTTATTAAAAGATTGAACATTACGAGTTAATTCAAAAAGTTTCTTTTCGAGCTCGTCAATTTTTGTTTTTTGGCTTTCGATATGTGCATCGTAATTTGTATTTGCACGTGAAACAATTCTTTCTTCTGGTTGATAAACCTCTTCAAATTGTTCTTCCTCATCTTCTTCATCAAAATGATTTTCTTCATAATTACTTGAATAATCAATTTTGATCTCTTCATCAAGGGCAGTATCTCGCTCGCTTAAGAATTCATCAAATGATCTTACTTCTTTCTTTGCAGATGAAGTGTCTTCACTTAAGAAGTGATCAAGAGAAGAAGTACTTTCAGTAGAAGCAACTGCTTTATTAAGAGCAACTTTTCCATATCCAGAAACAGCTTTATTCTTTCTTTCACCTGAAGCGTTATCAATCATATTTGAGATATAACTTGATTTGTTTGAGTAAAATTTATCTTTTTGATCAGTATCAAGAATTGTATCAACTTTTGCTTTCTTCGAATAACTCTTCTCAGAAATTGCTGCTGTAATTTCAATTCTCTTCTTCATGAAAGCGCCTTTCAAACCCTTACTTGAAGTTGTCTTCAAGATAATGGCATCTGGACCTAATTCTCTCTTGATGTCACTGAGCGCCTCTTCCAATGAGTCTGCCTCAAACTTCCTAACGTACATCCTATAACCTCACAGTTCCAAGAGACCTGATGTTTGCATCAGGGCTTAATTCATTATGACTTACTACAATCAAATTTGGGATAAATTTTTCTGTCAATTTCTTAAAGTGATTTCTAATGACAGGGGAGCAAAGTACGACCATTTTTTCACCTAAATTTGTTGCTTCTTCTATTTTCTCATTCAAACTTGCAAGTATTGTCTGTGTTACTCGAGGGTCAAGAGATAACTGTTGACCACTTTCTGTTTGAATAAGATTTCCAGCAATTTGTTCTTCGATTTTTCGATCTAAAGTAAACAGAGGAATATCACCTTGCTCACTCTTTATTGCTTCAGTTATAGATCGATACAAAGACTGTCTAACATACTCTGTTAGTGAGTCTGCATCCTTAATTATTGTACCATATTCAGAGAGAGTCTCAAGAACTGTTCGTAAATCTCTGACAGAAACATTCTCTCTTAGTAAATTTTGTAAAACTTTCAGGATTGTCCCAAGTGGGAGTATTTCTGGTACCAAATCGGCCACAATTTTTGGATAATGTTCTTTAAAATTATCCATAATTCTAACAAGTTCTTGCCTTCCAAATAACTCATGAAGATTCGACTTCAAAATCTCTGTTAAATGAGTTGCAACAACAGTTGATAAATCAACTACAGTATATCCATTATATCCAGCATCATCTCTTTGATCCTCAGAAATCCAAACAGCAGGAAGTCCAAATACTGGCTCAACTGTTTCAATTCCATCAATTTTTTCAATAACTGTACCTGGATCCATAGCAAGGAAGTGATCAGGAACAAGCTCGCCTTTGGCAACCTCAATACCCTTTATTTTCACACTATATCCACCAGGCTTTAATTCAAGATTATCTTTAATTCGAACAGATGGAATAATGACACCCCAATCAAGTGCAAATTGTTTTCTCATGAATGTTATACGCTCAAGAAGATCCCCATTTTGAGATGAATCAACAAGATTAACTAATCCATAACCAACTTCTAGCTCCACAAGCTCAAGTGATAATAGATCTTCAAGTGAATCTGGAGTTGCTTTCTTTTCTTCCACAACTTTTGATTTCTCATCTTCGATTGCTCTAAGAGCACCTTTTTCAATTCTATTGGCGACAAAAATTAGAGATAGACCAACTGTTATAAATGGTATTTTTGGTAGACCAGGAATAAGAGCAAAGATGAGAAGAAAACTTGCTGCAATATAAATTGCTTTTGGGTGAAGCTTAAATTGTTTTCCAACCTGTTCACCTAAGTTATCATCACTTGTATTTCTAGTTGCAATGATACCAGCTGCTGTTGAGATGATAAGTGCTGGAACCTGAGAAACAAGACCATCCCCAACAGTTAAAAGTGTAAATGTTTCAGCAGCCTGTCCAAAATTCATATTATTTTGGGCCACACCTACAATAATTCCACCGATGATATTAATTGCCGTAATTAAAATACCAGCAATAGCATCCCCTCGAACGAACTTTGAAGCACCATCCATCGACCCGTAAAAGTCAGCTTCAGCAGCAACTTCAGTTCTTCTTTGTTTTGCTTGTTGGTCATTGATTAAACCAGCATTTAAATCGGCGTCAATTGCCATCTGCTTCCCTGGCATTGCATCTAATGTAAATCTTGCTGCAACTTCAGCTACCCTTCCTGCACCTTTTGTAATAACCATGAAGTTGATGATTACAAGAATGATGAAGACGATAATACCGACAACAAAATTACCTTCAACGACGAACTCTCCAAAACTTCGAATGATCTCACCCGCAGCACTTACACCTTCACTACCACCTCTTAAGAGAATATTTCTCGTTGAAGCGACGTTGAGTGAAAGTCTAAAAAGTGTTGTCACAAGTAGAACAGCTGGAAAAGTAGAAAAGTCTAATGGCTTTTTTGTATATACAGAAACTAAAAGAATAATAACTGAGAAAGAAAGAGTAAGTGCTAATAGTAAGTCTAGTAGAAATGGTGGAACTGGAATAATCATTACACCCAAAACAGCAAGCAAAGAAATTGCTACAGCTAAATCTGAGTTTTGCGTTAAGAACTTAAAACGCCCGAAAATACCATCCATGGTTTATCCCCTACTTTAAAGCTTTTTTCTTCTTATTCAAGCGATATACAAACGCTAGAACTTCAGCAGCAGCCTTAAATAAAGATCTAGGGACTCCTTCCCCGACCTTAACTGTCTTATATAGAGCTCGTGCTAATGGAACATTCTCGACAATTGGGATGTCGTGTTCTTTAGCAATTTCTCTAATTTTCATTGCTAAATTATCAGCACCTTTTCCAATGATTGTTGGAGCAACCATTGTTTCACTATCATACTTTATAACAATACTAATGTGAGTAGGGTTTGTAATAATAACATCCGCTGTTGGGATATCAGCTATCATACGCTTTTGCGCCATCTCACGCTGTATTTGTCTAATCTTTTGCTTAACTTCAGGATTACCATCCTGCTCTTTAGACTCTCTCTTTGCTTCATCTTTCGTCATCATCATCTTCTGCTTATAAGAATGCTTCTGATAAGCGAAGTCGCCTAGTGCAATAACAAAGAGACCAATAATTATCGAAAAACCTAGTTTGATAAGAATTGATTGCCCATAAATAAAGCTCTGAAAAAAGTCTAAATGAAAAAATCCAATATATGAAGCAATTTCGTCTTTTAAAAACATAAAAACGATCGCCATAACAAAAATAAATTTAAAGATACCTTTGATTGCTTCAACGACTGATTTCATTGAAAACAAATTTTTAAATCCCTTTATCGGATCAAGACGCTCAGGTTTAAATTCTAATACTTCAGATGCAAAAATAAATCCTGTTTGTGCCACACTAGTTAGTACTCCAATACAAAGAGCAACAAGGCATACCGGTGCACCACAAACGAGTGCTGTTGAAGCAGTCTTCATTGCAATTGTACGAAGAGACTTTTCAGTATAGGCATTTGCAATATCAAGATGCGCTAACCATCTGAAAAACTCCTCCATCTGTTCGAAGATAAAGATAAAGGACATCGCGATCGTCAGCATACATGCAGATAAAACTAAAACACTTATTAGTTCTTTTGACGACGAGACTTCCCCTTTTCGCTTATACTCTTCAATCCTATGGGCGGAGGGCTCTTCGGTTTTTTCTTGGTCTGTATCTTCAGCCATTTACTTCCTCAATTAGATGACAAACTGAAACCACTCACCGAGCTTCTCAGTATACATCCTGAATGCGACATGAAAAAATTCTTCACTGGTTGCAGCGAAGACAAATAAACCTAAACCAATATTGATCGAGAAACTAACCATGATAACGTTTAACTGAGGTACTGTACGCGACAAAATCCCCAGAATAACCATGATCAGCATATTTGTGAAAATCAAAGGTGTTGCAAGCATAATTGCAGAAAGAAATATACTTTTAAAAGCACCAATATAGAAGATATGTGTTTTTCCAAACATCCCAAGATCATACATATGGATAGAATGGAAAGAGCCAAATATCCCTTTAAACATTGGAATAAGGGCTCCAGAAGAAAGAACAATTACAAGAACAGTCCATTGAATAATTTTTTCAAAGGGACCAACTTGCTGTCCTGCACTTGGATCAAAGTAACTTATAGCAGAGAAACCAATTTGCTGAGTAATAATGTTACCTGCTGCCGTAAATAATCCCATAATAGCTTTAACGAGAAAACCAATGACAAGACCTACTACGGTATAAAAAATTGTTAGAATCCAAAAGTTTTCAACACCAATATAATTGATATCTTTCATAACTTCATGTTGAACTTCAGGATAAAAGCAAAGAGACATTACAAGTGTTGATAATACTTTTACGATCATCGGAATTGGTAAGTTGTCATATATAGGCAACTGAAAGTTCACTGCAAGCATTCTGGAAAAGACGAGCCAGAAAGCGATGATAGGAACAATGTCAGTAATCTGTATACTCATTTACTACCTTGTTATTAAATCAGGAATACTGATTATTAATTCTCTTGTAAAAGTTGTTAATTGATCACTCATCCATGGAGCGGCTAAAACTAGTGCTCCAACGATGACAAGAATCTTTGGGATGAAAGAAAGTGTCTGCTCATTGATTTGAGTAACAGCTTGAAAAATTGAAACCATAATACCCATGATCAAAGAACCTAATAACATAGGAGCTGAGACCATTAGAGCGACTGTGATTGCTTGTTTAGCAATATCTGAAAAGAAATCCATCATTCACTCCTAGTGAAAAGATCTAAGTAAAGAACCTGTTACTAGTTGCCATCCGTCTACAAGTACAAAAAGTAATAATTTAAACGGTAATGAAATTACAACTGGAGGTAACATCATCATCCCCATGGCCATAAGCACTGAAGCTACAACCATATCGAGAATCAAAAATGGTATATAAAGTAAAAAACCAATTTGAAATGCTGTCTTTAGTTCTGAAATAATAAAAGCAGGAATCAAGAAATGAATAGGTACATCATCAATTGATTGTGGAGCTTGTTTACCAGTAACATCATAGAACAGCCCAATATCAGCTTTTCTAACTTGTTTATTCATAAAGCCTCTTAAAGAACCTTCGATTCGATCAAGAGCTACTGTTGTCGTTATTTTACGGTCAAGGTATGGCCTAACAGCATCATTATAAATTGCTTCACCTGTTGGTTGCATAACAAAGATTGATAAGAACATCGCAAAACCAACTAATAGCTGATTAGGTGGCATACTCTGAGTTCCAATTGCCTGTCTCATAAATGAGAGAACAACAATTATTCTCGTAAAGCATGTACATAGAATTAAAATAGCTGGTGCTAAAGTTAGCACTGTAAAAAGAATAACTAGTTGTAACGTATCAACAAGATCTACACCTTGCCCAAAGTTAACACTTAACCCAGGTAGCCCCAGGTTAGTTCCACCCTGCTGTGCATATACTTGCGTCCCAATAAAGAAAAGAAGAACAGATATAATTGTTTTAATGATTTTCACTTTTCTTTCCTATTGAAATTGTTTTAATTCTTTAACTTTACTTTTAATTTGCTTAGAAAGACTTACTTTATCTTTTTGTGTTCTTGTCACTTCAGCTGCTGCATTATACTCAGGTCTTACTTCATTTTTTTTCTCAGTTGCTTGAATCATTTCCTTGAGCTTAAAATCCTTATCAATACTTGATGCTTTTTCAAGATTTGTATCAAAATTAGAACCAATAACTTCTTTTTCACCTTCTTTAATGAAAGCGGCTGTGTCTTTTATCTCAGTTAAAAAATCCATTCCTTTCTCTGACTGAGCAACAAGAAACACTTGTTTATGCGCTCGTACAACAAGAATACTTCTCTTTGGACCTAAGTAAGTTGTACTTAAAACTTCAACCATCTTTGCTGATGTAAAAAATCCTAGCCCACTCTTTTTTAACATTCCTTTCTTAAAGAAGTTAAAAGCTCCATAAAGACCAGCAACAAGGAGTGCGAAGAATCCAATAAATTTGAAAATATATGAAGAGAAATTAAAATCATTTTTTGCTAGTGCTGAAGCTTTTGTCTTAACTTGATCAACAATCTCTGTCTGAGACTTATTTCTTTCATTATTAAGACCACTTTCAACTTGAGATATAGTGTTAGCTGTTTTAGCAGCTTTTGCTTCTTTGTCTTTTAAAAGTTTACTTAAATAACTTTCATCATAAGCATCACCTTTTACATTATGAGCCGGTGCCTCTTGTTCAACATGCTTCACTGCCGAAGCTACTTTTTGTCCATTTGTTTTAACGTCAAATTTTGGAAAATATAAACTTATTGATTTTTCTCCAAGAACAACGCTTACCTTATTTTCTTTACCCTTAAGATCATACGGAAGATTTGCTCTAACTCGTACAAGGTCTTTATCAAATTGATAGGCCATAATTGTAGAATCAAATTTCTTATTTATAGATACTTGGTTTTCGATTTTTGGCCAAACAAATGAATTAGGGATCGCAAGTTGTACCATATCATCTTTGATTGTTAGTTCTGGAGTTGTTTTAAGCTCTCCATCTAAGTTGATTGTTACAACACCAAAATTATTGTCATTCTTATAGTCTAACTTCGTTATTTTCACCTTAGCGAAAGATGAAGTTGCAAGAATGAGAATTAATAATAACTTTTTCATACTGATCCCTAATATCCCTTAATTTACTTTAATGTTTCGATACGCTCTATTGGCGAAATAATGTCAGTTAAACGAATTCCAAATTTTTCGTTAACAACTACTACCTCTCCCTTTGCAACAAGCTTGCCATTAACCAAAATCTCTAATGGTTCCCCAGCTAACTTATCAAGCTCGAGCACAGAACCCTGCCCAAGTTGTAATAAGTCCTTGATAACGACCTCTGTACGACCCAACTCAACTGTTACCTTGAGAGGAATGTCTAAGATAAAGTCCAGATTCTGAACCTTTAGCTTGTTAATCGCATCATCACCGGCCTTGACTTCATCAGCTAGCTTCTCAACTTCCATTGAATTGATTGAACTTAATTTTCCCATACCTTCCTGTCCGTTTTGTAGATCACTCATCTACGACTCCTAATCTTCGTGTTTAAACTGAATTGTACCTTTTGGTGTCTTATCAACATGCGTAATCTGAACTGCTCTATTGCCCTTATATGTGCCTATCAAACATTTCATTTTATCTACACCTTGAACTTCCGCTGTAACTTCTCCCGACGCTTCCTGATTCAGTGGGATAATGTCCCCTTTTTCCAGTGTCAAAAGGTCACCAACGGTCATACTAGCCTCACCTAATTTAACAACAATTGTTGCTTGAGCATGCTTAATATGTTCATTCATGGCCTGAGTCCAAATACTATCGGCCATGTCATTATCTGTTTGGTAACTTGAACTTAACTTTTGCTTAATAGGTTCGATTGTTGAGTATGGAACAACGATCATAATTGTTCCTGAAGCTGATTCAAATTCAACTTCAAGTGTTGTCGCGATGATTACATCAGATGGAGGAACAACACCTACGAACTGTGGGTTAATCTCTGTTCGAATAAATTGAGCATCAATTCTGTGAACTGGCGCCCAGGCTTCTTCAAGATCAGAAATTGCCATATCCATAACTTTCTTCATGAAAGAAAGTTCAATTGCAGTAAATTCCTTCCCTTCAATTTTTGTGAAAGGTCTATCTGTTCCACCGAAGTATGAATCGATAATTGCATATGCTAACTTTGATTCGAAAACAAGAAGAGCGGGTCCTCTTAGTTCATTGAATCTCATAATGCACATACATGAAGGAATAGGTAGCGTATTTACGAATTCTCCAAACTTCAAAAGATCGGTAGAAATCATCGAAATAGTTGAGATTTTTCTAAGGGAGTTAGAAAGAGAAACTCTGAAAGATCTAATAAATCTTTCATAGATAATTTCAAGGATAGGCATTCGCCCACGGATAACTCTATCTTGATTGGTTAGATCATAGGGCTGAATATTATCATCACTATCATCATCATCAAAATCACCTCCGTCACTTCCTAAGAAATCATCAGAGTCACCGTCGTTAACAGCGTTTAATAGAGCATCAACTTCATCTTGACTTAGAACCTGAGCCATCTTTTCCCCTCCTAGGATTTGATGATGGACATACTGTCCGTTCCTTTAAACTTTCAAATTAAATTTAATTAATTTGAAAACCTACATAGTAAACATCAATGACTTTTCCATTTACAAGAAAAGTATTGATTGCAGATTTAATTTCTTCTTTAAGGTATTCCTTACCTTCAGATTTAAGTAAATCTTGCGGGCGCTTAGCATTTAATATACTAATTACAACATCACGAATTTGTGGTTTACGCGCCTTATATTCTTCTTCATTTGCTTCACTATTTAATTTTAGTACAGCATTTAATCTAATAAATCTTCTTGGGCCATCACCTTGAGCTAAGTTAGCTGTGAATCCATCAAGAGGAAATAGTTTTCCACTTTGTTCTTTAGCTTCACCTGTTTCTGATTTTGTATCTCCTGCTTCTTCTGCTTTAGACATTTCTGCTTTTACAATATCTGATATTGAAGATTGGCTAGATAGCTTCTTATGCGTTTCAAACTGCATGTACGCTATAACACCCATTAAGATGATATTTAAAATTAAAACGATGGTTAACAAAGGATTTTTGCCTGAGTCTGTGTTTTGAGCATCTCCATCTGCCATAAAACTTCCTTCCTGGTGTTTATATGTTGGGCCTTCTTGTGATAGATTTTTCCTCTGAAAAGGGGCCTCTGTCAAAAATTATACAGCTAAGATGAAATGAATTCAAGATAGGAAAGAGAATGTTGGAAGTTTTTGCCCTTGTTCATAAGATAATAGCATGTTAGCTGTTTGGTAGAAATTTCCTAGTGTCACTTTGCCGACCCTATTGGCCGACAAGACTTATCAACATCTAAACTTATCTACTTTCATAACGGTTCAAATCGAAAATTCCATATTCAATATATGATTGTTTTTTAAATGCTTCATCGATGATGTCATACTTGTTCCAAAAATTTTCGTTAAATCTTGAAACTCCATATTTTTTAAATAACTCCTCAAATGATTTTTCTTCTCCATCGAGATTAGTGATATTTTCAATATAGTTTGCAAGTTCACTCTCCTCGATTTCAAAGAACAAATTTGGATAGCTTCCAACAAACCCTTTAAATACGCTTAAAGTATCTTTTTCAACCCATCGACGATCTTCTTCATCAAACAGATAATTAACATTGTAGTGTTCCTTATTTCTAATCAACGTAAAGAACTTATCTTCTTGTGCACTTTTTACACGTACAAAAGTAATATCGGGAAATTGTTTTAAGAATTTTCCATTAACATTACTTATATTTCTAAAAAGCTCATCACTAACTTGAGTACGTAAATTTTTATCACGATTAATTCCATCTTTGCCTTTAAGAAAAGAAAAATTACGATGTAACTTTTGTATGAATTGATCTTTAGAACTTGGTTTTTCTAAATCTTCAAGATTTTCTTCGTACACAATAGTCGTTTCAATATTCTCTGCGAGAAATGGATAACGATATTTCATTTTCTTGTGAGCATTATAATCAGTTAAATATTCTGGGAAATTTTTATATACAAAGTCATCAAAACGACTACTACTATCATCGACAGTATTCTTATTGAAAAGACCGCGATACTTTGTTCTATCTTTCTTTGGAAGAAAGCTTAAGAACAAATCTTGCGAGTTTATTCGAGAGGTTTCCATATAAAGTCGTGACTTTAAATGATGTGGAAATGAATCAAACACATCATAACCAGCAACAAGGTTGTAGAAGATATCTTCAAATGTTGGGTAGTCTAATGCCCACATCGTTTTAGGAGTACTACCAACATGGCCTCTCACTACTGATGCACTATCAAAATGTCTCATGATTGTTAAAAAAGCTCCTGTATAAGCCTGACTTCCTCCATCCCAAATATCTCGAAGATTTAGTGGTCCTTGCTTTCTATTTTCATACTCTTGATATCTATTCTTTCTATACTTTTCTTGATTCTTATAGAAGTCTGAAAAGCCAATAAACTTTCCACCATCACTTGCTGGAGGGGTTAAGTACTTTCCATTTTTCTTTAGAAAGTTAGGGTTGGTAATCGCGGGGTCACTATCTGGATCGATAAAGAATACCCAGAAATTATCGTCGATGACATTAAGTGCAACTTGACCTCTACAAACAGGACCCCGTATAAAGGACATCACGATAAAGTGAGCATTATCGAGCATAAATTGATAGCGGCTTCGAGCTGGGATTTGTTGAAAGGTCACAAAAGGATTCGCAGACTTTTGCTCATCATACTCAGGGAGATTAATATTGTTTATTCCCCATTCTTTTTCATAAAATAGTTCTTTAAAGCGATCGAGCACTTTATAAGAAAATGCAAATGTAATATGTGTCTTGTGAACAATGGCTTCTTTAATTGGTACTAAACGATAATAGAATTTCTTAGTTCCTGGACTGTAAAATGGTCTGTCGGTAGCTATTTCATCCACATCTCCAAATTCCGTTCGAGATCGCGTGAGACGAAAGAAGCTGTGAGACTTAGTCTTGATATCTTCGAAGTAAATATGGGCCAAGAAAAGATGCTCATAGATATAACGTGAACTAAGTTTTGCCTTATTTGATCGTCCATTGAGTAATTTTTCAAAGGCCCTTATTCTCTCGCTCACTTTCTTTGAATAAATACTAAAGTCATAAGTTAGTTTGTGCACTCCATTTTGATCTTCCGGTCCATTTGCACCGCTAAGTATCCAATCGTTAAGAGTAGCAATTTCGTTATCTTCAAGTTTTGGGAAACCATAAGGCATCCCACCCCACGGCTTTCTCTCGAAGTACTTATTTAATGTTCGCTTAATTATTCGAGGTCCGAAATTCTTACTATTATACCTTTTCCGATTTTCAACGATAACTTCTGGACAGTAGTTTTCACCTTCAGTCTCGTAGTTGACATGATCAAATTCCAAATTATTCTTCTTTTTAAGAATTGAACTCAGTAGAGAAGTTTCAACTCCTCCTTCAGTGACAGTATTTGTCACAGGAAAGAATCCACGTTTATGCCAGTCTTTATCTGTTTTCTCATCAATAAATAGTCTGGTCGGCTCTGTTCTAAATACTCGTTCTAGTTTGTAGACACCTTCTTTATATGCACCTCTTGATACCCCTTCATATGAACCTAGGTTTAACTGACAAGGAGAATTAAAGCAGCTATGGCAAACAACACATCTCTTATTAAATATTGCCTGTACCTTATCAGTATAAAAATCATCATTTGGAACCGAAGCAAGCTCTCGCTCTTGAAAAGAAAGAATCTCAGAAGGTGAAAAATGTAAGAAGAATGTCGATAAGGATAGCAATGTGATTATCGAGAAGATGATATATCGAAAATACTTAGTCATTTAGATTCCTCCAAATGTCCTATCGGTAGTCGAACTCGATAAATAAGTAAAAAAAACCCTCTTATTAAAAGAGGGTCTATATTTGAAAAATTATCTAATTAATAATTAGAACATTTCCTTCCAAGCTTTACCTGGTCTGAACTTTGGAACTGTTTTAGCTTTAATTTTGATTTTCTCACCAGTTGCTGGATTGATACCAGTTCTAGCAGCTCTTCTTGTTTTAGTGAATGTACCAAAACCGATTAGAGAAACGTCATCACCTTTTTTAACAGCTTTTTTTACTGTTTCAAGAAGAGTTGCAACGAATGCATCTGCATCTTTTTTAGTTAGGTGGTTAAGTTCTTTGTTTGAAAGAATAGCTTCGATAAGTTCTTTTCTGTTCATGTTAACTCCGAATAGTTAGTGTTTATAGGTTGTTTAAAAATCATGACGTGGAAAAGGTGCTTTGACAAGGGGTTTTGACGTTTTTTTTTATTATTTTTTTACATTTTCTGACTTTTAATTTTTTCTTGCCAAATTGACAATTCTTCCTCTAAGCCTATCTTCACAGCCTCAAGCCAATGTGCCTTAGCATCCTCGAGGTCATCAATTTTTTCAGTTTCGACGAAGCACTGGAGAAATACAGCTGATAATGATGTATAAAACTCACGTAGATTAGGAATTTCGACGTCGAAATTTACTATTTCATCTAGCTTACTTAATTTATTTTCTAAATTAATTACCGCACGTGATATTTGATAAAGAGTCTCTTCATTCAAAATCTTTTCAATTTCTACGACATACATCGAATCAATTATATCTTGATCCACAAGGTTTAATGGAACTTGACCACTTATCAAATCATCAACATTCAAGTTCTCTTGATGAATTGAATTCGCAAGATATGCTTGATTAACTTTAATATGTTTTTGATTGAATTCGACCATAAACGTCCTTTTGATAAAAAAGAAGGGCCTTTCGGCCCTTATATTAAATTTTTAATTTACCATTTTCTTGAAGTAGCTTTAATACGTCTTCGAAATGCTCAATTGGGTATGCTCCTCTAATAGGTACTCCATTAAGAACAAAACCTGGTGTTCCTTGAATTTCAAATTTACCAGCTTCAGCTTCATCTGCTTTAACCTTAGCTTCAACTGAGTCAGACTTTACATCAGCAGCTAGTTTTTTCATATTAGCTCCCATTTCCTTAGCGATAGTTTGAAGATATTTTTCTTTAAACTGTCTAAGTTTTTGTTGAGCTTCATTTGTGAATAATTTGTCATGAAATTTATGTGCATATTCTTCTTTTTGAATTCTTAAAGCTTCATAGTAGTGAGCAGCAATTCTTGCTTCTGAGTGAAATGAAAGTGGAAGATGCTTATATACGAATTGGATTTTTCCATCATATTTTTTTAAAAGTACTTTAACTACTTCTTCGTATCCCTTTGTACAGTATGGACACTGAAAATCAGAATATTCTACTAATTGAATTGGTGCACCTTTAGTACCTCTAATTGCATCAGCATCTGTAATCGATGGCTTTAATGGATTTTTAACTGCATTCATTAGTTTATTTTTTTCGTCTTCTTCTCTTTGCTTCGCCATTACATCTTTCGCATCTCTTGCAGCCGTTTGTAATGCTTGCATTATTTCTGCAGGGTGTGCTTTGATTGCTTCCGCTATAAGAGTTGGATCTTCTTTAATCGCTTTTTTTACTGCTGTAGCTATTTTGTCATCTGAAACACAACTAGCTAACATTAGACCTGCTCCGATAAGAGCAATAAGTTTTTTCATTTACAATTCCTTTTGTTAATACCTTTAATTTAAAAGTTTTTATGATTTTAACTGATTGTTTGAATTTCCTCAATTATCTTTTGCATTTTTCTTAGAAAGAATCGTACTTCTCTCTAATTCATCGAGGTATTTGTTGAGCGATCTAGTATACTTTCGAACAAATGGATATCCAATAAGATGTACTCGATTAGAGTATCGACCAGAGATGAATGATCTCATTGTCGCAAAAAAGCCAAATGCAGGAGTCGATATCCTGGAATATAAATAGAAACAGAAAAATAGATACGCCAAAATATTAAAAATTACGATAAATACTGAAATAAGTGAGAAGATTTCATTTAATTGAGTCAAAAATGCTTTAAGTTCGGACTTATTCACAAAGAATTCTCTAACAACCTCAACCACTCCATTGAAAACTTCAAAGTTGGCATAGAGAGCGAGAACTCCCGTTAAAACTGTTGCAATCAATACTATTAATGAAGTGTATAGAAAGAAGCTTGTTTCAAATACAGGTTGATGAATTCTTTTATACTTTTCAGGTATCCTTACTTCTTTTATTTCTCCCACCTCATTCATCACATCAATAGTATTAAAAAACCATTCAGAAAATGATGAAAGAAGTTTTAAATTTGTGACAAACTCTGGGTCGTAAGAAACATTTTCACCTTTTAATTTTTGATCACAATAATCTCCAATAATCCGAAAAGGTCTCATGATAACATTCGCCAGAAACATTCCCAAAATCAAAAGGACCCAAAACAGTAAAATAAACCATGGAATAATATCAACAACACTCTTTTCAATAAAAAGATACAAAATATCAACGATGACAAAGTCTCGAACGTTATCAAAGGACATTAATGTTGAAATGGTAACCCTTAAAATGATGTAATTTAAAAGTATTGCAAAGAGTAGTGAGAGTGTTGGAATAAGAGCAAACTTTAATCCCACGGAAACGCGAAATAATGCATGTTCATCTTTAAACATATCCTTAAATGTATCAAATTTCTGTTTAAAATTCTTAAATATCATGAATTTCAATTCGGTATTTTAGCTAGTTAACTTAACTTAATTTAATTGTAAGCATTTTACTAAAGTTTTCTAATTATTGCTCCGAAAAGACTAAAGTAATACAGGCCCAATACTTTTGGGGAAATATTTAAGGATTAGCAAAATGAAAATTTCGTTAAAAAACATTTTAGTATTTGGTGCGCTCACTGCTCTTGTAAGCTGTGGTGGAGACAATAAGTCCAAATCAACAACTTCTGGTTCTGGAACGATTTATAGCCAGGGAAGTTCAAGTGGTTCTTCTACGATCACAAGTTCTGCAAACCCAGAGAAAGTGAATAGTCTCTTTAGTCAATTAACTTCTGCACTTCCATGTAGCTCAGGTCAAAGACTAAGTACGCTACTTCAATATAATGTGCAAGGCGGATCATCGAACTCATACTATAGCTCTAATAACTTAAGTGGTAACTTCTCACCAGGAACTATCGCAGGAGAAGTTGGGCAACTCTACATGGGGACTTCGACTTTTAATGATTTAATGATTGTTGCAGAAATTACAAATGGAAATAGTGTCATTGGTCATAACGTTTATGTTTCAATGTGTGCATACCAAAACTTGATTTTTGAAGGTCGATCTTTATCGAACTTCCAAGCTCCATATGGAATGGTTTTAACAAAGAGTACATCATGCCCTTATGGTGTAATTTCTTCTGCTAAAGATACTTACATGCAGGCCGATCCATACACTTCACAGTATGGTCAGATTAATGCTGCTCCTGTCGTAACAACATTCTATAATATTCAATGTAATTAGATTGTTTTAGTTAGTTTCAAGCTTGGGAAGTAGTGGGATAAAATCTCACGATAACCCAGGCCCTTTTGTGCTAATGACCTAGCACCCACCTGACAAAGTCCAACTCCGTGTCCATTACCTTTTCCAACAAATGTAATTTCTCCATCTGTTTGTCCATCAACGATGTGAAAGTTATTAGATGGAAAAAGAACTCGACCGAAGTATCGTCTAAAAAGAGATTTCCTAAGACTCAGCCTTCTTTGACCTACGCTTAATTCAACATGAACGTTATCTTTTTTCATTGAAGGATAAACAACAATATTTTTATAATCCCCAACCGGTCTGATATAATCTTTTTTCACAAGCCATTCCAAGAATGATCTAAAGCGCTCTCTAGTAAGGGTATTATCCCAATTTTGTCTTGTTTTACAATATTCGCAATTTGCTGATTTGTATCCACTTACTTTATTTGTCCAAACTTCTTGGGGCTCAATGGTATGTCCGCCGCAACTTGCGTGAAAGAACGCGGGAATGACTTCTCCTCGATCATTTGTTAAAATTAATCCAGAGGTCTCTCTTGAGGCCTGTAACGTACGCTTTGTAACATCAAAAAAATCACCATTAACTTGGTGTTTTTCAGAGTTCTCTAAATCAAAGAATGTATCATCAATGAGTTTTGCTTTTGAAATTTGATAAAGGGCATATGTTCGAGCAGCAACCGCTTGTGCTTTCAGAGCCTCTATCGGCCATGAAGCATTCATTTCCTTGGCAAGGAGTGAGCCGATATAGATGTCCATATCGACTTCATTAACGACGTCACATGAGTCTTTATTTTCACTTGTAACGACATTCAATTTACCATGATACTTATTCTTACCAAAAGTGATTAAGCCCGTAGAAGACTCAAGAGAGGCTAATAACATCGAATTATTATAGGCCTTATTGTCTGCTTTAAAATCACTACAGTTAAATTTAATTTTCTTTCGACCTGCAAATATTTTCTTTTGATTTACTGGAAATAATTGACGTTTAAGATCTGTACCTGAAATTGTGACAGAATTTAATTCTTTGGCGATTCTGACTCTAACTTTAAAGTCATCGCTAATATTTTGATAATTTTTGATATTTGCAAGAGCACATGAACACGCAAATACAACAATGTAAAACTTAAGAATCATCCTAATCCTCTAATTGACCTTCTTGGTCATTTAAATGATAGACGATTTTAAAACTTTGCTCAAGCAGCAAAAATTACAGACTGTTTTACTCAGACTTGGTGTTATCTTGCAAAAACTTCATCACTCTTTGCATATCAATCCACGCAGTCCTCTTCATACTTGTATTAATTTCTAGAAGATTGGGATGAAAAAGTGGAGAAACATAGAACTCGAGATTTATATTTTTTTCAGATTTAAGTTTAAAAGACTTAGGTAGTATTTCACCATGGCTATTTGATAAGCGAACTTTCTTTTCTAAGACAATATTAGTGGAAGAGGCTCCTAATGAAACAACAACCTGTGGTCCGAAGAATGAAATAGCATTTAAAAGATGGTTAAGAGCTTTTTCCCCTTTTATTTGAGGACATCTTAAAAACGAGCCCTCTTGTAAATTCATTGCACCAATCATCTTTCCAAGCAGATCCTGATCACTATTGACGAGACTAAAAGGAGGGAGCTCAAGACTTTCCATTTCTCCCTCTTCAAATTCAGAAAGACCATAGAAAAGAACTCTTAAAGCTCCTGGAACAAATTTACTATATCCAGGGAGATCTTCTTTTTTCCAATTAGGATTTAAAGAAGAAAGATAAGCATCAAAATCAGAGTTTACTTCAGCAACACTGGTCTCAACCAAGTCTTCTTTTTTTACTAGTGGTTTCTTTTCTTGAATAGGCCTAGACTCGATGACTTGGTTATTTAAATTTATTTCTTTTTCCTCAATCTTATTTAAGGACTCAACAACTCTTTTAACTTCTAAAACCTCAGAAGCTTTGCTCAGGATAGGTTCATTTAACTTCAATATGTTTGGGTACCAAGGGTTGCGATTAAATAGACCTGTAAAATAACTCTGACGAGCAGAGCTTTTGGCGTCTTTAGGTAACTGATTTTCGAACAAGTTTGTACTCATACACCCTATTAATTTTAAATAGTTAGGTAAATTACCTTGAGTTGCTAATTTTTCCCATGGGTAAATTATCCCTCAAAATCTCAAAAGAGAAACAATTAGTAAAGACCAATGGGGCCATTCCGATAATGAAAGAAGTAACTGGATTAGAAAGTAGGAGAAAAAATGTCCTTTGACCCTGAATTTAAATTTGAAACATTTGAAGAATATTTTGGCGATGCAGATCAAGTATCAAGAATCATCAATACATGTGAAGTGTGTGAAGCCAGACTTATTCATACTCATCTTTCTGACTATAAGAACCTTTGCATCCAAGAGAATTCCCGCTGTCCAGAATGTGGCCATGGCAATCGTAAAAAAATACACGTCATTAATTGAAAGCTGTCCTAAGACAGCTTCTTTTTTATCTTTTGAGCAATGCTTTCATTGATCTCAAATTTCTTCATTAAATCATCTATCGATAATTTTTTAAGCTCATCCAAATTGACATCTAGTCTTGATTGGATCTTTTCTAAAGTCTTTGGGCCAACACCTTCGATGTCATCAAACCAAGATGAGAAGATTCGATCCTTCTCTTTTTTATGGTGAAGCTTTCTTGAGAAGCGATGGGCCTCATCTCTCATTGAAACAACAATTCTCATAAGAGAAGGACATCTCTTTAATATATATGGGTTTAAACGATTTGGAATAATCAATCGTTCTTCACTTCGAGTAACTGAAGTATCCCTAAAACTTTGATGCTTTCCACTTCTTTCTTTTGCAATACCCACAACAGGAATATCAAGAGAAAAATCCTTTAGAACTTCAAGAAAAGAATTCACCTGGCCCTTTCCACCATCAACAATAAAAACATCAGGGAGTTTTCCTTTTTTTAATCGGCGACTTAAGACTTCCTTCATCATTTCAAAATCGTTATTTCCCTCTTCTCTTTCTTCGAGAGAATAGTAGCGATAGTGCTTCTTATCCGGGATCCCCTCATCAAAAACTATTTGAGAAGCTGTCGGGGAACTCCCCTGCCAAATAGCAACGTCATAGCACTCAAGTAGCTTTGGTGTTTCTTTCAAGCCTAGAAGCTCTCTAAGCTTATTGAGACCAACCCACGGCGAATCTTCATTCTTATTTCTAAACCTCTGATGCTCTTTTGCATGTTCAGACGTTAGAGCAAAAATACTTGCAAATTTCTTTCCAGGTGAACTTATTTTAATCTTAATCTCAAGAACCTTAGAAAGAGCATCACTGAGTAAACTAATATTTTCGTCATTAATACCAATAACGATTTCATCAGGGCTTAACTCTTTCGTTGTCGTATAATACTGATAAAGAAAACTCATAAAAATTTCTTCATTCTCGAAATCACTATCACCTTTTTGAAAATGAAAATTCTTATGACCTAATACGATACCATTTCTTATCATGTAACATGAAATATCAATCTCGAGCTCTCCTACAAAGTAAGAGATAACGTCGAGGTTTTTGTCATTATTCATTTCCACGTTTTGCTCGAAAGATCCGGCACAAAATTCTTTTAAAATACTAAGATTGTCACGGATAGAAGCGGCCAATTCGAAATGCTCATGAGCGGCAGCATCATGCATTCTTTTTTCGAGCTCGTTAAGTGCTTTCTTACTTTTTCCTTCAAAAAAATTTATAACGAAATTTAAATCCTGATGATAATCTTTCTCACTTATTTTCCCCACACAAGGAGCACTACACTGATTTATTTCATAAAGAAGACAAGGTCTTTTCCTGCGGTTAAACTCAGCGAGAGTACAATCACGTAACATAAAAGACTTCATCAGAATTCGCACGACCTGCGAGATATTACTTCCAGTCGTAAATGGTCCAAATAATTTTACTTTCTTAGAACGATTTGGCCTTCTTGTATAAATTGGCCGTGAGAAAGGCTCATTTAAGTCAATTGAAACGTACGGGTACGATTTATCGTCTTTGAGACGAATATTATATTTAGGATAGTGCTTTTTTATAAGATTATTTTCTAAAACGAAGGCTTCCGACTCATTATCAGTGATAATAAAATCGAAATTATTGACATGATTAACAAGGATTTCTGTTTTGGGTGATTTTGGAGAATTATTAAAATAAGAGGAAACTCTACTTTTTAAGTTTTTTGCCTTACCAACATAGAGAATATCTTCAAATTCGCCGTCATTACTGACTTTTTTTAACAAATAACATCCAGGAATCGATGGGAGTGTCTTCGCTTTTTCTAAAAGCTGAATTCTTTTCATTCCTATGCGTTCCGTCTTTACTTTATCGCTCACTCAAAATATCCTTATCCTTCAATCAAATAACCAGGAAAATGTATGTCTCAAATTGGTGTTGGCAAGGAAATTGTAACATATTGTTCAAAGTGTAAACTAGACCTTGCTCATATAATTGTAGTAATGAAAGATGAAAAAACTCCAATGAGAGTACAATGTAAGACTTGTAACTCTAACCACTCTTTCAAAGAAAAGAAAGTCGCAGTAGCAGGAAAAGTAAGAAGAACAAGTACAGGGAAAATTGCTAAACCTAGAATGAGTTCAGAAGAGAAGATCTTCAGTGCTTGGGAAAAAGGGATGAAAGCGACAAAAGAAGAAGCTATCAAGTATTCAATTAAGACAAAATTTGAAGAGGGCCAAATTATTGAGCACCCAAGTTTTGGAACAGGTGTTGTTGATAAGATGATTGATGCCAACAAGATTGAAGTTATTTTTGAAAAATGTATAAAAGTATTGATGCACGCTAAATAAAAAAGGCTCCATATGGAGCCTTTCTTTTTTCTATAATCTTAATTTCTTATTACCATTGAAAACCAGCTGATGCCCCAACTCCATACTGAGCAGAGACTCCAACACTTCCGTAAGGATTGTACCCAGAGCTATACATTTGCCCATTTGCACCACCATACATATTTCCGTACAGATTACTTTGAGCTCCCTGTAGGTTTTGATAGAGTGCCTGATTAGCATAGGCATTCCCTACTTGGTTTTGTTGGTATCGAGAGCTCGCTGCACTATTTTGACCTTGATTCATATAAGCAAGATACTGTTGTGCTTGGGCCTGAGCTTGCCAGCCCCCTGAACTACCCCATGCTCCTGTATTTCCATTTCCATAATAATTATTCAATCCATAACCGGCAGTACCATTATAACCTGGGTACATTCCACCAGTCCCCATTCCAAGACTTCCATTCATCCCTGGATACATTCCTGGTAAACCAATTCCTGTATTCATTCCTGGGTACATGCCACCAGTTCCAATTCCAATATTTCCACCGATGCCGATTCCGCCACCCATTCCAGGATACATTCCACCAGTTCCGATTCCACCACCCATTCCTGGGTACATTCCACCAATTCCAATATTTCCACCGATGCCGATTCCGCCACCCATTCCTGGGTACATTCCACCAGTTCCGATTCCGCCACCCATTCCTGGGTACATTCCACCAGTTCCGATTCCACCGCCCATTCCTGGGTACATTCCACCAATTCCAATATTTCCACCGATGCCGATTCCGC
>CAZQJK010000046.1:0-33698 GCA_964593545.1 uncultured Bacteriovorax sp. | reverse complement strand
GGTTAATATCTTTTGATGGAGGAAAAGAGCCTCATGCTTCAAAAATTCCTTTCATAAAGCTTTATGATAGCAAAGAGTTAAAAGGGAAAGAGATCGGAGAAATAACGAAGGACGGGTTTTTTTTTAATGGTGTTAAACTTTGTCATTTTGAAGAAGTGTGGGGTGGAATAAAAGTTCTTATTGATGAAAAACCTTTAAGGCAAGGGATGAGTGAAAAATTAAGGAGCTATGGAGATTGGAGTGATCAGCGTCATTTGTGTGAGGCATTTCCATTGAGGAGGCCAGAATATGATGACAGCGGAACCGAAGGAACCTCCTATGATATGAGAGTTAGAGTCTTTGATGGTAAGGTTGGTCAATTTAATAGTGGAGAAGTTACTTACTATTTTGATCTAAAGGATATTTTAAAAGAGGCATCTCGGATAGAAAAAGATACAGAGACAATTTTAAAAGAGAATCTATCTGATGATGAGATGAATGCGCTGAATGAATTTTTGGTGGAATTAAGAGCATTTGTAAAAACTCAAAATCTCGAACTACTTTATGAGATGATTGCAAAAGGGAATGATCTATCTATTGAACTTTATCACCAGCAGCGATTTTTATTTAAATCAAAGAAAGAATTCTTTAGTAAAATTATAGATAGAGATAAATTTTTTTCATCTATGCTGAAAGTTACTTATCCAAGATTCTCTCTCCATGTTCCTCATGCTCTTGGCGAAGGAAAGGAGGGAATGTTAGCTGTTTTTAAAACCGAGAGCTTTGGAATGACTATCGTTTTTAATGAAGGAAAGTGGCGACTATATGGGGTTGCTCCCTATATCTTTAGAGATAATAAGAAAAAGAGATGATTTACAAATTAATTTTTGCGACTCTATTTACTCTACCTCTTTTTGCAAAGACGGACATTTCTTTGAATAGTGATGGGGCGCTGAAGTTATTGTGCCCATTTAAAGCACGATTACAATATTGATCTCTTTAAATATAGAGTCGACAGGTTTTTAACAAAGTCTGGTATTCGAGATAAGTATACATGCACAACTAGAAAACGAAAGCTCAAAGAAAAGAAAGACAACACAAAAGTCGTATAAGTACTAATTCTAGGAGAGCATACTCAGATTGATATAAAATACCAACCAAAGCTTCTTCAAAATGGAAAGAAGTGCTACGTGTTAAACTTCATTGATAACGCTTGTAATTGGTCTTTTAAGCGTGCTTATCAAAAGATTAGTCCTTCATCAACTCTTGATTTTATGAATCGTTTAATTAGAGAATGCCCTTTTGAAATAAAAAGAATTCAATCTGACAATGTAACAGAATTCTCTGACAAGTATTATAAAAAGTATGTAGACGTTGTAAAAAAGCATCCCTTTGAAGAGTTTTGTAAGCAGCATGAGATTGTTCACAAGTTTATTCCTCCTAGCTTGAAAGAGTTTCAAGGCCTAGTTGAAAGAAGTCAAAGACAAGATGATCAGGAACTTTACTCTAATATCCAACAAAATGAGATTAGAGAGTTTAATTTTAATCTCGAAGCATATTTCGCTATTACTTGAAAAAAGTACAAAAAGAGAACAACCTATTGAAAAGATATTCGAGTATCTCAAAAACGTATGAAATGCTGCAACGAAGCTGACATTCATTACCAGTCGGTACACAGGTCGGTACAATTTGTATAAAGTTTCAACAGTGACCTAAGCTTTAAACACATCCTGGCCCCTAAGTGTCTTATCGTATCGTTATTCCTGGCCTAGTTCTTGCTCTTAAAGAATCCATGAAAAAACTAATAATTATCTTGATTGCCACTTTATCAATCTCCTCATTTGCTGAGGACTTTAAGTTTCGACCAGCTGGCCTTGAAAGCTACATTGATCAACCTAGCTATGAAGATCAAATTATTACTATTGGTGGTTTTGAGATACGAAGAGGTGACCTTTTAGCGAATTCACGTATTAGCGAAGAAAGTATAGACTGTCTTGGGAGTGAACAAAAATCAATATTTGATGATAAGGTATTTCAAACCTCATTAAATGCGGCCCTTATCGCAACAGTTCTACACACAACTTTGCAAGCACCTGAAGATAAAAAAAAGCATGCATTAGTTGGTTCTTTAATTGGACTTGGAACAACCAAAATATGCCAGAAGTTTTTTAGTGGTGATGATAACAGACTTGTTTGTGCTCTCACTGGTGCCGGAGCAGCGCTCTTGGCTGGAATTGCTAAAGAAGTTTATGATACTGGTGGTCGTGGTAATGTCGACGCGATGGATGCAGTCTATACATTTGTACCTGGTGCACTTATTAGTTTTAAATTTTAAACATACTTCTTGTTTAGTTAAAACTTATATGGTTAATTCGATTAAATGAACTTTTGGAGAATTATATGAAGTCACTTATTATATCATTACTTGTTATTGTTAACAGCTACGCTGCATTTGGTGAAGATATCTGTAGAAAAACAATGATTGATTCAAAAGAACAAGTCGTATGCTTTCCTGAGGGAAAGGTGTGTAAGTATTTTAACTTTCACGATATGGCCCCAACATTAACTTATGACTGCTGGAGTGATATTTCTGGTGATCGAAATGCTGCAAACCGTATTGGCTGTTCTAATGGCCAAGAGAATTGGCCATCGTGTGCAGGCGGATATCTACTCGATTAATTTTTAAGAATATCGACGTAAGTAATACCATTATTAACGGGTGATTTTGCTTTTGCAATTTGCCCTTTGATAAGTACTTTTTTATCAGTAAATAACTTCTTAAACTGGCCTTTAGAAATTTCTTTAAGTTCTAAATCTTCGTCTTGGGCCTGTAGGGCATCAAGTAATACGCTATCTAATCTTTCAGTTCTTTGGGCGAGCTCAAGAGTCACACGAAATGAATTTTCTGGTTTTGCTGGTTCTTTTATTGACATTTAACTACCTTTTTTTGGTTCTATCCACAGACTATAGCATATTATTATCGTGAGCAAATAGATAACTCATTTTTGAGTTATTTTCTTGATCGCGTACTCACTAAGTAGCACGATAATAAGTGATATACCAATCATTGGGAGCAAAAATGAAAGCACCAGCAAGATGAAGATTACTTTCTTATATTTGAGTATATTCTCGCCAGATTTTGGAACTCCAAATTCTCCCACAGGTCTTCTTTTCCACCACATATAAAGACCCGTCACACTGAGCAAAATGAGAAGGATGCAAGTGATAAGGGCAAGTACTCTATTTAATATACCGAAGTAGTGACCCTTGTGTATCGAGACCCCTAATTCTACAATCTTTGCAAAATTAGAATAATCATCAAAACCAACTTTCATCAAAACTTTACCGCTGTGTTGATCGATATGGTATGTGACTTCGTCATTGGCCTTCGAGGGGATTGATGAAATCGTGTATACCCCCTGATGATCTTGAGGTAAGGATATTTTATAGCCAGGAATAATTTTGCTCTCAAGAGCAAAGGCATAAATTTCATTTAGGGTGATATTCGTTTTAGTGTTTTCAGATTGGGGAAGAAGAATCTCTTCCTGGGCCCAAGGGATAATTTCGTGATTATCGTGATTGAGGGTACTCGAAGTGCTGCCTGATGTTGGATAACCGGAAAACATACCAACTGGGAAACGATCCCAGACGCCAATAAATTTAGCTCCCCAAAAACCTGTCCATGGCAGGCCAGAAAGGATAAAAAAGATGATCAAAAGAGATGCGTAGTTTCCGCCAACGATATGCAAGTTTTTCCAGAGCTTTCTGCCTCTTAAGTCCAATCTAGGAATTAATGAATTTAAACTGACCCTAATAGTTCGAGGAAAACTTAAATATAGTCCAGTAAGCACAAGAACAAGACCCCAGCTGACAACTAGTTCGATTAGCCAGTCTCCTATATCACCAATAAGAAGCGTTCCATGAATTTTTTTAACAATATATTGAAAGTAATCAGTCTCAAGACGTTGGCCAAGTATGTATCCAGAATATGGGTTTAAGAAAATAGATAGTTTTTCTTTTGAGTCTGTGGTGATTACAAACTCGCTCGAGCTGGTAACATTTTTTGGTGGAATGAAGAGTAGGATACTCTTGCCTGGATATTGTTTGTTAATAATGTTTTTTTGAACATCTGGAGCTAAGTAGCGCTCCTCTTGAGAAACTGTAATTAAATCATTGTACATTACCTGGTCTAACTCTGACTGGAAGAGGTAGATAGCACCCGTAATAGCAATTACAATTAAAATTGGTGCACAGAAAATCCCAGCGTAAAAATGCCAGCGCCATATCGTCTTATATACTTCATCAAACCTTTTAATAACTCGTCCTATTGTTTTCTTTTGATAATAGAGGATCAGGCCATAATTGTCAGTTGGATTCAGTGGGGTGCAACAATTTGATGCATTTGAAGAAAATAAAAGTTGAGTCCGTACCATGGTACAGGGTATATAATAAATTATGGAAAAACTAACTATTGGAAAATTAGCAGATGCGGCCAATGTTGGTGTTGAAACAGTACGTTTCTACCAGCGAAAAGAATTGCTCCGCGAACCGAAGGCCGTTTCTGGATATCGCACTTATACACAGGAAGATGTGAGTCGTATCGTCTTTATTAAAAAGGCACAAGAGTTGGGCTTCAGTTTAAGTGAAGTTAAAGAGCTTCTTGAACTAAACAAAAAACCGCGTGTGACTTGTGGGACAGTAAAATCAAAAGCTCAAGCAAAGATTGAAGAAATTCAAGCAAAGATTAATGATCTTGAGCGCATGAAAGAAAGTTTAAAGCAGTTAGCGAGTGCTTGTGATGCAAGTCAAGATAGTATTAAACAATATAAAGTTCAAGAGTGTTTTAATATCGGCACAGATTGTAAGTGCTAGGGAGATTAGATGAAAAGATTTCATTTGCATGTAGGTGTAGAAGACTTAGATCATTCAATAAAGTTTTACTCAACTTTATTTGGTGCACAACCAACAAAAGTTAAAGAAGACTATGCAAAGTGGATGCTTGAAGATCCAAGAATTAATTTTGCGATTTCAACACGTTCAAATAATGTTGGAATTGATCATGTTGGAATTCAAGTTGATGAAGCTTCTGAATTGGCCGATATAACAACCAGACTAAAGAATGCAGATCTTGGGGTCTTTGATGAAGGGACGACGACATGTTGTTATGCTGAATCGAATAAGGCATGGGTAAAAGATCCGGCAGGGATTGCTTGGGAAGCATATCAAACAATGAGTGATGTTGTAATGTTTAATGAAAAAGAAGCGAAAGCGAGCGCATGTTGTGCTCCCAAAACTTGTTGCTAGGAAAATTATGAAAAAAAATATCATGTTTCTTTGCACAGGGAATTCTTGTCGATCGCAAATGGCCGAAGGCTTCGCGCACAAGTATTGGGATGGAGAATTTAATATTTATTCTGCAGGCACCAAAAAGCATGGCATGAATCAGTATGCGATGAAAGTTATGGCCGATGTCGGAATTGATATCTCATCGCAGTTTTCAAAAACTGTTGAGGAACTTCCTGAAGTTACATTTCACTATGTGATTACGGTTTGTGATAATGCCCATGAAACTTGCCCATACTTTGAAGGCGGAAAGGTCATTCATGTGGGCTTTCAAGACCCTCCGTTATTAGCAAAAAATCTTACTAATGAAGAAGAGATTCTTGGGATCTACAGCACAGTAAGAGACGAGATTGAAGATTTTATAAAAAAGATGAAAAGTTCTTTGGAAGGATAAGCACAATGGGAATTTTTGAACGTTTTTTAAGTCTTTGGGTCGCTCTTTGTATTATCCTTGGGATATTGATTGGAAAATTCTTTGGCACAAGTATTAGCATTCTGAGTGAGCTAAATATTTCGACGGTTAATATCCCAGTGGCTGTTTTAGTTTGGCTAATGATCTATCCGATGATGGTACAAATTGATTTTGCTTCAATTAGAAATGTAGGAAGAAACCCAAAAGGTCTTGCTCTTACATTAGTGATTAATTGGCTTATTAAACCGTTTACAATGGCCTTCTTTGCATGGCTTTTCTTTAGTAAGCTCTACATGGCCTATCTTACTCCTGAGCTGGCCCGTGAGTATATTGCAGGTGCAATATTGCTTGGGGCAGCACCATGTACCGCCATGGTCTTCGTCTGGTCATATCTCACTGATGGAGATCCTGCTTACACTCTTGTTCAAGTCGCTGTGAATGATCTCGTTCTTTTGATTGCTTTTATTCCAATCGTAAAATTTCTCTTAGGAGTATCAAATATTGTCATTCCATTTGATGCTCTATTTTCTTCGGTTGTTATTTTTGTGGTGATTCCACTTGTTGCGGGCTACCTCTCAAATAGAATCTTGATAAAACTCAAAGGTGAGCAGTGGTTTAAAAGTGTTTTTCTCGTGAAACTAAAGCCTGTGTCAATTGTTGCTCTTCTTTCAACGCTCATTCTATTATTTGCTTTTCAGGGCGATAAGATTGTATCTGCTCCTCTAAATATTTTCTTAATTGCGATACCGCTGGCCATTCAGACTTATTTTGTTTTCTTTGTTGCATGGGGTCTTGGCAGGGCCTTAAAACTACCTCACTGTGTTTGTTCTCCGGCCTCGATGATTGGAGCGAGTAACTTCTTTGAACTTGCTGTCGCCGTTGCTATCGCACTCTTTGGATTAAATTCTGGAGCAGCTCTTGTGACTGTTGTTGGAGTTTTAATTGAAGTGCCTGTGATGCTCTCGCTGGTGAAGCTTTCAAACATTTGGAAATATGAATCGTAACTTTCTAACTTTTAAATAACCATGTCGCTATCTTGAAATTGTTGAATCTGAGCAAGGAAATAATTTTTTAGACATTATTTTAGGGCATCACCAAACAAAGAAAAACCAATGATGATTTCTTTTTTAGACCTATAAACAATTGCTTATGCAGTTTTTTTGCCTTTATACTTCCTTCTTTCAGCATCTAACTGTTAGAATATTGGTTAATTTAATATTTTGGAGTTATCGTGAAGTTTTTCTTTCTTTTCTTTCTTATTGCAAGTGCTCAAGCAACGATTCGACCAGATGTTGTTATTGGTGCCATTTATTGTGAAACCTTCGGTGAAACTCCTTCGATGGGTTTTGTTAAAGGTAGTAAGGTATCACCTCAACTAACGAGTCTTTATAAATCTCATGTTGATCTTTTTCGCGCAGGTGGAATAGGGCTTGCTGATATTCTTATTGATGTAAAAGCATACGAAAGAACGGCAGGGGCAAATGGTGCAAAAGCATCTGGGAATACTTGTGGTTCTGTGAGATCTGACAAGTCTATTTTAGAAAATTACAATCTTCTAATGAGAACATATTGCGAAAGTCTAGGAATTGAAAAAAAAGATACCGATTTAAACTTCATCGATCGCTTATGGAAATTATATAGCGGACAAAGTTCAATTGAAGAAATAAGAGAATCATTTGCTCAACTTAAGTCCACAACAAGAAGTGAAGCAAGTTGTAGCTCATATACAGATATCAAGGCCGAAAAATCTTTGAAAGAAGTTAACTCAGACTTATTTAATTATGACTTCGTTTCAGTTGAGGATGTGAATAGTCCAAATAATATCTACGTGCCCAACTATAAAGGAAAGCCCTACTGTGAACAGAAAGGACAGGGCAGCTGGGAGCGATTTGAGCTTAAAGCAAAGTTTAACGATGAGTTTTACAGTAAACTTGTTGACTGTGGTAATCAGGCAATGCAGGGAGAAGAAAAAGTTTGTTTTGGTATTGAGTTAAAAGTCAAAGCAATGAAAAGAGAATGTCAAAGAAGTAAGGGAGATCAAACAAAGTGTCTCTCTAACGCTGATCTTTGGGGAAATCTCGAACTTGATAAGAATAGCTGTGGTCGTAAAATTGACTGGGCCGGGATACATCACGCCCGAGAATTAACTGATCCAGGTCTTGATCAAATTTGTAATATTAATAATTATGATCCTTCAATTATAGTTACGGATAGTTTCATCAACTCTAGTTTGCGTGAAAAACCTTATGCTAAGAACTATATCAAGCATAATCAGTGTATCAGCCAGGCCTGTTATGATACTCAAAAGAAATATTTCTCATTAAGTCTTAAGTTCGAAAATAATTATGCAAAAAAATGTAAAACTGGCTATCCCTATGAAAGAGAGTGTACAGCTAACCCGATTGCTTTTCATGCGAAAGAACCACCTCCTCTTTGCCCTGGAGAAAAAGAATATAATATGCAGTGTGTTTATACTTTCCCTATCGCAGCTGAAAATGGAAAGGCACCTATTTTTCTAAAAGATAGAATTGAAAATGAAAGGCAATGGGCTGAGAAATTTAAGGGCCGTTATATTAATAATCAGGTCTTTGAACAATTTGATCCCCAAGGGAAATCTCTCTCAACTACAGCTTGGTATGTTTTTAGTTTAGATGGAAATGCAAATTATATAAAAGGTGGCTATCGAGTCTATGTTAACTGTGGGAGTAATCAGTTTAAACCAGAAGTCGATGATGAAGGGCAGTTAGTTTACAAAGATAAGTCCAAAGGACAGATTTCTTGGATTGATGGAGATAAGGACTCGAATTTGAAAACAATTCTTGAAACTAATAGTATGTCGATGAAGGGAACAGCTGAACAAAGTCAGGTCATAACTCGAGTTAAAAAATCTAATTCTTCTGAGTTTGAAAATATAATTGAGAATGCAAAAATGAAGGATAGAGCTGCTAGCCCTGTTGGTCAGACTATTTGTAATTCGAGTATTGCGAAAGATATTATTTCTGAGCTTTATTTAGAGATGGCCAGCTTGACTGCAGATTTAAGAAAACAAGCTATCCAAACAAATTGCTGGGAAAATAATAAGATAAGTATGAATAGTCCAGATTGTGATCACTTCAAAGCAAAAGATATCGTGATGAACCTCTCCTTAAGAAAGAAAGATATTTTAAATGAGTATCAAGAGAAATATAAGAAATTAGCATCTGACAATAAAGCTTGTGCAGGTGAATATCGAAGCTTAGAAGAGGAGCTTCAAAGTAAAAGCCAGAATTAAATCTGTCATTAAAATTTAATTTTAATGATGATGATTATCCATCTCGTTCTTACCAATCGCTTCGACAGTGATCTCAGCGTGCTTTTCAAATTTTAGGGCGATACTATATTTTTGAGTATCTTTTACTGGGGCCTTAAGACCGAAGACCATAATATGGTGGCCACCTGATTTAAGTTGGGCCATGCTTTTCTTTTTAATTTCAATAAAGTCCACTTTTCTCATCTTCATCATGCCATTTGCCATATCCATCGTATGAAGTTCAAATGTTTTTGCAAAATCCCCAGATACTGATACTAGCTTGATATCCTTATCTGAGTTATTTCTTATGTCCATGGCCATTGAAGTTACAGGAGCACCCGGTGGTAAAACGCGTATCGTTGCATTCTTCACTTCAATATCTGTTAATGCTTGTGTACTTAGTGATAAGAGCGATAGTGCAATTATTGTAAAAAGTTTCATTTCATATCTCCAAATTTATTTAATACTTTTCTAATTCTATCGAGTACGACAACCTTCGGCTGGCCGTGCTCGATAGATTGCAAAATTTCTCCCGTCGGTGCGATGACAATCATATCTGTTGTATGGTCAATCGTATAGGACATCGAAGATTCAATTGGCATTTTATACACTGATATTCCAAATTTATAAGTGAAGTTTTGGAGATCAGCGAGAGGAATTAACACTGGTGTGATTTTCTTATCAAAGAAATTTGTATAAGTGATCATATCTTCCATCGTATCTCTTTCTGGATCAACGTCGATAAAGAGAAATGAGATTTTATCTCTTTGATCTTGGGTAAGTTCTCTAAAGACTTTGGACATGAGGCTTAATGTTGTTGGGCATGCTTCAGGACAGGTCAGAAATCCAAAGTAGAGGATAACTATTTTCTTATTCGATTTTAATTGCGCCAGAGTGATTGGTCCACTTGGAGTCGTTAATTCATAGGTATTTGGATTAAAATCTCGACCTGGCTCAAGTTTTAAAATTGAAAAGCTTATGAAGCCAATGACTCCGATTGCTGCAATAATTATTTTGAGATTATTAAACATACTTTGACCTTATCCTTTAAATTTTAAAATGAGGATGCATCATATTGTTGCATGCAAGAAGATATCTGAGCGGTCGATATCAACTTGGATAATATCCATTCCTGAGAGTTTGGCCCCAGTGAGCCCAATATCTCCATCATCAAAGAAGATACACTTATTCATTTCAACTTTTAAATTACCACACGCTAATTCATAAGGTTCAGTGCTATCTTTTCCGTTTCTTGTATCATCAGAGCACACGACTGTTTGAAAGTATTTTGCAATTCCAAGTTTTGGAAGGAGGAAGTCAACAACTTGATGGCTGCCACCTGTGATCGCCCCCATTGGCAGCTTTCCATGAAAGGCCTTGAGAATTTCAAATACAGGCCCAACTAATTTAACATCTTCCACATTTTCGAGATAGCGGGCCCTTTTCTTGTCTGATAAGGTCTTTGGGTCAAGATCAACTCCAAACTTTTCGTTTACTACTTTAACGATTCGAGTGCTGGCCATTCCAGTTGTCTCTTTTAAAAACTGAAGATCAATTACAATTCCATATTCATGAAAAGTCTCAATCCATGCCCGATCGTGGATGGGGACAGAGTTTACCACGGTACCATCGAGGTCAAAGAGTAGAGCTTGGTAATTATTGAGATTGTAGTTGAGAATTTTCATGATTTTAATCTAGCTAAATATTACCATTTGCGCAAACTTTCATGGCCAAAAGGCATCAATACAGCTAACTAATACACTAATATTTCTTATAATAAGCATGGTACAAATTGATTCAGTTAAATAATATTTCAAAGCATTTCGGTCTCCAAGTTCTATTCGAAGATCTCGACCTCCTGATTGGCAAAGGTGAGCGTGTTGGTTTTGTCGGTCGCAATGGATCAGGTAAATCAACTCTATTTAAAATTATTCTTGGCGCTCTTGCTCCCGATAGTGGAGAAGTGGTCATTCCCAAGGGCTATAAGATTGGTGCTCTCGATCAACATATCCGCTTTACGAAGCCAACCGTGCTTGAAGAGTGTGTTCAAGTGCTTTCAGAAGATGAGCAGTACGACTGGTGGAAGGCCGAGAGAATTCTCTTTGGTCTAGGCTTCACTGAGGAAGATCTTGATAAGGATCCAAAGAGTTTCTCTGGTGGTTATCAAGTTCGTATCAATCTCACAAAAGCATTGGTTCAAAATCCTAATCTCTTGCTCCTTGATGAGCCAACTAACTATCTTGATATTGTTTCTCTTAGATGGCTTAGAACTTTTCTTAAGTCTTTCAAAGGCGAAGTGCTGCTGATTACCCATGATCGCGATTTCATGGATTCAGTATCAACTCATATCATTGGACTCACAAGAAAGAGGCTTCGTAAGTATCAGGGTGATACGGCCAAATTCTATGAGCAAGTTGCAATTAGTGATGAGATGTATGAACAAACGAGACTAAATCAAGAAAAGAAAAAGAAAGAACTACAAGGCTTTGTTGATCGTTTTGGTGCTAAGGCTTCAAAAGCTGCTCAGGCACAGTCTCGTGCTAAACAAATAGAGAAAATGGAAACACTTGAGAAGTTAAGTGATGAAAATAGTCTTGGTTTTAAGTTTCACTATAAAGACTGCCCAGGAAAAGTAATTCTTGAAGCAAAGGATTTAAGTTTTGCTTATTCTGGAGAGGCTTCAGAGGATCTCTTTTCTAAACTTTCAATTAGTATTGGACGCCATGATAAGGTCGGAATTATTGGAAAGAACGGGAAAGGAAAATCAACTCTTTTAAATGTTCTTGCCGGTGAGCTTGTTGCAAGAGAAGGGGAAATTACAACTCACCCCGGAATTTCTGTTGGTCACTTTGGACAAACAAATATTGAAAGACTTCATGAAGATAATACTATTGAAGTAGAAATCGGGGAGAGCAATCCCGAGCTTTCATTTGCACAAGTTCGCAATATTTGCGGAACGATGATGTTTGAAAGTGATTTGGCCAAGAAGAAAATTTCTGTACTCTCTGGAGGAGAGAAGAGTCGAGTGATGCTTGGAAAAATTCTTGCTTATAAGTCAAATCTCCTACTACTTGATGAGCCAACTAACCACCTTGATATGGATTCAATTGAAACTCTAACCAATGAAATCGTAAAATTTAAAGGTGCTGTCATTGTTGTTACCCACTCTGAGATGATGCTACGGGCAGTTGCGACAAAGCTTATCGTCTTTCGCAAAGGCCATGCTGAATTTTACGATGGTACTTACGATGAATTCCTCGAGAAAATAGGCTGGGAAGAAGACTAGCCTCGACTTGCTATCTTAAATCTATCTCGCTATCATTAATTAAAATTATTGATGGAGATATTATGTATCGATTTCTTGTTGTCTTTCTCATAGGATTTACTCAACTTACATTTGCCTCAACGTCTATCCGTGTTTTCCATAGTGAGCGCATCCATGTTCACTCAATGGGATATCGATTACAAAACCGAATTTTTCAAAGAGAATATAAGCACGCAGTTCGTGACTGTGAGGCTATTTCAAAAGAGTTAAAGCTTCGATCAGATGCTCATTTAGTTGAGTTTAATGTCGAACTCGAAGATTTAGGGATAAGAGTCGGTGGCGGAAAAAAAAGTACTGTCGAATTTGCCTGTAAGTTAAATATTCAAGCAACTGGCAATGACCGCAAACTTGTTGTGAAATTTTTCGATGAAATATTCACTAATGTTGAAGACGCAAATATATTCTGTGAAAAAAACTACGAAGACTTAAGAGCTGATAGCTTTGCAATTTTCTTCGAAGTTCTTAAAGTGAACGATCAATTTCGATGTTCCCTAAATGCTGTTGCCCTAGAATAAGGGCAGCTCTTTTTAGATTTCTTCTCGTAAGTCCCTATAAGCACAATGGGACTAGCTCCATTTTAAAAATCAAATTATAGTGTTAACTCCTAAAGGAGTGATCATGAAATCTCTATTTTTCTTTTGCATTCTATCTCTTAATACTCTGGCCTTTAACGTCGACAAAAATGATGTTGGCTCAATGATCGATCAGATGGTGGCCAAAGGAATTATATCAAAAACTGACGGCGAAAAGGCAAAGAAAGATATGGGTAAAATGACAGCTTCTCAGTGGAGTGAAGTTAACGAAAAGGGAAGAGCTCTTGCTAATAAGCAGGGGGCCAAAAATAAAAATGTCGATCTCAGTGTTGACTCGGCAGCTTCTAATATCGATTTTGATTCAGCAGAATTCAAGAAAATTCAAGAAATGATGGGCAAGACAATCAATCCGTGAAACTTAAGTTACTACTTACTCTTACAGCTTGATTTTTTAATCGTCTCAAGAATCTCAGGGTAGGAGTTATAGACTTCAGGATCAATTGAAAGAAACTTCTTAACACCTTCAAGTCTTTCACACAGAATATGGGCATCTTTTAAAATCTTGATATGGTGAGAGAATGTTGCTTTTTGAACACAGTATTCAAAAGATCCACAAGTCATCTCTTGATTTTCAGCATTAAGAAGCTGCTTAATTACGCTAAGCCTTATAGGATCACCTAACGCTTTCATAATTTGATCTAATGGAATTTTATCAATTTTTTTCATTGTTAGATATATATCTAACAAAGTTCTTGCATTAAAGCAAATTCACGATTATTGTTAGACAAACTTCGAACAATAAGAGGTCACTATTAAATCCCATATATTATCTAAAAAAGTTATTTTTCTACTGGCCCTAACGATTGGTGCATTAGCAGCTAATCTTTATTATGCCCAACCGATTATTGCCTTGATTGCCAAGTCTGTAGGCTTCTCAGTTGAGGCCTCTGGGCTCATCGTGACGTTAATTCAGGCCGGATATGGAGTGGGCGTTCTTTTACTCGTTCCTCTTGGCGATATTATGGAAGTGAAGCGTCTCGTGCTTTCAATGATTTTTGTAACCATTCTCGGCGTTATTGGATTGGCCTTTGCTTCTGATATGTATTCCTATTTTCTTGCGGCCCTCATCACGGGGCTTGGAGCTTCTGCTGCTCAAGTCATCGTGCCATATACTTCGCATTTGGTGGCCCCAGAAAAGAGAGGGCAGGTTGTTGGAACTTTGATGAGTGGTCTTATGATTGGTATAATGTTATCGCGTCCAATTTCAAGTTACCTTACAGATTTATTTTCATGGCATACCATTTTTATCGTGTCCGCTGTTGTTATGGTCTTTGTCGTTATTGCTCTTATGCTTGTGATGCCGCAAAAGCATCCAGATAAGAAAGATATCAAATATCTTAAATTACTTTCTTCAATGTACTCAATTTATAAGACGGAAAATATACTAAGACGCCGCTCTATTTATCAAGCGACACTATTTGCTGCATTCTGTATTTTTTGGACTTCGAGCCCGCTTTATCTCATGGGTAGTGAATATGGTTTTACTCAAACCGAAATTGCTATCTTTGCTCTTGCTGGTGTCGCTGGTGCAATTGTCGCTCCTCTCTCTGGTCGTATCGCAGACAAGGGACATATTAGTATTGGAACAGTATTCGCAATGTCTAGCGCTAGTTTAGCCTTCTTATTGGGACATTTTCATTTTGCTGATCGTAATATTGTATTTGGACTTCTTGTCTTTTGCGCAATCCTCTTAGATGCAGGTGTGACGGCAAATCTTGTTCTTGGACAGAGAGTGATTTTCTCACTGCCTGCAGAAATTCGTAGTCGAGTTAATGGACTTCATATTGCAACTATCTTTATTGGTGGGGCAATCGGTTCTGCTCTTGGCGCATGGTCGTTTGTTCGTGGAGGTTGGCCTCTAACAAGTCTCGTTGGATTCTCTCTGCCTGCTCTTGGTCTGATTTATTTTTTAACAGAAACAAAAATTTTAAAAGAAGAAATAAAGCAAAAACTTGCACATAACTAATTGGAGAAATAATGAGTGATCTTTTTAAAACACTTAAGTTAGGAAATTTAGAACTATCAAATAGAATTATTATGGCGCCACTAACTCGAGCGAGAGCAGGTGTCGAGAGACTGCCAAATGATCTGATGGCAACATACTACGCACAAAGAGCAGATGCTGGACTTATTTTAACAGAAGCGACATCGATAACTCCAATGGGGGTTGGCTATGCTGATACACCAGGCATCTGGAGTGCTGAGCAAGTTGAGGGCTGGAAGAAAACGACTAGGGCCGTCCATGATAAAGGCGGAAAAATCTTTATGCAGCTATGGCATGTTGGAAGAATCTCCCATTCAAGTTTTCTTGGAGGAGAATTACCTGTTGCTCCATCGGCTATTAAGCCAGCTGGGCATGTCTCTTTAATTCGTCCAATTACAGAATATGAAACACCACGTGCCCTTGAATTATCAGAGATCAAAGAGATTGTTGAGGCCTATCGTGTTGGGGCGAAGAATGCCAAGGAAGCGGGATTTGACGGTGTTGAAATTCATGCGGCCAATGGATATCTTCTTGACCAATTTCTCCAAGACTCGACAAATATTAGAGAAGATATTTATGGGGGCCTTTTAGAAAATCGTGCACGCCTCCTACTTGAAGTAACTGATGCCGCCATCAGTGTTTGGGGTGCGGATAGAGTCGGTGTACATCTTGCTCCTCGTTGCGATAGTCATGATATGGGAGACACAAATCCGCTTGAAACTTTTGGATATGTTGTTAGAGAACTTGATAAGAGAGGAATTGCCTTTATCTTCACAAGAGAACACCAAGCACAAGATAGCATTTCTCCAAAACTTAGAGAATTATTTAAAGGTGTCTTCATTGCCAATGAAAAGTTTACTAAGGAGACTGCTGAGAAAGCAATTGAATCGGGTCTTGCTGACGCTGTTTCTTTTGGAGTTCCATTTATTTGTAATCCTGACTTAGTTGAAAGATTTAGAAAAAATGCACCTCTGAATGAGCCTGTTTTTGATACTTTCTACGCAAAAGGTGAAACGGGATATACTGATTACCCTACTTTGTAACATGTAGATTTTACAATTATACTGAGGACATTGTGTTTTATGATATAAAGGGAAAAATTTTTATTAGGAGTCTATATGAAAATAATCCCTTTATTTATTACACTTATTTCTTTAAGTACGTTTGCAGATAGTTTTGATTTTAAGTGCACTGGTAGTGATTTAGTTTATGTAAATAGTTTTTCGATGCAAGGGTCTATTGACACTGAAGATGGAACAATTACTTATGATGTTGAAACAAGAAAAGCCGGTAATAATGGCGCTATTTCAACTACTGAAGATGTAACTCGTGATGCAAAATTTCAAGATTTAAGAGATGTAAATACGCAAGATAGTCTTGGACTTAGAGCTTACTCTGCGGACACGACTCAAGAGCATGTTTATGTTAATATTTTGATGAACTATGCAGGAAAGCTTGCATCTGTAATCAGAGATGATCAAGGCTTTGAATATCGTTCAGATTGTAAATCGTTATAATTTCTTTTTAATACCGCCCAGTCTGCTATTAATTTAGAGGCTGGGTATGTAAATCCCACGAAAATAACTTCTTGAGACCTCGACTTAGTTTGTTCTAGAGTAGAGTTCTTTAAATGTCTTATGTTATTGATTGTTACCTTAATATTCTCTTCTTACTGTTAAAAGTTTCTTGTAGCTATCAATAAGCATCTGATGCTTTTCTAATCCTTCTAGTTTCATATTGGTCTTTGTTAGCCCAAAGAACTTAATCTCCCCAGTAACTGATGCTGTTGTATTCTTGATAACTTCTTCGCCAAACATACGTGTGAGATTTGGAAGATAATCATCAAGCTCAAGTTCATCGTTTATTTCTATATCAAGGATAATATTTAAAACCTGGTAGAACCTTTTTCTTGTGGCAGTGAAATCATTAAAGGCCATAAGGGATTCAACAATATCTTTTGCATCTTCAGTTTTTCCCATCGCAAGGAAACCAAGACACTTTAATTCACCAATCGTTAGCTGGCCCCAAGGAGAGTTCTCATCAAAACTTACTCCAATGAGCTCTGATATTGGCATATTGTCATCAAGCTCACTCTCTTCGAGATTTGTAATTAGCTTTTTCAATGCTTTCTTATCAAGACTGTGAATGTTTAGGATATCTTCTCGATAAGTGAGCGCCTGATTATTATTGTCCCAAATCAAATCTTCACTTAGATATATTTCTGAATACTCAGGTACTAATATGCGACACGCTTTACATCCTAACTCTTCATAGTCTGCGATATAAACTTCTTTTCCAAGTTCTTCAAGAATGTCGATAAGGTAATTAAATTCTTGCTCTGTTGTTCCTGAAAAGTCCCACTGCGAAAATTCATAGTCAGATACTTCACTAAAAAATTTCCACGAAACAACGCCCGTCGAATCGATAAAGTGATCGATGATATTATTATGTTCTCTAACTGCAAATTCGTTGAAAGTTGGAGGCATGATATCATTGAGACCTTCAAAACTTCGACCTTGCAAGAGTTCAGTTAAGCTTCTCTCAAGTGCCACCTCAAACTTAGGGTGAGCTCCAAAAGAAGCAAAGACACCACCATTTCTTGGATTCATGAGGGTTACACACATTACAGGAAAGCGACCACCAAGAGATGCATCTTTTACAAGAACGGGATAACCTTGCTCTTGTAGTTTTTCGATACCTTCCAGTATCGTTGGATATTTCTCTAGTACACTTCTTGGAACATCAGGAAGTGTAATCTCATCCATAATAATTTCGTTCTTAACTGCTCGCTCAAATATTTCAGATAAACACTGTACGCGGGCCTCGTAGATTGTATTTCCAGCACTCATGCCATTGCTGACGAAGAGATTTCCAATAAGGTTCACTGGAATATATACTTTCTCTTTGTCTGACCAGCGAGTATAAGGAAGAGCGCAAATTCCACGCACTTTATTTCCTGAATTTGTATCGATGAGATTTGAAGCTTTAAGTTCACCATCATTATCATAGGCCGAAAGTAGAGTTTCATCCATCAGATCTGCTGGAATTGAGTCATCAGCTGGAAGCTTAAACCATTTCTCGTCTTTGTAGTGAACGAAATCGCCATTGGCAATTTCTTCTCCAAGGTAGTAGTCATTGTAAAAATAATTATTACTTATTCTTTCAAGATATTCACCGAGTGCCGAAGCCAGCGCCGCATCTTTTGTCGCACCTTTCCCATTTGTGTAGCACATTGGAGAGTCAGCATCTCTGATATGAACAGACCAAACATGGGGAACTGGATTTCTCCATGATGCAACTTCAATTTTAATCCCAAGCTTAGAAATTAAGGCCGTCATCTTAGAAATTGTTTCTTCAAGAGAACAGTCTTTTCCAAGAATCATCGTTTTTGAATTGAGATCAGTCCCTGGATCGTACATTAGACCAGCATCAGTTCCTAAAACATCTTTTGGATTGATTTTAAATTCTGGAGCATTTTGTATAACTTTTTTTACCGTACAGCGATCCATTGCACGTAAAATTCCTTCGCGATCTTTTTCTGAGATACTTGCAGGTAACTCAATTTGGATATCAAAAATTTGATTGTAACGATTTTCTGGATCAATAATATTATTTTGGCTAACCTTGATATCTTCTGTTGGAATATCTCTGGCCACGCAATAGACTTTAACAAAGTATGCAGCGCATAGTGCTGATGACGCTAGAAAGTAGTCAAATGGACTAGGGGCCGTCCCATCACCTTTGTAGCGAATGGGTTGGTCGGTTGTTATTTTGAAGTCGTCGAAACTTGCTTCAAGCCTTAGGTTATCGAGGAATTTTACATTTACTTGCATGACCGAAGATGTACCACAAAGCTTATGGTTTTAATAACTTAACTTCACTATATATAAAATTTTAACTGCTCCAGTTAAATGGGGACAGAAATTACAATAAGTTAGCTACTCACTTAGTAAAATCTTCCTATTAAAAGCTTAAATGACGCTGTCTTTTGGGCAGCCAGAAATTTCAGGAGTAAACTTCAATAGATCACTAAGCAGGACCTAGATTTTATCCCCATTTAACTGGAGCAGTTTAAAATTATACCTAAGATGAGGCCCATGCTAACCAGCTTAACGGAACTTATCTTAGGAAATTTATAAACAACGATCGAAGAGATGATGAGAGTACTAATTCCTATCGGCTGATTCAAAGAAACTTTGGAAAGCGGAATTAGCGCGTAGATCATTAGTCCAATAACCCCCGCATTGAGACAATCGAGAATAAGTGATAGAATTTTCGATTTTCTCATTCTTGGGATGAGAGGATTCAAAATTAGTACAAAGAGAAATGATGGAAGAAAAATTCCAATCGTCGCTGCAATTGCTCCTTGAACTCCATTGAGCAAGTAACCAATGAACGTCGCTGTTGATAAAACTGGGCCTGGGGTAAATTGTCCAATCGCAATAGCATCAGCAATTTGTGCACTTGTAAGCCACGCTCTTTTGACAACCATCTCATCTTGAAGATAGGCGATGAGTACGTAACCACTGCCAAATAAAACAGAACCAATTTTTGCAAAGACCCAAAAAATGGCAGGAAGAGCGATACTATTATTTGTAAAATGGTTCCTAGTTTTAAAATAGAAAACAGAAAATAATGTCCCAATTAAAAGAGCCGTTATTTCTCCGACTCCAAGGATGCCAAGTCCAAGAACTAATAGGACAGTGATTATATATTCTTTCGATTTTATCGCTTTTGGCCAAAGCTTTGTGATTGCTTGATAGATAAGAATTAAGACTATAGGCTTAATTCCAATAAAGTAGGATTCAAAATTTGGAAATTGATAGGCCAGAGTATAAAAATAGGCAAGGAGCCCGGTCATTAGACAAGCCGGTACAATAAAGCATAGCCCTGCCAACACTAGGCCTAATTTTTGGGCCTTATGATATCCACAGTGAAGAACCATTTCTGTAGAATTAGGACCTGGAATAAGAGCGGTCGCGGCCATGAGATCAAGAAAATGTTCTTCATTCATCCACTTTCTTTCAATGACAACTTCTCGATGAATCATAGCAATATGAGCAGCCGGTCCACCAAAAGAAATCACGCCCAACTTAAAAAATAATCGAGATACTTCTAAGAGGCTCTTCATCTTGAAACTACTGTTGATAGAGCGATTAATATCTGAGCACTGAAATATGAAAACATAATGAGAAATGTAAACGATTGATGCTGAAACTTAAATTTGTTGATTGCCAAAGTTGTATCTGAGAACATGAATAATAAAGAACCAATTAGTGCTAATAAAGTTTCTCGTCCTTCGTATTCGAGATAGTTTTGCCATGAGCTTATCGCCATTATAAGGATGGCCATCACATAAATCAAAACGGGAAGCTTCATCGCTTTCAGTGATCGGTAGAGATAGCTATAAATAAGTATCGCTATCGAAGTAAGAACAACCACTGGTAGGACTTGTAGGTGAGTGAGATTCTCACTAAAAGCAAAAATATAGATGATATGTGCAACGAGAAAACTTGCAAGACCCAAGATAAATTTTTCTTCTTTTAACATTAAGAAAATATCTCCAAAGAGCGAAAATACTAGAGCAAGTAAAACTAAATTCTTGTTGGAGGAAATGCCATAGTAGAGGCAAAGTGAGATAATGAGTAGAGTTGTTAGAGGTTTAAAAATATAGATTAGTTTGAAATTTCTCTTATATTCAAAGAGGATATGAAAACACATCGATGTCAAAATTAAGAAGATAAAACCAATCATGTATTAATGATATTACGATATCTTTCTAATGAAAAGGCGTTTGATAATTGTGTGGACTCCGATTCAGTATTTTTGTAAAATTCTTATATCTTTATCGAATGGAGTTTATTGATGAGTATTGGTCTTCAAGTATTTATTGTGATTACGGCTATTCTCCACTGCTTATTCTTTAAACTTGAGAGTATTGATTTTATGAAAGATAAAACTCTGAAGAGATTTAGGCTGTCATCAAGCGAGGGAAGAGTTGTAAAGATTTGGGCCTTTAACCAGGGCTTCTATAATCTCTTTCTTGCTTTTGGTCTTTTCTACGCTTTATACCTAGGCGATGTTCAAGGTGTATTCTTGGCCCGTTATATTTTTATTTTTATCGTTGGAGCATCGTTTGTTCTCTTTGCTTCTTCCCCTAAAAAGTATATTCCTGCTATAATTCAAGGCCTACCTCCTCTCTTGGGTTTGGTAATAAGCTGTTTAAAATCATAAAGATTTAATTTTTAATTCGTTAGATAATAGAGTTATGAAAATACTTATAACTCTATTTATTTTGCAGTTTTCCCTACAAGCTAAAAGTATTTGGGTCTATCTCGATCTTGGTAATACGATCATTGATACTCGAGTGAAGGGAGACTTCAAATATTTTAAAAAGTCTCAAATGTTTTTGAATGATTTAGTTGCAAATGGCTTCTCTGTTGGCGCAATCACAAATATCCCCGAAAGTTTTGGCGATAGTCATGAAGCAAAACTTAAAACACTTAAAACTTACATCCAAGACAATTGGAAAGATGGAAGCTTTAGTTGGAATAGTTTTAAAATAATTTTTCTACCACTTCATAATGGAGAACTGAAACCAAGTGAAGTCTTATATCTTCGTGCACTTGAAAATGCGAAAAACTGTCCTTCGATCTATATATCTGAAAATCTCAAGGAAGTCGAAAAGGCAAAGTCCTTAGGGATGGCGGCATACTTATTCGATTTTCAAGAAAAACAAGATTATCCTGAGATTGACTCTTTAGAGGATTATATTTTGAGTGAATATCAAAGAGAATACTCTAAAGAATGTCTAAATAATTAAAATGTGTGATCTACATCAGCTTATTAGTGTATTTAATTAGGTATAAATAACGAAAGAGGTTATTTATGCTTTATTCTTTTAGTTCACTCCCTAAGAACTTAACTCAAGTTGGTGGTAAGGCCTATATGCTTGCCATGATGCTTCAAGACGGATTACCTATCCCAGATGGACATATTGTTCATGAAGAATTTACCACTCAAGATGAAGAAGAAATTATAAAAATTTTCAAGGGGCGAGATTTTTCTTTGGCCGTGAGAAGTTCCGCGGGAGCAGAGGATTCTAAAGAGCATAGCTTTGCTGGTCAAAACTCAACATTTCTTTATATTAATACGGTTAAAGACTTGATCGCAGCAATCAGAAATTGCTTTTCATCAGTTGATAAAGAGTCTTCAAAATCATACCGACAAAATATCTCGACAAATGTCATTTCGACGATGAATGTTGTTATTCAAGAAATGATTGATCCTTCATTCGCAGGTGTCTTCTTTTCAAAAGACCCGACAGGAAGTAGTGATTCATGGTTGCTCGAATATATTGACGGTGTTGGTGAAGATCTTGTTAGTGGACAACGGACACCAAATAAAGTCTATCCTGACTCGATATCATCAAATGGTGATATTGATGAGAACTTAATCTTAGAGTTACTATCATATTGTCATGCCATCGAAAAATTATATGATGATGCTTTTGATATTGAATGGGCAATTTCAAAGAATAATGAAGCCTATATTTTACAGGCAAGACCTATAACAACCCTTAGAAGTTTAGATTCTAAGCAGTTTGCAGTTGACGAAATTTCAAGACTTAAAAAAGATTTTACAGGTGAGACATATTGGGATGGACAAACTTTTAGCGAACTAACTGTTTGTCCTTCGACTTATTCATTCGAACTTTGGGAGAAGTCCTTTGCTCCAGGGGGAGCGTTTGATTTTGCACTCAAAGAGCTAGGTTATCTTGGCTTCAATAATAAGAAAGATTCCTCATTGCTCGATTCTGTTTTTGGACGTAGTTACATCAATCTTGAAAGGCTTGGACCATTATACTTTGGACCTATTCCTTATCGAATCAATCCAATTCCAAGAGTTCATCTTGAATTTAGATTTTCCAAGCTTAATTTGGATACGATAATTAAAACACCTCGAACACTCTTTAAAATGCTGAGTGTTGCAATGTCGATAAATACTCATCGTCGCTCTTTTATTGATAAGTCCCGCAAGAGCCTGATTGAGTTTTCAACAATCATGGAAAAGGGCAATGGGCCCGATTCATACCAAGCTTTCGATACGGAAAGGCTACTTGAGAGAATTGCAAAAGAGTCACATGTTTTTGCAGAAAAAACTCTTGTTTGGCCCTATATCCTTATCTCTTTAACAGAGACGACTCATCAGTCTCTTTATAGTTACCTAAGTGGAGTATTAGGAAAAGAGAGCGCTGAGAAAGCGATTACAAGATGGATGGGGACAGGGTTAAAGACAGAAACTTATGACATGACAAAGTATTTTAATAAGGCATGTGCATACCCAGAATTGCGCCCCATCTTTATGCAAAAGTATGGGCATCGTTGTCCTGGAGAGCTTGATCTTAATTCAAAACGCTGGGAAGAGATGGGAGACGATGCATTCTTTTCATTAACAGCAACAGAATATGAAAGTCTAAAGTCCTCACATCAGCTTTGTGATGTTGAAGAAGAAATCTCTAATTTAAAGACAATCAAGAAAACTTTAATTCTTGAAGAGTGGTCTTTATTAAAGGATTTACTTGAATTACGTGAGAAATGGAAAATGTCTTTGCTCAAACAGTTTTCTCACCTTCGTTACATGCTCTTAGAAGTTGGAAAGCGACTTGATATTTCTGGTGATGATATCTTTTATTTGAAACTTGATGAAATTGTAAATTATTCAATTGAGTATTCTAAATTAGCGCAAGAAAGAAAAATTAAATCACTAGCTCTAGGACGTTATAATTTTTCTACAGTTACAAGCCTGAATGAAATTATCGATTCTTTTGAAAATAAAAACTCTGGTGATACTTCAATGAAAGGTGAGGGAATATCAGCAGGACTCGTTAAAGGAGAGGTTGTCATTATTAATGACATTTCCGAAGTATCAAGTATCAAGTGGCCTACAAATCCGATAATTGTTGCACGAGCGACAGATCCTGGTTGGACACCTGTTTTCATTAGGGCCAAGGGCATTATTGTTGAACGTGGCGGTGCTCTTTCTCACTGTGCAATTGTTGCTCGTGAGATGGGAATTCCAGCTGTTAGTGGAATAAAAAATTGTTATATAAATTTAAAAGAGGGACAGAATGTTTGGATCAACGGAAATGATGGAACTATTACGACAGTCGACTGAGTATTTTGATTTTCAATATGGCATTGTACCAACTGTTCTCTTGCCTCTGGCATTTTTGAGCACAGGTTTAAGTATTCTTGCGACCTACATTGCAGGTTTTTTTGGAATAAAATTAAAGGCCGAAGGACCGAGGAAGCTCCTTGAGATTCTTTTGAAACCAAAATTATTAATCAGTGCTGTATTACTTAATTTTGTATTTTATGGAGCATTTATATTCTACGGTTATGCTAAGAATGGTCCAGTCCCTATCATTGTACAACGTAGCTTGTCTAAGGTCATGGCAACACCTGTTTCTGAGGTTTCTTTTGACTCTCAAATTAAAGTAATCAAGGTTAAAGATGGTATTTTTGCTAAGGGAGTTATCGTTGAAAATAAGCTCTATGTTGGGACAGTTGGCGGTAATTTGTTAAAGATTAGTCTGGAGTCTGGAAAGATTGAGGACCGTTTTTATATAGGTAAATTCGTTTCACCAACACCTGTTTTTGATAATGGTTATCTATATTTTGGGGAGGGGCTACATCTCTCTCATGGTATGGGTATTTATAAGTTTAATCTTGAAAAATTTGATATTGAGTCTAAGTCTAGTACAAGTGGTCACACTGAAATTTTTCCTGTTATAAGTGGAGATACTATTTATCAAACTGCTGGCGGTGATGGGCTCTACGCTTTTAATAAAAAAGATTTAACTCAGAAATGGCAATTTCCTGGTGGTCACATGGATGGATTTCCTGGAATCCGAAGTGGAGAACTCTACGTTGCAACAGGTGTTCCTGTCGAAGATAATGACCAAGTCCGACCATTTGCATATCGATTAAACACAGAAACTGGTGAAGTGATCTGGAAAAAAGAACTTCCCTTATCTAGTTGGTATGGGCCAACAATATCTGAAAACTTCATTTGTTTTACGTTGGGAGAGATTCATGTTGATTCAAATCTTGGAGGGATTAACTGTTTTAGTCCAAATGGAGATAGAGTTAGTACTATCTTTGTTGATGCACCTGTATTAAGTAAACCAATTATAGTCGCTGATAATATCATCTTCAATGATTACTCAGGAAGTATACATTCGTGGAGTATTGATGGGCAAAAAGAGAATTGGTCAATAGCAAGTACTTCTAATGTTCGTGGTTATTCAAGTCTTTCAATGAAAAATGGGATCCTATACTTCGTCAATGCTAGTGGTGTATTAAAGAAAATTGATCCTCTATCGGGTAGGTACTCTCAAGTCGATTTGAAAGAGAAGCTAAGTCTTGGAGAAAAAATTTACGCAGATATTCTCTATCATGGCGATGAATTAATTATTTTTGGAATGAATGGGACAATACTAAAACTTCGGCAATCTGAAGTTTTTATGGGTATGGGGAACTTTTAATTGTTTCTGTTGATGCACTCTTAGGAGCAATATAAGTAGAGATATCTTTTTGTTTAAAGTAATCTTCTATTGTTTTCTTTAGTTCACCATTCTTGCGTATGATCTTCAGGCCTTTGTTAAATTTCTTGATAAAGGCAATTGCTTCTTGGTTTTGTTTGTTAACAATAATTCCAAGTGGCTGATCAAGAACGAGTTGTTTTGTGTGGGTGATAATATCTACATGATCTGGAAAATGCTTTCGAATAATTTCATCGGCCACGATTTTATTACATGGAAAATACTGAATCCTTCCTGCTATTAATTTTTTGAAATTTAGAATATCTGAATTTGCAATATCAACTTTTAGCCCTGCTCTTTTTAAAACCTCGACATGCTCATAGGAGCGCGTAGCACCAAAAGAAGCTTTAATCTTCTTGAGATCCGTTAATTCATTCCAACTGATTTCTTTTTCTCTATTTTTTATATAGAAAAAGCTCTCCCGATTATTTACAAAATAATCACTGAAGCTATATATGTTTGCCCTTTCCTCGGTATAGGCCCAAACGCTTGACCCCATATATTTAGAATTATTTTTCACAAAGTCGAGATTCCGTGGCCAGGGAACAAACTTATATTCGACTTTCTCTCCTACGGCACTGAGGGCTTTAGTGATAACCTCATTGGCAATTCCGTAACTTTTTAGCTCTACCCCAGTATAAGGATCCCATTCTCCAGTCAGAAGAAGATATGAGCTTGCATAGCAAGAAATAGATAGTAGAAATATTATGAGAAACTTCATTATTAAATTATGACATAATTTTAATAATTAGGCATATTTACTTTAGTCAAGAAATCTTAATTGAGTGGTTCTAAGTGTCTGAATGTACGATTTAATAATGATGTCAATTAGACGTTTTAGTTTCCTTATGCTCTAATTTCTCTATGGAATTGTCAAAGCATAATAATCACCGAAGTTTGGGCTACCTTAGCTGGCTTAGGAAACAGCCTTGTGTTGTTTCTGGGCGCAAAGCAGAGTGTGCACATCATATTCGACTTGGAACAAATGGTGGAGTCTCTCTCAAGCCTTCTGATTATTTTTGTATTCCTCTTCTTAATGAATATCATACTTCAGGCCTCTTTGCGTTACACGTGATTGGAGAAGAAACTTTTCTTAATCAATTCAAACTTAAGCCTAGTCAGCTCTTTGTGAAATACTTAAAGGGTTATATCGAGTTTAAGTTTAAGCTACTTATTGATCTTAAGGATAAGAGCGATAACGAAATGATTGCATATCTCGTGCAAATTCTTGAAGAGCGAGATCTTGCTGTTACCAAAGTAGTGAAGAAGAAGGCAAGCGCTAAGGTGAAGACAGATAAAGAGCTTAAAGAGAAGCTTAAAGGTTCTGAGTTCTATGAGAAAGCTAAGATTCAAAAAAGAGAAATGGATAAAGAGTTACGACAAGTTATAAAATCATCTCAGAGAAAAGTTAATACATCTCAAAGTCTTGTTGGCACAGAGTTTTATGAAAGGGCAAAAGAGCTTAAACGTGTTAAAGATAAAGAATTAAGAGAAAAACTTAAAGAAACTTCAAAAAAGACTAAGATCAAATCAAGTTTAAAAGAAAATGAGTTCTATCAAAAATCAAAAGAGCTAAAAAGAATTAGGGACAAAGAAATTCGCGATAAGCTCAAGCTTCAGAAAAAGTCCCTAAAAAAATGAGCTATATTCATCTCATTCTCATCTTAGTGCTATTGATAGCTTTCTATTTTTTCAAAGGTGTTATTCCAAAAATTATATTCATTGTGCGCTGGTACTTCATTTCTAAAGATCAATTTTCAAATAAAGATGAAGAAGTTTTAAAAAAAGGATTCTTACCATATTCTAAACTTACCACTGCGGAACAAGATCTATTAAAAAAGAAAATTCTCTACTTCTTAAAATATAAGAAATTTTGTCCCTTGCAGGGAGTTCAAATAACAAGAGAGATGCAACTTCTCATTTCTGCTTGTGCGTGCTTCTTAGTCTTGAATATTCCGGGAGAAATCTTCCCTGGACTTTATAATATTTATATCTCAATGAGTTCGTTTGTTGAGAAAGAAAATATACTTGATTTAGAAACGATGGAGCCCAAGTTTTCGCCAAGGCTAGGTGAGTCTTGGCAAGGTGGACCAGTTGTACTCTCGTGGAGCACAGTTGAGCAGGATTTTATGAATTGGTATGATGGTCATAATGTTGTTCTACATGAATTTGCACACCAACTTGACGGCCTTGATGGGGGAATGGATGGCACTCCACCTCTAAAAAGTAGAGGGTCACTAAATAAGTGGGCATTTTTCATGGAAAATGATTTTAAAGAATTAAGAAATAAGGTTGCTCATCATCAAAAATCTGACATTGGAAGTTATGGTGCTACAAATGCTGCTGAGTTCTTTGCTGTCACAGTTGAAGAATTCTATGAAAAACCACACGCCTTTAAGAAGAATCATCCAGAAATTTTCGATCTCTATCTCGAGTATTTTAAGTTTGATCCGACCAGACTTAGTTAAGAACTTTTGCCGCTATATCTTGTTCAAAGATCCACTGGACAACATCGTTATAGTGCTCGATTGACTTTGCCTTCTTTATTTTTTTGAATACCTTATGCTCATTTTCAAATATGTCCTTAAAGTAAAGCCAGTGCCCGCGCATTTTTGCTAAGAAGTCAGACTTCGCATTATTTTGTTCAAGGTAACCTGTAGTGATTAGGTTGTGCATCTCGAAGAATTTCGCACTATAAGTTTGTTCGTTAAAAACTTCACCTTTTATTTGAGCAAAGAGAGCAGGATTAGAAAGGCCACCTCGTCCGATCATCCACTTGCTGATCATTGGAAGCCTCTTTGCTAGTCGATTGTAGTCATCGACACTATTGATATCCCCATTGTAGCAAGGAATCGTATTTAGTAGTGGCAAGCAATTTTCAAAAGAGTCAACATCAACACTACCTGTATAGATTTGTTTTCCTAAGCGAGCGTGTATCGTGAAATCATTGATTTCTAATTTATTGATGACAGGAATAATTTGTTTGATTTCAGAGGCGTCTTCTCGACCAAGCCGTATTTTAACAGTAAACTCAATTGGACATTTTTCTTTTATTGTCGTTAAAAGTTTCTCAACTCGCTCAGGATGAAGAAGAAGTCCAGAACCCTTCGTTCGATTGGCCACCATCGGATAAGGACAACCCATATTGAGATTTACTTTCTTGACGCCTAGGTCTTTGTAGATTTTAGCAACATGGAGAAATTGATCAGCATCTTTTGTTAGCACTTGAGCCGTTGTTGGTAGAATATTACGGGAGGCCTCAACATCATATAATTGGCGCATATTGAGCTCACCGGATTCTTTGGTCACAATGTAGGGAGCTAAGGCGCTGTCAGCACCTGCAAAAGTCTGCTCAAGGGCGTTTCGATAGATATAATTTGTGACTCCCCTGATGGGGGCCAGTACAAAGTGGTGCATACTCTGAATTACCCTTGAAGCCTTGCCTTAGTCAATCGGGTCACGTAACATTTTTACATGCAACTACCTAAAACGATGAACTTAATACTCCCTGTTATAAGTACTTTAGCTCGACGAGCGAGCGCTGGAGACATAAGTCCAAGTACGACAGAGTTTCACCTGGAAAATGTACCTCCTAAGACTGTTAGTCGTTACTTGAAGGTATTGGCCCTTGGTAGGGAGCATCTACCTCTAAGCTTTTACTACCTCTTTGCTCAGCGTGCCCATATTGCGCAGATGATTTCGCCAAGCTTTCCTTTCCCTGTTCTTGGAATGATCCATCTATCCAATGAAATGGAGTCTTTTAAGGAAGTTAAATTATCACAACGTTTTGTTCTCTCTTCAACGATCTCTCAACTTGAAAACTGTATTTATTTTGCTGTCGATTTTAAACAAGATGGCGAGATTGTGATGACGTGTAAGAGCACTTATTTAATTGCAAATCGCAAATCTAAGTCTGAGCGTGTAACTGCTACTAAAAATGAAGAAGCTGAGTTCGATTATTTCTGCGAAGTTGATTTGGAAAGTGGTGATGGGCGAAAGTATGCAATTGCTTCGGGAGATTTCAACTTTATTCATCTTCACCCCTTATTGGCCAAGGTCTTTGGATTTAAAAAGGCGATTATTCATGGAATGTTCATGTGCGCAAAAGTCAATGGACTCATTGAGCAAAGTTTAGAAAAACCAATTAAGTATTTTAAAATTGAATTTAAAAAACCTATTTTTCTTCCTTCAAAAGTTTTGATCAAGAGTAAGCATGGACACTTTCAGGTCACATCAAACAAAGATGATCGCTTACATTTATTTGGAGAGTATAAAGTTTAGAAGTGTCACATTGTCTTTGAATTAATCTTTTTTCTAAAAGTTTCTTACAGACTAACGGATAACCAGCATATATTCCCCTTGGTGCTTGTCAGTAATTACGTAGATTTATATATATAGAAATACTTGGAGGATTCTTATGTATAGATCTAGTCTTTTAATACTATGTGCTATTGCACAAATATCACACGCGTCATCACTACCATCTGAAATTGACTATCAATCGGCTAAAGTCCTTTTTGACAACTCGAGGCTTGGTAGCGAGAGTGCTCGTCAAAGTGCAAATATTGCATCACAAAGAATTGATGATACCAAGAAATATATCACTGACCTTGTAAGCGAAATCGAGACACTCGGCCATGTTCTTGAAGAGGGTCGTGTTGAAAAAAGTGATCTCGAATCTCTCGTTACAAATTTAAATGATGATATCGAAAACCTTTCAGCGAAAAATATCAAACTGAATGAGCGGCAAAATCGTCTTTCTCAAGATGTTAATGATATTCAAAGAGAAGTTAGCCGTATCGAAAGTGATCTTCAAAGACCACTGCAAGAACGTTATCAGGCGCAGTTAAGATCCGATGAGCTTAACTCAAGTTACAATCAGTTATCAGTTGAACGAGATAATTTAATCAATGGACTAAGCAGTCTTGATTCGCAGATTGCTCGTCTTTCTCGAGAGATACAAGACGCTAGGGAAAGCGGGGAAAGTGCAAGAATCGAAATTCCTCAGCTACGAGAGAAAGTTAAGGATCATCAAGAAAAAATAGTTAGAAATCAGAGTGAGCAAAACTCGATAACAAGAGATCGTCAGAGGTTAAATTCTCAGGTACAGACACTTCAAAGAGAATTAAATTCAATTAAAAGTGACCTTCAAAGGGCCATTGTTGATTTAAAATCTGCACAAGACAAAATCGCTCCTCTAACAGCGAAACTTAGAAATCTCCAAGAAAAGAAATCACAACTTCAAAGTAATATTGAATCTGCAAAACAGAGCAAAGGAACGAAGGCAAATGAGCTTACTCGTCTTCAAAGCTCTAAGCAATCACTCCCAAATGAGATCAATTCATTACGTCGAGACATTGATAATCTAAAATCAAAAATCTCTCAATCCGAATCTGATGAGCAAAGAACAAATTCAGAACTTTCACGAGTAAACTCTGAATACGATTCTATTCAGGCCGAAATTCAAAGGTTAAGACAAGGACCAGTCAATGATCAGACTAAGCAGAGACTTGCGCAGCTGAGAATTGAAATGAAAGACCTTGCAAATAAACGTGCTCTTCTTCAAAGACAGGCCGCAAGTTATAGTGAACAAAGACGCACTCTACAAGCTTCTATTTCTACGCTAGAACGTACTATTTCTTCAAAGCAAAGTGAGCTAAGTAACCTTGAATCTCGTATCGCGCAAGTTCGTCGAGAACTGTCAGATCTTGATTCAAGTATTACTATAGGCCAGACGCAACTTTCTAATGTCGTTAGTCAGATTCAGTCTGTTAAATCTGAGATCTCTCGTTACGATGACCAAATTAAGCCGCTAGAAACGATTGTAAATCGTGAGAGAACTAAGGTTTCCGCTAAAGAGAATGAAATTGCCTCGATAAATCGAGAGATAAATCAGGCTCAAGAAAAAATAAGAGATTTAGAATCTAATACTCGTGATCTTGAAACAAGAATTAGTAATAAAAAATCAAAAATAACTGAACTTCAAAATGTTATTGAAAGAGCGAAGTCTGATATCGAAAAGAATAAAAATAAGATTTCAAACAAGGAATCAGAAAAGCGTAATCAAGAAAGAAGATTACAAATAGTTAACAATGATCTTGATCGTTTAAACTCTGATCGAATCACCATCGAACGCAGACTCAATGATATAAATAGAGAAATATCTTCATTAGAAGAAAGTTTAAATATCAAGCGTGATCATAAAAATCGATTATCAGTGGAGTTACAAGAAGTTCAAGATGAGTTCTTTAGAAACTCTTCACAAATAAGTGAGAACCAATCAATTATAAGCTCAAGCCGTGAACGTATAAGCTCTCTCTCTGTAGCGATACCTCGTCTCGTTAATGATATCGAAACGAAAAATAGAAATCTTCAAACGAGCAAGAACTCGCTCGATGAACTCGAAGACGATTTTCGCTCTAAAGATATTGCAGCTTCTAAGTTAGAAAATGCGACAGAAGAACTTAGACGTACTTATGGCACTAAACTTTCTCTTTTTAATAAATATGATCAAGAAGCTAAGGTTGTTGGTGCAAAACAAGCAGTTTTATCATCACAGAACTTAGGTGTTCAATTAGCAAAGGTGGATGTGAAAACTTCTGCTTTAAAGTTTGGACAAGCAATAGGTTTAAAAACTGGTGAGCTAACAAGTAGTATTAATGGACTTCGCGAAGGACAAGAACTTGGTGAAAGTGAAGGATATGAGGCCGGAGTTAACTCCAAGGATGATTTTGAGCTTGGTTTTAATGATGGTCATGAGCTTGGAAGCAAGAGAGCAAGTGACGATGCAAGAACTATTAATTATCCAATGGGTTTTGAAAATATTAGAGATGAATTACTGGCCACTTTTAAAAATGCTGAAAGCTTTATGCCATTTACGGTGAAATCAATTGATGAAGAGATAGAAACTCTTAAGATTGAATTGGCCAAGTTCGATGATCCTATTTTTTCAAAAACTATTCCTGAGTCTGTCTATATTGAACTAAGAGATGTCGACGTCAACACAAGCGATCGAAATTGTTCATCTGTTTATAAGGAAGTTGCACAATTTATCCAAAGCTGTGAAAGTGCTTACGCAAGCTCATATATTGCAAATTTTAAGCAAGCTCATAAGGACTACTTCTTTGAAACTTATACAGGTCTTTATACTCAATTTAGACTTGATGCTTTTAATGCAAGTAAAGATGTAAATTATGCAAGCTTTTATAAGAAAGCGTATAACGAAACATTTCTGACTTCTAAATCAAAGGGAGCGAAAGTTGCTTTTCAAAATGGTTTTGAAAAAGGTGAGAAAAAAGGTTATGACGAAAGTCTTCCTGTTGAACAAGAACGTTTCTACAAGGCCGGTCAACATGATGGGGAAATATTCTATAATTCAAACTCTCTTGTTCGCATCGATAAGAAAGCTCCTGCTACTATCAAGGCCGACAATCCAAAAGGACTTTTACAAGGCTCGACTTTTAAGCTTCATTTGACTGCTTCAAATTTTGGAGGAAGAGATACCGTCAGTGATGATGTTATTGTTGAGGTCGTGCGTACTTCTAACAATTTTGCACTAAATGCACAACGTCGTTTTCTACCTACTGTTGGAAAAAAGTCGAAGCTTGAAATTACTGATCTATTTAACGGAGTAATCTCTGATAATGCACTACCAGGTTCCGAAGTATTTATCGAAGCTAAATTTACTTACCCAGGTGACACTATCAATGCTTCGTACTCTGAATTAGTTTCATTTCGCAGCAAAGTCACAGTTAATCCAGAAATTTACTCGAGCTTAAGCTTTGACTCAAAAGTGGAGTGGAGAAAATGGAAACCATGGCCATTTAAGTGGGTTTATCGCTCACATGGAGTAAGGGTTAAACTTAAAGGAATTAGAAATCATATTCCCGGAAATTACGATGTTAAAACCGAAATTCTTAAAGGGGATAAATATATCTCAATTACGTCTTCGACAATTCAAATTGTATCACCTGGAGCAGATCAAGAATCAGAGGGTGTTGTAACTTATAAATTTAAAAAAGATGCTAAAGATCAAGAGGTGTCGTTAAGATTTACCATTTCTTATGAAGGTGAAGTGGTATCAACAAATATCGCAAATATAAAAGTTGATTAAAACTGCTCCAGTTAAATGGGGACAAGATCCTTTAAATAAACCAAATTATAATGA
>CAZQJK010000045.1:0-34815 GCA_964593545.1 uncultured Bacteriovorax sp. | reverse complement strand
TTATCTAAAGGGTCTTGTCCCCATTTAAATGGAGCAGTTTAAGTTAGATACTATTTCCATTAGTCTAATCTTATCATTCTCAATACGTTCATCTAGAACACTTAGTTCCGGAAGCGCCGCACTCACCTCTTCCATCGTCTCAATTTTCTTCTTCGTATCTTTTAACAAAGAATACAACTGAACTTCTTTATATCCAAAATAAGCAGGAGATAGTAGGGCCAAAGTAATTGATAAGTTCTTAATCTTCTTTGCCTTCTTTTTATTTTCTGGATCATCAATAATAAGTTTTTGAATATGTCTCATAAATCCGGCCTTGTATCCGTGGGCCAATAGCTTATTTACAACACGAGAACCGATAAAAGAAAAGGCCAGCGAACCACCAATCATCCCGACATTAACACCCATCTCTCCATAGATCTCACTCTTGTTTTCTGCCAGTAGATCCATAAGAAGAAGGATATCAATTTCTTTTGCAGAGAAAATTGATTCGGCTTCAGATAATGAAAGTATTTTATCCTGACTTTCGTTTTGTGAGATATCTGACCATTCAGCCCACTTCGAGGCTTCTTTTATTTTATCATTTAAGAAGATTGCTTCTTCTAAGTCATCACGATCATCAATACTTTTTGAAAGTTTATCTTTTAGCACCTTAACAGTTACACATGAATTAGCATGTGTAGCCGCTTGAGCAACAAAGAAAACGACAAGTAATAAAATTGTAACCTTTTTCATAAAATACCCTTAAATCTAATCTCTGATGAGACCTGGAAAACTATTGTCTTTATTCATTTCAAATTCTAATTTCACTTCGTCTGACTGCTTGTATTCAAGAAGTTTTTCACCTAGTTCAAATCCTTCCATTTGTGCGATAACTGTTTTCGCATCTTGGCCTTCAAATTTTTCCCATAATTTAGCAAAATTTTTCTTACCACGAACAACTTTTAAGTAAGCGTTTTCACCAACTTCAACACCATCAGTTAAGACTCCATGCTTATTAGCATCGACTTCTCCGATGAAGTACCAGTTCTCTTTAACAAATCTTCGACGAGATTGTTTTTCACAAACTAAAGTCGAAAGTTTTTTATTGCCTAGAACATTTATAAGTATGCAGCGCTTTACGTATGCAGGAAATGTTGTGCCGATAGAATTATAAGTTAAATTAACCTTATTCAATGATGTCGCGTGACGATTCATTAACATTTGAATTTTTGCATTATCTTCGTTTGTATAAACTTCATGTGACTTACTAACTCCTGCAGAGAAGAAAAATACACTCGGTGGCCCGTCGTAGAACATGCTGCCTGATATACTCTCAGAAAGACCTGAGTGTTGTCCGTGTGACTCAGCTGCTCTAAAGCCTTTTGCTGCCATAAATGCATGGCCACGAGTAATTGTACCATTGCTCTCTTCGGCACTACTATCAAACTCGGCCTTAATGAGTCCCTGTTCGCTATATGGACCAACTTTGACGATATCTTCAATATGTTCAGCAGAAGTAATTGAGACATAAGAGTTAAGATCTTTATTACAATCACCTCTTTTGAAATAATCACTAAGTGCTGGAAATGCATAATTACATAATTTCTCTGTAATGCGATTTGCCTTTGGAACCTTTCCATTCTCAACCTGCATTAATACTCTTAAATTAGTATAATTTAACTTTGATTTCTTATTTTCCTCTGATGCTAAAAACTCTTCAATAGTTTGAGTCTTTGAAATATCAATTTTCTTATTTGAGAGATGTTCTTTATAAAGATCAAGAGAAGTCTTCTCTGTTCTGGCCTGGAGGCCACGAGAAAAGATATTGTGATCTTCAATATAACTCATACCAAGTGAGTTTTCTTTCTCATCTAAAGAAACGAATTTTTCAAATGTTTTTGAGGACTCATTACTTGATGTCCCGAAGAAATCAATTAAGAATGTTTTACTTTCAAGTCCATCTAATTTATCACTTGGAATAATTTCAACTTTTAAATAAGACTTAACAGAGAGATATAGAGCATCGGAGGCTTCTATTGGTAGATTGAATTTGGAATAGAATGTTCCCGAGTTTTCAATATCATTTGTTAATGAAGTTGCTGTAATCACTTTAAAGCCAGTGAGGTCTATATCATTTGAGTCCTTGCGCTTATTTTCTTTTCCTACTAATAATTGAAGGTTTATTTTTAATTTTCCAAAATTTAATGCTCTTGCTGAATCAATACTGCCTTGGCCATTTTCGATTAGAACCTTTGGATTAAACTTAATATAGTATCTCTTATCAAAAAATAATTGAGCAAAACGATTCACATAGAATTCGTTCTCATCATTATTTAATTGACCATACTTAATTTCATCAACCACAAGATTGCTTACTGATGAGAAGTCGGATGCTTCTGAAATTGTGTTTCTTCTTAAATCTCTCGCACCATTTGCTGATAACCATGGGTTAATTGACATAGGAATAGAGACTGTTTCCGAGTTAATTGTGAAGTTCACATTTGTATTAATCCACTGTCCACGTTCAAACAAGTGGTAGTCTTTTAAAATATAGAAATTAAAACATCCTTTTTCATCTGTAGAATCACTTCCAGTCTCAACTTTTAGATCTTGCTCATTATCAGCGACGACTTTATAGGCCTTATTCATATAATTAAAATAATCATTTCCACTATTGCGGTCAAAGAAACAAGTTGTTAGTTCTATTCTCTTTGTTCTTAAATCATTTAAAACTGTCTCATTTTCGTCGACGATTGATTTTATTGAAAGTTCTCTAACATCTAAGTTCTTTGCCTGATCAAGACTTTCTTTATTAAGAGTCTTATACTCAGAAATCTCATCGATCTTTACCATCGGTTCACGAGATTTAAATGCCATATCACGTGAAGAGATCGAATAGAATTGATCCTCAAAAGTTTCATCCTTAGAACGTACTGAGTACTGAATTTCAAAATGATCAATATTTGTAATAGACTCTGGAATGACATTGAATGAAAGTAGGTTTTCTAGTTTTCCAGACTTTAAAAGCATTTCAGACTCAAGAGAATCAATAAGAATTGCTTCTTCTCCAACGAATGCTAAAAGATAGTAAGTTGTCATAAAAGTAGTATCACTTTTAATTGGAACAAATTTTGTCGTCCCATCTAATAAACTTTGACGATGAACTGGACTCAGAGCGACACGGTATTTAAGTCCTTTGATCGCCTGTATTTTTTCAATTGTTGTCTCGAGAATCTCAACACTTTCTTCTTCACAAGAATTAGATTCAGCAACAATATTGCTATATCTTCTATCGATAAGAGATTTTGTACTTTGAGCATATGGATTTAAGCTCAATGAGATAGTTTTTTTGCCATAATAAAGATCAAGACCTGTGACCTCAAGCCCATAATCATAGAGTTTCTCACAAGTTGAACTGTCAATTGAAATTGCCGTAATGATATTTAAACAACCACTGAAGTCAGTTTTTAAAACTTGGCTCTCGCCTGCAATTGAAACCGAGAATGGTTGATCTTGAATTGGTCGACCAACGGATGGGTCTTTCAAACATGCTTTAAAATTATAAATTGCTTTGTTTTTAATTTCTTTTACTGAGCTCTCTTTACCATCATTAACGAGCATCACTGAAGCATCAGAGATATTATCAACGATAAAGTTAGTTAGAGATTCGGACTCAGTATCTCCTTTTTGACAACTCAAAAATATCGTAGAAAAAATGAATATGACAAATAAACTTCTTCTCATATAACCTCGTTAATAGGCTATAAGTTGCAAAATCTATTCCAATTAGAACGTTGTTATATCAATATATTACGTATGGTGATAGTGTCAAAAAAGTAGACACTAATCACGCAAATCAACAGTTTCTAGAAGCTCTTTTTCGCTTCCGATTCTCGACTTTCCAAACTCTCCATCCTCACCGCGAATGTAAATAACAAGATCAAGCTGTTGCTCGGCCTTTCCCTTTCTTTTAAAATAGGTTTCCACAATATCAAAGGCATACATGACAGGGTGATTCATCACAAAATTCATTTCCCAGTTTATTCCCTTCTTAGAGATACGTGGATCTGCCTGATACGCGTAAGAGATTAATTCAGTACAAACTAGACGCTCTTGAGTATGACCGTTAAAATTGTAGTCATATGGCAGTCCTAACCTGCTAAATGCAGCGTCAATCGATCTTGCTTTATCAAGAATTGATAAGCGTGGTCTAAAGATGGCCAAATTATCCCAACCCATACTTTTTTTCTGGTTATACAGAATTACGCCAGGCTTTAAAGACTCGATAGTGATAATTGGATCTTTTTTATATTCCCCATCACTATATTTCTTCATGGCCTCAGGATACTTAAGTTCCATATAGGTCACGAAGTCTGAACAAAGAAGATCTTCAGAGATACATCTTTGGAGATAGAACACTCTTGTTTCGAGGTCGTTATCAAAGTAGTTTTGAAATTTAGAAAATTTTCCTAGGTACATTAGAGAGTGTGTCCAATTTCCTTTAAAGACAATATTTGATAGTTTGTTATATCTTTGAATGACTCCAATATCACCAGGAGTGAGCTTCTCATCAATCTGATTTAATGTAGCAGCTGAGATTTTATGCTTTCCAGGAAGAGCGATATAGCTCGCGGCCTTGAGAAGAAAAACCTTTAAGTGATAGAAGATAGAATAACTACCAACTTTGTAGTCAACTTCTTCGACGAGTTCTTTGATCTGTCCCAAACTATCAATATATTCAGCAATGGCGAAATCGACGAGGTCCTTATTTGTACTATTAAATGAATGGGCGTTAAAAAGTTTATCGAGGTTCTTATACATGTCAATTACTCTAAGGTAGTCTCTTACCTCATGACGTTTATCACGACCTATGCCTCGAACTTGGCTTCCCTGCTTTAAAACTGCTTTAGCATAGTCTTTAAAATTTATGCTGCCTTCACTAACAACAGAAACAAGCGCGTTACCTCCGTGCATTGTGATCTCAACAAATTTGGACAGCCACTTATAGTAGAGTGCTTTATCCTTAACGAAGTCTCTATTTTTCTTAGAGAAGATATTCTTATCACTCGCTAATTTCTTATATTCGGGAAAAACCTGATGAAGACCTGTTAGAAAGTCCGAACTAATTCGAATGATTTCTTCGCGTTGGTATTGTTCAAAATAGAACTTCTCTGAATCCATTGTAAGTTTTAGGTAATTGAAAATTTCTTTATTAAATTTCATATAGATTGTATTCGAACGCTGATCTTTCTCAAGTAAAGTACTTGCCAATATTGGCATGGACAACAGGATCAATAAGATTATTTTAAACTTAGAAGTCTTTAGCATTACAAAATCCTCAGGAGTGATTATGTAGATTATACAAAGACTATGATGAATTATTAGTTAAATGGAATTTTTTACAGAACTGTCTATTTTTTTAACAATCTTCTTTTACAGAGTAAACATCCTTACAAACATTCTTGTATTCAAGATAGATTTCTTCCCCGCGCTCGTCCCATTCTTCGCGGTAGTCATCGAGACAACGATAAATACTCTTACAACTTGGTGATGACATTTCCTTAAGGTCAGTAATCGCCTCATCGACACTTTCATTCATACTGACAAGTAAGTCTTCATCGCGATTAACTTCGATGACTTCGTTGGCCGTTATATATGAATAGTATCCAGCGATTGCGATTGCATAATAGCGACGAAAGAGATCATAGCCCTTCTTAACAAGGAGAAGCTCTTTATCTTCTTCACTTAAAGAAGAAAATACCTCTTTCATTTCTTTAAGAGATTTTGCTCCTAATAAATCCTTTTCACTGCCGATTAGGACATGAGGTAGCTTTAATGGTGGCATTCCAAAGGCCACAGGTAAATAGGAAATAAGATCAAAGATGCGTTTTGAAAATTTTGTACTTACAAAGCGCGACCACCTTGAGTTAGGCTTTTCACTTAGTTTTTCGAGGGCCTCATCTGCGATTTTTTCGATCATTAACTGCTTTAGGGCAAATTCTTTTGAACTCGAGAGACCTTTGATTTGAACGGACTTATAAATTAACTCATTGAACATATCGTTAAATAGAAATGAATAAAACCGCTCAGGCCTCGATGAGTTCACAACGAATTGATATAGTGTTTTTGATTTAGAGTTTTGAACAAGATACTGCGCCAAGGAGAGATTTTCTGATCCTATCTTCTTATCGATATAAGCAACATAGTGTTCGATATTATCAAATTGAGATCGCGTAAGACTTGGGTCAATATCTTGATAATATTTTTCATACTTTACTAAACTGAACTCACTCTTTGAAAAAAAAGATTTTATACTTTTTACGCAAGAGTTTTTAGGCAGCTCATTGGTAGACGCAGGAACTCTGTTAAAGTCGCTGCTTGCTCGATAGAGCTTTACAACGACAATATTGAAGATGAGCGTACAAATAATGAAAAATAATTTACGCACTAAAACGCCTTTGCCTTTGCTTGAATGAATGAATAGTAGAAAACAGCATTCGGATCATTTCGAACAGTTTTTAGCTCTTCGGTTGCCTTCTTAACTGTTTCTTCATCGACATACTTATCTTTAATAAGTTGTTCACTGGCCGATAAAAGGAGCTCCGTCCAAAATTCAATAAATTCTTTTCGTTTGCCTGGACGACGATTATCGAGATGCCATGTTTTTGTTGTAACCTTAATATCGCGGTAGCCTTGTTGCATCAGAATATTTCCAAGCTTTGCACCTATAAATGGATCACCTTTCATATCATATTGGTAATCATTAAAGGCCATCCAATACTTCCATACATTGGGTGAATAAGGTTCAAGAAAGAAACTTGAATTTAAAACCTCTGTGATATAGATTATTGATCCTGGTCTTAAGACTCTTCTAACTTCACTAAGAACCTTGCCTGGATCAGGAACATGCTCTAAGATCCAGCACAGAAATGCCCCATCAAAAGATGCTGTCTCAAAATCCATATCGGTTGCATTCATATTGTGAAGTTTATATCTATCTTTTGCATAAGCACATTTAGCAAGAGAATGCTTTGCGGCCTCAAGTTGGTTTGTTGATAAATCAATACATTCAACTTCAAGTTTTGGAAAACGGCGTAAGAGAATTTCTGTTTGAGCGCCAACGCCAGAGCCGACCTCAATTAATTTCTTAACTTGTGATAGGTTAATATCTTTATAAACTGTATGCTCGGTAAACTCAGCCTGCTTTCGAAGTCTATTTTGCTCAGTGCTGTCAAAGCCGTGTAAGTATGGAAATTCATTTTTAGACATATCTGTCTCCTTTGCTTTATTTATCGCCAAAAATCAGGTAATAATTAAGAATTGAAGGAGAAAATATGAAGTTAATATTAGGAAGCTCTTCGGTATTTAGACAAAACCAACTAAAACAATTTGGTATTGCCTTTGACTGCGAATCACCCGAGCTTGATGAAGATAAAATTAAGCACTCAGGACTGAGTCCTTATGATATTTCAAGAGAGTTAAGCTTAGCTAAGGCGAAAGTTATTCTTGAGAAAAACCCAGAGGCCATTGTGATCGGTGCCGACCAAGTTCTCGACTTTAAAGGTCAGATATATTCAAAACCACAGACTGAAGAAAAGGCCATACTTCAATTATTAAGCCTCCAAGGACAAACCCATCAACTCATCACAAGCTATGCTCTTATATCTAAAGATCAGGTGATTGTTGATAGTGTTGTTTGTAATATGACAATGAAGCACCTAAGCCTCGAGCAAATTACAAAGTATGTTAAGCATGATCAACCACTATATAGCTGTGGGGCCTATAAATTAGAAACACTTGGAATTGCACTATTTGATAGTATTGATTGCCCTGATCATTCGGCCATTATCGGATTACCGCTAATCAGCTTATCTAAGAGTTTAGAAAAGTTTGGAATAAGCCTACTTTAAGATTTTCGCTCGAGTTGAAGAAATCTCCACGCGAGACTTCCTTCTTCGAGAGCGTGATCGATATCTTCACTAATGGTGAAGTGTTCCATATTAAATTCTGGAAAGAAGGTATCAGCATCGCCTTCCCAATCGATAAGAGAGAGATAGAAACGATCAATACGAGAAAGAAATTCTTGATAGATTTGAGCTCCTCCACAAACGACGGCTTCAGAAATTTGAAGCTCCTCGATGAGAGTTAAGCATTCTTCAATGGAGTGTACGATACGAACATTTTCATGAGCATAGGTATACGATTTATTCGAGGTGATAATGATATTAAGCCTCTTAGGAAGAGGTCCTTTAAAAGACTCAAAAGTTTTTCGACCAACAATGATCGCCTTGCCCTTTGTCAGCCTCACAAAATTCTTCATATCAGCAGGGACATTCCAAAGAAGTTGGTTATTAAGACCAAGCTCTCTATTCTTTCCAATGGCAGCAATCATCGACAATATCATTTAAACAGCAACCTCACCCTTAATGTGTGGATGGGCTTCGTAACCAACTAATTCAAAATCTTCGATCTTAAAATCAAAAATTGATTTTACGTCTGGATTAATTTTCATCGTTGGTAGAGCAAATGGTGTACGAGTAAGTTGAAGTTTCGCCTGATCAATATGATTAGAATAAAGGTGTGCATCCCCCATTGTATGAACAAAGTCACCGAGACCAAGATCACAGACTTGGGCAAGCATCATTGTAAAGAGCGCGTAAGAAGCAATATTAAATGGCACTCCTAAGAAGATATCTGCGCTTCTTTGATAAAGTTGGCAAGATAATTTCATATCAGCACTCACATAGAACTGAACAAATGCATGACATGGTGGAAGTGCCATATCATCAACATCAGCAGGGTTCCATGCTGTTAAAATATGACGACGTGAGTGTGGATTATTTTTAAGACCGGCCACAAGATTTTTGACTTGATCAACTTCGCTTCCATCAGGACGTTTCCAATGGCGCCACTGATAACCATAAACAGGACCGAGATCACCATTTTCATCGGCCCACTCATCCCAAATTCTCACCTTATTATCTTGAAGGTATTTAATATTTGTATCACCATTAATAAACCATAAGAGCTCATGAATGATTGAACGAAGATGACATTTCTTTGTCGTAACGAGGGGAAATCCATCTTGTAGATTATATCTTGCCTGGTAACCAAAAACTGAATAAGTTCCAGTCCCTGTTCTATCTTCTTTTGTTTGTCCATTTTCTAGAACATGCGTCATTAAATCGAGGTATTGCTGCATAAAAAACTCTCCGTGTGTTACTAATAATTATAACGAAAAGTAAAAAGATATGGCCACAATCAAATCCTTTTGACGCGCTTCATACTTTGATAAATCTTTACTTATATCCCGAAATACTTCAAAATAATTCAATGATAAAAATTGGAATTGAAAAATTAAAAACAGATAAGAATATACAATCATTATTTAAGGGGAATATCGCCCTCTTGTGCCACTCAGCAAGTGTTGATCAAGATCTCAACTCTTCAGTTCAAATCTTCAAAGATATATTTGGTGATAAGTTTACAAAACTTTTTGGCCCACAGCATGGTTTTGTTAGTGACGTTCAAGATAATATGATTGAAACAGATCATTACACTCACCCGTATTTTAATCTCCCAGTTTATTCACTCTATAGCGAAACTCGCGAGCCCACAGATAAGATGCTTGAAAATATTCATACATTTGTTATCGATCTTCAAGATGTTGGAACAAGAGTTTATACCTATATTACAACCATGACTTATATTTTGAAAAAATGTAGCGAGAAAGATATTCGAGTGATCGTTCTCGATAGGCCAAATCCAGTTGGTGGAGAAATGATTGAAGGAAATATTCTTGAAAAAGGATATGAATCATTTGTCGGTTGCATGGAAATTCCTCAAAGACATGGGATGACAATGGGAGAAGTCGCTCTCTTTGCAACAAAGAAGCTTGGACTTAAGGTTGATCTTCATATCGTTGAGATGGATAATTGGAAGCGCTCAATGTTTTGGAAGGACACACAACTTCATTGGTTAAATCCCTCACCAAATCTTCCGACGGCCGATGGAGCAATTACATTTTGTGGAACAGTACTTTACGAAGGTACAAATATTTCAGAAGGACGAGGAACGACAAGAAGCCTTGAAGTTATTGGGCATCCTGATATCGAGCCCTATAGTTTTTACGAAGAACTAAAACCAAAGCTCTCACAACTTGATTTTGCAGGCTTTAAATTAAGACCAACAATCTTTATGCCGACATTTCATAAGCATGCAGGGCAAGCTTGTGGCGGTATCCATATCCATGTGACAAATCCAGGCGAATTTAAATCATGGCAACTCGGACAATTTCTTTGTCGAGAACTTAAGAATACTCTAGGTGATAAATTTGAATGGTCAAAGAAAGCTTACGAGTATGAATTTGATAAGTTACCAATTGATCTCATCAATGGTAGCGATTGTGTAAGAAAATGGGTTGATGAGAATTTACCGATTAGTCGACTTTTAGAAATTGAAAAACAAGGCAACGCTGATTTTATCGAACTTAGAAAATCATCTCTGCTTTACTAAGAATCTAAACGAGCAAAATTAGGAGCGATAATCAGTGGCAGCAAAGAGATAAGCTGCCCCTGATCTTTCTCATTAAAGACTAATTGATATTCACCAATATCATTAAATTCAATTCCCATTTGTCTTTCAAATTCTTCAGGACTATCAAAGAGCATTAGCTCACTTCCATCAGTTGTGTAAATTGAAATTGTCTTATCAAGAGCTTCATTAACATATAAAGACTCACCATCTAAGAGGTTGTCAGTATCGAGAAAAGATTTATATTTAATAAGTTCTTCTAAGTTAATTTGTACTTCACCCTTCATTTTAATCTCCTTGAGTATTTATCTCCTTATTATCATCGCCTAATTTTTTTTATTCTCAAGAAAACAATGGTTAATATATATTTAAGCTTTTATCTGAGAATTATTGAATGTTCACTATATTAACCACTTACAAAAGTTAACTCTAACAAATGAAAAGAAAATAAATGATAAGCTCTTTAATTTATTGATATAAATCAAGAAAAATGAACATGTCTTATTTACACAGTGCATTGCGTCAAGATATTTTTTATTGATAAGGTAAATAAAAATAACACATGAGGAGACATAAAGTGAAGAAGACATTAACTCTATCACTACTACTTGCCGCGACTATTCTTGCGCCATTAAAAACAAATGCAGCACAAGAATTCACCTTTAGTAGTAATGCTAATTACTATCTTAATTACAAGTGTGAATGGCGTTTTGAAGGTTGCGTAAATATTGATAAGAACGAAATTGATATGCGCTCATCAAGTAAACGTATGCTTGATAAACTCTTTGCATGTAAGAATACGATTGAAGGCTGTACTGAGGAACAAATTGAAGCACAGAAAGTTGTACACGGTAAGAGCACTTCAATTAATATAAGAGACATTCAAGGAAAGTATATCGAGTCACATGAACTGAGAGACATGATAACGACAGCGAATGAAAGAGAAGCAAAGAAATACTTTATCCCTCTTGGATTATCAAATACAGAACTCATCACATTAGCAGCGTCAACAAGTTTAGGGCTTGTTGCTTTTCATAATGATCAAGAAATAATGGATTATATTCAAGATACAAAAACAGAAAAAACTCAAAAAATTGCAGATATTGCAAATCTGTTTGGAAAGGAATTAATTCCACCAATCGCACTTGGATCGTACTTTGTTGGAATGGTTTTTAAAGATGGAAAACTAAAAGATGTTGGTCTGATCACAGTTACCGCAGGACTGGCCACTCAACTAGTGACTGAAGGTTTTAAAAAGAGCTTTAATCGAAAAAGACCCAACCAGGAAGCAGGTCCATATCAATTTGGTTACGATGGAAATAATTCATTCTTCTCAGGTCATACCTCGGGTGCATTCTCTCTTGCGACCGTTATCTCTGAAGTCTACAAAGAAGATCAGCAATGGGTGCCATATGTTGCATATGGGGTTGCAACAATGACGGCCTATGCTAGAATGCATGATAAGAAACACTGGGCAACAGATGTACTAGCAGGGGCAGTCGTTGGCCATCTTGTGACAAAGCTTGTTTATCGAATGCATAAGAGTGATGATAGTCAAGGTGGCTTTATGGTAATGCCTTCTTATGACTATGAAACAGGAACTTACATTATTAATTTTTCATATACACCGAAAAGGCCAAGTTCATCTCCACTAAGATGTGCTAAAATGCCAGATGGGAAAGAAAAAATCGCAGCCTGTATATATGAAGCCTGGGAGAGATCAAATCAGTGAGTTTAAAATCAATCTATCTAAGATATGTAAACTATAAAAAGAATAAGAGAATAGAGGCCTTTTCCAAAAGGCCTTTACTCGTTCAAGAAAGTTTATGTCATGATATTTTCAAATACTTTCAAGGCTCATTATTTGAAAAGACTTACGAGCTTGGAAAAATTAAATGTATTAGTGATCTTAAAAATTATCCCGTTACCGATGCTTCTGCTCTTTTGCCCTTTATTGAAGAAATAAAGAAAAATAATCGCCCAGGAATTATAACGAGGGATAAGATAGAATATATCGCTCAAACAGGCGGCTCGACCGGCGCCCATAAGTATATCCCCTTTCCTACAAAATTAATTAAATCCTTTCAAAATTTTCAATTAAAAACAGCGGCCCACAGCTGCGAATATATTGACGACTTTCAGATTCTTGACCGAGGACTTCTTGTAAATCCCGCAACCCTGATCACTGAGGAGAATGAAAGTGTGACTATTGGGATGGCGACAGGAATAATGACAAAGCTTGCGCCAAAGTTTTCAAGACAAGGAATCTACCCTTCACTTGAAACATTAAAAATTAGTGACACCAATGAAAAGATCAGAAAGATTAAAGAAGAAGTTCTAAACAAAGACATCCAGGGCTTTAGTTCTCCCCCTTCATTTGCAATACCTATTTTTGAATCAATTCTAGGAGACAAAGAAAAAATAACAGATATTTGGAAAAATTTTAAGATTTATATTTGGTCAGGCTCACCTCTTAGAAACTATCGTGCACGGATTAAAGAGATTATTGGAGACATCCCAACTTTTGAAGTTTACTCGGCAACTGAATCGGCCGTGGCTTTTCAATATAAGAAGGAGGGGGAATTAATTGTTGATCTTGATATGTCCGTCTTTCTCTTTCAAGAAGTAGGAAGTGAGCTAAGCTCCAAGAAGTACTCCATCAATGAGCTTAATAAGGATAAGAGATATCGAATATTGCTAACGACCTATGGAGGTCTAATTAATTATAATATTGGCGACGCTATTGAACTCATTGAACATTACCCTCCCATTATCAAAATACTAGGGCGAGAAAGAGAAGACGTGACAATCGGCGGGGCGGAGCGAATTAAGCTTGAAGATATTCACACGATCATTGATGAAGTGTCTAGAGAACTTCAAATCGAAGTGCATAATTTCTTTCTTTCTCCCTACGAAAATGAATCACAAAAGAAAGGCTATCGCTGGTACTTTGAATTTAAATCAGATGATGTTGATGCCATAAAATTTCTTGAACACATCGAAAATAATCTTACTAGTAAAGCGCTAAATTATTCCTATATGAGAAAGGGTGAGGCCAGGCTACTCAGTCCAACAATCGAAGTTGGACAAGCAGGCTCACTTGATAAGTACCTCTGTCAAAAGAAAGTATTTGCTCAAGGTAAAATTTTACAAATTTATAATGATCTTGAACAGGCAAGGCCTATCTGGGACTTTTTAAACGAGAATAACTTTATAAAGAACTAGGCCACAAACTCCCAACAGGTAGGACCTGAAAGTTAAAATCTTCATCATTTAAATTAAAAGATAATTCATAAGCATGGAGATAAGTGCGATCACTCTCACTTCCACCATAACGATCATCACCGATAATCGGACTGCCAAGGGACTTCATGGCCACTCTAAGCTGATGGGTCTTTCCGGTTTCAGGAAAGAGTCTAAAGAGACGTATTCCCTGCTCATTTGCAGACTCACTGATAAAACGAGTGAGGGCAGGATTTTTTAAATTACGAGTAAGTTTGTAACAACCATCACGTGTCTTTTCCATATCGCCTTTAATCATCCCCTGCTTCTTACTTGGTCTCTTATCAGAGAGAGCGATGTAGACTTTCTTCATCTCTCGACTTTCAAATTTCTTTGAAAGAGCACTGGCCACATCACTGGACTTAGCAAAGATTAAAAGACCAGAAGTTACTTTATCTAGTCTGTGTACTCCATAAATTTCACATGAAAGTATAGATCGTAAATAAGTGTGGAGACCGTCACTATGAAAACTCAGACCAGCTGGTTTTGAGATGATGACAAAATCTTGATTTTGAAAAATGGTTTCTACTTGTTTAATCATAGATAAAAGAAAGGCCCAACGAATTGGGCCAAGTTATTCCTATTTGTAGACCTTCATTGAGCCGGCCTTAAATCTTTTTGTATAATCGTCAGTCTTATCCTTCACGAGCTTACTCAAATAGATCATTCCTAGGATATTAGGAAATGCCATTGAAAGTAGCATCAAATCGGCAAAGTCAACAACGTTACCAATACTTAAAACTGGACCAAGAATAATAATGAATACATAGCATAAACGGTAAATTCTAATGGCATTATGACCTAGAGTTTTACCAAAGAGAAACTCTGTTGCTCTTTCTCCATAGTATGACCAAGAGATTACTGTTGAGTATGCAAAGACACAAATTGCCACGAGTAAGAGTTTTGGCATGAATGAGCCAAGTGTTCCAAAGGCATAAGAAGTAATCTCAACACCCTTTCCAAGAAGTTCTGGTTGTAAATGTGCACCTGTAATAAGAATTGTTAGCGCAGTCATCGTACAAACGATATGCGTATCAATAACTGGTCCAAGCATCGCAACAACACCTTCTCTAACAGGTTCATCCGTTTTAGCAGCAGCGTGAGCAATGGCAGCAGAACCAAGACCTGCTTCATTTGAAAAAGAAGCTCTCTTAACACCTTGGATAAGCACACCAAGAAATCCACCGTACATAGCATCCGGAGAGAACGCCTCTCTAAAAATCGACATAAACATTTCAGGAACAAGAGAAATATTTGAGAAGATAATTGCAAGACAACTAATAACGAAGAATCCACACATAAGTGGAACAAGCTTAGATGTTACTTCCCCAATTCTCTTGATTCCACCAATAAGAACTACTCCAGCGAGGAATGCTAGTGTTACACCAACAACCCATGGGTTTGCCCCTGGATATTGTGATTTGATAATTTCAAAAGTTTGATTTGCCTGGAAGAGGTTTCCTCCACCAAATGAAGCAAGAATAGTTGCGAAAGAAAAGAAGATCCCAAATACCTTTGCTAATTTAGAGAAGCCTTTCTCTTTTAAACCTTCAGTAAGATAGACCATTGGTCCACCAAGGATATTTCCATTAGAATCTTTGACTCGGTAGAATTGCGCAAATGTACATGAACTAAATTTCATCGACATTCCAAAAAATGCGACAACCCAAAGCCAAAATACCGCACCAGGTCCACCTGCTCCAATGGCAACAGCAACACCAGCAATATTTCCAAGACCAACTGTTGCAGAAAGAGCTGAAGTCAGGGCCTGAAAGTGAGATATATCTCCCTCATGATCTGGATCATCATACTTACCTCTTACAACATCGATCCCATGCTTAAAGAGTCGAATATTTACAAAGCCATATCTAAAAGTAAAAAAGATACCACCGGCAACCATGATAAATAAAATCAGTGGTAACTTAATGAAGGGAACTTCCCAAAATAGGAATGGAGCGTAAGCACCATTGATGCTACCGAAAACGTCGTTAACGATAACTTGAAAGTTTTCCTGGGCCATAACATTGCCAGAAAAAAGAGTTAGAAATAATAAAATCCATTTAACCATAATACCAATCCTTTAGTAGTAGTTTGTCTCATATGTATGTAAATAAAATACCAAACCAAAATAGTTTAACGTGAAGAAATGTGTATTGTCATGTATTTGAAAGATTTTTTTTTAGACATAGTGAGTTATAAAGGAAGAAATGATAGTCAAAGTTTTAATCTTTGTTTAAAATAATGAAAAAGAATTTCAGGAGAATATAAAGATGTCTAATGTCTTATCATTTGATGAAGCAGTAAAATTGCTTAGAAACGCTGTTAAATACTCAACAATCGAAAATCAAAAACATATTGACCTCTCTCTTGTAAATGCATCTGATCGACTTGAGTATCAAAAAGCAATCATGGTTGTTCAAGCTGCGGTGAAAAGAGGAGAATTTTCTCAAACTGAAGTTAATGAGAAACTTGGGATTATTTAACTTAACCAATTCACTCAACTAAATATAGCTCTATCACATTTGTTGCCTAACTTGGCCTAGCATAAGAAGCTAGGTCATAATTTAAGCATGAATAAATATCGATTAAACTTTACACTTCTGATGGTGGCCACCGTCATTTCGGCCCTCGGCTCATATGCATTTAATTTCGCCTTCATGGCCTATATCTACGATATTTCAGGACACGACAAATCTTTCATGGGTCTCACCCAACTCTTCTTTGTTACAGGAATGTTAATTGGTAACGTAACTGCAGGTCCACTAGGAGAGAGAAGCAATCGAAGAAATCTTTTAACTATTTGTGAAGTGATTCGCATTCCACTTTCAATCGTTTTTCTATTAACAAATAATATTTGGGCCTTACTTATCACCCATGGCCTAAAAACAATTTTTGCGGGTATTTCAACGCCGTGCAAACGTGCTTTTATAAATGATATCACCCCCGTTGAGAATATTGCGAAGGCCAATAATATTTTTAGTGCAAGCTATGCCCTCGTCCATATTCTAGGGCCACTTATTGGAACATGGGGATATAGTTATTTTAAATCAATCACTAACCTCGTCTACTTTGATATTTCAACATTTATCATTGCCCCTGCACTATTTATGCTCATCAATGTCACACACTTTAAGAAGATTGCAACTCATTCATTTGTCGCCGACATTAAAGATGGTATTAATTATGTTAAGAATCGATTCGATCTGCGTGGTCTTTATGAACGTCACGCATTGATAGGTATTTTCTCTGGAATTGTAATCCCACTAATACTTCCATTCATGCATGATGTGCTAGGAAAAGGTGAAAAAGAATACGGTGTGGCCATGCTCATCTTTGGACTAGGGGGATTGTCTGGGGCACTCATCAATAAGAAAGTTATTTCAAAATTTGGGATAGGAAGAGTTTTAGTTTTTACAAGTTTTATTGAACCACTTTTCTTACTAATCTGGGCGCTTGGAATAAATTACTATATTTCACAGACTGTATTTTATTTCTGGGGAGTTTTATTCTTTGTTCGAGTTCCCTCTCAATTTAGTTATCTCTCCCATCATGTTGCGAAAGGATATATCTCTCGAACAAATGCTCTACTCGATTTTATTTTCACACTAACAAATATTTCGGCCTCAGCAATTATTTCAATTCTAGGACAAAGGGTAAACACCAAGGAACTTCTCGTTGGATGTGCGCTCCTATACTTCATCATTAATCTCTCAAGAATGTTTGCCATAAGCTCAAAAGAACTTTTAACTCCACAAGAAGTAGTCAATGAATAAATTAGTATCACTTATCTGTAATCGACCAAAACTTACGATCATCATCTCATTGCTGATCCTACTCTCATCAATCCCTGGACTAATGAATGCTAAAACAAATTTTAGCTATCGAGTATGGTTTCAAAAAGATGATCCCTTATTAAAGCAAATAGATCTTTTTGAAAAAGAATTTGGCAGTAGTGAGTCAACTGTTATTGTCGTTACAAATGAACAGGGAATTTTCAATCAAAAAACGATTGAGTATATTAGAACACTTACTCAAAAAGCTTCACTTCTTCCCCATGCCTCAAAAGCGGAATCCCTAACGTCGCATAATTGGGTTGAATCTACTGACGACGAAATCGACATTAGCCCAATGCTTGAAAGTGATGCTCAACTTGATGATAGTGTCATCAAAAACTTAAAAGAGCGCTCACAAGATCAAGATATTATGAATCGCTTCCTCGGCCCAACTGAGAAAGTCTCACTGATTTACATCAAGGTTAGGGCCCTTCCAGGAGAAGAGATTCAGTCACAGCAAGTTGTTGACGAACTGCAAGGACTCATTAGCTCAAACCCTCCTCCCGAAGGTATCGAATTAAAACTTACGGGAAATTCTGTCATCACCGCAATATTTAAAACTTCGGCCATCGATGATATCAAGGTACTATTTCCACTTCTGGTTCTAATTATGATTGGATTTATCTATTTTCAATTTAGAAGCTTTAAAGTTATCGGTCTCTCGATTACAACAATTATTCTTACTATCATCACGATGATGTCTTTTTGTGGATATTTAGGAATTCCCGTACATAATCTCACCGCCATTGCTCCAGAGTTTATCATGGCGATTGGTCTTGCTGATGCCATCCACATTATTTCCACATTCTATTTATTTAAGAATGAAGGTGCGACGACAGCGCTCACAATGAAGAAGGCATTAAAGAAGAACTTTCTTCCAACAATTATCACTAGTCTCACGACGATGTTTGGATTTCTAAGTTTCATGAGTGCTGATATTCAAAATATCAATGACCTTGGAGTTATCGCCGGACTAGGGACATTAATAGCCTGGTTTTATACTTTTTTCTTTTTGGCGCCAATGATCATTATCCTGTTTAAAGATGGTGCCAACCAAAAGTTTCGCGAAGTTTCTTTTCCTATAGATTATACGAAATTTGTGGATTCAATCATCAAGTATAAGAAATTTATCTACATATTCTTTGCAATCTTTTCTGCATTCTCTATCTATATGGCAACACTATTAGAAGTTAACTCTGATCCCTTAAAATACTTCAGTGAAAAATATAATGTCGCAAGTGATCTCGAATATGTTGAAAATAATGTCGGTGGTATTTTTTCTTTGGAAATGACGATCGACTCAAAAATGGATAATGGAGTTAAAAATCATGAGTTCTTAAAGAAAGTCGATGAGTTTTCAAATGAATTGAAAAATAAATTCCCAGAGATCACAAATACAGTATCCATTGTCGATATCATTAAGCGTATGAACCAAGTTCTTCATGCTAACAAAGAAGAGTTTAGAGTACTTCCAAATACCAATGAAGAAATATCACAATATCTCTTCTTATATAATCTTAGCATCCCAGAAGGGGAATCCCTAAATGACAAGATGAATATCGAGGGTGACAAGCTCAGACTAAGTGTTTTGATGAAAAATCAGGACTCTAAAACAACAATGAAGATGATCAGAAGTATTGAGAAGATGGCCAAAGACTTTTCTCTTCCTCTTGTCGTAACAGGCAAGCGATACCTATGGCAGTCAATAAACGAGAAAGTTGTTCATTCGTTTATTATCTCACTCTCGCTCGCTTTAGTTATTATATCAATTATTTTAAGCTTGTTTTTAAAATCAGTAACCATCGGTATTGTTGGTCTTATTCCTAATCTCATCCCAGTTCTTGCAACCGGACTGATCTTGAAATTAACAGGAAGGCCCCTTGATATCGGAAGTGCTGTTATCGCCTCAATCGTCTTAGGAATTGCAGTTGATGATACAATTCATATTGCAAGTAATTATTTAAGAATTAGAAAAGAGGGAAATAATCCAAGAAATTCATTAATTGAACTTTTCAAAAAAACAGCTCCGTCCTTAATTATTACAACTTTTATTCTTTCCATGAGTTTTAGTTCATTTATTCTTGCAGGCTTTGTTCCAAATCAAAATCTAGGCCTCCTCATGAGTCTTGGGCTTCTCGTAGCTCTTGTGACTGACCTCTTTCTCTTTCCGATTCTTCTCTACGATATCGCCAAATGTGATGAGAAGTAGATCTCTTGTTTGTTTCAAATGACTAACGAGAAAGAAGACCTATACGATGAGTCGAGTCCCTTTAGCTAGGGCCTCTTTTTTTGAGACACAAATCGGGTCATCACCAAAAAACTTACAACATAAAGAAAAGTTGAACTTCCCCACAAATGGTAGACACTTATAAGACAAGGTGTCTAAAGTTTGGACACCCTCAGTAGAAATTTCAATTGCCCCCAAAAGAAGCTCCAAAAATGAGATATTTGTGCTCAAAGGCATATTTAACGGAGTTTTAATGATCACACATTATCTTGAGAACAAGTACCAATCTTTAATTGAGGCCATCTCTAACGATACTCAACAAAGCGAGAACTTATACATTCATCAAGGTTCAAAAACCCCAACGAGCTACAACTCAAAGCAGTTGCTTTCAAAGGCGAAACTAAAAGCGAAGCGACTGATGACACTTGCTAAGAACGAATGTATTCTTATTGAAGGCGAAAATAGCGAAGATTTTATCACGAATTTTTTTGCAGTCATGTATAGTGGAAATATCCCCGTTCCTGTGACGACAAACTTATGGATTAATGAAAAACGTTTTGTCGAAATTATAGCAAGTATCAAAGAAACAACTAATGCCAATATTTTGCTTGGGTCAAAAAGTGTGGAAAGTTGTGCACAAAAATTAAAGCTCATTCATATCAGTGAAACGAAGTATGAACAATTACGACCATCAGAAAAAGACTTATATCTTCCAACATCAGATGACATAGCCTTCATCCAATTCTCATCAGGAAGTACAGGAAATCCAAAAGGTGTCACACTCACCCATCGAAATGTACTCGCTAATATTAGACAAATCACGTCACAAATAAAATCGGACAATGGAGATAATACTGTCATCTCATGGCTTCCTGTTCACCACGACATGGGCCTTATTGGTGGACTCCTTGTTCCATTGATAAATCATTTTGATATTCATATCATGACTCCATATGAATTTGCTGTTAATCCAACAAGATGGTTGAAACTAATAACTGCATATTCGGGAAATATCATTGTAGCGCCTAACTCTGGCTATCATATGACGGCGAAGAGAGTTAGACAAAAGGCCCTCGAAAAAATTGATCTCTCAAATGTGAGAATAGCTCTTTGTGGTGCTGAACCAATTAATGGTAAGACCTTAGATCTATTTATCGAAAAATTCAAAGTATGTGGAATGAAAAAACAAGCATTCGTCCCTTGCTACGGTATGGCCGAAAATACTCTAGCAATTTCATTTCATCGTAATACACTTGCAGAGTTTAAAACCATTAGTATTTCTAAGAAAGCGATGCAAGAGAAGGGAAGAATTCAAATTTCAACAAATGAAGCAGATCTTCAAGAAGTTGTTTCATGTGGACTTCCACTTGAAGATATTCAAATAAAAATATTATCTCCCGCAGGACAAAAACTAAACGAGAACTGCATTGGAGAGATCGTTATCAAGTCACCATCAATGACAAAAGGCTACTATAATCGAAGTGAACTAAATAGTGAGCTATTCATTAACGGCTTTCTAAGAACTGGAGACATTGGCTTTATTCATAATGAGGAGATCTACATAACGGGTCGAAAAAAAGATCTTATCATTGTCGGTGGTATAAATATTAATGCCGAAGAGCTCGAATCTTATGCAACGAAGACAAAGGAGGTTAGACCAGGAAGACTTGCGGCCTTTGCTGTTGAAGATAAAGAGGCCGACTCCGAAAGAATTCACCTCATTGTCGAGGCGAGAAAAGACCTTAAGTTTCTTAAGCAGATCAATAGAGATGAATTAAAAAAACGTATCTCATCAGATCTTTGTGAATACTTCCCTATTAAGGAATCTGATATCACGATTGTCGCACCAGGAACAATTTCCAAAACAACGTCAGGAAAAGTTCAACGCTCAAAGATGAGAGATCTCTACCTCCAAGGTTCAATCAACGATACTAACTACAATCAAAAATATCTAATGGGACGGCTAAGAGAACTCCAAATCAAATCGAAAATATTCAGAGTTAATTTACTTAGTAATGTTAGAAATAAGAGACGTGAGGCCTAAATGAAGAATTTAGCAAAAATCTTTTTTGATAACGCCAAAAGACATCCCGATAAGATTGCATTTGTTATTCCTAAAGAATATCAAGACTTCGCTAATTACAGTGAAAGAATCATCACTTTTGATGAATTTAAAGATGAAGTGATCAAGTATCAAAAAGGCCTTATTGACTCTGGATACAAGAAAGGAGATCGAATAATTCTTCTTACTCCAATCAACGAGAATCTCTATGCCTTAATGCTTGCCATGTTCTCACTAGGACTTGTCGCTGTTTTCCTTGATCCAGGTATTGGATTTAGAAAAATTCTCACGGCCATATCAGACTCGAGAGCAAAAGCGATTGTTAGTATTGATCGTTTGCTAAAGTATCACTTTTTTATTCCTCGTCTATGGGCCATGAAAAAGTATAGCTCTGATAAGAAGAGACTATTTGTTCAAAAACTAAGCTCACTTTATTCAACAAAAGAACATCTCCCAGTTTTCGAGGAACTTAAAGATAGCGATCACGCATTAATCACTTTTACCTCTGGCTCAACAGGTCGGGCAAAAGGTTCAGATCGAAATATAAAGAATATCACCGAACAAATTAAGGCCATCAAAGAATCTTGGGTCTGTAGTGAGGAAACCATCGATTTTCCTTCTTTTCCAATGTTTGGATTTATGAACCTTCTCTGTTCAATCACAACAGTTGTTCCTGCAGTCGACTTTGCAAATATTGCAAATATTAATCCTGAAATTATCCACCACCAAATGAACAAGTGGAAAATAACAAGAACTTGTGGTTCATTTGCTTTTAATGACAATATCTCAACTTATCTTGATAATAATGGACTCGAAATTACGTCATTAACAAATATCGCCCTTGGCGGATGTCCAGTAACAAGAGAATTTTGTGAGAGACTAAAGCGTGTCTATCCAAATGCTCAAGGTGAAATCATCTACGGTTCAACTGAAGTTGCACCAATTTCGACCATTACATTTGAAAGTTATCTACAAAGCTCTGGTGAAGGTTTTCCTGTGGGAGCAGTCTACCCTCAAATCAAACTTGAAATTGTTAATCTTCCAAATGGTATTGAGGCCTTTGATCAAAGAGGAACACTTCCCTATCAATTAAATGAAGGTGAAATCGGAGAAGTTATCATCAACTCTCCCCACACTGTTCAAACCTATATCGATAATGAGAAGGCAACAAAAGAAAACAAGATCCTTGATATCGATGGCACAAGATGGCATCGAACAGGCGATACTGGAAGACGCGATAAAGATGGAAATTTGTGGTTAGTTGGACGTTTAAATGACGTTATCACAGATGATAAAAATATTTTGCACCCTTATATCTACGAAACTCGAATGGATAGTGTTGAAAAAATCATTCGCTCAGCAATGATTCAAATTAATAACTCAGTTGTCGTCTTCGTCAGCTCGCCGAAGGAAAATTTCGACGACGTCAAAAAACAAATACTTCAGATCTTACCAACCCTAAGAACATTAAAGCTCGACATTATCCATACCGATAATATTCCAGTAGATGATCGCCATAAATCGAAGATTAATAGGGTTTTATTAAGGGAGATTTACTTAAAAGGGAACGCTTAAGACTTGAAGAATTTTAATCTTAAATACACAATTCTTGAAAATGATGGAAATTCGTCAATTATTGACGAAGAAATCAATATTGAAGAGAGCTCTTGTGGTCAAGTGATTGCTTTAAAAATCGAAAATAAGAAAAAGTTCATTGAAAATTTCTTTCATTGTATCAAGCAAGGTCATAGCCCCTTAGTTATCAATCCGTATGTCTCACAAATAGATGCACTGACCTTTGCAAAAATAAAGAATGCATCATTTCTCATCACTGACGAACAAACATTTCAACTCGATATGAGTGATGAGGGCCCGCTTCGCATTATGACTTGCTCAAGCGGAACCACTTCAAAAGATGGAGAGATAAAAAGTTTTGAATTTGATATCAAAAAATCTCTAAAAAACAGTGAAGCGCATGATAAGAGTTTGGAAATAGAAAAAACATCAAATATATTGTTTCCACTTCCACTAAATCATAGTTTTGGAACTGTCATTGGAATGCTTGGAAGTACAGCTAATAACCACCACCTGATAACATTTGAAAAATCCCCTACCAATGACCAAATCCTCGATGCCATTTCAAAGTTTGAAATTGATATCTTATATTTAACGCCATCACTACTTAGACTTCTCAATAAATATCTTAAAAGAAAGAAGTCTATTTATCCAAAGCAGATAAAAATCAGCATTGGTGCTTCACATCTCTTTGCATCAGATCTCAAGGAAATTAAGACTTATTTTCCGAATGCAAAACTTTACTACACCTATGGACTCTCAGAGATGGGCCCTAGAGTGAGCACATATAAAATCCCTGATGATATTTTATCCATTCCAACTCTGTCAGGTCTCTTACCAATTGGTGAGTGCATAGAAGATGTTTGGATGAGAGTCGAAGATGGAAAACTTCTTATTAAATCACAATATGCACATAATCAAATTACCAATCAAGAAATCGATAGTAACGACGAAGCAAAACTAATAAATGATCAAATTTATATTCTAGGAAGAAGTGATCATACAATTAACTACGCAGGCGTTAATATTTATCCCGAAGAAATCGAATCCCTGATCACACAGGTAATACCGATGGAATTTATTATTGGGCCAAAGCAATCTAAGCTTTATGGGCAGGTTCCCATTCTTATTGTCGAGTCTAGTGAAGATCACACCACTTTACTTGACGTAATCGCCCCACTAATTCCCTCATATATACAAATAAATGAGGTGCAGGCACTCGCAAAATTTCCACGAACAAGCATGGGAAAAATCAAAAGACAGGAAATATTGAAACTTCTAGATTTAAAACAATAAGCCCGTTAAAATACTTTAAAGGGAGATTTTGTGAAAAGTTTAGGTGTAAAAATTCAGGCATCGGCCCACTATTTACCAGCAAGTATCATTTCAAATCAAGATATCATCGAACAAAACTCATTGAGGCTCAAAGACCAATGGGTGAAAGATAATATCGGAATTAATAATCGACACTGGGTAACACAAGAGAGTGTTGCTGATCTTGGTTGCGAGGTTTTAAAAGAGCTAATTGCCAAGTCCTCTCTTCAGCCGGAGTGCCTCATCGTCGCAACGGTTTCAGGACAATACTCCACACCGGCCACGGCATGTATGATACAGGCCCAAACAACACCAGGGCAATTATATCCGTCCTTTGATATCACGAGTGCATGCGCAGGACTAATGTTTGCAATGGACATTGGAATTCGATATATTCAAACAGGATTTAAATCGGTCACCTGTATAGCAACAGAAACAAGAAGTTTATTTCTTGATAAGAAAGATCGAAGAACCGTCATGCTATTTGGCGACGGTGCAAGTGGAATGGTACTAGCTCCTTGCCAAGAGGATGAGATAGGAATTTTCTATTCAAAAACCATGAGTGATGGACGATTTTGGAATTCAATAGTAGTACCAAACGAAACTCAAAAAATTGAAATGAGAGATGCCAGCGGGATCTTCGAATCCGCAATAGAGAAAATGTCTACACTCATTGAAGACGCTCTAAAAGAAAGTTCGACAACCAAAGATCAATACAAACATTTCATCTTTCATCAGGCCAGTCGTAATATTGTCTTAGCCGCTGCAAAGAATCTCGAACTAAGAGAAGATCAGTTCACAATTAACTTTGATGAGGTTGGCAACACGACTTCAGCATCAGTTGGCATCCTCCTTGATCAATGTGTCAATGATAAGAAAATTCAAAAAGGTGATCTTGTCTGCATGCTTGCGACTGGAGGCGGTTTTAGTGCTGCAATTTCTCTTTTTAGGTGGGAAGTATAATGACAACAACTTTAATAACTGGCGGTCTCTCTGGCATTGGAGAAGAAATCTCTAAACAACTTGCTGGAAAAATAATACGAACAACCTCAAGGCGCGATAGAGTCGATCACCAATCAGGAATTTACTATTTTAACCTCAAAGAGCTTACCAGTGCAAAAGAGCTTACTGACGATTTAAAAAAGCACAATATTCAAATCGATCAAGTCTTTCACTGCGCTTATGACTTTAGTGACGCAAAATTATTCTTCTCGTTGAAGTCCCAAGATTTAAAGAGTAAATTTGATGCAAATATCATTGGAACATTTGAATTACTCAAGGCCATAATAAAGCCAATGACAAGAAGAGGGCAAGGCCGAATTCTTATTCTCGGTAGCCTTTTAGCAAAAATTCCGGCCCCTGGTAAATTAATATATATCACAGAAAAAAGCGCCATTGAGGCCATGGCGATGGCCCTTAATAGCGAAGTAAACTCAAAGGGCGTCATTGTCAAAGTGATTCACCCTGCTCTCGTTGCCACAGATCAAGTGAAGGCTAAAATTTCTATCGACGTTATTGATAAAATAGGAAAGGAGAATCTTCTATCTCCAAAACTTGTGGCCACAGAATGTATCAAGTTTCTCGCAGATGATAGTCGTGAAAATATCGATGAAATAAGAGGAAATCAAAAATGGTAACAATCCATTTGATTCCGGCCATGGGTCACGACAAAGAATTATTTAGAACATTGATTGAAATTTGTGATGAGACTTTTAAAGTCATCACTCACAACTACCCACAAGAGCTAAGTGAACAAGATGATACGCTAGAATTTCTTGCTCAGTATTTTTCAAAAGAAATAAGAAAAACAAATCATTTAAATGAGAAATATATCCTACTAGGAGTAAGCCTTGGCGCTTCTCTATGTCTAAGAATCAACGAAATCCTTGAAAATGAAGCCGAAAATCTTTTCCTTCTCGCCACTGGCGGACCAAGAGTTGCAAGAATTAGAAAAGAGATGATTTTAAATGCCCTCAAAGAATCGCAAGAAAAAGATTTTGTTAAACGTATGCTCTCTTTAGATAGCGAAGAGAATTTCCTTTCTCATTTTTGTGAAAATCAAGACTCAGCAGCGGCCTACTACGCTTATCTTGCAAAGAGCTGGGAAAATGCAACAGAACAAGTCCTGAAGCAATTCATTGACCTTTCAAAAGCGGCTATTGAAATTGACTACGAACACTTACTCTCTCACTTTCAGTCTAAGATAATTATCCTATGGGGCGATAAGGATAAGGTCTTTTCAAAACGAAACTTAAGTAAAATTATCGATTGCGCACCAGAGGCAACAATTGTGAGATTTAAAAATTTTGGACACTACCTTCCAATTGAGGCCCCTCAGGAAGTAATTAAGATTGTGAGTAATTATGTTTAAAAAACCATTTCTAATTTTTGATATCCTATTTCTCTTCTTCGCCCTCATTACATATGCAATCGCACTGGCACTCCCAGTAACATTGCTACTTAAATACTGGAGCAATAATCTTATTCTAAACAGCTTCTTAATTCCACTATGTTACTTTCTCTTTCTTAATCTCTTTGTCATCACAGTTGGCTTGTTAAAGAGAATTTTTCAACCGAAATTAATCGCAGGAGAATTTCCAATTGGAATGAATAAAAAATATCTTGGTTGGGTGATGAATTCCCTATTTCAAGGTATCTTAATATCATCCCCTTTTGCGACTCAATGTCATTTTATATTCTACTTAAACTGGATCTACTACCGCCTCATGGGCATGAAGGTACCTTTAAATACGCTCATTGGAATGAATGCAACAATCAGACAGCCCGAACTCATTGAAGTTGGAGAAAACTCGATACTAGGTCTGGGGTGTACAATTAGTTGTCACTATTCTCCAAGTGGAAAGACACATGTCCAAAAACATGTCAAAATTGGCAATAAGTCGGTTGTCGGAGGCTTTTCAATCATTACTCCAGGGGTCGAAATTGGTGATCATAGCGTAGTAGGAACAAGTACGAGAATATACCCTGATGTAAAAATCGGTAATAATGTCAAAATTGGAGCAGAATGCTCCATTAAGTTTGGGACCGTTATACCCGATAATGTAAAAATAAAAAGTAATACCATTATAGAGAAATTTCATCAGATCAAGTCAGGGCAAACATGGGGTGGAAATCCTGCGGCCCTAATTAGCGAAGATGACTCAAAGGACAAGTTATGAGTTTTCAGGACAAGTTAGACCTTGCACTTAAAGAAGGTATCGAAGTAATTAAGGAATCAAAATTCTTCCAGGACATTACAAATGGAAAGAATGCCAGAGAATATTATATACGTTACCTAAAAGCGGCCTATCACTATGTAACAAACTCTTCTTCATTCACCCCACTAGCGGCGCGAAGAATGGATAGCAAACACTTAAAAATTAGAAAATGGATTCTCGAACACTCGGGAGAAGAAATGGGTCATGAACTTATGGCCCTTAAAGACCTTGAAAAATTTGGAATCAATCGTAGTGAGATTATAAATTCGACACCAAATATTGGTGTGACTTCATGGGTGAGCTTCTTCCACTATAAGGTAGCAATCGATAATCCATTCTGTGCTTTTGGAGTACTCTACTTTCTCGAGGGAATGGCAACAGAGTTGGCGCCCATTATTGTAAAAGAAATCATCGCCAATCTCTCTGATGATGAGAAGAAAGGAATAACATTTTTTAGAGAGCACGGGGATTTAGATGAAGACCATCTTCAAGAACAAAAAGATATCTTAGCAAAGGCCGACTTAACAGCAGCAGAGCAAGATGCAATTTTACAAACAATAAGAGAATCAGCAGAAATAAAGAAATTTATGCTTGATCAAATAGTAAAATAAGGAGCCACACTTGAAACCAGATCATAGTGATATAAGAGATTTGATATACGATATAACAGGAATTGAACAAGAAGATATAAAAGACTCTGACGAGTTTAAGACAGACCTTAAAATGGACTCTATTGCCATTGCTGACCTCATCTCTTCACTAGAAGAGGATTTTGATATTGTAATCGAGCAAGAACAAGCTCTCGCAATAAAAACCGTAGCTCAGTTAATGGAATTCATTTCAAATTACGAGTAATTCTTGGCCTCTTTTAACGAGGCCTCCTTCTTCACACAATATCTCACCGACAATACCGTTAGAGTGCGCCTTTACACGAAGCTCAGTCTTCATCGCCTCCAAAACTAAGAGCGTATCGCCTTTTTCGACTTGATCTCCAGTAGAGCAAAGAATTTGCGTAACCTTACCCGTAATCGGAGAAATATAATTAAGAACACTTTGTTCGCTCTCCTCTTTCCAAAACGGAGGATTAAGTCCAAGACACGAAGAATAGGCCTTCTTCTTTTTAAAGCAATAAATCACCTCATCTATCCAATCGACGAGGATATCGATATTGACTTCACCACCAACGGCCATGAGTTTATGAGATTTCTCCCCTCGAATTTTTGACCAGATCGCTTTTTTTTCTTCAACACTAAAGTCATTTAGTGAATTTGAAAAAGAATTCGCAATACTATTTTTTACCCAACTCACACTAACATCATTATCAAGATATTCTTTATCTGAAATAATATAAGAGATAAGGTTCAAATTATTTTGTCTTGTCCCGATCTTTATTTTTGCCAAAGCATCTTTAAAATTAGCGATACAATCTCGTCTATTTTCACCAGACACAATCAACTTACCAATAAGGGGATCATATTGATGGCCAATATGATTACCATCCTTAAAGTGAGTATCAAATCTAATATACTTGTCACTACCTGCGAGTCTAATTGTCGAGGGCATAGGAGCAAAGTCATTTTCAACATCAACTGCATATAATCGCGCACAAATTGCATGCTTACCATTATTAACGAAGCTATATTTAATCAACTGATTTAGTGCTATTTCAAATTGTATTTTCACCAAATCAATATCAAAGATTAGTTCAGTGACAGGATGCTCAACTTGGATTCTCGTGTTCATTTCAAGAAAATATAAATCACTACCACTCCAAAGGAATTCGATTGTCCCAACTCCAGTGTAGCCAATATTTAGAAGTTCCTTTTCGATTTGTGGGTAGAAACGCTTGATGAACTCACAAGAAGACTGATCACTTGGACCTTCCTCCATAAATTTCTGATAATTGATTTGTATCGAACAATCTCTTGTCGATAAGAAATAAACCTTCTTAGCAGTGGCCACTATTTGTAATTCAACATGTCTCGCGTTTGGTAAAAATCTTTCAAATAAAATCTCATCATTATCAAAGAGTCCTTTTGACTTGATTTTTATTTTCTTAAGATCCTCCTTAAAATAATCTAAGTCAGAACAAATAAGATTTCCCCTGCCCCCACCACCATATGATGCCTTAAGCATCAATGGAAAATCACTCGCCACAGGATTTTGCACTTCTAGGGTCTTTAGACCACAGCTCTTAGCAAATAAGAAACTCTCCTTCTTAGACGAAAGTTGAGTGAGTACACTTGATCGAGGACCAATGAAGACCACTCCTAGCCTTTCACATAAGGCCGCGAGCCGGGGATCTTCAGAAAGAAAGCCATAACCTGGATAGAGAAAATTTATCTCATATTGCTTGATAACTTTTTCAATAATCTCAAGAGACATGAAAGGATTTATTGAATCATTAAATTTAATAAGTTTATCGCAACTCTCACCAACGAGCGTATCAACTTCAAAGTCGTTGATAAGTACAAAGCTCTTAAGTCCTAAAGACTTACAGGCCAAAGCAGCACGCAGTGCAATTTCTGAACGATTACATATTAGAACATTCTTCATTCATTAATCTCCAAGTCAAATAATGAAATAAGTTTTGTCTCGTAAGAACATAGAAACTCTTGTGGAAAAATAATACTTTCCTGGTCTTCTAAGATTGCAATAATCATTTGATCAATCACACTGGTGTGTTTAAATTTCGAGGAGACATCATTGCTTGCGCAAAAGAGCATAAAGTTCATGCATGCAAAAATATTTGTAAATTCAATGGCAAGAACACGGGCCAGCATCGAATCCTTAGATTCAATATCACTAACCCTCTCCTCGATTTCGAGATATCTTTCCTTTAAAACATTATAAGTATAGTAGTTGCCACCATCTTTAAAATTAAAGAACTGACCAATCAAATATTCTGAAGTCCTAAGACCTAGCTTGAGTTTGCTTAGATCCGAATCAGGAACTTGTTTAGAAACATCAAGAAGTTCCAAACTATCTACAGGAACTTGAGTTCTAAAAATTTTCAATTTTCTAAGAATAGGAAGAAGTTGTGAAAGATTAACACCATAGCTTCCATCAAATAAGGACACCACATTATGATCGCGTAAGTTCTTTTGAAAAAGAGGATAATCATTTTCTCTTAGGTAATAACGTGCACCAAGAACCTCACTACACTCACCTATTTGCTTTGTAACTTGGGTCGGGACAAATGATTTCACGACAGCACTATAAAGAGACATCAATTCAGGCTTTAGGCTTGCCATCCGCGTCCCAGTCATCGCCATGGCCTCACTGACAAGGATTCGAGTTAGAGATTTTGAAAGAAGACCACGAACCGTTTCCATCGCGATAAGATTTTGATCATAAAGTTCTCGAGTAATTGAAAATTTCAAGGTGTCTCTAAAGCTCGAATCGGCCGCGCCGAGAGAGAATGAAGAGCAGAGCGTGCGAGAAATTTGCATTGTCTTAGAAATGGTATCAAGGGCCTTATGGCGATCACCAATATAGTCGTTAAGAGAAATAGAATAAGAAGAAAATTCGATGCCGCTAATATCTGCACCACGAATCCCGAATGTTTTAATCTTTTCAAGATTTTTAAAACTACTTCCATCTTTCTTATCAACGAAAACCAGGCTTAAACCATTTCCATCTTTACAAAGAACAGCGAGGGAAGAACCTAACGTTGCATTATTAATACACCACTTTGTTCCAGTTAACTTCTCATTTACAATTTCACACTCACTTGAAGTTAAATCACTACCATGTTCAAGCTCAGTAAGGGCAAGACATCCAGCACCGTTTGAATTTAAAATACCAGCTTGAACTGTTTTTAACTCAGGACTGCCTGCAATCCAAACAGGAAGAGAGCCCAGAAAACTCTGGCCAATAGCAATTGCCGTTGTCACATTTCTTCGAGCGATAACTCTTCCCATACAAAAAATTTGAAAAACACTTTCAAACTCTCCTCCAAATTCCTTTGGAACAAGAAAACTTAGAACTCCACCACCAATATACTCCGTGGCCTCTCGTGGAAATTCACTGACCTCATCATCGATTAAGATATTTTGAGAAAGTGCCTTGCGAGCAAGAAATCTTTTTTCAAAATCATTATGATAATTACTTAGCATCAAGATATTCCTTCAATTGTATTTTTAATTCTTTGAGATAATCATTCCAAATTCCCTCATAAGTTCCTCCCATATGTGGAGTGTGATAGAAATTAGAAAGCCCATTTAAAGCACCGTCTGCGGGATAAATTTCCTCATGAGTAACATCGGTTAAATACGAGAGAGCTGGATTGCTTTGCAATATTTCTAAAAGATCTAATTCTTCAAAGAACTCAGCCCTTGCAACATTAACAATAATCGCTGTCTTATTTAATTTTAAAATAAGCTCTTTATTGATGAGCTTCTTCGTTTGGTCATTATAGGCCGTCGCAATGACAACCACATCATAAGTGGCCAAAACCTCTTCGTTCAAGGAGTCAAAATCAATAAAATTATTAAATCCCTTATTTGTACGACCAAGAATTGTTGTTGTTTTAAAAAGTGACAAAAATTTATCTTCAAGATTCTTTGCAACTTTTCCTGTTCCAATAATTAGCGAATGAAGCTGATCAGAGCGCTTTGGAGAAAGAGAGAGACCATCGGCCCTAAGGGCCTTTAGTGCAAGATAGAGGGCCTGATCGGCAACACTTGAAGCATTAATCCCAGTCATCGTCCTAATACTAAGTTCTTCTTTTTTTTCTTGAAGTTGTAAGACGACCTCAGGAATCCCCGAACCTAAAACAAAAATAGAATCTAAACTCTTCATTCTTTTAACAACACTAGGTAGTGTAGGAATCGAAATAATCGCCTGACAATCCTCGATGTCTTTTTTTAAAGACATGAGATTTTTTGCGTGAATAAAATCGATCATAGGAAATGATTCAATCAAGTCCTGCATGAACTCGTGAGGAATTTTCCAAAATTCTTCTTGCGTAATATCAACGACAGCAATCTTAATCATTTCTATTTTCGTGGATATAGCTTAGGATGTCCCTCACTTGTTTCCACCCAAGAGTTTCTTCTTCTTCTTCATCATCTGTTTCCAGGCGATCAGAGATCTCATAAAAGAGGTTCACCTTTCCAAGTGAATCAAGACCGAGGTCTTTTGCTAGGTCGTGCTCGGCGCGTATTTTTCCCACAGGGAGCTTGACATAGACATCATCAGTTTCTTCGATTGCTGAAACTAAAAATTCAAGATCATCTTCATTATAATGCTTCATACTTTATTCATCCTCTATAGGGCGAGATTGGCCGGAGTAAAATCTCTATTTATTCTTTCAATTAATGAATTTCTAAGATCCGCCGCTTCGACAATTTCATCAACAATTCCCTGATTGAGTGAAATTTGTGGGTCTTCATAATCATCATAATATTCTTGTTCAGTTAAATTCTTTTCAAGCATCGAACTTGCCCCATCATGGCCCATAACAGCGATTTTTGAATTTTTTAGGGCCCAAACATATTGTCCACCCTGCGCACGTGTCTGCATCATAATAAAAGCGGCAGCACCGTAGCACTTTCTCACAACAACGCTATAGCGAAGAGTTGAAGTCTGCATGGCCTTACAAAGATTGGCCCCGTGGCGTAAAAGCCCCATATGCTCCTGTGTTTTACCTGGCATAAAACCAGGGACATCGATGAGATTAAGAATAGGAAGATTGTAAGTGTCACACATATTTAAAAATTTTGCTGTCTTCACTGATGTATCACAATCAATAACACCGGCATTATATTTAGACTGATTAGCAATAATACCAAATGGTCTTCCACCGATATAAGAAAAAAGACAAAGCATACTTCTACCAAAACCTGACTGAAACTCCATATACTCGCCGCTATCACAAAGAGAGAGAGCAAAGCTTTTCATTTCAAAAGCTTCTTTAGAATTTATAGGAATTAGCGGTATCTTATCAACAGGGCTTGTTTCAATTCTCAACGGAGGATTATGTGCACTACTACTTGGCAAGAAGCTCACAAGAGCACGTGCTCGACTTATCTGAGAAGAAATATCCTTATCAACAAAGTCAGCAATGCCAGTTGTCTCGCTATGAACTTCACTTCCCCCAAGATCTTTTATCGATACTTTTTCGCCAATAACTTTTTCAATAACACTTGGGCCAGTAACCATTAAAGTTGATCGAGACTTATTAAAAAGGACAAAGTCAGTAAGCGTGGCCGAGTATGCAGTTGCACCCATCGTCGTTCCAAGCACAATTGAAATTTGTGGAATGATTCCCGAATACTTAATATTTCTAACAATCACTTGCGTGTAGTTGTGACCACTAGCTAAACCTTCATTTACACTAACTCCAGGGGAGCATACAAGAGAGATGAGGGGTATCTTCTTCTCATAGGCGATGTCCATCATCTCAGCAATCTTCAGGGCACCCTTTGAGCAAACAAAGCCCTGATCAACCTTAGGATTATGTCCATAGATGGCCACTTCTAGACCTGATACCTCACCAAGGCCTGTGAAGACAGAGAGAGATTGCTCAAAGCAAACTTTTTTAAAGCTATTCTCATCGACGAGGGCATCAATCCATGACTCGATATTTAAACCAATTCTTTTGGTCTTATTAATTTTCATATAGTTATTTTATGCCTTGTTTTAAAAAGTGTCTAACTTTTTGACAGGCCTAAAAAGATTACCTGAACATATTACCTGACAGATTATATTTGTTATTATGAAAAAAACTTAAAATAAACAAGGAATAACAAATGAGAAAAATAGCAATCATCCTAATCTTAGCTTCTT
>CAZQJK010000044.1:0-35270 GCA_964593545.1 uncultured Bacteriovorax sp. | reverse complement strand
GTCCGCATGTTTTACAGACAAAGCGTTGAATTTTTCTTGAATCACTTCGGCGAAAGTAGAATCCATCTTTGGAAATGAGCTTGTTTTTAGTGGAGGAATTGCAGTCAGAATTTGGGCAGTGGTAGATCATGCAGTACTTACTGCAATTTTTGTCGTGTTACAAAGATTGTAAGCAACTGATATATATGACTAAAAAAATAATGAAAATCAAAAAATGATTTTTAAAGCAACTAATTTTTCCCCATTTTATAGGAGCAGTTTATTTAAATAAAGATCACATCTAAAATATCTAAATGTAGAAATGTAAGGTGTCTAAGTGGTATATGATTGAGCTTACTCATTGTTTTTTCTTTTTCATATCTCAATTTCAATTCTTTATTTGAAATCACATGATCGATAAGATTTTTTGAATTTGTTAGTTTTCCAAGTCTTTGATCAAGAATTGCTGACATATCTTTAAAGTAATTATCAAGTTGTGAGTGGATGGCCAAATTCTCTTCCATAAGTTGTTTTAAGGCGAATTGGCTTGGTTCGTGGATGTATTGGGCCACGATAAAAAAGAAGGTCACAAGATTGTGCTCTTTTGGGTCTTGCGTGAACTCTAGGGCCATCTGAAGATGATGGTATCCATTTGCTTCGTCATTAATATCAAAGTTATGCTGGGCCGTTATAAGATGTTCGTAGAGCTCTTTAGCTCTTTCATTACTTATCTTCTTTGAACTCTTTACTTGCGTATTTTGACGATCCCACAGGTCAGTGATGATACTAACTTTGTCGGTATATACTTTTGGAGCAATTCCTGGAATATAAGCACTGCTTAATTCTTTTGGATTGAAGATAACTGAGGCCATCGTTGATGGTGTGATTGCACCGAGACTCGCGAGATTCTTATCTAATGGACTTGAAAAAGTCTTCAGGATATCGTCGTCACTCTTGCCAAAAACTTTCTTTTCTAATTTCTTACAATTTATTTTTCGTATATCATTGTAGTTCTTCATTCCAAACGGAAGGAAATCTTCTTGCTTCTTACTTTTGTTCACAAGTTCATTGCAAATATAGATAAATTTCTCGTCGTGAATATTATGTTCTTTGTAGAATCTTTCATTGCCATCGATATCGATTTCAAGAATATTACCATCCTTGTCCATGATATTTAAATTCCAGCATGTAATTGTTTGCGATCTCTCTAGTAATTCAAGGGCTTCATTTACGTTGCTACAGGTTGAGATAACTTGATGAGCAAGAAAGAAAATAGGCGTGCCATGCTGGTTAAATGTATCTGAAAATTTTTGATGAATTGCAACTGTTAGGCCGCTTTCATTGATGCTGGTGAGTCCTGAAAATGGGAGACCTGAGCTCGTGTAATTAAAAGTTTTAAGTTTGTTTTTAAAATTTGTTGCAATAATTCTTTCATGCTTGTCATAGGTATTTTTAAGTGGAAAATCGAGGATTCTCGCATGTACCGGTTGGCCCTTATCGTTGAGCGTAAAAAGACTTGAGCATCCAAAATTAATAGGAGAGAGGTACTTTGTCCATTTCCCAAGAAAAGAACAAAACTCTGGAATTAAAAGTGCTCCAAATAGGTCAGACTTTTGTATTCCCGCACCACTTGCATAAGCGTTTAAGAGCTTATCAAACTCACTATTCTTATATAATACCTGATCAATAATCTTTGAAAAAGACTGATGAATAAGTTTATTCACTGGTGCCCAAGGTGTTGATATCAACGATCTCAGCATTGAGATGGAGTATTTTGCAGTCTCTGCGTCTTTTAAACCTAATTGGTAAAACGCTTCCTCTTCTTCGCCGAAGAGATTAATGAGAGGTAAAGATTCACTATTTTTGGAGAGTTTTGTCATGTCTAGTATTTTAAATTCAATTATCGACCCAAGCAATCAAACAATTATTGCCATCATGGTAGGACTTTCAGGACTAAGAGTGTTTATTGAGATGACTCCGCTTAATCCATCTTCATGGCCAATTTCAGCAAAATGGGCGAAACGAGTTGGAAATGAGCATGTAGAAAAATTTCATCGCACTGGATTGTTTATCTGCATTGGACAGATATTTCTTTGGGCACCACAATTATTATTCAGTTAATAAAGTTCGAGGGCCTCTGAACCAAAACTAAATTGTTCAGGAACATGGAGAGTTTTTTCTTCAGCTTTTTTACGAATATAAATTTTAATTTCTGGATTGGCCTGGTTTCTTTTGATCATATCTTTTAATTGGTAAATCTTATTTAATAGCAGGCTGTTTTGCTTATTACTTAATTTAAAAGCTTCATAGTTTTTTAATCGATTCCAAATTTCTCGGGCCTCTGTTCTACCTTTTAAAAGTTCATAGAAAGTTAAGTAGATCAATGGGTCAGATTCAAAGTTGTCGCCCATTAAAACAATTTCCTTTGGTACCCCGGTCATGTAGATAATATCGAGTAGGTGACCAAGTTTATAAATACCTTGGACCTTTAGATCTTTTGGTGTGAGATCTCCCTCTGTGATAGAGAAAATTTTTCGGTAATCTTTAAGAAAGATTCCTGCGGAATAAATATTATTCGCATATAACCAGTCTCTCATCGCAGCTTCATAGAAGTGTGGTGATGCCGATAGGATGAAGGGATGATAACCTTCATCAATATATTTTTTTATTATTTTTACTGATTTTTCAATTGTTGGAAATTTTTCAATTGGGCTGGTTAGCGATTTGTACACTTCTTCAGGTGTCGAATATTTCGTATCGACTAAGGTCTTATCGAAGTCGCAAATCACAAGCTTCTTATCTTCACCTATCTTTAAAGGAATATAGGTACCGAGTAAGATATCAAGACCAGGATACTTTGCGATTTCATAGACTTCAATAATATGAATCTTGTCATGGTCTGCAAGTCTCTTCATCTTGATATTGAAGCAACCAAAAGAGTCTGACTCGAATTCTCTCTCGAATAAGAATTCATGTTTCTCATCTCTAACGACAATTTTAATTTTAAAAGCATAGGCCTTGAGGAGTTTATAGGCCTGTATTGGAAAACTAGGAGAGAACTTATTCAATGCCGTAGTTTTTGAGAAAATATTTTCTTTCATCGTCAAAGAAGCTCTTATTGCAAGTTCTTCTTGGGTTTTTATAGCGAGAAAGTTAACTAAATGAGCTCTTTTCATTGTGTATATTCTCACGCATAATATCTTCAGTGACAAATAAAAAAATGGAAAAAATTAATGAAGAATATGTATATTGAATTTTTTGGCTTCCTACCGCTATATATTGCGTTGGGGATTAAAATTGTAACAGCACTTATCCTTGGCGGTATGGTCGGTCTTGACCGTGAGCAGAAAATGAAGTCTGCAGGGATCAAAACGAATATGCTTATTTGTCTCGGGGCCACTGTTTATACGGCCCTTTCGATACTCTCAATTGATCAGGGTATTGGTGCTGCTGATCCTAATCGAGTTGCTGCGCAAATTGTTTCAGGGATCGGTTTCTTAGGAGCCGGTGCGATTATTCATGGACGCGGGGGAGTTGTTGGTCTTACAACAGCTGCGACAATTTGGGTTGTTGCTGCCATTGGTGTGACTATCGGTTATGGATATCCTGTTGCAGCCTGTCTCATCACGATTACAATTCTTGTTGTTCTAAGAATGGTGACACCACTTTATAAATTATTTGAATCGGAAAAACAATTTAGACGTTTTCATGTTGAAGTTCTTTCTCAAGGACGTGTTAAGGGGATGGTCAAGGAGATTGTCTATAATCGAGTCGATCAAATTGATGAAATTTATGAAGAGATGATGGACGTTGATAACGATATTCGCCTTCTTCATGTGTACCTTAAGGTTCACCCTCGAAGAATTCCTCAAATTCAAAAATCAATTAGTTCATTGATTAAAGTTGATAAAGTAAAAATTCACGAAGCAGAGAGAACGATCGAGCAGGTTGAAGAAAAGGCTTAATCTATAGCTTTGCAATTTGAAAGGTTAGAATTCCTTCTTCATAATTAGATTTGACCGTTTTGGGATCCATGATATCTGAAACCTTGAAGTTCTTAGAGATGACCTCACTTCTTCTTGTGTCAAACTTTTCATTTTCACCTGAACTTGTCTGTTCTTGGAATTTTCTCGTTAAAACAATATTGAGGTTTCGCTCTTGGGCAGTGAGATTAACCTGTTCTTTTTCAAATTCTGGAACAGGAATGGATACCAGGTAGTGGTTTCCTTGATCGAGTACGGTTGGCTCTAGTTTTGTAATATGATAGAAATCGTCACTGGATTTATTAGTGACAAGATCCTTTGTTTGAGCATATGAGCCCACAAGTGTTTTGATGTCGGTATCAAACTTAGTCTTAAGTCGATTTAAAATTTCTGTATGTGTTTGTTCTAAAGTCTTATACTTTTGTTCAAATGAAATTCTTTTCTGCTTTAAGAGTTCGTTGTAGTGATCTTGCTCGCTCTTCATTGTTGTTTCTTGAGAGGCCACTCGTTGATGAAAATCAACTTCGTTCTTTCTTTGTAGCTGGCCAATAGTCTGGTCATGATTTCTCTTAACCTCTTCAAGCTGAGTATCTTGTAAGTTCTTAGTGACTTTTACTTGGTTCTCGTGGGCCTGATTGATTGTAAGAAACTTTGAATTTAAATCACGAGACAGTTCATTTGCTCTTATTTTTGTATCAAATAGAACGTCTTGAATCCCAAGTTCACTATTTTTTTGTATATCTTTAATAGCACGATTCGATTTATCTACAACATCGCGATTAATTAATTGATTACGATTGTTGATATCAATTAAGCTTTGCTCGTGTTGATTACTAAGATTGTCATATTTTTGGAAGTATTCATCTTTTATTTGTTGTTCTTGATCTGTAAACTTTTGTGTATTTAATTTGTGCTGAGCCTTGATTTTTTCCAGCTGTTCTTGCTTGGTTAGCAGAGAGTTTTCAATTTCAACTTTATTTCTTTCAACTTGATTATAGAGATCAATATCTCCTTCGGTTTTTACACCATCAAGTTTTAAATCATAAATTTTATCAAGCTTTTGAATCTCATCTTCTTTTTTGGCAATTAAGTTTCGTTGGGCTTCTGTGAGCTTATTTAAATGGTCCCGATTTTGTTGATCCGGAGATACTTTCAATTGAGCTCCCTAGCTGTGGAATCGAGCATTAGCTTAGCTACAGGATCATCACATACGTCATTTCCGGCCGTATTGCCTTTACAAGTCCATGTCTTAAGTAAGTTTATTCGAAGGGCGTTAAGTCCTCCATGGTAAGTGACATACGTTCGTGGATCAAGAGTACTTGTAACAGTGAAGCTCGATGGAGTTCTTGTCTGTAGTCTTGGCGAAACGATATACTGGTAAACTCTGTATTCAGAGAATGCAGAGATTGATAGTAAAGAGAGTAATGCTAGCTTATTGAAGGTGAGGATTTGCATCTAGTAGTTTTCCTTCGATTAGTTCGAGTAAAGCTTTTGCTACGATGACCCTGTCAATATCAGTAAAGCTTGAAAAGAGAACTTTTTGTTTTTCAAGGTTATTATGGCCTGAAATCTTTTTAAGGAGGCTCTTCGCTTTGAGGCGATCAGACTTTGTCATTTTAACGTTTTGGAAACCATCATTGTAGATATCATTTTCAAAAAGGGGAAAATATCCGTTGGAACCAAAATCAATGAGTCTTTTTATCGAGTCGTATCTTTTTAAAAAACCTAATTCAATCAATTTGCTTCCTCCTGTTACACATTTATATCTTAATCTATTCTTAATGTAGAACTACAGGAGGAAGATTCTACCTTCAGTGAAATATTAACAAGTTAGGACATTTGTAAGTAATTTTTATAATCTTTGACGAAAATGTTCCTCTTTTATTTGCCCTTAGGTGTCTTTTTTGTGTAAAATTGAGCAGATTAATGTTTCCTATTAGCAAGGATGGTATATGAAAACATTATTAATATCCCTCGTAATATCTCTAAACTCATATGCATTAGTTGACTATTCTGATTCATCAGAAACAACTAACTCGCGAATTACTAAGCGTTCAGCTCCTGCTGCTACCAAAGTACCAGTGAACCGAACGACTTCAAGGCAGTCTCAGCCATCAAGAGGTTTTGACCGTTACCTTGAGTTATCGACTTCATTTGGAAGCCTCGACTATGGAAATGACGAAAGAAGTGGAAAGGTTGATCAATTGCTTGTTAAAGGTAAGATTGAGACTGACTACAATATCTTTTTAAAATTTGAGCAGCCGTTCTACTCAGGAAAATTTAAGAATCAGGCGAAATCAGTTTCTAATGAAAGAGGTAATGCCTCAGTGGTCTTAGGGCTTAATTGGTTTGAGTATGGTAGCTCAAGTGATGCCATTACAATTGATATTCATGCCGGAGCGAGATTTGGTGGAAGTGGAGAATTTGCATCAAAGAGAACTGATAAGATCGTAGGAGTTGAAACGTCGAAGAGATTTTATAACTTTGCACTAAGCTTAGGGTACGAACTAACTCTCACTGGGGATTCGGAAGATGATACAGAACAAGATATCGGAAATATTAATACATTAAAAGCTCAGATTGGTTGGCTTGTTAGTAATGATATTAGTTTTGTTTTAACGGGAGCAACGGTGGCCCTTGCGAAGTCTAATAATACTTCTAAATCTTATATTCTTGATAAGGAAATAAAGTATTCTTATGTCAGACCAGAGTTGATCCTTGGACTTGGCGGTGGTGTTGATCTTACTCTTGCTAGTCTCTTTAGAACAAGACGGGCTAAGAGTGAAGATATTTCATCACAGCTAAAACTTTGGAATACTCCTGGATTATATGGAAATTCAATAACTGCGGGATTGAGCTTCTCAATCTAACAAAGGCGCTTAATTGTTAGTAAACGATAACTTCTATTTTTGTAAAAATTGTAAAATGATAAAAGAAAGCTTGGATGACCTTCTCTTTGTTGAGGAGGGTTCTGCTAATTGCTTTTGTAGTGAGGACTGTATTGAAAAATTCTACGGTCCAGTTATTGCTCATTTTTCAAATAAAATTAATAAGCTTCGTAAAGATTTAAACCTTCTTGAAGAGGATGCTTTAAAGCTTTTGGAAGACTCTGCAAATATTGAAAAAATGCTTTCAAAGCCTGATGAAATTTGGAGTGTTGAAAATCAACTAAAAGAAGAGATTTATACATATATTAAAAAGGTCATCAAAGGCGATGAAACTTACTTTTTGGCCGCTGTTTGCTTTGTTTTTAATAAGTCACCTTCTTTTATTCTAGGTTTGACAGCAACGAGCAATGAATATTTCATGCAACAGTTTCAAATCGGTAAGCAAATAGAGTCTATTGATGAGTATTATGGAAAGCAATTTGCAAATGAGTATCAAATCGATCCAGAGCTTCTTGAACAGATCGAATTTAAGAAGTCTCAGTACTTGGCAAATCATCTTGAACTAAGAACTGAAGTTGATATTCCTTTTGAAAATTTTGAACTTTATGTTGATTATATCGGGCAGACTCTTGATGCTCCTGATGAAGCATATACGGCCCTTGATGAATTCTCTGAAACGTATTCGACTTATATTAAGGCTTTTGCTCGAGATGGCATTTCATTTTTCTATATCGTTGTGTGTATGCAAATTACTTCAGAAGAGGGGGCACAGGTTATTGTTCCAGTATTCTCTTTTCCTACGATAGACGGTAAATTATGTGACGAATACCGTAGGGGTGAGCAAGTTTCAGGAAACTTAAAGAATTAAAATTTCTTGTAGACGTATTCACCTTTAGATTTAAATGCATCACAGTAACGTGAATCGGCATAGAGATCAAGGTTAACTGAACAAATAAAGAATGCATCATATGAGATTTGATCTCTGTAAAAAGGAGAGTCAAAAAAGTAAGAAGCTTCCTTCATTACCATAACACTATTAATTTGAAAATTCTGATATTTCCCATAGTCTCTATTTTTAACTAAAGGAAAACGATAGAGTTTCACATTTGATTCAATGAATTGGCATCTTGCCTCGCCAAGAAATATCGAACGATCAGAAGTTGTATAAGTTGGAATAACACAGAGTCTCGTGCTTGGAAGCGCTGTTTTTAGTTGTACATAAACTTCTGATTGGTCAGTTTTACTTTGACAAATAGTATGTGCGCCAAGGTGAGAGTTAGTCGAAGTTGCAAAGCCTGTAGAGCCATCAAGTGACCAGCTACAGTGTTGTAAAGCTGTTGGAATACTTGAACCAGTTGATCCTGTTGTTGTTCCTGACCCATCATCAACTTCAATTGCGCTACCACTGTTATTGCTATTTGAGCCCGTTGAGCTTGATGATGTCGATTTTGATTCAGCATCTCCATAGAGAGCACGCTTATCACGAGGTGCTACACATGAAACTAGGGCTAAACTTATTATTAATATAGAATACTTCTTCATTCAACTACTCCAAAAAAAGACTTCTTTTAGTCTTATCGTTAAATTTTAAAAAAAATTAAGAAATATATGTAGTATTTTATCTAAGTAACCGAAAAGATGACCGTGAAGGCAATATTTTTACTGTTGATTTTATTCTGTCCTATACTGGTAGGTTTTTCTCTTTTATTAGAGTCGCCTTATCGTTTTTATCAAACCCTTCAAGTTGAAGGGTTAAACGGTGGACTAGTAAGCCTCGAAGCTCCAAACACTAAGTTATTTCAGGCCAAATTCTTGAGGCCATTTGAGATGATGCAAGTGGATTCTGACAAGCTTTGGGAAAATGTTTCATTTGGAAATTTCTCGATTCCTTTTCCTGTTTCTCATCCTAGTTTCTATATTTCTCCTCGTCCAATAATTGAGGGAAATAAATCGGTTGCAGGCTTTAGCTATAATGAAAGTGATGGAGATGAATTAATAAGTTTTCGCCAGTTAAGAATTGAGCGAGTCGATCTTTCTCTACCTCCTGACAAGTTATTTAGGCTTCCATTAGTTAGAAAGTATATTCATCGAAAAAGTTCGATCAAGATTTGGCATGATATTTACAATAAGGATTTAACGATAAAAAAACCTTCTTTGTATAATCCGATTGCTACTTTTAAACTATGGAATCGTATCAGTCCTTTGGAGATTGCATATAATATCTATCTTTATAAGATGAGAGAGAAGTTAATTATTAAGGAAGCACAGTCTGTCTACTTTGTTGGATTAAGACATATTCTTTCTAGGGTTGCTTATGAAGATGAGAAAAAATCGAGATATATCGGTCAATACCTTTATAATGGTCGCCTTTATTCGTATGAATTATTTGTAAAAAATAACTTTGGAATGTCTAATATGATTTTAAGTCGCTTTGCTCGAGACTTGAGAGTTTCAGACTCTAATGGGAAAGAAGACTCTCAGAGGCTTTATGGTAAGTATAAGTCAATTCCATACTTTGAGAGATCATCTTACGACGCCCTGATGTATCTCTACAGTGCTTGGACTCATGAGACTGAAAATAAGGCATTTATCAGAGAAGTCATCCAATTCTTTGAGAAGAATAAAGCATTTCAAAATATTCTCACACCTGTCTATTCCTTTGCGAGAACGAAGTGGGGAACAACTTTTTCAAATAAGGATAAACTCCTCGATGAAGCCGCGGAAGTTCGTTTGCAAAAAGGTATCGAATTAGAAAAGAAAAAAGAAGAAATGGAGCTTGGAAATTTTGAGACTGAAGATATCGAAAATCTTTCAAAAGAAGAAAAGATTAAATATCTTCTTAAGAAAGGAAAGCGTTATAAACAAAAGAATTCTGGAACAATAATTGAAAACTAAATTTTGTATGACATACCAAATTCAATTTTAGCACCACCAATAGATGAAAAATCATATTCTTCCAAATTATCATCTTGGATAGGATCCATATCTCCAATTTTATTGCTAAATATTGATGCCGAGCCATGAAAGCCAAATGTCGAAAATGGGAATAGCCTTGCTCTTGCTCCAAACTCGGTACCGTACATGACACTCTTTGATATTTGTCCATCGGCCATTGTAATTTTTGCACCTCCTGAAAATTGAGCGCCAGCGAAAGCTTCAAGAGAGATTAATTTAAATTGCAAGAGTCGATACTGATATTCTGCACCAATGAATGGAGCTTCAAACTTAGCAATATCTGTTGATGTACTCATGTAGCCTAGCCAGATCGAAAAACCGTAATTCTTTTGTATCGAGCGATGATCCAAAGACAACTTATAAAGAGTTAGTCCTGTCGTCTCGCTTTGAGCTTCAAGAGATGAATTGAATTCTTCCCATTGTGAGCCTGAACTTACTAATCCAAGGGATAGAGTTAAAAAATTATTTTCCTTGAGCTTATCTTCGTCAGTTATAAAGAGCATATCCACGTCATGGTCTTTGATTGATGGAGCATCAGAAACAGGGTTTCCATTTGACTCAAAAGTTATATCTTTTAGTTGGACATAGGCAATTCTGCCGGCAACAAGTATAGGTGTGATGGTACTTGTTTTTAAATTATTGTCACCAACTGTAATTTTTCTTCCAGCTCTGATGTAACCAATTGGGATATCGAGATTTTCATCAGCATAGATGATTGTTTTAATATTTGTTGTATATGCCATTCTTGTCGCAAGAATTTGAAAGTGGCAAAATATAAGAAATAGAGTTAAAATTATTTTCATATTAACATTATACTTTGAACTAAAAACATTGCAAGAGAGTCAAATAACTTAAGGTGAAATTATGAAGTTTCCAGGTAAGAGAAAATCAAAACATTATTTTCCAGTTGAAGAACTTGGACGTGTTTCCTTTGAAAATAGCTTACTCACTGAAAAAAGTGTTTATATAACAGGTATTGATCAGCTTCTCGTTGATATTGAAATTGATATTAGTGATGAATTACTTGAAAAATATAATGTCGCAAAGGGACAGTCTCAAGTTCTAAGTGATGAGATAGTTGAGAGCATTTATCAGGAATGTAAGGCAAAGGATCTCATTCTTGGTGAATTTGCAGGTGGAGCGGTAGGAAATACACTTCATAATTATTCGACACTATCTGATGATCGCTCAGTTGCACTGGGAACAATATGTGAAAATATTAAAGTTGGTGATTATGCTTTTAAATATATTTGCACAACAAGCTCTAAAGTTGACTTCAATCATTTACAGCCTGTAAAAGGTGCCATGGCCAGAGCAATGTGTTTTGTTACACCTGATAAGGAAAGAACCTTTGCTATTGGTAAAGGTATCATGAACGAGCTTAGCGAGTCATTTATACCAGATGATGTGATTAAAAACTCTTCTTCTCTTCTCGTTACGGCCTTTTTGCTTAGAGATGAGAAGTCTCCACTATTTAAAGCAACAATGAAGGCCGTTAAGATTGCTAATGAGGCCAGCGTGCCAGTTGTCTTTGCCCTTGGAACTAGTTTTTTAATTGAAGAAAAACGTGAGTTCTTTATTGAATTTATAAGAAAGCATGTAAATGTTATTGCAACTAATTTAGATGAAGCAACGGCACTATCGGGAATTGATGATCCTTTATTGGCCGGAGAGTTTTGCTTGGAGCTAGCTGATTTAGTCCTCTTAACAGTAGGGCCTAGAGGTTTGTACTTATGCTCTTGGGTTGATGAAGAGAATGCGAGAGAGACAAAAGATCTTCTTCATTCAAAATCGATTCCTGAATATAATGCATTTGAATATTCAAGAGCACAAATGAGATCAGATTGTAAGAAACCAATCAAAATTTATACTCATATTAATCCTTTTATGGGTGGTCCTGTTAAGATTGAAAATACAAATGGGGCAGGTGATGCTGCACTTTCGGCACTTCTTCATGACATGTCGGCAAATGCATATCACCGACAGTGTGTACCAAATTCACCTAAGCATGGTGCAAGGTATTTGACTTACTCGTCAATTCACCAGATCAGCAAATATGCGAATCGAGTGAGCTATGAGGTATTGAAACAACGATCTCCTCGACTTGCTCATGGACTTCCGACGAAAGAGGAGTCACTTGATGAGAGTTACTGGGAACTCTAACAAAATGGCATAACGAGAACAAAGCTCGTATGACCATTATTATCTTCGTAGGCGAGGCTTGCCTTGTTTTTGATCGCTAGATCGCGACAAAGTCCAAGGCCTATCCCTGTACCAGTCTCTTTTGGTTTGGTCGTATAAAATGGTAGGAAGATTTTTTCTACTTCTTCTGGCTTAATGCCTTTTCCTGAGTCCGTAACTTTTACCTGAATAAGATTCTTATCTTTTTCGACATCAATTGAGATCCATTTCTCTTCGAGTTCCTCGATCGCTTCGATTGAATTATTAATGAGGTTTACAAGGATTTGGATTATCTGCCCTTCGATGCAATTAATTGATGTATCTCGGATTTTTTCAAAGTTATGAATTTTAAAATCTATTTTACTTGAAATAATTCGTGATTTTAATAACACTTCAAGCTCTGTTAAGATCTTTGTGATCTTTGTTGGGACTAAGTTATCATTATAGTCATCTCTAGCAAGATTCTTCAGGCCATCAATAATATGAAAGATTCGATCTGTCATTAAGTCAATTTTCTTGATGAAGGAATGCTTTTTCTCTTCACTGAACTCGTCGTGATGAATTAAGAGATCAGTTGTGCCTTTAATAATTGAGAGAGGATTTTTTATCTCATGAATAATTCCTGTCGAAAGAGCAGCAATTGTTTTTAATTTATCATTGTGCCAAACTTTTGATTCAAGTAGTTTGGTTTGTGTAATATCAAAACCAATGATTATGGCCTCTTTAGAGTTCTTATATTTTTGAGCAACGATAAGAAAAACTTTATGGATTCCATTAATTGTCTCACTTATTTCGAGTTGGCTATATTCTTCTTGAGAATTAAAAAAATCATTGATGAATGAAGTAAATTGACTTCCTTGTGTTTGAGTAAATCCAACTTTTTGATTTGCAATACTTTTTCTTTGGATTCCTATAAGGTCTTCGAGGGTGTTATTGATGGCCAGATACCTTAGATCACTGTTGATCCAGCTAATAGTACAAGGGAGATGATTGATAAGGTAATTTTTTTGATTGAGTTCTTCTTCGAGTGCTTCATTGCGCTCCTGAAGTTGTTCAATAATCATCTTAAGTTCTTCGATATTTTCCATATAACCACCAATTTACATTATTTTAATGGTTATTGAGAAAATTTCAATAATTATAATTGTTCTTTGTTGAGATAAGTTATCAACTCAGGTTTATGTCTAAGGGCCCTTCCCATTACCAGGTAATTAGCGCCTTTTTGAAAAGCTTCTTTGGGAGTTGTGACTCTTTTTTGATCATCCTTAGTTGATACTTCTGTTCGGATACCGGGACAAATTGTAAAGATTTTATCATCTTTTGAGATGAATGCTAATTCATGAGGCGAACAGACAATCCCATCCAGCTTCGCCTTAATAGCACTTCTTAAAAAGGTTTTAAAAGTATTACTTAGTGATTGATTATACACCGAAAGGCATTCTTGCTCATCAATTGATGTCAAAATACTTACTCCAATCAGTTTCGTCTTTGGTAGATGCTCTGAGCAGGATTTTCTCGAGGCCTCAAGCATACTCTGTCCACCACTAATATGAACGGTTAGGAAATCAATATCAAGATCTTTAAGAGATTTAATCGCACTCGAAACCGTGTTTGGAATGTCATGAAGTTTGAGATCTAAGAAGATACTCACATTGTATTTTTCTTTTACCTCTCTTAGCAATGTCGGTCCGTACTTGTAAAATAGCTCCATTCCAATTTTTATAAGTTTTATATTTTTTCCATGCTCATCAAGAAATGAAAAGACTTCTTCTCTTGTCATATTGTCGAGTGCTAGAAATATTTTATCCATTTCTTTTTTCCCCATCAAAATTTTGTGCATTAATTTCTTGTAGTGAAATCGGTCGTGATTTCTCCATTTCTCCACTAATCATTGATTTGCAAACTGCTTGAATATTTTCAAGTCGTGTGAAACATGGAACACCGTAGGAAATAGCAATGTTACGGATGATTTCTCCATGGTTCTTAGATTTTCCCTGGTTCATTGGTGTGTTAAAAACAGCAATGAGATTGTCATCTTTGATGGCCTCAATCATTGAAACACCTTTAGAGTGCTCATCAAACTTTTCGACGAGTTCGCAATCAATACCAAGTTCTTTAATTGCAAAGTAAGTTCCCTTGGTGGCCATGAATGTCATTGCTCTTTTCTTTAATAGAGGTAGAAATTCTAATATTTCATTCTTAGAAGAATTTGAAAGTGAGAGCAATATTTTTCCTGATCGATCAAGGTTTGGATAATTTCCAAGGTAAGACTTCATCAGTGCAGTTTCGAGGCAGTGGTCAATTCCTAATGTTTCACCAGTAGAACGCATCTTTGGACCTAAAATAATATTATCTTTTACAAAGCGATCAAATGGGAAAGTTGATTGCTTGACAATGAATGCATCAAGAATAAATTTGGTGATATTTGGGATATCTTTTCCAAGAAGCGCGTCAGTGGCAAGTCCAGGGAGGTCAATGTCATAGGCCTTACTTAAGAATGGGAGTGTTCTCGATCCTCTTGGATTTGCTTCAATACAGTAAATTCGATTTTCTTTAACTGCGAATTGAAAGTTGATAGGTCCTACAATCCTCAGTTCTTTTGCAAGAGCAATAGAGAGTTCTTGCATCTCATCCAATGTCTTCTCAGCGATGACAACAGGAGGAGAGATCATACCTGAGTCTCCAGAATGTACTCCTGCATGTTCAATATGTTCACAAACTGTGAAAATGGTGTGTCCATTGATATCTCTAATAAGGTCCACATCGTATTCGATGGCATTTTCAAGATAGTTTTCAACTTGAAATGCAATTGAAGTATCTGAGTTCTTATCAATGAAAATATTTTCAAGTTGAGCAAGGTCGCTATGTCCATTAATGATATACATACTCTCGCCACCAATTACATAATTTGGTCTAATGATAACTGGGTAGCCTATCTCCGCAATGATATTGAGAAGTTCCTTGTGACCTCTTGCTTGTTTTGATGTCGTATGATTAAGCTTCGTTTTTCTTGTGACCTGATCAAAACTCTTTCTATCTTCGACGAGGTCGAGAACTTCAAGGCTTGGTCCTAGAAAGTTTAATTCATGATATTTCTTTCTGAATTCGGCCTCAAGATTTTCTCTTATATTAATACCTGTTTGACCACTGAAAGAAGAAATAATATGATTTGGTTTTTCAAAATATAGAATATCAAAGAGATCCTCTGAATATAGTGGAGTAAGGTAGAGACGATCACTGCTGTCATAGTCGGTACTTACTGTTTCAGGGTTCGAATTAAGCATGATACTCTTGATGCCATGTTCATTAAGTTTTAAGCAGCTCTTTACGCAAGAGTAGTCAAATTCAATTCCTTGACCAATTCGATTGGGGCCTGAGCCAAATATTACAGTACTTTTGAAATCTTCAGAGAGAGGACGTGGTTCATTTTCCACACTATAGGTTGAATAGTAGTATGGTGTTGTCGCACTAAACTCGCCCGAGCAAGTATCAACGGCCTTGTAGACTGGAAAAATCTTGTTTTTAAATCTCAAGTCTAAGATATCTTCTTGGCGCTTGTCTGTTAAGTGCGCTAGAAATTTGTCTGAGAATCCATGCACTTTCAAGTTGAATAGATAATCTTCTTTGCTAATTAGCTCGGGATATTGCTCAATTTCCTTTTGTAATATAACAAATTGTTCAAGTTGTTCGATGAACCATTTTGTGATTTTTGTTTTCTCATATATTTCTTGAGAGTTCATTCCAAAACGAAGTGCCTCGATACAAGTTAAGACAGATAATTCTCTTGGTCTTGAGAGGCGATCTTGTACATATTCTTTTGAAACAATGAATGGAGTTGTTTTAAGTTGATTTAATTTGGGAATTTCTAAACCTTGCTCAGTTGAGCGTAGGGCCTTCATTAAGGCCTCTGTGAAGTTTCCACCTAGTGCTAAAACTTCTCCCACACTTCTCATTTGAGGACCTAGATCTTGCGATGATGATGGGAATTTATTAAATGGGAAAATTGGAATTTTAACGGCAACATAATCGAGTGTAGGCTCAAAACAAACTGGAGAAACTTTTGTAATATCATTTAATATTTCAAATAGAGTAAGTCCCACAGCAAGTCCGGCAGAAATTTTTGCTATTGGATAGCCTGTTGCCTTTGAAGCAAGGGCCGAAGATCTTGAAACTCGGGGATTCATCTCGATGACAACAATATCATCTTCGTCTTCATTATTTATTGCAAACTGCACGTTGGCACCACCTGCAACAACATTCATGTGCTTTGCAATTGTTAGGGACATCTCTCTAAGCTTTTGATAGCAACGATCAGAGATGGTTTGAGCTGGGGCGACAGTAATAGAATCACCTGTATGAATACCACATGGGTCGACATTTTCAATTGAGCAAATAACAACACCATTCTTATTCTTATCAACCATGACTTCGAGTTCAATCTCTTTCCACCCTAGTAATGATTTCTCCATGGTGACGGGGAATTTAATATCACTACTTTCAAAGATTTCTCTTAGATCTTCTTCGTTATATGCAAGTGCAGCTCCTTTTCCCCCAAGAGCAAAATCTCTACGGATAATAAGTGGAAATTCAACATCATCTTTAGCTAACTTATAGGCATGTTCCTTAGAGCTTGCTAAGAATCGTTTTCCGGCCTTGTATCCAAGAGTTTCGAGTTCACGTGCAAATAATGCCCTGTCTTCTGTTTTCTTTATGGTGTCGACATTTGCACCGAGAAGTTTGACACCATTCTTTGAGAGGAATTCCTCTTCTTCAAGTTCAATACAGATATTAAGTGCCGTCTGCCCACCCATTGTTGAGAGGACTGCATCCACATTTTCTTTTTTAATGATTTTTTTGATTGTATCTTTAGTTATCGGCTCGATATAAGTTTTAAAACTCATATTCTTATCCGTCATAATGGTTGCTGGATTTGAATTTAGAAGAATGACTTCAATTCCTAGTTCCTTATATGCTTTTAAGGCCTGTGTTCCAGAGTAGTCAAATTCAGACGCTTGTCCAATTTTGATTGGACCAGAACCGACAAGAAGAATTTTCTTTATTTCACTATTAAGTCGACCTTGATGATAATTAGGTAGCGGTAATACATCATCACTTTTGAATGTCTTTGATACCTTTTTAATTAAGTATTCTCTTATTTCTTCAAAGAAAATTGCCGCATCTGTTGGGCCAGGATTTGCTTCTGGGTGAAATTGTACTGATCGCACCTTCGAGTCAGTAGTCCTAATTCCTTCAATTGATTTGTCAAAGAGTGAGGTGTATTCACAAATATATTCTCGCTTTGTAGTATTTGCGGACTTGTGTTGATTAAATGAATCTCTTTCAATTGCGTAGCCATGATTTTGTGCCGTGATCAGTAAGTTTCCATCAAGATGATCAAATACAGGGTGATTAGAACCACGCTGTCCAAAGGGTAGCTTAAACGTATTCATTCCGAGGGCAAGACCAATTAACTGGTGACCAAGGCAAATACCTCTAATTGGAAAATCTGTCTGTAGTAATTCTTTGATAACTTTGATTTGTTCGATATATAGCTTGGGATCACCTGGTCCATTTGATAGAAATATCATTGTAGGATTTAAACTGATGATTTCAGTGCTTGTTGTATTAAACGGAACTTCAACAAGAGGAAGGCCTAAGCTGAATAAGCTTGTCGTGATCGCTTTTTTTATCCCAAAATTGATAATCACAATTGGATTTTGACCTTCGATGTGGACAATTTTCTTTGGAATTGAAACTTTACTAAGGTCATTACAAATCAGATTATTTTTATTGAATTCTTCTTGAGATGGCGAGCTTTTCGAACTTGTAATAATGGCCTTATGATTCTTAGATTTTGAAGAGAGATACTTTGTCAGTGATCTTGTGTCGACACTTGAAATTAATGGAATCTCGATTTGTGCAAAGAAGTCATTATAGGAGAAGTTTCGAGCAATCAAACTCTGAGCGTGAACCTTGTCTGACTGGTTGACTCTTTCATCTGAGGGATAATTTCCTATATGTGCGTTGGTGTAGATGATGTGCTGGCCAAGAAACGAGGGGTCTGTGGCGGTTTCTTGATAGCCAGACATTGAAGTTGTAAAGGCCGCTTCTGCTATTATCTCTTCATTGAAGTTTGGGCGATTGATGAAGCCCTGAAAAGATGTACCGTCAATGAAATGAATATAAATAGGGGATTGCTTGAGAGATTCTTGAAATGTTTTTTCGTCGTGAACAAATTTCTTAGGAATGCCTGAGTCTCTCACTTATATCTCCTGGGATTTTCTTATATTGTGAACCAATATTATGGTCTTCGTTATTAATCATCGCTTCAATAATTGCCATTCTAACAAATACAGAATTTTGAACTTGCTTGTGTGCCATCCAAATCTCTGAGTTGACGATTTCACTCTCAACTTCAATACCTATATTTGCTGGTCCTGGATGAAATACTGGCAAAACTTTTGATTGCTTTCTAAAGCGTTCGAAAGTTAATCCCCATTCTTCTTGATAATTTTTTAATTGATCAGTGATAGACTTATCGTGACGTTCCGTTTGGACACGAAGTAGATAGATTGCATCTGACTGCTCAATTGCCTCATCTAAGTTATCGACGCGTGAGACATCCCTTGGTAATTCTTTTGGAATGAAGAAGTCGGGTCCACATAGAAGTACTTTGATCCCAAATTGTGGAAGTAAGTCGGTTAGTGAATGAGTTACTCTTGAGTGAATACAGTCTCCAACAATTGCGACAGTTTTACCTTTAAGTTTTTTAAGTCCACCAAAGTGGTCTTGAAGTGTGTAGAGGTCTAAAAGTGCTTGAGTGGGATGTTGATTAATACCATCTCCACCATTGATGATTTTGATTGGTGGATAGTTTCTAAATTGATCTAAGAGATTTGATTCGTTTGTACGAATAATACAAATATCAATTCCTTGATACTTCAATGTCAAAAGTGTCTGTTCGAGGGATTCTCCCTTTTTAAGAGAAGAACTTTCAGCATGGAAGTCGATATGGAATCCGCCAAGTCTTTTGATGGCCATGGCAAATGATAATTTAGTTCTTGTTGAGTTTTCGAGAAATGATGTCGCTACAGCTAAGGATTTTTGCAAGGGAAGACGAGGGGGCTGACCTGATTTTAGATCACTTGTCCTCCGAAGCAGGGCCTTGATATGGCCTAGTTCAAGGTCCTTAATTCCTTCGAGTACTGAAGGGAAAGCAGACATGACTATCCTTTTCATCTTTAATTACGTATGATTACATAGATAAAGATAATGATTGTAAATTGCTCTAATATTAGAAAAGAAATAATCTTTTGGCCATGAAAATAAATAAAGAATTTAAAACCATTCATAATAGTATTCAAAAAGAAGCTTTGGTTAATGAAATCAAGGGAAATCTCTTTGAATACCTCGTTGCTCATAATTGTGCCAAGCGTCTCAATGTCGAAAATACATTTCTTGAGCACTTTAGTGGCGATATGAAAAATATGTTGATGATGTATGAGAAGTGGTTACGCTCAAATGATCGCGAACTTATTGGCAAGCTTCAAAATCTTGCCCTCAAGACATCTGTTGAATTATCTTCCCATTTACAAAGCATATTAGTCTCTGGTGAAGAGATTAAAACGATCGTTGTTATCGGTAAAATTACGGGCGCTCATCACAATGATATTTTTAAAGAAGCTGACATTCTCATTAGTACCACATCACGTGAAATACCTATTAGTTTAAAACTTTCTAAGAAGAATGCATTTGTTAATACTAAGAGCGCCGGGGCAAAGAGTTTCTTGGCCAAGTATTTTGATGTCTTTGAAGAGGCCCAGATCTTTCAAAGTACTTATAATGATATCATCGATAAGCTTTTCTTCGAGCTTGGAGAAAAGTTATACGAGCGTCGAGGACTTGATTTTCATGGACGCTTTGATTCGACTTGGGATGGTCCAGACCTTCCCGGGGAACTTGATGAGCTCGATCGTCATGATCTCTATTATATGTATCAAGAACTTTCACGAAATCTCTATCAGACGCTTTTACAGTTTAATGAGCTCTCAACAGATCTCTTTTCAAAGGCCCTGTTGCCACTTATTGGACAAGGAAGTGACAATCTTATTCAGGTAACTTGCTTTCATCAAGAAAAGACAATTAAGGGAGTGAAGGATAAGTATGAATACTCATCTGTACTGATTAAGGATTTCGTAACAAGCGACAAAGTTGTCGAATTTCTGCCTTTTAAAGATTCAACATCATCTTTTGATATCAGGCTTAATGAAGACATCTTACAAATAAGAATAAAGCCAATGAATAAATTTACGACCGCTTCATATAAGGTCAATTGCTCTGTGAGATCAAATTATGAATAACTCCCTCTTTGATACAATTATCACAACCTATCACTTTGATGAGTACCTCAACTGCTTTGGTAAATATTTTAAAATTTTCCAAAGTGTAGATCTCGATATCGCTCTAAGTGAAGCGCAAGGTGCCCTTGTCATCAATTCAATTGAATATTTAGATGTTTTTAACCTTTCTAATATGGATATGAAATCAAGCTTTCGTGTCTATGGTTATTTTGATTATATTAAAGATACTGGTCAAGATCGTGTCTATCCTCATGAAGATCATGCTGATTGTGCTGATTATTTCCTTGATACTGGTTCATATGTTCTTAGCCTTGAAGATTCAAAGAAAACTCAAGAGTCCCAAGATCTTGAACACAAAGTTCTTTGTCCAATCGTTAAAGAGCTCAAGTCCCCAGATTCTTACTCCCGTGCTGTTTTTTTAGATCGTGATGGTGTCATTAATATTGACCATGGCTACGTTTATGAACCGGCAAAGCTTGAATTTATCGAAGGTGTGACTGACTTTTTAAAAGAGTGTCAAAGATCTGATATTTTAAAGCTTGTTGTGACAAATCAGGCCGGCGTTGCAAGAGGATTGTTCTCAGAGAAAGAGGTTGCTGAGTTTCATCAAGTGATATGTGATCGACTTAAGGACCAAGGTGTTATTATTGATGGTATTGAAATAGCGCCTTATCATTTTAAAAATGGTCATGGAGATTACAAGAAACATTCATTTACTCGAAAACCTGGTATTGCGATGGTATTTAAGCATCTTTATCGTTTTCACGTTGATCTTTCATCCTCGTGGATGATTGGAGATAAGCCGAGTGATATTTTAAATATTGATCTCTTAAATTACCTTCTCTTGCGTGGCGAGTATAATTTATCCCCTTATGATAATATGATTTTTGATTCTTTCGAAGAAATAAAAACATATCTTTTTTCTCTTGATTTTCTGCATCAGGCCTGACATCATCTATACACCATGGAATGGCAATTTGGAGACAAGATGAAGTTTGTTTTAACTATTTTATTTTTATTTATCGTTTCTTTCGCTTTTAATTCAAACGCACGTGATTTAAATCTTAGAGAGAAGACTTCGATTTTAAATCTTTCAAAAACTGTTCGTGTTGGAGAATTTGCTCTCTCTCATATTGACCCATCATCATTGTCATTATCTGATTATTTAAGTTTCAAAGTACTTAAAAACTCTTGTGCTCCATTAAATAAACAAATCGAAAAAATATCTCAAGAAAATGAAGAATATGATGACCAGTCTGGTCGCTTGAGCACTTTGATGAATATTTGTTCTCAAGGTATTATCTCTCTCGCTGATCTTATGATCGAGTATAATCACTAGGGTTTTCCATGTCACATAAAATTCGTGTTCTCGTTGCCGATACATTTGATCCTTGGTTCAATCTTGCAACGGAAGATTGGATTTTTAGGGATATGGACCCTGAATATAAAGTTCTATTTCTTTGGCGTAATCAAAATACAGTGGTTATAGGTCGCTTCCAAAATCCTTGGACTGAGTGTAATGTTGAAAAAATGGAACAAGATGAAATAAAACTTGCTCGTCGTCAAAGTGGTGGTGGTGCTGTTTTTCATGACCTTGGTAATACAAATTTTACATTCATGTCTGGTAAGAATAGTTATGATAAGAATGAAAATAATCAAATTATCATCAATGCACTGAAGAGATTTAATATTGATGCTCTCGCCTCTGGCCGTAATGATCTTGTTTTAAAATCTGATGAGGGTGAAAAAAAATTTTCTGGTAGTGCCTTTAAAGAGACAAAAGAACGTGCCTTCCACCACGGGACCTTATTAATTAATGCGGATCTATCGAGACTTGGAAATTATCTAAATCCAAATAAGAAGAAGCTTGAGTCTAAGGGGATTAAGTCTGTCCTGGCCCGTGTGACAAATCTTGTAAATATTAATGCGACAATAACACACGAGGGCCTAAGTGAAGCGATCATTGAAGAGTTCTTTAAATTCTACGGATGTCGCTGTGAGATTGAGCATCTTGACCATGATAAGTTAAAATCAGTTGCAGAGTTAAACACTTACTATGAAAAGCTAAAGGATTGGAGCTGGAGATTTGGTGAAACACCTAAATTCACCCATTTCATGGAAGAGAGATTCTCGTGGGGTGGAATAGAGCTCCATCTCAACTCACATAAAGGCTTAATTACTGAAGTTCAAATTTATACAGACTCCCTTCATCCTGAGATGATCGAAATCTTGTCTTCTCACTTGCAGGGCCTTCGTTATGAAAAGGATGCTATCGCGAATGCCTTAACCAAGCTTTCAGAGAATTATTCTATGTATCAAGAGTACTTGAATGATTTTAGTGAATGGTTGTGCGCTGAAGTTAATTAGATTTCAATGTCTGTACTTTTCCAAAACCTGACAATATTTTCTCTATCGCAAGAATCTTAGTCTCTAAGTTCCCTCGAAGTGCATCGAGTGCGGCTTCATTTGCTTTTTTCTCATCTTCAATTTTTTTTACGATGACGATAATGTCGCTATCAATTTTCTTCTCTAACTCTTCCTTAACTAGTGAAATCTCTCTTTTGAGGTCTTCAATTATTTTTGAACTCTCTCCCTTTGATGGGTCAATCTTAGATTCAAGTGTTTCAATTTTCTTCTGTAGCGGAGATAGGTTTGTCTCTATTTGTTTAGGTAATTCTTGTGATAGTTTAGTAAGGTAAGCTTCAATCTCTCCAATTCGTTGATACTTGTTCTTGCCTTGATATTTTGTTGACTCATATTCTTTAAGGGGATCGGCCGAAATGGTATTAAATGCTAAAATTAAGCAGAAAATAACTTTTAATATCGTTTCAATACGATGAAAATAGAGGGGTTTTACAGTATACAACTTTAGGATCTCCGTGAAAGATAATTCAAAATATCAACTACTAATTGATTATATCAGAAAAAATAAAGCAGTCTATCTGCTTGGCGTTTTGTCAGTTATTATCTGCAATATTTGTCAAGTTTACTTCGCTACAGCGATGGGTAATGTCGTTGACTTCTTTTCGATGAGAAAGGGGAGTTATGATTTCTTTCTCTTTTTTACAGAGAATAGAGATTATACTCACAGAGAAGTTTTCCTCATCGTTTTTTGGTCAATTTTTATTTCAAGAATTATACTTACTATTTCTCGTTTTGGTTGGCGTATTACCTTGGCCAGACAAACTCATCTGGTCTCTGGTCTTTTAAAGAATAAGATATGGAGCAATGCTCGTTTTTTTAAATTAGCCGACTTGGTTAATCTCTATCCTAAAGGTGTTTTGATGAATGCTGCCAATAGTGATGTTGGTCAGGCAAGATTCTTATTTGGCTTCACTCTCGTGGGTCTTATCGATATGTTCTTTCTTGGAATTTTTACGATTATTAGTATGCTCTTTATTAATGTGCAGCTAACCTTAATTTCTGTCGCATTCCTTCTGATGATGCCATTCTTTGTACGTAAGCTTTCCCGGGTCGAAATTGAAAACTACGAGGTTGCACAACAAGCTCTTTCAGATTTTAATGATCTCTCTAGTCAGGCCATCTCAACTGTTAAACTTCAAAAACTAGGAAAGACTTCAGTTTTTTGGTTTAAAAGGCTCTTTGATAGTGCAAATATTTATATGGAAAAGCGTGTTACGGCGCAGGCGACATCATTAAAATATATTCCTTACACTGGACTCTCATCAATTATTTCTTATATTGTTCTTTTCTCATATGGGATATATCTAAATGTAAATGAAGTTATCACAGTAGGGGAATTTGTCTCAATGCAAGGACTTGTTTTCCTATTGCAAGATCCTCTTATGGAATTAGGGTTCATTATCTCAGAGTGGAGAAAGTCGGCCACGTCACTTAAGCGCCTTAGTGAAATTTATCATCATGAGAGTGAAGAGTATTTATCTGACGAGCTTAAAGGCGCTCAATTTGAAGAAGTTAAGCATACTTATGAAATTACTAATTTAAATTTTTCATATAATAGTGAACGACCAATAATTTCAAATTTCTCCTTAGCTATTTCGACAGGGCAAAGGGTTGGGATCACTGGTAAAATTGGTAGTGGGAAATCAACTCTTATTGATATTCTAAGCGGTCTTCAACGTCGTTTTGAAGGGGAGGTCTTATTTCATGGAAAAGACTTTGGAAGTTATGACCACCTTTCTCTTAGAAACTCAATCGTGACGGTACATCAAAAATCATTTCTTTTTGCTGACACAGTAAAGAAGAATGTGGCGATGGACCAAGATCTTAGTGATGAAGAAGTTTGGAATTTCTTAAAAATTGCGGGGCTTGATAAAGATGTGAAAGATTTTGAACACGGTCTTGAAACAGGTCTTGGTGAATGGGGAATCAATCTCTCTGGTGGACAAAAACAAAGATTAACTCTAGCTCGGGCCTTGGCGAAGAGACCAAGTATTCTTCTAATTGACGATGGTCTCTCTGCGGTTGATACCGTTACAGAAGAACTAATTTTAAATAATTTAATTGATAATTTAAAGAATACAACAATCATTTGGGTCGCTCATCGTCGCTCAACACTAAAGCATTGTGATGTAATTATTGATATGGACGAACTATGACAAATAAAAAATATCTCGCAGTTGATGATCAGGATGAAAGTGTTGTTAAGAAAAAGCAGTACCGTGCGCTTAATTCATTTCTTTTCTTATATTCTTTTACAAAGGAAGAAAGAAAGACCTTAGCTCTCTCTATTGTTCTTCTCATTTCATTTTCAGCCGTTGCAATGTACTCTGGACATGCAATGGGAGTTTTAGTCGGCGACGGTTTGGCCAAGAAGAATTGGGACTTGTCTTTGAGGTTTGCTGTTATCGTCATTGCAAGTGAAATACTCTCTCTTTCATTTAATTACTTTGGACGAAAGCTCTTAGTTATGAGCTCTGGTCGTGTAATTCTTACGATTAGAAAGGCCCTCTTTGAAAAACTTCCAAAGTTGCCGATGACTTTCTATGATCGTTGGCCACGTGGGCGTATTGTGACACGACTAACTCATGATGTTGAGGGAGTTGAATCATTTTTTTCTGGCTCACTAGGGCGAGTTTTAAATTCTGGGTTTCTCGCCATCAGCAGTATGATTGCAATGCTTCTTACTGATCGTTACTTAGGAACAATTTTAATCTTATCGATGGTTCCGGCGATCTTGCTTGTGTATCTCACTAAGAATTACGTCAATGTGTTGAATCGAACAATGAGCAAGTACTCAAGTCAAATTAATTCAAAACTTAGTGAACATATTGACGGTCTCTATGTGATTCGTTCTTTTGGACTTGAAGGTTGGAGTTATAATAGTTTTAAGGATATTGTTTCAAAACACGTTAATGCCACTCTAAAGTCTAATCGCTTCTATAGTGTTACCAATCCTGCAATTTCTTTTCTATGTGGATTACCACTTATCCTCCTTGTTTATTTTGGTGGAGAGTTGGTTCTTGATGGGAAAATGAGCCTTGCTCTCTTTGTCGCTTTCTTACGTTATAGTGAAAGATTCTTCAATCCTGTGATGATGCTATTTAGAGAAATTCATGTCATTTTACAGGCCTTTACCTCTGCACAGAGGGTTGCAAACTTTTTACGAGAAGAAGATGAAGATCATTTCTTTGTGAGCGAAGGGAATTATCCTGGGCATCCAATTGCAGGTGAGATTGAATTTAAGAATGTTTGGATGAGCTATAGTGAGGAAGAGTGGTCTCTTCGCGATGTTTCTTTTAAAGTCTTTCAAGGCCAAAAAATAGGGATCGTTGGTACAACAGGTAGTGGAAAATCAACTACGATCTCTGTTCTAGCAAGGCTCTATGATTTTCAAAAAGGCGAAGTACTCATCGATGGCATGTCTTTAAAAGATTGGGATATCGATAATATTCGCGAACAAATAGGTCTTGTTTCTCAGGATGTCATTCTCTTTCAAGGTTCTTTACGAGACAATCTTACTGTTGACCCATCGATAACTGACGAGAAGATATTAGGGGTCGCATCTCTTACGGGACTTAAGGCAGTGATGGATAAGGCCTCGATCACGCTTGATTCATATGTCAATGATGGGGGAGTAAACCTTAGTGCTGGTGAAAAACAGGTTATTTCTCTTACTCGGGTTTGTTTGCTTAATCCCCATATCTTAATCCTTGATGAGGCCACAGCAAATGTTGATCCTTACTATGAACAAATTCTTCATGAGGGGATAAAGAAAGTAATGGAAAACAGAACATCCTTCATTATTGCCCATCGACTTGAGACAATAAAAGAGTGTGATCGGTTACTTGTTTTTGATAAAGGCCACTTAGTTGAAGAGGGTGCTCCTGCTGAACTTTTAGAGAAGAAAGGAATCTTCTACAATCTCACAAGAGCTTCTAATTGAAAGTTATGGGAGCTAGTTGTGCTCCCATAGTGAATTTGCCAGGAGTAATCCATGAGTCATATTAACTTTTATCGGATATACTTTTTCAATTTTTAAAGACTGCATGAATCCTAGAACTAATGCCAAATTGGTAACGTCAGTCTTAGCAAAGTCGCCGCCAACTTCTTTGTCATTTAAATTTGCACGTTTAAGTAGTGTTTGAAGTAGTTCTTGTTGATCATAGTGTTGTTCAACTTGAGTTTGTTTTTTCACGCTATAGTAGTGAACCCCACCAACTCCTAGAACTGTATAGTGTGCCAGGTCTCCAAGTAATTCCTTCGCTTCTTTATTTGCATAATTTCGAGAAAGATTCATTGCTTCAATAGCGCCATCTTTTTTTAGAGGATTTGGACTAGTTTTTTTGTCATCTTGGTGCAGTTCAAGGTAGCTATTTTTAAAACTCACTGATGCCATTTTACCAAGATAAATTGTCGGCTGCTTGCTCTTATCATTATAAGATTTAATGATCTGCATGCTTCCCCCTCCAATATCCCATACTGCAACCGGGTCACTTCCGATGAGCTTCTTTGTCTTTGCGATATTTAAGGCAGAGTGATAAGCAAATAGAGCTTCTTGTTTTTGTGAAATAACTAATACTTTAAAGTCGATGCTTTTTAAAATTTCATCAAGTGTTTGTTTGGCATTCTTTGCAGTTCTAAACGCTGAAGTTGCAACTGCTGAAAGTTTAGTTGCGCCTTGTTTCGTCGCAAGGTAATTAAGCTCGTTAAGAATTGAGATGGCCTTCTTTGTTATTTCTGGACTGAATGTATTATCTTTACTTCTTTGAAGATCTTCTTTGAAATCAATTGATCGTTGAGCTTCATAGATAAGGTTTGTGATCACTTGCTTACAAATATCAACACGGGCGACAAGTAACTTAGTACTTCCTGAGCCTATGTCGATGGCCCCTCGAATTTCGCTACACTTGTCGACTGCTTCACTAGTCTTTGTATCAACTCCCGAACACGATGAGAGAAGAACAAGGAGAGCTACAAGTATTTTAGCGGTAAAAGAATGCTTGGCCTCTGATATTTTCAATTATTTTCCTTTCAACCTTCTTTTTAGCAAGGTTCTTGTCTTTAGATTTTTGATACTCGTTGAACATTTTCTTGATACTTAGGCCAAGAGACTTTGCGAGTAATGGTGGTACAGCATTTCCTATTTGTCTCCACTGAGCACTTAAAGGGCCCGTAAATACAAAGTCATTTGGAAAGCTTTGGATCTTAGCTGCTTCTCTTTGAGTAAGATATCTATTCTCAACGGGATGATAGTAGCTATGTCGATGTGTCATAATTGTTGGAGAAACGCTTGAGCGGTCAAGGCGTTGGTACTTAGTTTGTCTAAGTCTTCCTTCTCTGATTGTTTTCCAATCGACACCAAGTTTAAGAGACTTCGTTAAAAATTTCTTTTCATCTTTTTCGTATCGAATTCCTTGTCCTTCTGGAATTCTTTGAATTCTTTTTAAATCAAGTTTTGATTTGATTTGGCATTGCTCGATGTCGTGATTGTAGAGATTACCTTTCTTGTCTGCAAGATCACTGAGGGCATCTCCAACTGTTACCGGAGCGCGATAAGTCTTTGCCAGTATCGTATCATGGGTCTTTTTAGGAAATGTTATTTTTTCATTAACACGAGAGCCGATAAATATTGTTCTTCTTCTCTTTTCAGGAACACCAAATTGTTCGGCACTCATGACTTGAACATCCATGTTGTAACCGAGGTCTCCAAATTTCTTAAAAATTGCTCGAAGTGTTTTTTCATTCTTCTTAGCAAGAAGACCTGTGACATTTTCGACAATGACGAATTCTGGTTGTGTATGTTTGACGATTCTGACGAATTCAAGAAATAATCTATTCCTATCGTCTTCAGGATTTCCTGGGCCTACAGTTGAAAAACCTTGGCAAGGCGGACCGCCAACGACGAGATTAATATCTTTGCCATCAAGGAGTCTTGTAATTTCTTTGTTCGTAAGTTTTGTTATATCACCACAGTAAGATTTTGCGTGCTTGTGATTTTTTTCGAATGTATTGATAGCATGTTGATTAAAATCAACTCCAAGTGCACATTCAAGTCCGGCCAACTCGAGTCCACAAGATAGCCCTCCGGCGCCACTAAAGACGTCGATAAATTTTAGCTTTCCATTTCTACTCATTATCTTCCCTGTTTTCGAAGTTCTTGATAATATTATGGTTTTATCCGCTTATAAGTGTCAAGAATTATGCGACATATTTGGTCGCGTTAATTTCAGGTTGCATCGGGTCAATTGAGTATTTTCCCTTTTGATCTCTATTTATTATTGCATCGAAAGTGTCTTGAGCAAATAAATTACTTGCGCATGAAATTATCACGAGGCGCTTCTTATTTTTTACTTCATAGTTTAAAATCGATTGAATTCTTTTTAAATTGATTTCACTTATTGATTTATCTTTTAGCTCAATAAATAATGTTCTATTAGCAGAGTGAAGCAGCGCTTTAACCAGAGAAAATAAGAAAAGATTTTCTTCACTATGGTATTTGAGATTGTGGACATCAGAAACTTTATTGCTCACTAAATCGTAAAGATGCATACAGTCTTTGTGTTTGAAGAGATTCTTGATCTCTTGACCTTCGATATCGAGGGTATGTTCGCTAAAGATAAAACTTCTAACGGATGTATCTTCATACTTTGTTGTTGCGATATTTGAAATATAGGAGAAGTTGCTTGGATTTTTATTACCGGATAACTTAAGTAGAGTAATCAGTCCATTGACTTGATTTTGCGTCGAAGCACTCTTGAATTGATAAATTCCGCCATTTTTAAGCATTGAATACTTCTTTTGCATTAATTTCTCCTCGATATAATTTTTTCGGCATTTTTTTTTAAATCTAAAGTAGTGAAAATTTCTCCAGCATTTGTAACTATTTAATTTTTAAATATAATATTAGTAATGAACAAAAAAACCGGTCAGATATATATTGTAGGCATGGATGGTGGGATTGACTCCGCTGTTGCTGCATACCTTCTAAAGAAACAAGGTCATTCTCCAATAGGAGTTGCGGTGACTTTTCACGAGGGCGATGAAGACCACAAGGATCTTGTTGGGTGTTTCTTGCCAGACAATCTGGATCGAATAAAGCAATTATGTCAAATACTCGAAATCCCTTTTTACGCGACGAATGCTTCGGAATTATATTTTGAAGAAGTTGTCGAAAAAGTTATCGGGGCCCGCTTAAGTGGAAACTCTTATATTCCTAGTGTTGGAAGAGTGAGTGTTATTTTAAAAACTCTGATCTCTAAGATGGGTGGGTTATCGGCCGTTAAAGTTTCTACCGGACACTATGCGAAAGTTCTAAGGAATCAAACGACTGGTCAGTTAAATGTTTACGTTGCCAATGATATTGGTGAAGATGACAGTTTCTATGTCTCATCTCTTTCTGGAGATATTTTAGAGAATGTTTACTTTCCCTTGTCTGAATTAAAAGAAGCTGAAGTCCTAAAGATCTCTAAACTTATTCCTTTCGATTTTCAACTCGACAAGAAATCACGTCGCCTCGAGAGAAATGGTTTTATGAATCATGAGGACCTTGGAAAATTTGTCGAAAAATATACGGCGCCATCAATTAGAAAAGAAGGCCAGGTTTATAATTTCTATGATGGCTCAAATATTGGAGAACACCTAGGTATTCATCAATTTTTTAAAGGTCAAAAAAAGATACCACTTAAGAATAAAGTCCAATTAGATAAAGAGTTAGTCGTTTCTCGCGTTGTCGCTGCAAATGGTATGATTTTCTTAGACAAAGAGTCACGGCTGTATTTTTCACATCTCTATATCTCAAATTTTGTTTGCGATAAAAATCTGAACCGTTCTGTCCCTCTTGTTGCTAATATTATGTTGGGAGCGCGAAAGCAGATGCATGCATGTGAAGTCTTTTTTAAAAATAATGGAACACTTTTCATCAAATTAGCTGAGAAATTAACTGATACCATTGCTCGTGGAAGTTATGTTGTTCTCTATAATAAAATTGGTGTTGGTGCTCGTGTTATTGGAGGCGGTGTTGTCAGGTATCCCGCATTCTATGATGATAATGAGGAATTGGTTACTTATCCTAAAACTAAAGAACAGGAAGAAAGTGATGATGATAAGAATAAGCAAAAGAAAAAGGATCTAGGATTTTGATAGTTAGTAAATTACTTTTGATTTTTATATTGTGTAATGTTTCTTTTGGCTTTGCTCTTAGAGATTATGATCAATCTCCAAGAGGTTATAGTCATCTTGCTCAAGTCATCTCTCGCTACGACAAGGATGAACTTGTTGGTACACTTCGAAATTTTATTAAAGAAACTAGGCCAACTCGAATTGTTGGTAGTGAGGGGCACCACAAGGCTTCTCAGTTTATTATTGATTTTGTTAAAAAGCATACTGATGACAAAAGTGGCATTATGGTTGTCGATGATTTTGTACCCAATATTGATCGTGCGATTAAGTTGTATCAGGATGATTTAAAAACTGTTCAAACTGCTGGCGATAATGTGAATAAGGCCGAACTCATGAAGTGGACAAACTTCACTAATTCCAGAGTTTCTCACCTTGAAAAGTTACGTTCTCAAAAAGGTAAGAATATTGTTTGGGAGAAACGAGGCTCAAAGTTTCCAAACGAGGTTATCGTTCTTGGTGCCCACTACGATACTATTGCCTACGATAAGAAAACCCTGAGCGTTTTACCAGAAGTTGCACAGCCGGGTGCTGATAATAATGGCTCTGGTGTTGCGATGGGATTAGGACTTATTCAACTTCTTTCCGAATTAAAAATTGAGCGTACCGTACGCGTAGTTTTTTTTGACTTTCAAGAGTTTGGTTTCTTGGGGTCTTGGGATTACGCGAAGAAATTAAGTGAGGAAGTCAGCAAAGGATTAAAACTCTATTCTTATGTTAATCTCCTAATGCTGGGTCATGATTCAAAAATTCAAGATACAAGTAAGCGTTATGGAAATATGAATCTCTATATCAGCGAAGCTGATGGGGAGCTTTATGAACGTGAGCGAAAAATTTCTAATGAAGCAATCTCATTAGGATCGCATGCAATGGGAAATGTGAAATTTGATACTAAGTCCATCGACTTTAAAAATGGCGATGTGACTTCTTTCAAGGAGTTTAAGCTTCCAGGGATAACTTTCACCCAAGACTGGGAGAGTGACTTCAATGGAAAGCGTATCCACACATCAAGTGACTTTGTTGAGACCTTAAATTTTAAAACTTTCTATGATTCTTTCCGCTTTATCGGCCAATTTGTGAGTAGTTGGGCACTAAATCTTAGTAAATAGTATCGATACTATTCACTTCTCGCATCCTTTTTGTTAGATTCTGGCCATGAGCATTGGAAATGGTAAAACAGTAATTGTAGGAATGTCTGGAGGAGTTGATTCTTCAGTAAGTGCCCTTGTCTTAAAAGAACAAGGCTACAACGTTATTGGTATGTTCATGAAGAACTGGGAAGAGGAAGATGAGTTTGGTGTTTGCCAGGCCTCAAAAGAATATGAAGACGTTATCAAAGTCTGTGAAAAACTTGATATCCCATACTATAGTGTCGATTTTGTAAAAGAATATCGCGACAATGTCTTCTCTCATTTTGTTGAAGAATACAAGCTTGGCCATACTCCAAATCCAGATATTCTATGTAATCGCGAAATTAAATTTAAAGTCTTCTTTAATAAGGCACTCGAATTAGGTGCAGACTACCTGGCCACAGGTCACTACTGCCAAAGTATCAATATTGATGGTGTACAAAATCTTGTTAAAGGAAATGATGCCAACAAAGACCAGACCTATTTTCTCTATACGATTAAATCAGAAATACTTGAAAAGGTTTTGTTTCCAATAGGAGATATGCCTAAGAGTGAAGTTAGGGCCCTTGCAAAGAAGCATGATCTCGCTACTCATGATAAGAAAGACAGTACGGGAATTTGTTTTATAGGGGAGAGAAACTTTAAACAATTTCTTTCAAACTATATTCAGCTTAAGCCAGGACCTTTTGAAAACCTCGCAGGCGAAGTTGTGGGCGAACATGGTGGTGCCGCTTACTATACAAATGGACAGCGAAAAGGCTTAGGTCTAGGTGGTCCAGGTGAGCCGTGGTTTGTTGTTGGTAAGGATATTGATCGCAATGTCGTTGTCGTTGAAAGAGGTGACAATCATCCAGCCCTTTATTCAGATGAGCTTCTTGCCTCTGAGCTTTCTTGGGTTAATAAGTCACTGATCCCAACCGTAGGTCAAAAGCTCTACGCAAAGGTACGTTATCGTCAGCCAGATCAGGAATGTATCGTGACTGCAATTGATGAGCAGGGAATTCGAGTGAGCTTCACTAAGCCCCAACGAGCAGTAACGAAGAGACAGTCGATTGTCTTCTACGATAAGAAATCAGGGCATGATATTTGTCTTGGTGGTGCGATTATTGAGGAGCCAGGCCCGTCATACTACGAGATGGGTAAGACCACTACCAATATTTAGGGTCGTTGAAATCAACTTTCGCTGAATCATCTTTTCTTCGATCATTATTTTTGAGTTCAAAAGATAAGCAATCATCACCACTTTCTCTCTTTACAAGCACTGCTGGAATTTGGGCCGATTTAATTCCATAAACCGAGCATCCCCTCGGAGCATATTTATCCCAAGTGTTGATATAGTATTTGCATTTTAGGCAGTTCACATTTGCCATAAGGCCTCCTAAAATAATTTTAGCATAAATTTAATTGCTTTAAACCATGGGAAATATTGTATTTTTTATATGTAAACGCTTCGAATTTTTGACTAATTTTTAGTCGACACTTTTTGACCGTTCTTTCAGCTATTTATGAGTTATTAGTTAGTTAGGCCTATTAAATTTTGGCACGCGTCATGCAAAGTGTTAATTGAGTTTAATTGAACTTAATCCATTACTAATTAAATTAACAAAAGGTTGAGATGAACATCGAAAATGAACAACAAAACAATGACGTTTTAGTGATGTTTCCTGCGAGCAAGAATTTTGTTCCTCCGGTAACTAGGCCTACGCCTCTAACTGAACTAATCGATGAAATCTCAGGTATCGAAAAGAGTCTAGAAAGAAAGAAGTCCATTGAGGTCCCAGATGAGATAAGGACACTTAGTGAGGTGACCCATGCTTTTGAGACCCGTCTTAAAATGCTCGAGGATATTAGCGATAGAATTAAATTCTACGTCGATGATCTTGATACGGAGCTCCTTAAAAAATAATTGCCAAAAGGTCTACGCCATTTTATTATTCATATCCCTCTAAGAATTATACAATGTATAGCTCTTAAGCCAACCTAGTATTCAACTCGCAAGTTTTGGGTATCGTGGTTGGTTATATGAATGCAGTCGTGGCGGAATTGGTATACGCGCTACGTTGAGGTCGTAGTCCGGCAACGGGTAGGGGTTCAAGTCCCCTCGACTGCACCATTTATAATTTCGTTCTTTTTCTAAGAATCTCTGTAAACTTTTCAAATAAATACTGCCGGTCTCAAATTCTGATACATTGAGCACATGAAAAAATCACTTCTTACTCTTTGCTTTGTGCTTCTGTCATTTTCGATACAGGCAGGCTCTTACATGCCATGGCGCTTGGGATATAAGACATTTAAGATCGATCGAAAGACTGTTGAGATTAGAATAGGCTACCTCGTCGAAAATGGAGAAGTCGCATTTAAGGGAAATATCCTCTACTACCAGGGCCTTGGTGATTCAATGCTTAACCATGATCCGCTGTTTGAAAGCTTGGTAAATAATGGCTACCGCGTAATCGCTTTTGATTATATGGGACAGGGTGGTTCTGAGGGGACAATGAATGATACACGCATCTCAAATATTAACGAATTAGGAGATAAAGTTATCAAGCTTCTAAGTCGTAAGAACGGACCAGATGGCCTAAAATATCATATTATAGGTTGGTCTACTGGTGGGCTTGCCGCTTACCAGAAGGCCTATCAAGACGGAGGGAGATTTGTGAAGTCGGTGACACTAATAGCGCCAGGAATTGTTCCAAACTATATCGTTGGAGAGGGACTATTTAATTTTCCTATTGATGAAATATCAATGCGTACGTTAACGACTAATACTTTTGAGGGAGTTAATGATCCCCATGAAGATCGCATCTTTCCCCGTTCTCCAGTTTATGTTCCGGCCTTTGCGTTTGATCTGCAATGTATCGCTAAGAAGTCTCGGTCGTGGAGGATAGATCCTAAGATTAAAGGCCTGGTCCTTCTTTCGGGTGCTGATGATACATACGTTGATGCTAGAAAGACTAAGCGAGTTCTAAGCCGCAATGCCAAGCATTTTGGCGTTAAGCAATACGCAGGCGCACTTCATGAAATTGATAATGAAGTTGAATCGATTGCATCTGATGTTAGACTGTCAATTTTAAACTTTCTTAAGTAATTCGTGGTAGAGATTTTCGAGATAGCTTCTGAGAATCTCTTGTAGACCTTTCTTTTTCATCGTTTTTGAATTCTTATAGCAATGACTTCTAAGATCCCATGTGAAAC
>CAZQJK010000043.1:0-35309 GCA_964593545.1 uncultured Bacteriovorax sp. | reverse complement strand
TGAAAGGGAAAAGGACCTTCTCTTCATCTATATTCTTTCTGAAGATAATCGAATGATTGCTCGTAGTAAGAAGACGAATTTTACTGAGGCTTTAAAATTTGATGTTAATAGTTATCTTGATTTAATGGCAACTGACTCAGGCCTAGCTAATATCACTGAGAAGTATGTTTTTACAAATGAAGTTTGCTGTGAAAATATTAAATATCACCAGATGGCAATGCCCTACCGTGCCGATTTTGACAACTCGAAAAGTGGTATCATTATTGTCGGTGTATCAAGTGCAAATGTGGATGAGAAGTTAAACCGCAATATTATGATCTCACTACTCATCGGTGCCTTCACATCTTTAATTGCGCTTACCTTGGCCCTACACTTCTCTCAAAAGCTATCAAGACCAGTTAATAATCTTGCACAGACTTTCAACGGCCTTCTCAAGTATGCGCCGGTTAATATTATCATCCGTAAAAAATCAGGAGAGATCATTGAGGCCTCGAGTCATTACCGCGAAATCTTTGATCAGCAATTTAGGTCAAATCTTGTAAGAAAATCTTATCTCAACCAGTGGAAATTTACTTTCTCTGAGATCGATGAACATTTAAGACGAGGAGATAGTTTATTTCGTAAAGAATTTGTCTTTATGAATGGAGAGTCTGAAGAAGTTTATACGACAATCTCATTTAAAATTGCTGATAAGAATTCAAATGAAGATAGTTACTGTACTATTGGTATTAATACGAGTGAAGAAAACAAATTTAGAAAAGAACTAGAGATGCGTACTTATGAAGCAAAGAAAGCCTCAGAAGCTAAAACTTCGTTCTTGGCGACAATGTCTCATGAGATTAGAACTCCTCTAACTTCAATAATAGGTTTTCTTGGTTTACTTGAAGATAGTTTACTAAGTGATACACAGGAAAAGTACATTAGAACTGCAATGGGAGCTAGTGAAAACTTGCTCGCTCTAATTAATGACATCTTAGACTACTCTAAAATCGAATCTAAAGACTTTAAACTTGAGTTTGGAAATATCTCATTAGAAGAATTAGGAAATGACTTAGCGGGTATTTTTGAGCATCAAGTAAGAGAAAAAAATATTCAATTCAATATGGTCATTGATGAGGATGTACATCGAAATATCATTACTGATGGACTTCGATTAAGACAGGTACTTATCAATCTAATTGGAAACGCTATTAAATTCACACCAAAAGGCTATATTGAACTTGGTGTAAAGGTACTCGGACGTGATGGAGACTTTCAACGATTGCGCTTTAGTGTTACTGATACAGGTATTGGTATTGCAAAAGAGCAACTCTCCAATATTTTTGAACAATTCTCACAGGCCGATAATTCAATCTCAAGAAACTATGGTGGTACGGGACTAGGTTTATCGATTACTCGTAAATTAATTCAGATGATGGGTGGCTCAGTTCACGTCAGCTCAGAGCTTGGAAAGGGCTCCGTCTTTTATTTTGACCTCGATTTTAAAATGCTAAGTGATCATGAACTTTTACCTAAGAGACAAAAAGGCGAAGAATTATCAGATATTGATTTGTCTTCAAAGAAAATACTTGTTGTTGATGATGAAGAAAGTAATCGACAGCTAATGAACTTATATATGACAAAACTCGGTCTCAATATTGATTTCTGTGACAATGGTGCCGACTCAATTCCTCTTGTGATCGATAATTCATATGATCTTGTCTTGATGGATATTCAAATGCCTGGTCTTGATGGGGTTCAAACCTTAAAAGAGATTAGAGAGTTTGAAAGAATTAATCAAATTGATTCAACAAAGATTTTCGCTTTTACGGCCAATGTTTTCAAAGAGCAACTCGAGGAATATCGCCACCAGGGCTTCAGTGGTTATCTTCTAAAACCATTTAAAAAATCAGATATTATTGATTTTATTAGATCAAACCTTTCGTAGCTGACATCATCTTTTTAGATGTCAGCCAAACTTACGACTCCTGTGACATTGTCAAAAAATCAATGCTGAATAGATTCAATATTTTGATCTTCCATAAATCCTTATTTAAAACTGCTTCATCAAACAAATTGAACAGTGTGATTAAACACATTAATAAACGGAGGCATTTATGAAAAAAATTATCGCTCTAGCTGCTGCATTACTTTCAGTATCTACATTTGCAATCAATGAAAACTCTTCTTGGGAAGAAATTAAAGCTGCAGTAAAAGCAGACGTTAATCTTTCAATGAACTACGGGCCAGTATTTGTTGGACAGCCAGTATCTGCATTTGATGTATGTATTGACGGAGACATCTTTGTAACGACTAGAAAATTCCCAATCTATAAAACAGTAAGAGTTCCAAGAAGCCGTGATAATGACGGAGACAGAGATGGTTATACAAGTGTAAAAGTTGGAGAGAAATTACTTTCATATCCAATTACATATACTTCATACAAAGAAGTTTGTAATGGTAGAGATAAGAACTGTAAGAGAGTTGCTTATACTGTTCATCAAGATCTAGAAAAGGACTTCACAGTTTCTAAGGTTGTGAGAAGGGGTGGACATGACCGTGATGATGTTACAAAAGCTCTTTTCACAAAGACATATGTGATCCCAGCTTGTAACTAATTTTTTGATTCAAATGGTGTATAAGTGTCTTTAATTACTTATACACTCTCCCTCATAAAGTTTTGTTGTGCGTATATAGATAGTGAAAATTATTCAAGAACTGAGGACATTTTCACTATCTATGTTATAAATCAAAAATCATGAATATAGATCAACACCAACCCTTAAATCTTACCGATCAAGTCGCTGCCGACTTAAGTGCAAAAATCGCAGAGTACAAGAGCGTAAAGATTGGAATTAGACTTCTTTCAGCGAAGATGGAAGTTAGTGAGAGGACTTTGTACCGCTTGCTAGGGAAGGAGAATAAGCCTACTTACCAAACTCTCTATAAATTATACCGAACAATTTTTAAAACGAATAATGACTCCCTCTTATTAGAGCTTGTTCCAAGTATCGTAAGAGAAGAAATTTGCAAAGTTAATCCAAATAAAGAAGTTTCGACCGTCTCATATCAACGAAATATTGAAGCCGAAATTTACTATGATAAAACTTTTGCTGAAATCTATTTTCTTGCAGCGTGCTCCCCCGTGACTAATGAACTTATCCAGTATCGTTATGGAATGAGTGGAATGATTACTCTTGAGCGTATGATTGAAATGAAGGCGTTAAAGAGACTTAATAATGGACAATATACCGTAGGTGAGAATCAGGCAAACTTTAGTGCAAAAACACTCAAGAGAATTGGTTTGTCCTTAATTGAGAAATACAGTAAACCGCAAAATGCGGAAGAGTTTGGAAATAACCTTATTGCATTCTACGCTGAAGGTCTAAGTGAGGAAGCTTATGATCAGTGGCTAAAAATAGACGAGAAGGCCTTCAAAGAAAAAGTTGAACTAGCGAATCGAGATGGAGCAAAGGGCCTTAAAAGAGCATTTACCTTTGCCGTTACTGATACATTACAGGAAAAATAAGAAATGAATGCAATCAAATTAGTTATAACACTATCACTCACATTCCTTGCTATTGGTGGAACTGGTGGTATCTCTGGAGGCTCTAAGCCTGGGAAAGGAAAAATTGGAATTGGTCCAGATACTCCTTGGACGCAAGTTAGAAATGAAGTGAAGAAGAATTTTAATCTTCAAATCAGTGGTGACTATGTTTTTACTGGCTATCCAAATAGTGCTTTTAAAGTATGTATCGATGGAGACGAGTTTAGAACAATACAAAAACGCCCTCAGTATGAAGTAAGGCGTGTAAACCGTTCACAAGACAACGATGGTGATCGTGACGGATATACGAAAATTGTTGTTGGTTATGAGTATGATAGATTTCCTCTCGTATATGACTCATATCGAGATGAGTGTAATAACCACGACAAGAATTGCAAGAGAGTTCCAGTTACGATCAATCAATCTACGGTTAAGAACGTAAAGATTAATTATGTTGTAGAAAAAAGAGGTAGTCGAGAAAACGGAAGAACAGAAAAAACTGAACTATTCGATAAAGACTACGTTATTCCATACTGCGAAAACTAAGAATGAGATTACTGCTCGCACTTACATTCGTTTTTAATACATTTGCAAGTGTGAGCTATCTTGAGCTTCAAGATGTTAAACAGGCCCTTTTCAAGACCTTTGAAGTCCTTAAAGATAATCCGACTGACACATTAAAGATTAACAAGCCGATTCCTGGGCTCTCCGAGACTTACTGGTGGGACATCGATATGGTTCACGCCTCGTATGTAAAAGTCGAATTGGATGGCATTATTGAGCATAATCTATATCTCATGGGTGGCTTTGTAAGGCTTGCAGATATGACGCCTGAGGGTCTTCTGGTTACTGGCTGCCACGAAATGGGACATGGTATTGGAGGGACGCCTCATAAGGATTCTGGAAGTTCTACCGAGGGACAATCGGATTATTTTGCGACTGCAAGATGTCTTCCAATAGCTCTAAATTTCTTAACTTCAAAAACTGCATATGTCGCAAAAGAAGTCTACACAAAGCTTTGTGAGAAGCAGGGGAGTTATGAGATAGGAGAGTGTGAGCGCATGATGTTTGCCCTCGAAAGTGATATCTCCTACTTTAAAACGCTTGGCGATTTAGTTAGCTTTGATATTTTCTCTACACATATCCAACTAAGTTTGAATACATCACCGAGTTATTATCCTGAATCCCAGTGCCGTCTGGATACAATGATTAACGGAATCTTAGGCTTAGAGCGCCCAGAGTGCTGGTTTCCTGGTGGTGAAGAAAATGGAAAATATAGAGAATAGGAGATAAATATGATTTTAAAAAGTATGATTGCAGTGATGATTCTTAGTGCATCGGTTTTTGCGAACAATTGTGAAGAGATCACTTATTCAAAGAAATGGATTGATTATCCATCAAAGTGGAATGAGTCTTGTGCCAATTTCATTAAAGACGCGATGACTGAAGGAAATTGCTCAGAACTAAAAATCAAAAGAGTTAATGAATCTAAGATTATTCAAACTTCTATTGGATCTTCTTTAATGTGCGTTTATCATGGGGAAGAAGGCATCTACCAGGTCATGGCATCTCAAATGGCCGAACCACATCAGGCAATTTTGCTTTTCTCTAAATGGGATTAGTATAAAAAAAGGCCACATAAGTGGCCTTGATTATTTCTTACACTCGTTATAACAAATATGTCTCATTGTTGGCTCAGTGTAGTTACTACACTTATCATAGCAAGCGCTGACTTTATCTTCATCTGTAGCTACCCCATCAATTAAATAATTTCTATCGTCTAAGCACTGATTTAACATTTCATTGAAACACTTTTGAAAGTCTGTTCCTCTAAGCTCCTGACAAATTTCCTGTGCATCAATAATGCAATTTTCAAGCACTGTAGCATAAGCACTTGAAATAACTAACGCTAGAATTAAAGATTTTACTAAAATTTTCATAATCACTCCCATATGTTTTGCGTGAACGGGTTATAGCAGAGATATTTACGTTTTTGCATACGCACCTTGTTGAATTCATAAGCTTTCGTAATGACACTATAATTTGTACAGGTGAGCTATGATTTTACATGAATAGAATGTATGAATTGCAAACTAAATAAGTAAGAAATAATAAGGAATAAAGATGAAGAAATTAATCGTTGTAATTTTAGCGCTTGGATCATTGTCATCATTTGCTGCTGATTCATACACATGTAAAGTTACTGGAGAGTTCACAAATATGGATGGAGACACTGCAGTAGTTGACGCTCAAGTATCTGTTGAGGTTGGAGCACGTGCCGTATTGTTTGGACGTCAAGAAGAGCCAGTGCATGATTTTGATTCTAGACCAGAGACTATGCCATGGGCAGTATCAATTAGAGAAATTATAGATGGTGGTGAGACGCCATTAGTTTTAAGTCTTAGATCACCAAATCAGAATGCGTCCGTTGCAACAGCTTATTCTGAAAAAGGTTCTAAGTATATTGGTGTCGTTATCGGAAGTGACTTAGAAGCAGTTTGTAAGAAACTCTAAAATAGCTATAAAACTAGGTTTAAAGTAGTTTTAAATAAGCCTTACCCCATATAACGAATATTATATGGGGTGAAAAAACTGCTTCGATCTAACCCCTTTGAATATCTATCTTGAATTTCTGAGTCAATTCGTCTTCTGTAAAAATTATCTAATAAACAGCTTCTCGTTACCTAATCCATCCCTACATGATAAGTGTTCAATTAAATTTTGATCTAAATACGTTGTGTTTCTTACCTGGAGTTAATATGCTTAGGCACCTAACAATTTCAATGCTACTTCTGATGGCACCTCTGAAGTCATCTTATTCTTGTTTTGAAAAAATCGATAATAAATCGATAGATCAAAGAAATGATTCAAGTAAAATTTCACATCGAGAATTTAATGAGATCGTCGATGCTGCGAGAATCATGTTTGTCGAAAAGGCCGCATCTGAAAATATTAGCTTAAACCTAACAGGTTACTGGGACAGTCCTGTAATCAATGCCTACACGCTAGTCATTGGAAATAGCGCATCGATTAGCATTTATGGTGGAATTGCAAAAGCTACTTCTCTTACCTCAGAAGGTCTCGCCCTTGCTCTTTGTCACGAGCTTGGTCATGTCCTAGGAGGAGAACCATACTTTGGAGACTTTAATAACTCTGTCGAGGGTGGCGCTGATTATTACAGTACTCGGCATTGCCTAAAGGAATTTTTGACCGTTTTGAATCTACCCCCATCAGATAATCTCACTCCAGATATTTCTAAAATTTGCTCCTTTGATAAAGATGAGCTTCTTTGTCAACAGGTTCTAGTAGGAGGTCTATCAGTTATGACTGAACTTTCAAAAATGTCTCCAAATGGTAATACAGAACTAAGCTATTACACACCAGACTCAACGATATCACCTACAACTTTAAAATCTTATCCAAGTTTTCAATGCCGATTAGACACAATACTTAGAGGTTATTTAAACTTAAGTCGTCCTAGTTGTTGGTTTAACGAAAATGATCCTAATAATCACGCAGACTCCGATGTTATTACGATATAAAATTTATTAAAACAAAGTAAAATTGATAGACTCCCTATGCACTTTGAAACGCTTCAGGTAAGTTAGCAAAAATACAAATAAACGAGGCTTTAGTGATTAATATAGGGAAAGTAAATACATTGACTGTTGAGCGTGAGACTAATTCGGGGTTCTACCTACGCGACGAAGAAAGTCGCTATGAGGTCTTCATCCCTCCTTCCCTAGCTGAACAAGACCTTATGGTTGGTGACGAGGTTCAGGCATTTATTTATCCTGATGCAACGGGGGCCCTAATTGCTACGCAAAAGCTTCCCGTGGCCCAAGTTGGAGAGTATGCCCTCTTACAAGCGGTAAACGTTAAGGACTTTGGTGCATTTTTTGAATGGGGAATGGATAAGGACCTTCTTGTTCCAGGAAATGAGCAAAAAGACAAGGTTCAAGAAAGAGAGAGCCATGTCGTAAGGATCTGTATCGAAGAAGTTACGGACCGTATTTATGGATCAACAAAACTTGGCAAATTTATCGATGCTTCTGAATTTGATATTGATACAGGTGATAAAGTTACGATTACTCCTGTTGAGATTACAGAAATTGGGTACAGGTCAATCATAAATAAGAAGTTTCTTGGAATGATTTATAATAACGAGATTTTCGAGCCAATTAGAGTTGGAAATACTTACGAAGGCGTTGTGAAGAAAATCAGAGAAGACAACCTTGTCGATGCAGCACTCCAGGTACAAGGATTCAACAATATTTTAAGCGCTAAAGATACGGTCTATAAGTATCTGCAAGATAATGGTGGAGAGTCTCCACTTAATGATAAGAGCTCTCCAGAGCTCATCTATAAGCATCTTAAAATGAGCAAGAAGACCTTCAAAAGCTCGATTGGTATTCTCTATAAAGAGAGAAAAATCGTTATCTCCCCGACTGGAATAAAGATCGCCTAGAGGCCTCATTTTACACTTGAATTTAGTAGCGCGTATTCATATAATCTTTGAAAAACTACTGAGGATGATATGAGTTTAAAAGATGCGCTATTAAAGGCCGGACTAAAGCAGACAAAATCTCAAAACGAAAGAGAATACAAGCCTAAGAAAGAGGTGAAGAAGATTGAAATTCACCAGGCGACAAGAAACTTTTGTGAGGTTTGTGAATTAATCCAACCTGACGTTGAAATGTTTGCTCATAAAAATCCTACTATTGACGCTGATTGGATTTGTACGCGATGTGCAGATCGAGCGGAAATTCATGACCAATTTAGAAAGACAAACCAAAGTGACGCGGCAAAGAGAAAGACTTACCGTCGTGAATTTGGTCCAACACAAGTCTTCTCTGCAGACCCCCGCAAGTCTGGAATAAAACCATCTGAAAAACAGAGAGAATCAAAGTACCGAATCAATGACGACGATGGGGAGAAGAACTTTAACTGTTAGGATGATCGTAGCTTTTTAAAGTTGACCATCAAACGATCAGTGATAATTGCAATGCTCCTAATTGGGGCGATCGCAACATTGAATCTTGAAACAACTTCAATTGATTCAACTTCAGCTTCTTTCATTCCTTCAAGTATTTTTGTTTCACCTTCAAAGATTGTGATCGGTCTTGCCCGGCCATAGAAATTTCCAAGTCTCGACTTACTAGTCGAATATGTATAGGTGAAGTACTTCTTCCCAGAAATCAGTAGTTGAAAGATAACAAATAACCAAAACACAATCGAGCTGGCACTCTTTCGCAATTCTTTTGAGAGCCATAGAGAGTTAACCTCCGCAACATCCCATCGGTCGATTTTCTTAGGTAAGCATGTTAATGAAGGTAGTGACTCAAATGACCTGAGATCCCCCTCCATCACAATGAGGAAGCCACCAACGAGTTGATTGTCATCATCAAAAACGCCAAAAATTTTACTTCTTCTCAAATAACTAAGGGGGAATTCGATGCCAATGTATTTCTTCGATGTCTTTTGAAACACGAGTGCCTGATCAAGTCCCCTTATTCTTTTTATTGAATACATCTCTCCTCCTACGGCCGAAAGCACCACTAACACTAACAAATTGGCCATAAGAAACAAGAACAAAGAAAACTGAGGAAGTAATTTCTCATATTCTTTAAATTTTACGCAAACTTAGAAATGAAATTAAAAAAAAGAATTATCTTATAAAGTTCCAATATTTCGTCACAAATAAAAGGCACTCATTTATTGTTCATAGACTTCCTTAAATTTCTATCAGAAATTTACGATAAGCCTCTTATGATTAATGTCTATTTAAAAGCCCTATTCTTGACTATTTTCCTTTTGCCATCTTTTGCGTTAGATACTTTTGAGTACGACAATAATAACGATGGAAAACCTGATAATATTCTCATTTATGATGGTGCATCTCTTATCGAGCAGAGAAATGATAGAAATTTTGATGGAGAGTTTGATTATATCTCAAAGAAAGTAAATGATGCTTTCATCGTGACTTATGATGATAACTTCGATGGTCAAATCGATCGTGAAGATGAAGTTTCTTACTCGGGTATTGAGGAAAAGAGAAATGTAACAAAGTATAAGTATATCGATGGAAAGAAAACCATCTATGCCAGCTACTCATTTGCCACCTTACAAAAGTCAGAATGTGATATGGAAAATTTTATGAAAGATATTACATCCATAGAAAACTTTCTAAGTGACTTTAAACCAATTATTAACAAACTTGGCGGGGGTTTTTCTGAGATCACCCCTGGTGTTCAAGTTCACGATTCGTGCTTTGATAACTTCAGTAAAAAGTCGTTTACCAAACTTGCAGCAAATGCTCTCTCTAAAGGTGTATCTTGTTTAAAGGATCTGGCCAAACAAAATAAGCAAGAGACCATCAAGGGTGAGCTGCCAAATCTCTTAAACTTCTTTGATGCACAGTTAAGCGGTAAGAAGAAGAGTGTATCGATTATCTGTCATGAAAAGGATGATTGGTCAGATTCGACGATTGCCCACGCCTCAACAGATAAAACAAGTCCTAAAGGTCTTAAAGAGATCACTCACCCATTCGTTTCGATCAATCCAAAGATTCGCACGAGTATCTTTGGGGCAATCTTAGATGGCCCAGATAGCAAGGAGGAAATGGAGGGAATTCTCTTTCATGAAATGATCCATAATTTTGGTTATCTCCACGGATCAGGAATTGATATCACCTATGGATGTGAAACTTGTTGCTTCAGTGATGATAAGGAAGCCCAGAAAAGTGCATGTAAACTTTGTGCAGGAAATTATAAAACTGAATTTGATTCTCGCTACATTAGAGACATTGCAGAGTACTCTAAGAATTCACGCCTCATTGCAGCTGAAGTTTTCTATTATCGAAATATAATTGAAATTGAAAATAACCAAGAAAATCTTTCTTCATTATTTGTTACATTAAGTAACCGTGGTCTCGGTGTTCAGTCAGCTTTTCTAAAGGAACTCGATAAGCGAAAACGTCCCCTCAATAAGACTAAAGATATTGAACAGGCCAAAAACTATAGAGGCCATGATGAAAATGTCGATAAAGCAAACAACATCTTTGCACAAGCATTGGCCACTCTCTACATCGATAAAGATATCAAAGGTGCTACTAAATTATTATCAACAATAGACTCCTATCAAATACATAATATTGCCAAATCGAATTACAATCGAAATGCTGCCTTTGATGCTCAAAAACTATCAAGGGGTATTTACATGCTGACTGCATCAATTAAGGGTCTGGCCCCAGATAAACAAACAAGGAAAACTCTGGTCTATTTATCATCATTCTATTCAGGTTCCTAAGATCATCTTTACTTTTTCTCTCGTTTGAATTAAGTTATATTGTGCAAGCTATTGTTTTTTAATAATTGTTAGTTTTTGTAGTTAGTATTTATTTAACCTAAATTAACTATATCGAAATCCTAAGAACTGCTATCATTAATTAACAACTAGGATAACGACATGAAAAATATAGTTATTTCAATTTTCATTTTAAGTTCAGTACTGACTCTTGGTGCACCAGATGTGAAGGCCAATGATACCAAGACGACACTTGCGTTTTGCTGGCAAAATAAGGATAAGCAATGGTGGTGTGATGGGCCAGATCAGATCTTGTGGAGTTCAGAAGCTTCACTTAAGAAGGCCTTGAAGAGATCTGGTTGTGAGTCATATTCAAAAAATATCGCATGGGCGGGAGATGCTAAAATTGGTCACCTATTCTTTTGCAATAAGAAGTATTCAAAGTTTGATAGAGACATAAGAGATAAGTATAAAATTAAAGGTTACTAATTGATTGCTCTCCACGGCGAGATCTTAGAACACGATCAACAAAGATATTAAAGAAAGATAACATTTCGCTCTCAGTTTTTTTTCCTTCAAGTACACCTAATGCTTTTGCAATTGCCTCATAGGTACAAAGAAAATTTTCACCAGGAGATTTTCTTAGCTGATAGTTACTAACTCCAACATTAGATAAATGGTACTTTGGAAGCGTCTTTAGGCATTGCTCACGCTTATGAAATTTTTTGGCCTTAGACCAACTACCATCTGGAACCACAAGAATTGCGTCTTCAATATTTCCCTCAAACTCCTCTACTGGTCTTGAGTCCTCTGTTGGAAAGAGATAGAGATATGTGCGACCATCTTTCGAAAATTCTTCGGTCGTCATCGGAGAGTCAAGATTACCTCTTTCAATGATTTTACTATTTCTTAACACAAGTTTTGCAAAGTATGCCGTGTTTGAAGTTAACCATCTCTCTGAGTAGTGCATAACAACGATCACTTCAACTTTGTTTTCGATCACAGGAATATGAGAACAGAAACATAGAGGTTTATTTATCCTGCAGACTTCACATCGACCAGAAAAGGTTTCACGTCGCGTTTTCTTCATTGTAATTTTGGCGATTCTTCTTCAGCAGCTTCTGTATCAATGTCGAGATCAATAAGTGCAGATGCGAGTTCTTGATTAAGCTTAGAGCTTCTAAGTGTTGACGGAGCAAGCACAGTGAGTAGGTCATCAAGTAGAGATTGGTTTTGTTCGTTCATGAAGCACTTATGCCCTAGATTTTAATGATAAACAAGTTATTCTGACTTATATGGGCGATTTTACACAGATTCTTGCCACCATACGTGTACTAACATCTTAGAATTACATGAGATTTTTTTGCCAATATAACTAAGGCTATAATCAACTGTAGTCGATAAGGAACGTATGAAATATCTAAGTCTAATAATTATATATTTTTCATTTAATACATTTGCTGCTCCAGCGGCAGAAGTTTATATGGATACACTTAAAGAATCAAACCCACAACTCGCTAAGGCTCTTGAGATTGATGGAGTTGATGTCATTTACCAAAAGTGTATGTCAGATGGCTCGTCTCTAGTTAATGGCGTTGTTGACGGTGAAAAACTCATGACTTGTGTTTGGAATGATGTTGAAAAAAATAACGATCTCAAAGAACAAGTCATTCAAAATTTAAAAAGCAATATTGCTCCTGAAGTTAAAGACGAAGTTGCATCTTCACGTTATCAAGACAAAGCGACAATGACCTCTTTAAACAAGAATAAGTCCGCTTCACTCTTGGCCCTAGAAAAACACCTTCAAAAACAACTCGAAGATGCGCTCTATGGTGAACGCGTTGGAGGAGAAAAGAATCTCTACAAACGAGAACGTGGAGCATCTCAAAATGTATTCTTTAATCTTTTTAAATCCCAGCTTGGTAAAAATGTTATCAATATCCTTTCAAGCTACTGCATTGAAAGTGAGATGATCGACAATAAATACTTTCTTATCCCTCTGTCGAGTCAGGATCAGGAGATAGTTAAGACATCAAATATTAAAGGACTCGCACAAACAAAAACTGATGCCTCTGGAAACCAGATTCTTCAATCGGCGGCCACATGGAATGCGTGTGTTGGAACAATTCAACACCACTGCTATCAGACAAATGATATTAAAGAAATGGGAGCAGACGGTGTTTTAACAAGCACAGGTATTTCATACTCTAAGGACAAAATGATTGATGGCTGTAAAGATGCTGACGCTAGTGGAGCAGAAAAGTTTCACAATGGTTCATGCGATGATGTTGTTAACTATACAGTAAAGCGTGCGTGTGAAGTTACTGAGTATATTTCTCGCGCTCGAAAAAGTTTAGATGCTAATGAAAAAATTCTTGCTGGTATGGATAAACTAAATATGGGACGCGACCCTACGGCCGTTGAAAGCTACAGTGATAAAAATGCAAAAACAAAGATCGATGAGTTAACATCATTAACTTCCAACCAACTTGTCGAATCTGGAGCTCTTGCTGCTGCTAAGGAAGAAGGAACTGAGTTTGAAAACTGTTACAAAGATGGTGCAATTCAAGACGCCGAAGCATGTAAAGACTTCCTTCAAACAAATAGAGACGAAAAGCTCACAGAGCTTACGGAATACAAGCTTAATTCAGAGGCTTCGATTGATGAAATCAACAAACTCACTTTGGATGATGAAGAAAAAATTCAAAAAATCCTCATCGAAGATGGCTACAATGAAGCAGATGCAAAGAAGCTTGCCTCTAACGAAGATATCTTAAAAGAAATAAAGAATCGTTATAAACAAAAAGAAGAAGCTCTACAAAAAAGTGTTATCGACCAAATAAATAAAATAACATCTAAGAAAGAAGGTGAAGTTACTGAGCTCGATGTCGACACTCTCAAAGGTATAGAAAGTGAACTAAAATCAAAAACGAAAGACTTTGCAAAGCTTGTTCATTACAATAATATTGTTTCCAGTTATTTAACAATTACTAGTGAAGATGAAGCACAAGGAAAAACGACTCGTCAAAACACGGCCATGCTTCAACGTGAACTTGCAAGTAATGCTTTTAACGACGAAAATCTTAAGGCCGCAAGTGAAATCGATGGCGAGTTTAGAAGTGCAGGTCTCAAATACGACCAGCTAGACGATGCGATCTCAAAAACTGGTGTTAGTCTCGATCCAGGTTCAGATTCTGGTGACAGTCCATCTGTTCAATCAGCAGATATCGTAAAAAGTATTCTAGGTCTATTTAGAACTAAGAATGAAGATACAACTAAGTAATTAAAAAATAAATATTGGAGAGCTCATGAATTATTTTTCAGATGAAAAAGACTGGCAGTGGTTAGTTGAAAATGGTTTTGACTGGGATACAATTATTCCCCTTTACTACCCAAACTTCCCTACTGAAGATGGATTTAATAACAAAGAAGAAGTTCTCGAATTTATCAAAGAACTTCTAACTCAAACAGGCAGCTGGGCCGGATCGAAAGTCCTTGAACGAGCGGCAAAGCTTGATATCAATGGTGCCGGTAAAGTTATCGACGGCAAGGCCGTCCCTGGAGAAGAGCTCCAAGCTTTCTATAATGAGGCCACCGAACTTCAGGCCTTTGGCTTACCAATTCCTACTGAATATGGAGGACTAGGCCTTCCTGTTGGATCACTCATGGTTCTTCTCGCGCAGCTTGCAAGGTCATGTATGTCATCATGTACACAGCTGGCCTTCTATACTTCTATCGCCGATATGGTTCATCGCTTTTGTGATGAACAAACTTCGATGCGAATCATTCCTCAAATTATGGAAGGAAAATTATCGGGATCAATGTGCCTCACTGAACCTGAGTGTGGTTCTGACCTAGGAAATATAAAAACAAGTGCAACCCAACAAGAAGATGGAACATACCTCTTAAATGGCTCAAAGATTTTTATCACCAATGGCGGTGGAGGCCTTGGCTTCGTGCTCGCTCGTATCAAAGGAGATAAACCTGGACTTGAAGGCATCTCGATGTTTCTGTGTGAACAAGATCTTGGTGATGGAAAATTAAACTATCTCGTCGCAAAGAATGAAGAAAAAATGGGAATGCATGGATCGTTTACATGTGAAATTGTTTACGATAATTCAAAAGCATCTCTAATTGGCGTTCGAGGCGAAGGTTTCAAGTACATGCTTCACCTCATGAATGAGGCCCGTATCGCAGTCGGAATGCAGGCACTTGGCGGTATTGAAGGTTCACTATCCTACGCAATCAACTACGCAAAAGAGCGTGTGCAATTTGATCGTCCCCTCACTGACCTTCCGCTCATGAAACGAAATATCGAAGATCTCGAAACAGAGAGAGACGCTCTTCGCGCCTTAATGATCGACACCATCTCCTACTTTGATATTTATCAACGGCTAGATATGAAGAAGAAAAAAACGGGAGAGCTTAATAGTGATGAAGAAGCTCTCTTAAAAGATGCTTGGCTATGGACGCGCAAGAGAACACCCCTTGTAAAGTATTACACATGCGAAGCCTACGCAACCATTTCACAAAAGGCCATCCAAATTCTTGGTGGCTATGGTTACATGCAAGAATACCCTGTTGAAAGATATCACCGAGACAGCTTCGGACCACTTCTATATGAAGGAACAAGTCAGATTCAAGCACTAATGGCACTTAAAGATATTGTAAAATATGCGGCCAAAGATCCAAAGAAATTCTTTCAAACAATTATTGCCAAGCACCCATCGCTTAATTTAATTAGTTCTGAAAACGAATCAATCAAGGAATTTTCAAGTATTCAATACCGTTTCAAAAAGCACACCGTATCCTTACTTGTAAAATGCTTGCGTCCAGAAAGCTACGGAGACATTTTCAATCCAAAGGCCTGGACAGCAGAAACAAATATTGAAGAACTCATGACACACGCGGAAACACTAACTCAGGCCCTTTCCTATATGGAAACTCTTCGTGTTCTGGCCCTTCACGCAAAGAAAGATCCTGCCCGTGAACTATTATTTAAAAGATATGCTCGGCTTGTGAAACCAAGACTTGAGGGAATTTATATCGACTGGGAAATTAGGTAAATTAGTAACTCTGCTCGACGTAGGATGAATCTGATCCACTAGAGCAGAGATTTTCTTTCTTAAATCTTTTAACAAATCCGTAAGAAAGTAATGACGAATCAGCATCGATTTGGAAAAACTTCTTTTCAGTGATTTTATAACTTTCACTATTTTGCTTCTCTTTCTTTCCTGTGAAAATAATAAAACTCAAATCAGAATTAAACTTATACTGAACCGCAGAACCATCTGCACTATAGCTCAGAATTGAAATATCTTCGCCTTTATAGATTTGATTACAAACCTGTGAAATATGGCCCGACAAATCTGTTTCAATTTGTCCGTTATAAAGATTCCAAAGTCCCTTATTCACAAATGCAACACGTGTATCAACTTGAACCTCGGTAGTATTTGTATAAGAGCTATCATCACAACTCTTACTTGTGAGATTAAAATTTATTGACGAGACAGAACCACCACTAATGATCTTAAGTCTCTTTGAACGAAACGCATTACAAATATCTCTCGCATTAGAGACCTCTGTGCCTGAAGCTTTCGAAGCTAAACTCAGTTCGCTACCAACAACTGCCCCTTCATTTGCGGCATTGTCGTTGTAATCTCTTCCACAAGAGGCCAGCAATAAAATCAATGTAAGTCCTATCATTTTCATCACTACTCTATCGGCTTTACAATTAAAAGATTTAGGTCAATTATAAACTGCCCCCTTCCAGTGGTGTTGAAGATTGGGCGAAGATGTTCAGCGACATATCTTGAAAGGTTTTGATATAAATAGTTGATATTATTTATATCAAAAGTACCTGATTTCTTATGGTGTCGATTTAAGACCAACACCATTCAACTGGAGCAGTTTGTGGAATTTAAAGGAATGCTTGGAAACTACAAGATCATCGAAACGGAAGATGGAACAACAACTGTTCACTCCGAATTCTTCGATGAAAATTGCCACTCAACCGCAGGTGCATACCAAGAAACAATTTACAATTATATTGAAGGTTGTGAAATTTCAAACTTTATCGAAAATGAAGAAATTACCAATATTCTCGAAATTGGCTTTGGTGTAGCAATTGGTCCCGAATGCTTGATGGATAGGTTTGACGGTAAAACTGATAAAATAATTAACTTCATTTCTACTGAAATCGATTTTGACTTCGCTCTTTGGGCCACTCAAAACAGTAGCTTTGCAAAGAAGTATGGCGCTAGATTCGAGAACTTTAATGCTTCTAATGAGTGTATCTCTTTTAAGATCGACAACTTTAACTTCAAGATTTTAATTGGTGATGCGAGAAAAACTCTCCCTCTTTATGATGATTTACAATTTCATTGTATTTTTCAAGATGCATTTTCACCAAAAAAGAATCCACTGCTTTGGACAATTGAGTGGTTTCAAGAATTAAAAAAACACTCAAAACCCAATGTGATTCTCTCTTCTTACAGTTCTCATATGAGCATTAGGGCCGCTCTTTATGGCGCGGGTTTTTTAGTTGAATCGAGAAAAGGTTTTGGAATAAAGCGTACATGTACAAGAGCTCTTCTTCAGGAATATAAGAAGCTATCTCCGGTAATGGAAGAAATAAAAAGAGCTGCTCATACCGCATTGACCGATAGCAACTATCAAGATTTCCTTAAAAATTAATTATTTACGTAAAAATTCCGAAAGGGAGTCAAGTTTAATGATAAAATGTAGGTCTGATGCAAATATTATTAATAGTTTCAAAACCAGTAGTTAAAGATCTTCTCTCAATTAATATCAAGAGTTTTCTTGGTGTTGATGTGATCGTTAGGACCAACTCAGCAGAGGCCGTTGATCTTCTTGCAATCCTACCAGAAATTGATTTAATTATTTCTGATAAAGAAAGTGCTTTTGCGATGGCCGAGTACTTAACTAATAATAAGAAACAGACTTCACTCATTGTCTTAGGCGATAAAACTGAAGAAATAAGTGGCATTTATCCTATCACTCAATTCTTGGCCGAGTCAGATTGGGAAGAAATCGTTACTTTAAGTGCGAAGTCACTAGGAATTAGTGATGATATTTTAAAGAAAAGAAAGCACAGCGAGTATACAGCAATCCCGGTGACATACTTTTTAAATCTTGATAGCTCATGTTGTGACGTTTTTATTCGAATTGCAAAATCAGAGAATGACTTCCAATTCGTCAAAAGAATACATCGTGGCGATACTTTCTCTAAGATGGTTATTAGTCGCTACATTGACCAAAACCTTAAATACTTCTACATACCAACAGAACAGCTTGAACAATTTTCGGTCTATGTCTCAAACCAACTTGTAAAAAAATTGGCGGAACCTATTGCGATTGAAGAAAAGATTGAAGTCTTAGGTAACTCGTTTACTATTGCGACTCAAGAGATTCTTCGAATTGGCTTTAACTCTTCAACCATCCAATTAACAGAGAGTCTTGTCACATCGATTGTTGACTCATTTATGGCCGAAGAAGTTGCTTCTCCGTTACTTAGAAAAATATTAAATTCAAAAACAGGCTATATCTACCAGCATGCACATTTAACATCAATTGTTTCAAGCGAGATCATAAAAAATCTAGGAATAAAAGATAAGCATATTCATGAAAAGATGGCGTTTGCAGCAGTTTTTAAAGACATCTCACTGGCCAATAATGAAGAGCTTGCCATGATAACAAGCTTTGAAGAACTCGAAAATGCCGATCTTGACGACGAGGAATGGGATCAGGTCTTCAACCATGCACTTGAAGGTGCAGTCATGATTCGTCAGTTTCCTGAAGCACCGCTTGATATTGACTATGTCATAAAGCACCATCACGGTGTTCAAAATGGGAAAGGTTTTTCGATCTCAATCAAAGATAATAATTTTGATGTCGATTCCTTGATATTTATTATCAGTGTCGAATTCGTCAATGAACTCCTAAGATTTAAAATTAAAGGCGGAACACCGAAGCCACTTATTGACGAACTTTACAAAAAGTATACAAATAGTGAGTCAATCCGTATTATTAAAGCACTCGAAAAAACTTTAAAGAAGAGTGTTAACAATGGAAGCAAATCATAATCAAATTACTCAACTTCTTGGAATAAAATATCCAATCATTCAGGCCGGCATGGTCTGGGTCTCAGGTGCAAAACTTGCGGCAGCATGCGCTGAAGCCGGTGCTCTCGGACTCATTGGCGCAGGAAGTATGAAGCCAGAACTTCTTGATCTCCAAATAAAAAAAGCACTAACCCTCACTAGAAATCCCCACGCTCTTGGGGTCAATATTCCACTACTCTACAAGTATGTCGAAGAACAAATCGAAGTCGCCTTAAAAAATGGCATTAAAATCTTTTTCACTAGCGCTGGCTCACCAAAGAAATACACGAGCTATCTTAAGGACCAAGGGGCGAAGGTCATCCACGTAACATCATCTCCAGACCTAGCAATCAAATGCGAACAGGCCGGAGTTGATGCTGTTGTGGCCGAAGGATTTGAGGCCGGTGGTCACAACGGTAAAGACGAGATCACCACAATGTGTCTTATCCCACAAGTTGTCGATGCAGTAAGTATTCCAGTAATCGCAGCGGGAGGCATTTGTGATGGCAGAACAATGGCCGCAGCAATGTGCCTAGGCGCAAGTGCTGTGCAAGTTGGTTCGCGCTTTGTAAATGCCGCCGAAAGTAGTGCACACACAAATTTTAAAAATGCCATTATCAAAGCAGGGCCAGGAGATACCAAATTAATGATGAAGTCTTATATCCCAGTCAGACTTTTAAAAAATCAATTCTATCAAGAAATCGAAACGCTTGAGAATAACTGTGCATCTAAGGAAGAACTTATCGCCCACCTCGGACATGGTCGTGCAAAGCTTGGCATGTTAGAAGGCGATCTCGATCTTGGGGAACTTGAAATTGGTCAATGCTCTTCACTCATAAAAGACATTAAGACAAGTCGAGATATTATTAATGAGCTGATATCTTGCTATAATTTTACCACCTCTAAACTGCTCCCATTAAATGGGGATAAAATCTAAGCTTTCTCTAGTGATCTATTGAGACTTCTTTCCAAAATTTCTGGCGGCCCAAAAAGTAGCGTAACTCGTGAGCCAAATGAGACTCTTTTACTAAGTGAGTAGCTAACATATGGTAATTAATGTCCCCATTTAACTGGAGCAGTTAATTAAATTTAATTTATGCCGATACTTTTAGCATACAAAAGAAGAGGAAGAGATGATGGAAAAGACCAATCAAGCTGGCGATTATCGCTTATTGGAAATTGTTAGGAATATTAATTTTTCGAAAACGAGTGAGCTAAGTACTTGCTTAGATCAAATCACTCAGGAAGTTGCAAATTACCTAGGCGCAGACAGAGTTGGAATTTGGCTCCATGGCAGTGAGCGAGACTGTATCTATACTCCATCATTATTTTTAAAATTAGAAAAAGAGCATCAAAGAGATATTAGTTTATTTAAGAAAGACTTTCCTGATTATTTCGAGGCGCTAGAGAGAGATCGCATCATCGAGGCCCAGGATGCTCGAGTGCATCCGGCAACGAAGTGCTTTAAAGAAAGCTACCTCGAACCGCTTGGTATTTTTTCTCTCTATGATACTCCAATTTGGAATTCCGATACCGTAATTGGCGTCCTTTGTCTGGAGTATTTATCACCAAAAGAAAATTGGAATATTGCAGAGAAGAATTTTATGACCTCTGTTGCCGATTTCATTGGCAAGCTATTTGAGAAAAAATCATTTTTGGAATTGATTGATACACTTGAGGATAAAGTAGCCCAGAGAACAAGAGAGTTAACCGAGGCCAAGGATATTATCGTCGCGCAGGAAAAGCTTGCATCGCTAGGAGCACTTACGGCAGGCGTTGCACACGAAATTCGAAATCCGCTTAATTTAATTACGAATGCTGCAAAAATTCTAGATTCGATGACTGATAGTGAAGAATCATTTAAAGAATCTGAGTTTGAAGATTTTCAAACCACAGTCGAAATAATTTTAAACTCTTCAAAAAGAGCTGAGACAATTATTAAGAGTATGCTTGAACAAAGTCGAAACGACGATACATTTGAAATTTGTGAAATAAATGACATGATTAGGGAGTCAGTAAAACTCTCCTATCACTCCATGCGGGCGAAGTCTCCATTTGAAGTTACACCACATATTGACCTTTGCGAGAGCGCACCTTTTTTAATGTCGAGAATTTCCTTGCAAAGAGCTATTATTAATATTTTAGATAATTCTTTTTATGCGCTTAAGGAGAAAGTTAGTAAGAATACTCGCTACGATCCGGAAATTGAAATTTCATCAAGCCTTGATGAGACGAATCATCAACTTGTTCTTCGAATCAAAGACAATGGTGATGGTATTAAACAAGAGCAGTTAAAGAAGGTGCTCGAGCCATTCTACACCACTAAACCGACAGGGCAAGGGACGGGTCTAGGACTTTCTATGGTCTTTGATATTATCAAAAGACATGGTGGAAATATGCATATTAATTCCACCTATGGTGAATACTTTGAAACGATTATACGATTACCAATTAATAAAGGATAAGAATGAGTCTTGTACATATTGCATTTGTTGATGATGAAGAAGCACTACACACGTTAGTGAAGATAAGGTTTAAAAAATTAATTAAGAGTGGTCAACTCGAGTCTTATCATTTTCTCGATGGTGATGAGTGTCTGAATTATTTAAGAGAAAATAAAGACAGCTTGAAGATTATTATTTTGTTCTCAGATATTTCAATGCCAAATATGGATGGGCTAACGCTTGCTCAGTATCTTCATAATGAGTTTCCAAATATCAAGGTCTATATCGCCAGTGCGTTGTCAGATGATCATATCAAGGAGCGAGCTACAGAGGCAGGGGCATTGGATTTTTTCTCAAAGCCCCTGGATTTTGATAAGATTGAAGAGATTATCACGAAATTTCTATGATGACCTTAAGGCCGCAATTCTCTTGTCTAAAGCTGGATGCGAAGAGATGAGTTCGATCCACTTTGGTGCGCCAGAGATTTTAAAGGCCGCAAGATTTGGTTCACGATTATCTACTGGTGAGTGATCGCTCTTGAGTCTTTCAAGAGCGGCGATCATCTTCTCTCGTCCTGCGAGTTTTGCACCTCCTGCATCGGCCCTGAATTCTCTGTAGCGAGAAAACCACATCAAAATAGGAAGACATAGTAGGCCAAAGAGGATATCAAGAACCCATGTCAGCATCATGTGAGCAAATGGCCCAAGACCTGGTCCCTCATCATCATCTTTTCTAAGGGCCTGTGAAATAGCGAATGCAGCAACTCGTGAAAGAAACATTACAAAGGCGTTCATTACACCTTGAGCGAGGGCCATCGTCACCATATCTCCGTTAGCGATATGGCTAACTTCGTGAGCGATAACTCCTTCGACTTCATCACGTCTCATCTTTGTGAGTAGGCCTGATGAAACAGCGACAAGAGAATTATTCTTAGATGGTCCGGTGGCAAAAGCATTTACCTCTGGGCTCTCATAAATATAGACTTCTGGTGTTTTTGAAATACCGGCACTTTTTGAAAATAAGTTCACGGCCTGGACAACATAACCAAAGTTTGGATCTGTTGAAGTAATCGGCTTTAAACGGTAGGCCATTTTCGCCATGAATTTTGAAAGCATTAACGAAATAAATGATCCCGCAAATCCCCATAGTAAACAGATGGCGAGGAGGCTTTCGTAGTTTATTCCATTCGCGCTCAGGTATGGCCTGATCCCCAGTAAGTTTGAAACAAGCCCAATTGTTGAAACAACAAGGATGTTTACGAGTAAAAATAATCCAATTCTTTTAAACATGGTTTCTCCTAAAATTTAACCTATCCATATTTTGGTATTTTCCCCAAAAAAGTCAATATCACCTCACAAAGATTTGACAAATCTTTGGAATAGAGACTCTTAATTCTAAAGACTTAACTATAATTGCCGACTAAGAAGATACACAAGGGAACAAATGAGAACAAATCAACTTACAAAAGGCGAGATTTCGTGGCAGGTGATAATATTTATTGCCGTGACTATTACAGCACTCGAAGCTCCGTTTTCGTTCACATTTAAAACTCGTCTACAAAATTGGCAAGTTGTCCTTGATGTTTTGATAAGCTCGATATTTTTGTCTGACGTTATTTATCAACTAAGACAGAAGAGAAAGGGTCGTGTTTCACTTAAAAATACTGAAGAAAAAACAAAGTGGTGGACCCTACTCATTATCGATGGCCTATGTTCTATTCCTTTTGAACTCATAAGCTTCATGCTTGGAGTTTCGGCCACGACTCGCCTACTTAATCTTTTAAGGCTCTTTAGAATGGTGAGAATCTTTAGACTCTTGCAATTCATTGGCAAGCTAACAGTTGTTCCAAGAAAGCTTAAAACAGCAATTTTGTTCTTCTGCTTTGTTATCGCTGTTCACTGGATCAGCTGTGCTTGGCTAAAAGTTGAAGTTGTCACAGGAATCGATCGCGCCGATATCTACATAAAGGCCCTTTACTGGACAGTGACGACGCTGACCACTATTGGCTATGGAGATATCACACCGACTTCGATGTATGGACGAATCTTTACGATGGTCATTATGATCTTGGGCGTTGGCGTCTACGGTATTGTTATTGGTAATGTCACGAGAATGATTGCTGCCGGAGAGAGATACAAGGAACAGGCCCGTGAGAAAATGAATGATGTGATGAACTTCATGAAGTATTACAATATACCAGATCGACTGCAACACAATGTTCTTAGTTATTACAATAACGTTTTCAATAAGCGTCTTACAGACAATGACAATAAAATCATTAATGATTTACCACAGGCCCTCCAACAAGAGCTTCAAATTTACATGAATATTAAGCTCATTCGAACACTTCCACTTTTTAGAAACTGTACACAGCAATGTCTAAGAGATGTTTCGGCCGCTTTAAAGCAAAAGTTCTTTGGTCCAGGTCAAACAATAATCAATATTGGAGAGCTTGGAGATGAAATGTACATAATTGCTCATGGAATTGTTGAAGTCATTTTGTCAGATGGAAATGTCGTTGCCTCGCTTCATGAAGGTCAATTTTTTGGAGAGGCCGCACTATTGAAAGAAACAAAGCGTAATGCCAATGTCAGAGCTCAAAACTACTGCGACGTGTATAAACTTGAGAAAAATGATTTTTTAAAAATCATTGAAAATCACCCAGATTTACTTGAGAGCATTGAGTCAGTATCGTCAAGACGGGCATCTGATCGCAAATAATCACGCACAGAGCTTTTGATCTGCACTAAAGTGAGCTAGAATATCTTCAGTATATTTGGAGGTATTTCATGCTACAAAAAGAAATCGCACAATCAGTAATTGATTATGCCCTAATGAAAGGCGCAGATTTTTGCGAACTCTTCATTGATAAACAAAATTTTGAATCATTCACAGTAAAAAGTTCAAAGGTTGATGATGTTTCTTCAGGAATCAATTTTGGAATTGGAATTAGATTATTCTTTGGAACAAAAGTTCTCTACGGTTATACAAATAGTACAGACCAAGAAAGTCTAACTCAAATTGTATCTACTCTCTGTGCAAAAGATGCACGTGATCGCATCCATGAATTTGGGGAATTTAATTTTATCAAGCCACAGGATCGTCATCCGATTGTCAGTGGGCTTGCTCAAGGAGTTAGCCTTGATGAGAAAATTCCTTTTCTCTTTCAAATTGACTCTCACTCCAGATCTCTCTCGGATAAAATCACACAGGTGACGGCCGGCGCTTCAATGTATATGCAAGATATCGAGATTTTTAATTCTGAAGGTCTTCATACAACTGATCAAAGAAATTGGATTCGCCTAAGAACAAGTGTTATTGCAAGTGATGGCAATGTTCAAGATATCGGTGCGTATTCACCAGGAGCGATGATGGGGTGGAATTTCATCTCAAGCATGGACCCAAAGAAGATTGCGGAGAAAATGGTTAAAGAAGCCGTTACGAAATTAAGTGCAAAACCTTGTCCTGCTGGAAATATGCCAGTTGTCATCGATAATGGTTTTGGTGGCGTGATTTTTCACGAGGCCTGCGGTCACCTTCTTGAAACAACTTCCGTGGCAAAGAAAGCATCAGTCTTTCACGACAAGATGGGCGAAATGATCGCATCAAGCTGTGTGAGTGCAGTTGATGACGGTACGCTAGAAAATTACTGGGGATCAATTAATATTGATGACGAAGGTATGCAAACACAAAAGACACAACTTATTAAAGATGGAAAACTTACAAGCTTTATGGTCGATAAGATGGGAGCGATGAAAACTGGTTTTGAAAGAACAGGATCAGGTCGTCGTGAGTCATACAAGTATGCTCCAACATCAAGAATGAGAAATACTTATATTGAAGCTGGAAATGATAAATTTGAAGATATGATAGCTTCTGTTGAAAAGGGTCTCTACTGCAAGCAAATGGGTGGTGGATCAGTAAGTCCTGGAACAGGTGAATTTAATTTTGCCGCTCAAGAATGCTACCTCATTGAAAATGGAAAAGTAACTATTCCAGTAAAGGGTGCAACACTTATTGGCTCTGGGCCAGAAGTCCTAAAACAAATTTCAATGGTTGGAGACAATCTTGATTTTGCAGCAGGAGTCTGTGGTTCAGTTTCAGGTGGTGTTTATACGACTGTAGGACAACCAGCTATCAAAGTTGATTCAATTCTTGTTGGAGGTGGAAAATGATTAATTACATCGACAAGACAATTAAATTTGCTAAAGATCTTGGCGCGAAAGAATGCGATGTTATCGTATCGGGTCAAGATACATTCTCTCTTAAGGCCGACAAAGGCGAACTTGGCGAATACAAGAAGGCCAACTCACATAGCCTTGGAATTCGTGTCATTCAAAATGGAAAGGTTGGAACAAGCTTCACAGAGGCCCTTGATGACGACTCGATAAAAGAGACAATCAAGAAGGCCATGGAAAATGCGAAATTTTCTAAAGAAGATCCTCACCAAAGAATTGTCGCGAAATCAAATACTATTAATGATAAGAATCCGAAGGCCAATATCTCTCACTCTCCAACTCCGGATGAAATGATTGAAAAGGCACTTTACCTTGAAGATGAAGTATTAAAAAGAGAGAAACTTGCAACGAACGCACCTTACAATAGTGTTGCCGAAGGAACAGTACAACTGCACCTAGGAAATAGTCTTGGTGTAAGATGTAGCTATCAAGCAAAGACTTATTCATGTTTTACTTCTGCTCTTTTAAAAGATGGTGATAAGAATTCGATGCACTACAAATCTAGTGTTAAGAGAGATTTTAGAGAACTTGAATTTGATCAATGTATTGATGAGTCAATCGAAGTCGCAAAGAACCTTCTTCATGCAGGACAGCTTAGCACTGGGGATTATAACGTTACTTTCTCTCCAGACCTCTTCCAAGACATCTTCGGATCATTTGCACTTATGCTAAGTGCAAAAGGTGCCATCGATAAAATTAATCCATGGAAAGATAAAATTGGTCAAAAAGTTATTGATGAGAGAATCAGCTTCATTGATGACCCTTTCTTTGCCAGCGGCTTTAATGTGACTCCATTTGATAGCGAAGGATTTAATAAGCAAAAGAATACTTTCCTAGAAAATGGTGTTCTAAAATCATTTGTCCACAATTCTGCAACTGCTAGTGAGCTTGGGGCACAAAATAATTTCTGTGCTTCGAGAGGTCCAAAGTCAGGACTTTCAACAAGTTTTTCTAACTTCATCATCGAAGCAGGGCCAGATAGTGAAGATCAATTAAAAGATATCGACTATGTTGAAATTACAAATGCACAAGGACTTCATAGTGGCACAAACTCTATCTCAGGAGAATTTTCTCTTGGCGTGAGTGGGCGTGTTTACAAAAATGGAGAAATCCAATCATACTTTAAAGATGTGACAGTGAGTGGAAATTTCTACAAGATTTTGGCTGATGTTTTATTTGTTGGAGACAAGCTTCACAATGCTTCAGACTTTACATTCTTTACACCAACGATTATTTTCAATTCACTTTCTATCGCAGGAAAGTAGATATTAGAAGTCCCATGTTTCGCATGGGACTTTTCTTACTCAAATCTAAAACTAGTCATCGAAATTGATCCATTTTGAATACCTTCATACTCAAAGAATAATTCATCATCCTCCACACTAGCACCGAGGGTATAAAGAAGAGGAATATAGTGATCGAGTGTTGGGTTACTTAGTCTTCCCGCTTCCGTACTTAAAACATCTTCGATAAGATATTTAAAATCACGTTGACGAATCTTCTCCTTTGCAAGCAGATCAAACTCTAGCGCCCACTCATAGGGAGCGACATCACTTCCCCACTTTAGCGCCCTAAGATTGTGAACAATATCACCACTACCAATAACAAGCCCTTCAATCTCTCGAATTTTTCTTAGCTTCTGACCGAGGTTAAAATGCTCTTGTAATGAAAGATTTTTATCAATACTTAATTGCAATACAGGTATATCTGCAGCTGGATAGAGATGCTTAAGCACAGACCATGTTCCATGATCAAATCCCCAGCTCTTATCAGCACGGACGCCAAGAAGCTCCTGAACAAGCTTTGCTGTCGCTGCATTTCCAGGAGCCGGGTAGTTGACTTCAAAGAGTTCTTTTGGAAAACCGCCAAAATCATGAATCGTTGAAGGTTTATCCATGGAAGTCACAAAACTTCCATTCGTTAACCAGTGCGCAGAGATGACGAGAATAAACTTCGGACGAGGAAATTTCTCCCCAAGTCCTGAAAGCATTCTTGTATAAGTATTATCTTCTATCGCATTCATGGGCGAACCGTGACCGATAAACAGGGCTGGCATCATAGAATTCCCAAGTCCTTAATTGATTGTTCAAGTGTTGTTGTTTTTCGGCCCAAAATATTTTCGAGATCTTTTGATTCACTATAAAGCCAACCACTTCGTGATTCAACCTCTGAGTCGACAAGCATATTTACAAGTCCTTCAGGAAGACCAGCATCTCCTAATACCTTTGCAAATGCCGTTGCCTCAAGATCGTTATAAGATATCTCTGTTCCCGAAATTTCAGAAAGAACATCCGCAAACTCTGAGAGATTAAAAGATGTCGAACCAGCTAATTCGTATACTTTCTTTTGAGCAGTCTCACTAGTTAAAACTGTGGCGGCGGCCTGAGCAAAATCAGCACGACTCGCACTAGATACTCTCCCCTCTCCCAATGTACCAAGAACAACTTTATATTCAAGGGCCGTTGGTACACCCATTGTATAATTCTCTGTGTACCATCCATTTCTTAATAGGACATAGTTTAGACCAGACGCCTCAAGCTCTCTCTCTGTTTGTAAGTGTTCGCCAGCAAGGGCCAGTGTCGACTTATTGGCCTGTAAAATACTTGTATAAGCAATTAGTGAAACTCCCGAATCTTTGGCCGCAGAAATAACTGCCCGGTGCTGTGGAAATCTCTTTCCAACTTCACTTGATGAAATAAGTAATAGTTTATCTACTCCCTTTAGTGCAGTAGTTAATGTTTGTGGTTTCTCATAATCACCTTCTCTAACTTCAATTCCTTTCGCCTTTAAGTCATCAATCTTTGAAGGTGTTCTCACGATAGCAACAATCTGCGAAGCAGGTATTTGTTGTGACAATAGACTTTCGATAACAAGTCTTCCCAGTTGGCCAGAGGCCCCAGTTACAGCATACATATAAATCTCCTTTGTTATAATGCGTCCTTGTGCTATATTATCAAGCAAGCACACTTTTAGTAAGTACATACAAAAAGGTAAGTATAAAAAAGATCGGGAAAAACATGAAAAATCAAGAAGTTAGCAATCTTAAAAAAAAGTTTAATCGAGGAGATGTCTTCTCTGATAAGTGTCCTTCACGCGAAATTCTAAAGCACATTACGAGCAAATGGGGCCTTCTTATCTTGCTGGCCCTATCAGATGGAGAAATTAAGCGCTTCAGTGAACTTAAACGGACAATTAATGGTGTAAGCGAAAAGATGCTCTCTCAAACCTTGAAGGTTTTAGAGGATGATAAATTAGTGATTAGAAAGTCATACGACGTTGTTCCGCCCTATGTTGAATACTCTCTTACAGATTTAGGTCTCGATCTTTCAAAACAAGTGATAGGTCTTACAAGCTGGATTGAGGATAATTTAATGAAGATTTTATAAACTGCTCCAGTTAAATGGGGATGAAATGCACTCGACGAAGCCTGCCACTTAATAAGATAGTGGAAGTTTTCCGGCCGCCAAAGAATTTCCTCATTTCAGATTTAAAAATTTGATGAATTACGATAAATGACAAAGAGACTTACTAGATTCTTATATTTTCTGTCCCCACTTAACTGGAGCAGTTATATAAAAAAAGGGAGATGAACTCTCCCTTTTTACGATCTTAAAATGTAATCGGTTTATATTAATTAGATGATAAGATTTTCATTAAAGATGGGATGTTTGTAATTCTTGTTACATCTTCCCCACGACAGCTCTCGTTGTCACATTGCTTTGGAACTCGACAGCTCTTATTCCAATCGTAAACATAGTCAGCTTCACCTCTAACTAAGATACCTTCAACAATACCAGTCTCAGCATTGAAGACGGCCGATCCAGAGTTACCACCAAATGTATCAAGGTTAGCAACAAAGAAAACATCATTTGAATTATTTCTAACCCATGCATTGTCAGCAACTTTTGCTGGAAGTCCTGTTGGATGTCCAATTACAACGATTTTTTCACCAGCGTCGATTTTTCCTTCTGTTCTTACTTTAAGAACAGCGCGACCTACAACTTTTCGATCAAGTTTAATAAGAGCAAAGTCCATTTTTGAACCAGACTCAAGAGCTCTTTCAACAATTGAAGAACAAGAGTAAACATCATCTGCCGTTACTTTAATATCTGTTGAAATATCTGAAGTATGATGAGCATAACCAAATACCCACTTGCTAGAATCACAATCTCTTTGAGTTTTAATACAGTGACCTGCAGTTACTAATAAGTCTTCACCCACTAGAAAGCCTGAACAATTAGCAGTTGTAGCTTGATTAGCAAATTTTGCATCTGCACAAATCCCACGTTCCGCAAGAGTTGTTCCACCAACTACAAAACCTTCATCAGAAGCTTTAACTTTTCCATTATCAATCATCGCAGCCGTTGAGCTTGCAAGATCAAGATACATTGGGTTTGTTTCTTCAAATAAATCTCTTCTGTCATCTGTTCCATAGATAACCTTATCCATCGCAATTACTGGCATTGAAAAAGTCAAAACAGTTAGTGCGATAATCATCTTCCCTAAATTAGTCATATATTTCCTTTTGCTTTTTAAATCTGACAAAAACATTAAACTACTTGGAGAAATGTTAGACAACTTACAATATCTTACAAACGAAAATGTAAGAAAACGTTATTTTATATGTTGCTCTGCGTATTTAGCGTGAAATGCAAGAAACTTTCCAGCGGCGCTGATCTGGATCAGTAAAGAAGAAGAAGCTCATTTCTCCGGCTTCTTTAATTTCGATAGCTTGAGCCGAGAGGGCATGACTTGTCCCATCTTGATTCAATGAATTTTGTCGGTAATTTAAAAATTGATACTTGTCACGAATATGACGCAGCTCATCGAAAGAAGAAACAAAGAAATCTAACATGAGAGTTCCTTGATTATTTAAATTCTCGTCTCTTTCAATAATTAAGAAGGAGAGATCTTCATTTACTAAACGGACTGAGTCCTTCGAGTTATCAATTTCAAGGTCGAAGAGATCTGAGAGAAACGAAGTTAATCTCATTTTATTCTTTGTAAATAGGACAATCTGGCCAAGAACGATCATGGCACTATTTTAGTTGCAATAGCACCAGACATTCAAGTGATAAATATTAGAAGTTACTTAATACTTTCAAGTAATTTTAAAACTGTCGTCGATTTAACGATATCCTCACCTCGACAACTGCCCTCTTCGCACTTTACTTGCTCAAAACACTCTGATTCTTCGTTATAAGTGAAATCCTCTTCTCCGCGAACAAGTACACCAATAACGTCTCTCTTACCTTTTTCAAAAACAGGAGCTCCACTATTGCCTGCAAAAGAGTCAAGATCGGCCTCGTAGAAATCTTCTTCAATACTTCTGATGCGACCATTTTCAGATGTCATGCTTGATAGGCCAAGAGGATTTCCAATCATTGCGATCTGTGAATCATGTTCTAATTCGGTACGAGATAATTTAAGAGGTGTTACACCCTTCACTTCACTCTCGAGTTTAACAATAGCAATATCAACGCCTGTATCAGCATCAATCGTGTGGGCTAAAATTTTTGAACATCGATAAACGTCATCTTTTAAAAAGTACTGCTTACTAGTAGATGTAAAGAATTGAGATTCGACATTGAAGATAAATGTTTTCTGATCGCAGTCCCACTGAGTATTTAGAAGACAGTGGCCAGCAGTAACAAGCATATCTTTAGAAACTAAAAAACTTGAACATGAACCGAGTGCGATCTCATCCTTCCAAGGATTTCCCTCGCAAAGCGGTGCACGCTGGCCTAGTGTTCTTGTTATCATCGCAAAGAGATTGTCAGTGATTCTTTCGACGCTAAACTTATTGACCATTAAGGCCGTGGCCTTTGATGATATTCTGATTCCAATATCTGAGTTTGTCTCTGTGTGTGAAACGTTAAACTCTCCGTAGATGGCCTTATTCTTGGCCTGTCCCGAAAAGGAAACTAAGAGCAGTAGAGTAAGTACTTTTAAACGCATAGATTCTCCAATTATTTAACAGCGACATTGTATGTGAGATCGACATCGAAATGTTAATTTCTAGCACAATTTGTAAAAACTACAATGTCCTCTTAGATGTCCTTGTGATATGGACGAATTACTCCATACTTAGAAATGACTCCAGGAATTTTTCTCGCTCTTTTCTTGAGTATTGAAAGTACTTCAAGTGCGGAAAGTCCCGGGTTAGACTCTTTCAATAGTGCGGCCTGATTAAGCGCCATAGGGGAGGCCATGGAAGTCCCACTATAACGAATATACATATCACCAATTAAAGCGGCCTTAACCCTCGTTCCTGGCGCAAATAAATCAACATAGGTTTCACTATAATTTGAATACTCTGCCATCTTCTCGATACCATCTTCATGAAAATGATCATCATTAGTTGCACCAATGGTCACAACATTTTCAAACTGATAGCAAGCAGGGTACAAGCAAGAATCTCTCCCCGCCGTAAGAAGTCGCCCATTATTTCCTGAGGCGACAAAGAAGACTGTCTCAGGATTTTGCCTGAAGAGATTTTGTAAACTCGTATAAGTTTCTTTAGCTACATCTCCAGAAGAAAAGTGTGGAAAGGAAAAACTCATATTCACAAAATCAATTTTGGACTCTTTAATTTTCTTAGAAATTAAGTCAAGGTACCTTGACTCACCAAAATCCCCCGCAAAAGCAAGAAGAGATGCGGATTCAAGATCACGTAAAGCAATTGATGAGACGTGTGTCCCATGTGAGTTTATTTGTCCTGTTGAATTCGTATTTATCGTTTCAAAAGGTATTCCATAGGTCTTGGCCTTCTTCTTAGGTGAAGAGGTCTGATCGATTATTCGTGACTGAAAAGGATTTGAAAAATTGAGATTACTTGATCCGTCATAGTGAACTCCTAGCACATTATCAACGAAGCCATCCCCATCAGTGTCTGTTTCACTGAAATTTTCATCTTCATTAATTAATATATGATCTCGCAGGTCAATATGACCATGATCAAATCCAGAGTCAATCACAGCAATTTTAACCAGTGCATCTTGTGGCCCACCGGGAATTGATCCAACGATACTTTGGTCGTAGTCACCAATGACATCGCCATTTTCATTTGTCACGTCAAATCCGACAATACGATCCTCATCGTATTTAAAAAGATAATTAAAATTTTCGCCTTCTTGTGCAAAGACGTAACGAGATACAACACGCTCATCTTCAAGGCTATCAATGCTTTCTAACACATGGCTATTTTTATCATATCCATAACGCTTCAGTATGACCTCGCGGCCCGCTTCAATACGAATGAGCTCTTTATCCTTAGGAGTATCAAAATCATATGTAAAACGAGAACGAAGAACTGTGCCGTCGTCATTATATTCATACTTTGTTCGAGTAACTTCGGCCCCATCAATCGAGTAACTCTGTTCCTGGACTAACATCTCGTCAGTATAGGTTTTCCTGTTCGAAATACTTTTACCATCACTAAAATATGTCACCACTTCACGAGCAAATACTGTGTTCATTAGAAGTAATAAAAGAAGGGATCGAAACGTATTTTTTCTCATTTTGACACATTGCATCAATAATTAAGAAATATCTAGTCTATTGTAAAAAAGATAAGCTCTTAATGTCGTGGACTCGAAGAATAACTTGTTTATCATTGAGAATATTAAGGACCTTAACAAGATAGTCGACATGATACTTCTCACTTTGAAAAAGTCTCTCCTCGCGATCAAGCCTCTCAAATCCAGGAACTAGGCGCTGCAAGAAAGACTTGCGAGATATTCCAATCAGCCAGCGGGGATAAAAATTAGAGAACTCTCCTAGCCTCTCAAGAAGCATATAATTTTGTTCGGCCGTTTTAGAAAATCCAAAACATGGATCACACCAAATTCGAGAGAGATCGATTTTAGCTTCAGCTAACTTCTTTAGACGAGACTCAAAAAAGCTCATAACATCTGAAGGTTCTAAATTTGGATCGACGTAATCCATATGCTCACCTGAGAAGGCACGCTTGCCTGCAAGATTGTGAGAGAGAATATATTTAAGATTTGGAAAAACATTAAGAAGTTCAATCAGCTCATCATCGACAACACCAGAAACGTCATTCCAGATAATATCAAAGTCATGACCTTTAAGCTTATCGAGCACGTAGATCATCGTCAAAGGCCTGTACGTATCAAAGGAGAAAGTCTTCACTCCGAGGGTCTTAAAGTCATCTAAAGCACTAAAGAAATACTTATCAAGCCTCTCAATTTCCTGTTCATAAGTAATGGCGTCATTAAATGGCGCCGTACTCTCCACCCCAATATCGATGATATGATTGTCATGAGTTGTAAAAGATTTGACCTTAGCTTTTAGTGAATCGAAACTTAGATGTTCGCCACCGTCTGAAAAAGAATTGGGAGTGAGGTTAATCACTCCCATTATTTGGACTTGGTTATTTAGCATTACTTATGCGATGACACCATCATCAGGAATATTCTTATCAACGTGAATTAAAGATCCATCTTCACCAATAATTGGCTTTTTCTCTTTCTTCTCGATAATAGGAACACCGATATCTTCTCCAGCAACGAGGTCTTTGATTTGCTTAAGATCAAGCGTTTCCCAAACCATTAGGCCTTCAGCAATTCTCTCAAGAGCACTACGATTATCAGTTAGAATCTTCATCGCTAGCTTGTAGTTATTATCAATGAAAGAATGAATTTCAGAATCAATTTCGTTTGCCGTCTGTTCTGAATAACCAACACCTTCACCAGGAGCCCCACCAAATGGATTAGCACCAGGTTTCTTATAATTTCTAGGCCCTAGTTTCTCAGACATTCCCCAAGAACATACCATTGCATTTGCAAGGCTTGTTGCTTTTTCAATATCATTGGAAGCACCATTTGAAATTTCACTAAAAATTAACTCCTCAGCACAACGTCCACCCATTAAAAATGCGATGTAGTTCTCACCCTTCTCTTTTGTTAGGTTTAACATATCTTCACTTGGAAGAGTTTGCGTAACACCTAAAGCTCCACCACGTGGCATGATCGAGACTTTATGAATAGGATCTGCTTTTGGAAGATTTAAACCTACAAGAGTATGCCCAGCCTCATGGTATGCCGTCACACGTTTCTCATGGTCAGAAATAACCATCGATTTTCTCTCTGGTCCCATTAATACTTTATCTTTTGCTTGCTCAAAATCAATCATTTCAAGTTTCTTCTTACCGTAGCGTGCCGCATAGAGGGCCGCTTCGTTTACAAGATTTGCAAGATCAGCACCTGTAAAACCAGGAGTACCTTTTGCAATAACTTCAAGATTAATATCTTCAGCGAGTGGAGTTTTCTTTGTATGGACTTTTAAAATCCCAAGTCTTCCTCTCACATCAGGAGATCCAACAGTTACTCTTCGATCAAATCGACCTGGTCTTAAAAGAGCACTATCAAGAACATCAATTCTATTTGTTGCCGCGATTAAGATAACACCTTCATTTGATTCGAAACCATCCATCTCAACAAGAAGTTGGTTAAGCGTTTGTTCACGCTCATCGTGACCTCCACCCATTCCATGACCTCTGTGACGTCCAACAGCATCGATCTCATCAATAAAGATAATACATGGAGCACTCTTCTTTCCTTGTTCGAAAAGATCTCTAACTCTCGATGCACCAACACCAACAAACATCTCCACAAAATCAGAACCTGAAAGTGAGAAGAATGGAACATTC
>CAZQJK010000042.1:0-35993 GCA_964593545.1 uncultured Bacteriovorax sp. | reverse complement strand
CATCCTTCGTACAAGGACGACATGGAAGATCAACTTCGCAAACCTTTGATGTTGAAGAACTTGGAAAACCAAAAGCTGTTGGTCCTATTAATGCGAGGGTTGGTACATGTAATGTATCAGCAACATGCAATATTCCAGTGTCGGCACTTATACATGCAAGAGATTTTTGAACAAGATAACTACTCTCCATCAAATTAGTTTTACCTGCAAAATTAAAAATTCGAAGAGGATCAAGATCTGCTAAATCTTGGCAAAATACATCAGCAGGACCACCCAAGACAATAATTTTGAACTCTCGAAGTTCAAGACACAATTGTTTCCAGTGCTCAATAGGCCAACGCTTCATTTCCCAAGCGGCCGATGGTGCAATAGTTATGTAATCATCGATTTGAAAAGAAGTAAGGAGATCATCCACCTTTTTCGTTAGATCATTTTGAAAGTGCCACTGATCAATTTTCTCACTCTCTCCACCATCAGCAATCCAGTCTCTAATCGGTTCGATATAAGAGATTGCTCCTTTAAATGGTTTTGGAAATTTATTAATTCTGAATGAAAAAAGCAAAATTCGCTTCATTCGATCTTTGGAACGAATTCTGTATTCAATGTTTAAAAATAATTTAAAAAATACAGTAAAGATTCGTGAACGGATATTTGAGTGAGCATCATAGAGATGAGTATACCCTTCCTTTCTAAGCTTCAGCGCGAGTTTTATCAATCCAATAACACCATCTTCTTTAGAAAAAGATATTACTTGATCAATACTATCAGAAAGCGAAACAAGGCCTGCGAATTCTTTTTTTACGAGCCAATGAATTTTGTAATCAGGCTTTAAATAAGGAATAACGGCCATATTTTGTATAATATCGCCAAAGCTTGAAAATCTTATAATTAAAATCTTTTTAGTCATTTATTTTTTAAACTCATTTCTAAATTATCCGATAACTTAGCATAGAACAATTCTCTATTTTTGACAATTTCAAAGGATAGCAATGGCATTCAGCTTAAATAATCTCAACTCACTCATCGACGTCGCACTTCAAAATAATGCAAGTGATATCCATATCAGAAGTGGCGAACCTCCATGTTTGAGAATTAGAGGTGAATTAGTTCCAGTGAAGTCCAATAAGAATATTGAAGTTGAGGATGTAAGAGATATTTGTAATATTATTTTTCCAAAGCATGAACTCGAGAATTTCGATCATATCAAGGATCTCGATTTTGTTTATGAAGTACCAGAAGTATGTCGTATTCGTTATAACTTCTTTAGATATAGTAATAAGATAGGATTGATATTAAGGCTTGTCCCGATGTCAGTTCCAGAAATTGATGATCTTAACCTTAGCCCTATTTTAAAAAGTATTGTGACAAAGAAACGTGGGCTTATTCTCGTAACGGGTGCTACAGGCTCGGGAAAAAGTACAACTCTGGCAGCACTTATTAATCAAATAAATGAAACAGAAACGAGACATATCGTGACAATTGAAGACCCTATCGAATTTCTTCACCCACAAAAGAAATCACGAATTACTCAAAGAGAGATTGGTACTGACACTGAGGACTTCACATCAGCACTTAGGGCCGCAATGAGACAAGACCCAGATGTTATTCTTATTGGAGAATTAAGAGACGCCGAGAGTATCTCAACAGCTCTTAAAGCTTCAGAGACAGGACATCTTGTTTTTGCGACAGTACATACGACTGACGCCATAGCTACAATTGGTCGAATCATGTCAATGTTTCCACCTGAAGAATTGAATGATGTCAGAAAAAGACTTGCCGATTCCCTCTTTGCAACTATTTCACAACGAATGGTTAAAAGTACTAAGGCTAAGCGTGGAGTTGTTATTGCTCAGGAAATTATGGTGACAAATCCTGGAGTAAAAGAATGTATTCGCGGAGAAGAACCTCTCGATCGTATTATTCAAATCATTGAAAAAGGTGGAACTAACGAATTAGGCGTTAAGTGCCAAAGCTTTGATCAAAATATTATGGAACTTTACAAGAAGGGTCTCGTTAGTAAATCAGAAGCCGAAAAGAGTGTTCGTTCGAAAAGTGACTTTATCCAGAAACTAATGATTGAATAATAAGGGTGCTCATTAGCACCCTTACTTATGAAACTACTTATTTCCTAGTTGAACTTTAAGTCTTCCTCGACTGCCAAATAAAGAAGAAGAAACAGCGCTCACAACAATCTTATCCAGTGGTCTATCGAGTTCATGAGCAAATCTAAATGCCACGGACTGACCAGGTTTTAACCTACCGTCTAGTTCTGTTAATTCAATTCTTTCTCCATCACTAAAGTGTAGCGTCACTCCAGTTACTGAAACTTTTTCTTTGTCGCCAATAAGCTTAATCCCATCAACTGGTCCATTAACTCGGATAGTTTCAGATGAGCCTAGAACTTTTGAAACTTTAAAATTTGTTTCGTCTGCAAACTGAAGTTTAGATACATTTCTGAAGTCATAAGATGGAGAGGCCTCAAGATCAACTTTAATTTCACTTAATTTAATATCTCCAATCATCACTAACTTTAAAGCACCATCTCTATTAGCATAGCTTGGTATTCTAAAACTATTTGTTTGGTAGCCTGATAGTTGAGAATCGTAATTATCAGGTGTTCCTTGAACGTCAAATGAAGCTATTTCACCTCTTCCAGAAACTAATTTAATCTGTGATTGACCATCGAAACTCTTTGCTTCGACTTGAATATTCTCAATATTCCATACAGATAATTCACGGCGAGAAAGATCATCTCTAAGAAGTCTTTTAATTCCTAGTTGTTCAAATCCCCTAAACTCTGCACCATAAAAATCGACAGTGCTGCTTTTTTTCATAGCAAATGACTGAGTGCATATTAACGATAACAGTACGACTGATAAATTCTTCATTGGCTTTTCTCCCTCTACCTTTTGAATGATAAAATTCATAAAGCAATTGTCGTGCCAATATTCTGAGAGATTTTAAGAGTCAGCATGTCTCTTTTTTTGAAAAGTGGAGCAAAATCGCATCTTGCAAAGCAAAAAAAAAGCCCCAAATTGGGGCCAGTTCTTATAAATTCTTTATTGCAAAGACAATATCATCCAGCTCTTTTTGGGCCTCATCACAGAGAACCTTCCATTCGGCATGGGATATACGTGGGTCCTTGTTAACAACTAATAGTCCTAGATTTTTAGAAGCTTCATTGAATTTCTTTAAAAGTTCTACTGCAAGAACTTCATCTTCGAGATTTTCTAAAATCTCCATCACAACTTCAATTTCTTTATTATCTAAAATATCACTCATTTTACTTTCCTGATGTATAAACCATTTTTTTTGATGTTTGTTCAATTAAATCTGCAAGAATATACATCGCTTCTTCAAGTCCTGCATCTTTTCTTAGAGTTTCAACCCAATCTTCTTTTCTTTGTTTAAAATCCTCTTGCCACTGCTTCTCTTCGCCTTCACGAACAGTTTCATGCGCTTTCAAAGATTCTTCAAAATGTGTGACAGTTAAACCTTTATTCTCATCATCAAGCTTTAACTTCTCAACCATTTTCTTATTTTCTTTTTCTTCTTTTAACCACTGCTTCAAATTAAGAGTGACCTTTGTATCATCTTTTCTCTTCTTTAAGTAGGATACATTGTCATTAATTTTTTGAAGACGTGCATTTTTCTTAACGCGACCTTCACTTCTTTTCTTAAGTTTATCAAGGCTATATTTTGGTCCATTCCATTTTGTATACTTCTTAGCTTCAACTCTATCCCACGGAAGAGAGTACTTAAGATCTTTTTCTCTATTTTCAATATAGCTAAACTGATCTGGAATAATAATATCTGGAGTAACCCCTTTATACTGAGTTGAATCTCCATTGATTCGATAGAATTTCTGTACTGTTAACTTCAGTGCTCCAAGTTTTTCAGAAACCATACTTGACATGAATCCGTTATCGAGTGAGATAACCTGCTGAACAGTCCCCTTACCGTGAGACTGTGCTCCACCAACGATAACTGCTCGGCCATAGTCTTGAAGGGCTGCAGCAACAATCTCTGAGGCTGAAGCTGAAAATCTATTAATCATCACAATCAGTGGTCCGTTATATTCTACACTCTTATCAGTATCTGTTAGTACCTCGGTACGATCAGCTCCATCTCTAATTTGAACAATAGGACCTTTTTCGATGAAGAGACCAGACATTTCTTTAGCATCTGTAAGTGCTCCTCCACCATTATTTCTTAGATCAAGAATTACACCGTCTACATTTTGCTTTTTAAGTCTTATCAATTCATTCTTAACGTCGGCAGTACAATTAACATCTCCACCAAATTCTCTATAGAATTTTGGAACGTGAATATAACCAATCTTCATTTTAAGTCCATCAAGTTCAAGTACTGATCCCTTTGTAAATGAAGCCCCAATAACAACGACATCTCTTTTTATTGGAATAGTTTTTCTTGATCCATCGGCCTTCTTTACTTGAAGTTTAACGATCGTATCTTTCTTACCTCTAATATACCTAACAGCATCATCAACACGCATTCCAACAAGGTCAACGACGTCTTCACTTCCACCTTCTGAAACGGCTAGAATAAGGTCGTCAACTTCAAGTTCTTTTTGTCTCCAAGCTGCTCCACCTGGGACGATTTGATTAACTTTAATATAACCTTCATCTTCAGTTAAAACTGCACCAATACCTTCAAGGCTCCCCGACATATCGATATCAAAGTCTTCTTTTTTCTTTGGAGCAAAGTAATTTGTATGTGGATCAAAAATTTCAGTCACTGAATTATAAAATTTATCCATGAAGTCATCACGCTCTTCTTGTAACTCTCTTTCAAAGTATCTTTGATACTTCTTAGCAATCGCTTCATGGGCCTTCACAACGATTTCTTTCTCCGTCAGGATTTTTCCTTCATCCTTATCTTTTTTCTGATGCTTCTTATCTTTCTTTTCTTCGTCTTTCTTTTTCTTTGGATTTTTCAATTCTTCTTGATCTTCTAGAATTGATGTATAACGAGAAAGTACAGATTGTTTAAAGCTTCTTCTCCAGTAGTCTTCAAATTCTTTCTCATTCTTTGCAAAATCTCTTTTCTTTGGATCTATTTCGATACTTTCATCAGCATCAAAAGTGAATTCTGATTTAAAGAATTTTTCTCTCAATGCCTCAGCTTTTTTGATTCTTTCCATCATGATGTTAAATGATTTTTCAATGATCGGATAAACACCATCAAGCATTTGATCATCCATTTTAAGCTTGTACTTAGATAGCTCTGCAACATCACTCTTTAATAGGAACTGTTTAGAATAATCTAATTTCTCGATATATTGATTGAAAGCCTTTTGTGAAAGATCATCATCAATCTTGACCTTCCTATAGTGTAGTTCTTCTAAGTATTTCTTGAGTAGTTTTCCAAGAACCTGATCCCTATTTACAGTAAAAAGACCACTAGTTTGTGCTGACGTTACTGTAGAGAAAGATATTGCAAGAATGCAAATTAACGTTGCGAAATGTTTGCTCATTTTGTCTCCAATTTATTTTACTAAGGGACATTTTATCTCGATTCTAACTACTTAGAAAGAGGGAAATGACTCGTATATTTTACCCCTTATCGGAAAAAAAGAAGACAAGCGTATGTTAATTTTTCGTAAATTTATTATCCTTCACCATTAGTCTATTATTAAACGAAAATACTTCAGCGTTCTCGATACACTCTTCAATGAGTTCAGTACAAGGAAATTTCTCCATAAACTTATTGAAGTATTCCATCTTAGGCTTAGTAATAGGATGTTTAGGAGCAAAGAGAGCACAAGCATCATCATGAGGAATGATTGATGTGTCATGTGTTCCAATCTTCTTTGACAGAGCAATTATATCAAGTTTGTTATTTCCTAGTAATGGACGAAGAACTAATTTATCGCAACTCTTATCAAGGGCGGCCATATTGTGAAGGGTCTGACTCGATACTTGAGCAAGAGAATCTCCCATTAAGATAGCCTCTCCCTTAATTTTATCGGCCAATTTTGAAGAGACATCCATCATATACTTTCTAAAAAAGAGAGTTCGATATTCTTCATAACATTCAGTTGAAATAAAGTTTTGGATATTTCCAAAAGGGAGTACATACAACTTTGCCCCATTTTGAAACTTTGCAAGAATCTGACACATTTTAACAATTTTTTCTTTAACTTCTTCTCCGACATAAGGATACGCGTAGAAAAAAGCAAAAGTTTGCTTACACCCTCGTCGAGACATTAGGTAGCTAGCAACTGGTGAATCAAAACCTCCAGAGATAAGAGTTACGACGTGTCCACTTGTATTAACTGGCAGACCACCTATTCCGTAGTGCTTTTCCCATGAGAGATAGATATGCTCATTTAAAATTTTTACTTCAACAATAATATCTGGATTATGTACATCAACCTTAAGATGGGTATTCTTTAAAATTGCTCCACCAAAGTGTAGGTTTAACTCTCTACTTTGAGTTGGAAATGATTTATCGACTCTCTTACTTTGAACTTTAAATGTACTAATATCTGTTCTAAGTTTTAGATCAGCAAGAACGAGATTTACCGCCTTATCAAGATCCTTCTCACACTTTCTAACTTTTAGTACTGAATGAAGACCTGGAATATCGCAAAGTCTTGCGATCACAGCATCATTAAACCCTTCTGCACAATCACATACGAAACGTTGCTGATCATTTCTGATCGTCCACTTGGTTTCAAGATAAGAAGAAAGTATATCCCTGACATGCTTTCGAAGAGCATCTGAGTAAGTTTTTCTATTCTTTCCTTTTAGCCAAAGTTCATCAACGTTAATTATAATTGTAGTAAACATCGTAATATCCTATTTCTTTATTAAAAATTTAATTTCATTTATCACTTGATTAAAAGCATGGATAAAACCAACAATATCTTCTTCTGTTGTTGAAAACCCAAGAGAGACTCTTAAAATATTTTTATGATACATTTCTTCAATCCCAAGAGCGTCGAGCATCGGATTGTATCCTTTAATTTTTGATGAGCATGCCGTGGTACTTGAAACAAAAACCTTCTTCATTTCTAAATGCCTTAAGATGACATCACTTGGTATGCCTTTAAAGAGAACGGCAATAATATATGGAGAAGTAGATTGCTCCTTAAAAGGTAGGCTGATATTTGGATGTGCATTTAATAAGCACTCCTCTAGCTTCAATCTCTGAAGACTAACCTTCGCTGTCTGTTGTTTGATATTTTTAACTGCAAGTACAAGTGCACAACTAAGAGATAAAATCAAAGCTGTACTTGGAGTTGATGAGCGAAGTCCATCTTCATGCCCTCCCCCTTCAAGTAACGGAGCAAGTGTCTTGTCATTCTTCTTATAAACCAAGCAAGCGATACCTCTTGGCCCACCAATTTTATGACCAGCAATATTGATATAATCAAAGAGCTGTGAATTCTTCGAGAAATCAAAATCAATTTTTCCAATTGCTTGTGCAGCATCAACAAGGACCCTTATTTTTGGATTAAAATCTTTTACTTGCTTTGCAAGGGACTCAATATCAATGACTAATCCAGATTGAGGATTAACAAGCGTGAGGACAACAAGACAAATACTATCATCAAGAAAATCGGCCAAGTTATCTTTAAGCTTTAAACCAACACCTTTATCATCGACACTATTTGTGACACTCGGATGATCCATTTTATAATATAAAACCCTTCCAAGCTTGGAATAATTTTTGATAACGTGATTATTTGATTCAGTTGCAGATGATGTAAAAAGAATATTTGAATCAGTAAGATTTAAAGCAAAAAGAATATCTTCTCTCGCTCTTTGAATTTTCTTACTAAGATCTGTACCAAGCTTATGCTTAGACGCCGGGTTAGCAAAATCAAGCTCAAGACTTTTGCAGAGAATGTCATATGCTTCCCTATTAATCGGGGTTGAAGCAGCATGATCAAAATAGAACATCAATATTCCTCTTCTATATGTATAAGTATGCCATATTCTTTATCTCCACCCCAAATGTCAATCGGATGCCAGTAATTAGCTAAATAATACATATTATTTGACACTGTCTAAAAGTAGTACAGTCTATCTATCTAAAAGCCTGTCAAAAAGATGGCACAGAGATTGCTTCTATATACATTATGAACACACTAACGATGAAGAAAATTCTTATCATTTTATTCACTGCCCTAAGCTTTAATGCCGTGGCCAGTGAACAGCTTCTAAGGATTTCAAACAATCTGCAATCAGCAAAGAATTCAATTGAAGCTGGCCTTGGCATTTCGGCCCAAACTGAGCTCAAGTCGCTGAAAACTCAAGCGATGAATTTAGATGAGAGTAATTTATCTGACTACCAAAAAGGACTTAAACTCCAATATATTTATGAGATTGATCAACTCTTAACATCAACATTTGAAACAGTTTCTCGTTGCGATTACCTCTTTGAGAAAAGTAATAAGAAACTTGATGCACTTAACCTTTCTGATTCGAGAAAATTTATCGACAATTGGAAAACCATTAAGCTTATCGAATTTAAAGTGAGTGAAAATGGTAACTGTAAATTAATGCGTGTACTACAAGAAAGACTTGATATAACGAAAGCTAAAATCTATAAAATTTAATAGGGATTTAAATGAAAACGAAATTACTAATTGCAACTCTCTTTTCAGTATTAACATTTTCAAAAACGGTACTCGTTACAGATATTGATGACACAATAAAAGTGGCCCATATCCGAAGCACCTTTGGAAAAATTAGCACGGCATTTAGAACTCACAATATTTTTCTTGGGATGGCCGATCTTTATAGTGAACTCAAAAAAGAAAACTCACTTAATATTTATTACTTAACAAATGCTCCTGAAAGACTCATGGGAAACTCTCACCGCAAAACATTGAAGAATGGTAAATTCCCTGCAGGGAAACTACTACTTAGAGGCTCCGGAGTTAGTTCAACAGAACATAAAGTTATCGAGCTCGAAAAACTAATAAAGGATGAATCTCCACAGAAGGTAATTCTCGTTGGAGACAATGGGGAGCATGACGTTCACTTCTATCAAGATATTATGGACAAGCATCCAGAGATAAAATTTTATACCTTTATACGCGTTGCTTATGACCTTGATAACGACAAGGCCAATCCCACATCTTCACAAGTTGGCTTCACTTCACCATTTGAGATTGCAGATACATTAAAATCGGAAGGCTTACTCTCAGATCAAGCCCTTAGAGAACTCTATGTTGCCCACGGTCCAAGCTTTATAGCAGACAAGAAAGATGAATCAAATGGGCCACTTTATCTTCCAGAGTGGCAAAGTTGTAAAGGTCACCAAGTAAGTATGGAAAATCTCCATAACTTAACTATCGTTAATCTCGTCGAAGAAAAAATCAATAAGAACTGCGCTTACTAAATATCAACTGCCCCAGTAAAATGGGGACAGATATCACCACAAACTAACAGATTGCTCAGTGAGACGACTTCAATCTTCGTAGTAACTTACAATTTTTCGAGCAGCTAGAAATTCTAGTCCTTAGATATAAGTAATCATAAGCAAAACCTCAAAGTTTATCCCCATTTAAATGGAGCAGTTAGTAGTCTATAAAATTTACTGTAGTCATTGATAAGTACCGCAATGCATCATATATTCAAATTACTAATAATTTGGAGATACTGTGCTTAAGAAGCTATTACTTGCAACATTGCTCATTCAACCTGTCTTTGCCTTAAAGATAGAGCTAAAGTCGACGCCAGATATCAAGGAGCTTGCGACAGACTTCATCGTCGAAACGCTAACACCACTTCCAAATAAGGTTAAAAAAGTCCTCGGTAAGAAGACCATTTCCTTTGAGTTTGCTGACCTGAATAAGGGATTTAAAGGATTACCTGATCCATGTTCTGCAAGTGGATTTAAATATGGAAACTACAATCTTGGAAAAATTAAGCTCGACAAGAGACTTATTCAAGTTCTTAAAGATAAGAATACGGATAAAGAATTTGATTGTAAGCATGGCAACTTCTATGACTTAACAAAAGCCTCACTACTTCATGAAGTGGCACACGCCTATGATAATAAATTTTTGTGGGTCAAGCGCGCCTCAAATGACAAAGAACTTAGAGCATTAGGATTTTGGGACACCGAAGCTATATTCAACAAGAATTACAATACATTTCATAAGCGTTCTCCAGATGATTATGAGTACGAGAAGCGTAAGGAGTTCTTTGCGGTTAATTTTGAATATTTTTTTCTAGATGAAGAATTCAAATGTAGAAGACCTACTCTCTATAAGTATTATGAGAAAGAACTTGGTGCTTCTCCATTTAAAAGCTATAGATGTAAAACAAATGATTCAATAAATTTAACGACTGACAACGGAGTAATGTCTGTCGCGGTTAATAAATTAAAAATAAAAGAAGTTCAGTTTCTATTCGCAGCAGAAGGTCCACAAATGATGAGCAAGTGGGGGCATTCAATGTTCAAACTTATCGTTTGTAAGAATATAACTGACACACTCGAAGAATGTCGAAAAAACTCAAGAGAACACGTAGTCATCAGCTTTCTTGCCTATGTCGATGATATATCAATTAATGCTGCAAAAGGCGTTTTTGGGGCCTATCCATCACGAATGCTTGTCTCTGATCTTGGTGCAATAAAACGTCAATATACACGTGGTGAATTTAGAAGTTTAAAGGCCCTACCAATCAACTTCAATGACACTCAACGAGAAAGATTTTTAAACCATCTCTTGAGAGTCTATTGGGAATATGCTGGAAGATATTTTTTCTTTACAAATAATTGTGCGGACGAGGCCTTCAAGCTTATTCAATTAGCAGTAAACAAAGAGAGTGTTTACAAGGATGATGTTGTCACACCACTAGGACTCTTTAAGTACCTAAAAGAAACTGGACTAACAGATGAATCAATTTTAGATGATAAGAAATTTGCAACTTCAAATGGATATTACTATCCAAGTTTTGGAGACAGCTTAAACAAGGTTTACAGTGCATTAAAAGCAAATCTCGTTGATATGGCGTGGCCTTCAAATGTTGAAGAATATACAAAACTTCACCCTCTCGATAGAAGAGACATTATTAATGAAGCACTCTCAAGAATCACTGAAAAAAAGGAAGTATTCTCTCTTATTGGAATTGAAGGACATGGGCAATATCTTGATGGATTAAAAGTTATTTCCTTAATGACTGATTTTAAGACAATCGACACTCTTGGAGACGACTTTAAAAAGATGCTTGAAGAAACTGTTGAACTAAAAAATGTTTACCTCTACGGTACAACGACAAAAGAACTAGGATATGGAATTCCTCTTGAAAATGATTTTTTAACTACAGACACATATCAAAGAGATGAAAGTGACATGTTAAGAAATGAAATTCTTGAAAAAGTAAGAAATGAAATAAAGCGTGTAAATACAAAAGTTTTTGAACGCTATGATAATGCACTTGAAAATATGAGTATGATAAAAAGTAAACTTAGAGATTTATAAATAGAAACGGATTAACACAGTCATGGATGGCCAACAACACAACGAGGCAAAAATGAAAAAATTATTAACAGTTACAGTACTTGCGCTTATGGCAACTTCTGCTTTAGCACACAACACTTACGAAAGAAGATGTACTACAAAGTATGACAGACGTGGAAATGCTTATACTAAATGTTCAAATATCAGAGTATATCACGATCACCATGGTCACCATGATGGATACGGAGATGGATTCTTTGATGGGATGCTAGCTTCTTCTTACTTAACAATTACAACTTCAGACATCCTTGATGGTGATGATAAAATTGATGCATTCAAGAACGAAGTTTCTCTAACTCTTTCTCTTTTAACTCAAGGGATTGACGAAGCGATTTCTCCAGAAATCCAAGATGAAATGGATGCAATTAGAAATGCAGACGAATCTTTAAAGAACGCTTCAGATGAAGAAGTTCTAGAAGCAATTCTTCTTGCTGAGTAATTACTTAGTTTTTTGAAGTTTACTTCGGGCCTTTAAACTTTCTTTAAAGGCCTTTTCAAAACCAACAAAATCCTCGTCATCTCCCTTGGCTGTCATAATACTTTTTATATCGTCGTGATATGCAAATACTTTCTGCTCAAATTTAACAACTGAGGCCATCAAGTTGTGGTAGTTGATAAACTCGATAGCAGCAACCATTTTTGAAATAACATCGATTTTTCGAAGGCCCTTTTGCAAGTAGTAGGTATTTCTATCCTTGCGTATAGAATTCAAAATTGAGTCATTAATATGATCAACGACAAAGAAGAAACTACTATTATTAAAGACTAAACGAGAGCTATGAATTTTTCGAGAAACTTCTTCCTTTGTGATACTTTCAACAAAGATAAACTCTGGAGTCATTTGGGTCGTTGCTGTAATAATATCATCAAGACTTTTGTAACGTTGAAGGTAGATATCTAAGGAACTTAAAATATCTTTTAAAATGAGATATGAATCATCTTCTAAAAGAGCATAGACCATATTTCCTTCACCAAAAATTAGTTTTGAAGTCTCTGGAACATATTTTGCTTGATCTTGAATTTCATTGAAGAGTTCGATTCCTGCCCTTGTATAACGCTCTGGCATTGGACTTCCAGAAAAGGCCTGAAGCTCATCAACAAAACTCTGTGAGACCACATCTAATGAATTTGCAATCGACTCCTCAGCCTCATTAAGATAACGAAGCAAAAGGTTTAGGAAGACGAGATCTTGGACCTTCTTATCAAAGAGCTCTTCAATCTCATGAAAGAATTCTCCAATATTTACAAGGCCCAGCATTTGTAAGGTACCTTTTAAATTGTGAAGGGATCTTTTGATTTCAATACAAAGGTCTAAGCTATATTTAGACTCTAAGCTTACAAGATTATCAGAGAGAGTGTTGATCTCTTCAATGAGTTCCTGTTTATCATCATGTTCGACTTTCATAAAGATATCCTATTTATAAATAATTACTATCCAATTATTAACAAATTTTAATGTTTACACAAGATGTATCATAAATGATATTTATTAGGTTTTCCAAACAATAAAAATTATTTTAACATTGGTAAAGAGAAAGAAGATACGACGAAACAGAAATTTTATTGATTTCTGTACGCATTTGGAGAAAAATTAAATGGTAAGCCCCCTTATTGTTAAGGAGGCTCACTAAATATTTTCTAATTATTTAGATTTCTAAGAACATACTGAAGAATTCCACCATTTTTGAAATAGTTTAACTCATCAAGTGTATCAACACGAGACACAACCTTGATGACTTCCATTGTCTTATCCGCTCTTTGGATTGTCATCTCAAACTCCATCTTTGGAGAGAGTTCTTTTCCAATTGGTGTTAACGAAATTTTTTCAGAGCCATCAAGCTGTAAAGATTTACGAGTTACACCATTAATAAATTGAAGTGGCATCACACCCATCCCAATTAGATTTGATCGGTGAATTCTTTCAAATGATTCAGTGATCACGGCCTTTACACCTTGGAGGTTTGTTCCCTTGGCGGCCCAATCCCTTGAAGATCCAGTTCCATATTCTTGACCACCGATAATAACAAGAGGAGTATTCTCATCCTTGTACTTCATCGCCGCATCATAAATACTCATTTGCCGACCAGATGGAATGTGCTTTGTAAAACCACCTTCTACTCCAGGAATCATTTCATTTTTGATTCTGATATTTGCAAAAGTTCCTCTCATCATAATATTGTGATTACCGCGACGTGATCCATAAGAGTTGAAGTCATGTTTTGCAACACCCCTCTCTGTTAACCACTTACCTGCTGGTGAATCAATCTTAATATTTCCGGCCGGAGAAATATGGTCAGTCGTCACAGAGTCCCCTAGAAGAGCGAGGATTGAAGCATTCTTAACCTCAAAGTGCTCAACAATTCCATCTTTAATATTTTCAAAGAAAGATGGATGAGCAATATAAGTTGAATCCTTATCCCATTGATAAGTTTCTCCATCCGGTGCATTGACAGCTTTCCACTTTTCATCACCTTCAAAAACATTGGCATATCTTGTTTCATACATTTTGCCTGAGATAAATTCCTTAACAACTTTTTGTACTTCCTCATTTGATGGCCAGATATCTTTCATGAAAACATCTTTTCCGTTTTGGTCTTTTCCAAGAGAATCATTGTTCATATCAAAGTCCATCGTTCCAGCAATTGCGTAAGCAACAACAAGCGGTGGAGATGCAAGATAGTTAGCCTTTACGTCTGGCGAGATTCTTCCTTCAAAGTTTCTATTCCCAGATAGAACTGAAGTTACACAAAGATTGTTATCATTAATTGATTTGGAGATTGGAGCAGGAAGTGGTCCAGTGTTTCCAATACAAGTCGTACAACCATATCCAACAAGGTTAAAGCCAAGTTGATCAAGATAGGTCTGAAGACCAGAAGCAACAAGATAATCGGTGACGACTTTTGAACCTGGAGCAAGTGAAGTCTTTACCCACGGTTTCGTCTGTAAACCTCTTTGAGCTGCTTTCTTTGCAATAAGACCTGCGGCCATTAGCACCGAAGGATTTGAAGTATTTGTACATGAGGTAATCGCCGCAACAACAACATTACCATTTTTCATTTTATAGTCTTTCCCCTCAACTGCGTATTCTGTTTGAAGAGCATCAGAAGCATAACCAAAAGTCTTAGTTAGGGCCTCTGAAAATGAAGACTTCGAATTTCTAAGTTGTACTTTATCTTGAGGTCTCTTTGGCCCAGAAATACACGGCTCAACAGTAGACATATCAAGTTCAACAATTGAAGTGAATACAGGATCGGCATCACCAGAACATAGCCATAGGCCTTGCTCCTTGGCATATGCTTCAACAAGAGAAATCGTTTCTTCTTTTCTTCCTGTTAGTCTTAAGTATTCTGTCGTTTTTTCATCAATTGGAAAAAAGCCACAAGTTGCACCATATTCAGGGGCCATATTTGCAAGAGTCGCTCTATCGGCAAGAGAAAGTTCCTTTAATCCAGGTCCAAAGAATTCGACAAATTTATCAACAACTCCATGCTTACGAAGAGACTCCACAACGTTTAGAACTAAGTCTGTTGCCGTAATTCCTTCTTTTAATGATCCAGTTAGTTTAAAACCAACAACTTCAGGAATAAGCATCGTTACAGGTTGCCCCAGCATCGCTGCTTCAGCTTCAATACCACCGACTCCCCAACCAAGTACAGAGAGTCCATTAATCATTGTTGTATGTGAATCCGTCCCAACACAGGTATCAGGATAAGCAAATAACTCACCATTAACTTCATTGGTCCAAACAACATCTGCAAGATACTCAAGATTTACTTGGTGAATAATTCCAGTTCCCGGAGGAACTGCACGAAAATTTTTAAAAGATTTTTGTCCCCACTTAAGAAAATTATATCTTTCTGCATTTCTTTGATACTCAATTTCAACATTTTTTTCAAATGCTTCTTTATTTCCAAAATGCTCAACCATCACGGAGTGGTCGATAACAAGATCTACAGGAACAAGTGGATTAATTTTTTGTGGATCACCACCAAGAGTTACCATCGCATCTCTCATTGCTGCCAAATCAACAACAGCAGGTACGCCTGTAAAGTCTTGAAGAACAACCCTTGCTGGGTTGTATGCTATTTCATGATTTGATTTCTTTGACTCAGCCCAATCGTTAATGGCCTGAACATCTTCCCATGTTACAGTCGTTCCATTTTCATGTCTTAAAAGATTTTCGAGAAGAACTTTTAATGACCTTGGTAGTTTATCGATATTTCCAAGACCTGCTGCTTTTGCTTCATTAAGAGAAAAGTATGCATAAGATTTCTCGCCCACCTTTAGGGACTTCTTAAATTTACTCATAATATACCCCTTATTACGTGATCTAAATTATTTGAATTATATCACAAACGTGAAAATCGGGCTAGAGAAGTGAAGTCTCAAGCCCAGAAAAGAAATCGTTAACGAGCTTAAATTGTATCAGAGATAAGTGACCACTTACCTCCACCTTCTGAGCGAATAATATATCCCATATCGTGAAGTTTTCTTCTTAAATTATAAAGATGAACATCAACAGTTTTTGGATGGACATTAGTGTCTCCCCATACGTTGTCGAGAATATCATCCCTTGTCACGACTCGATCTGGATGATCAAGAAATAATCCGAGTAATTGTTTTTGCTTACTAGTAAGATTACCTATTTCCTTGCCATCGAGAAGCACTGATTTTTGACTATTTGATAGTGAAGTCGCTACCGTTCTCTTTGCTCCTGAGAAAATATTTTCGATTTTTACAATAAGCTCATTCTTCTTAAATGGTTTTGTAAGATAATCAATAGCACCTTCCATAAAACAATATCTAAGAGCATCAATATCATCAATTGAAGAAACGATAATAAATGGAATCGTCATTAAACGAGGGTCCTTGCCTGTGTTTAAGTACGTCATGAAGTTACCATCATCAAGCATAAGATCAGCAATGAGAAGAGCCGGGTCTTCCTTTGATTCTTCAAGAGCTTTTTGAAAATCTGCAATCTTGCTAAAATATCTCGTTTTATAACGGTGATCAAGAGTCTGCTCGTATACAAACTGACAGCCCTTATCATCTTCTAAAATCCAAATTTCTTTTTCTGAAAAACTCATAATCTAATCCTTACACTTAAAAAGTTATTAACTAATTCGATACGATACAATCCATCATGCTCTCTAAATAATGCCATTCCATTGAAACGTCTTTGAGTTTTTTCGTTTTCATTTCCATTTTCGAGCAGCGACAGGGCTTCTTCAAGTGAAAATTTTGAAACATTGGACGTGATGGTTATTTCTTTTTTTCCGTCGGGTAGCATTTCCCCTTTAATCTTAAAACTTAGCTCATCTTGCGAAGCTTTTATCGCAAAGAATGATGCTAATGAAGCTGCAGAGTAAATAGCTTCAATAAAGAGGATACCTTCATCTGTAGGCATCTCCACTTCACCTTCAACGATATAGTTAATATCTTTTATAAATTTGCTATTATAAAGAGATACTAGTCCAACAGATTTTTCAGCGAGTCCATCAAGTTCGATTTCTCCGAAGGGGTCATGATAACGCGAGCAAATCTTCCAAAGCTTATTCATATCTTCTAACTTGGTAACACCCTCTTCTATTTTCTCTGCTAATTGATTGTGTTCACCTATTTGCTCTACTAACTCATCAATACAAAACCTAAGGAGATGCAAGTGCCCTGAAATTTCATGCGTACAAATTCGGTGGGTTTCATTAAATGATCTTGCAAACCGAGATAACTTTTCCATTGGACTCCATTTTTTAAACTATAAATATTGTCCACCTTTTTAGCCTTTTTTTGAATCGGAAAAAATGTCTATAGACAAACGGTCAAGTTCGTTTTATTTTGGCTCCATGCGTGATGAAGTATTTAAGAAACATAGAGATGAAATAAGCAAATTTGAGTTCAATGATGACGTTGCTCAGGTATTTGATGATATGGTTGACCGTTCGATACCAAACTATCATGAAATTCATAAAATCATCGGTGACTTGTGTCGCAGGGCCTTTGTAAGCGGAAATATCTATGATCTTGGTTGTTCGACAGGCTCAACCCTCCAAATCATCGCACAGGCCTTCAAAAAAATGGACAAGCCTCGTCCTTCAATGTTTGGGGTCGACAACTCAAATGCAATGATTGAAAGGGCCCGCAAAAAACTTGATTCATTTGGTTTAAAAGATATCACTCTTACAACTGGTGATATCGAAGGTTATAAGATGAATGATGCTGGTATGATCATTATGAATTATACTCTTCAGTTTCTTGAGCCCTCTTCTCGCCCAGAAATTCTTAAAAATATTTATGACTCTCTAAAGCCTGGTGGACTTTTTATTCTTGCTGAAAAAATTGTCTGCCATGACGATCAAATTGATAAACTACTCATTGATCTCTACTACGACTTCAAAAGAAGAAATGGTTATACTGAGATGGAAATCTCACAAAAAAGAGATGCCCTCGAAAATGTACTACGACCAATCACCCCTACTGCCCAAATTCAAATGATGAATGATGCCGGTTTTAAAAAGACAGAAATGATTTTTAGATGGTATAATTTCTGCTGTTACCTCGGAATCAAGTAAGGATTAAAAATGGAACTTTCCTATCTCGAAAAGTATCAGCCACATGTTGATCTTGAAAGCTTAAGAAAAATTCTTGAAGAAAGAAATGGCTGGACTGGACACAAAGCGGGAGACAAGTATTCTCCGATCCAAGAAAAGATAGCAAAACTCAATGCGAAGGCAACAAAAGTTGAAGTTGATGATTATGTTCACGTCATCACAGATAATTCTGAGAAAGAGCTTATCTCAGAGATTGCAAAAGATCTTATCCCATGGAGAAAAGGGCCTTTTAAGGTCGATGATCTTGCTATTGATTCAGAGTGGAGATCGAATTTAAAGTGGAAAAGAATTGAAGAAGCAATAGGAAGCCTTAAAGACCAAGTTGTTTTGGATATTGGATGTAACAATGGTTACTATATGTTCCAAATGCTTAAAGACCAACCAGAACTAGTTCTTGGAATCGATCCCGTTATTCATAATAAGTTTCAGTTTGAATTTATTAACAAAATTGCAGATAGAGAAAATTTAAAATTTGAGCTCTTCGGTATTGAAGAACTTCCCTATTTTAGATCGATGTTTGATACAATTTTCTCGATGGGAATAATCTATCATCATCGTCATCCCCTCGAACAATTAATGGAGATGAGAGAGGCCCTAAAATCAGAAGGCCATCTCATTCTTGAGACAATTGGAATACCAGGAGACGAAAGCATCTGTCTCTTCCCTGAAGATCGTTACTCGAAAATGAGAAATGTCTGGTTTCTTCCAACATTGTCTTGCTTAAAAAATTGGTTAAACCGTACAGGCTTTACAAATATTGAAGTTCTCTCTGAATCATTAACGACAACAGAAGAACAAAGTACAACACCATGGTGTCCTCCACCATTTCAATCCCTCGAAGAATTCCTTGATCCAAATGATAGTAGCAAAACGGTAGAAGGACATCCTGCTCCTATCCGTTTTTGCGTGAAGGCCCAAAAAAAGCCATCACCGATTAAAAGGTTTGAATAATGACCTTATCGAGAAAAACTAAGAAATTAATTTTTCTCACTCTTGGATTTATTTCTATTGTCCTCGGATTTATTGGGCTTTTTCTTCCAATTTTACCGACGACTCCATTTCTCATCCTCGCAGCATACCTGTTCTCAAAGAGTTCGAAGAAAATGCATAACTGGCTACTCGAGCACCGCTTATTTGGACCTATCATCAATGACTGGGAAAAGTATGGCGCGATTAGTGTGAAGACCAAGTGGATAGCTTGCTCAGCGATTATTATTTTCTTTAGCTATACATTGATTTTTGTTGAAGTAAATCTCTATATCAAGGTAATTGTTGCGGCATCAGGAATTGCAGTAATGGCCTTCATTCTCTCAAGACCTTCTCGCTCACTTTGAAACAACGATCTTCTTACCTTCAAAGAAACAGAAAACTCTCCCATGAAATTTTAAACTCTTTCCACTAACACTAATCCCACTTCCGTCCGGACAAGCATAGAGAGGCCTTTTGATCCTCGTAGAGTGATCAAGGAGTTCCTTATCATAGCGCTTTGAATTTCGATAGTGAGGAAAGAATTCAAAATCAACTAAACTTAAAGCTTTTAAGTTCTTAATATTTTCATCGTTATCATCGCAATCAAACTCAGGGAATCCTGCGGTATGAATAGTTGGAGTCATGACGATTCCACCGGCACTTAAACCAGTGAGAACCCCACCATTTTTTACAAATTTTTTCAACTCTCCAAGTATTCCTTTAGAGCGTAAGTACTTTAAAAAGTAATAGGTATTGCCTCCACCAAGATGGATAATATCTGAATTGAAAGCTTCTTCCTTGAGTGTTTGGTCATAGTCGACATCAATTGAGAAATGAAGAAACCTCTTCACTCCAAATTGTTGATACTGCTTGATTAAAGCACGAAACTCTATTTCTGACTCATATGAGCCGGCTGGAATATATGTAAAACTAGGTGATTTCTTACCTGTTAAGCCTATGGCCTCTAAGTCAAGATGATCATTCTCCCACTCATGACCACCTCCGTATAATACGAGATTCACATCCCCTCTCTTTTAATCAGATTCCTTCTCTGTACGTACGGACAATCTTCAACATCCCTCTCATTATCTTTGAGTGTTCAGTATTTCTTTCCCTCGAAAGTCGTTTTGTATCTGGATCTAAATTTTGATATTCAGCAAATTCGTGCATCAACTCAAACATCTGTTCAGAGTTAAGCTTTGGCCTATGTGTAAGAACCTTGTTAACTATTGTTGTAATGCTATCACCTGTCACTCGGTCGTACTTATTAATAATTGATGATCTCATTGTTACTGCAAGTAGTGTATCAAGTCTTGTGACCTGATTTTTCTTTGAGACAAAATCAATCAATTCAAGATAAACAGATTGAAAATCATCAATCTTCTTTGCTCGAGTCGGATTTATTTCAATATCTTCTTCTGTTGCATATGAAGACTTCATGATTTCCATAAACTCTTCACGCTTTAAAATGTCATCCCGGTGGAGATATATTTGTGGTAACTCACGTAAAATATCTCTCATACAAAAGATAGCATTCCAATTGATACCATCACTAACCTCTTCAGGTCCTAGTACTGACTTTGACCTTTCAAAAAATGAGAAAATATTTTTTAAATTTTCCACTGCAGCAGTTTTCTTTGAAATAAGGAGATCACAAGTTTCTTGTGTATATCCGATTTTCAAAAGTAAGTTATTCGATTTTTGCCTTTGGAATATATTTTCGAATTCTTCAAGCTTAGGATGCTTATTATAAGCATTTATTGGCTTCTTTTCTTTTCCAGTAAGGTAGTCATAAATTTGGATGAAGCATTTTACAATATACTTTGCTTTATCCTTTTGCTCTTTAATAGTCGTTGAATACCTTTGAACATCATCATAACGGTATTCATGATGAAACAGTCCAAACTGCCTAACCGAGCCATAATCGATAATACCACCGTCCATAAGAATATTATCTCCATCCCAATCAAGCCAACAGAAAATATAATCATCTTCGAAATTCGCAGAAAGTTTAGCAAAAGTTTCAATCTGTTTATCCAGAAAAAACTTTAGCCTCGCCTTTTTAGATGTTGGAACATCTGTCCATCTCTTATTTGTGATTTCTCGATCGATGAAGTAATTCACGACATTACTCAGCGCTTCGTAGTTCCCCTGCTTTAAATGATTAAACATATGCGACGGACGAATAAGATTCACATGGGCACGTATATTAATCGCGATCCCTTTGGTAAATTCAATGATTCCTAGTACTCGCTCGGTCTGATAACCATTACGATTAAGAACTTCACTAAAAAATAAAGTTCCAAGACCCTCATCAATCTCACTATAACCACACCCATAAGATATTGACGGGTCCCCTGTTTGAAAGTACTTCTTTTGAATATGTGTTGCAGGACTTAATCTTGTCGCCCCTGTTCCACAACTTGAGATATCCCAAGTCTTACCTTTATTTGAAATGGCACCATTCCAAATACTTCTCCCATCACCAGAGGTTTTTCCCTGCTTATTTGGATGTTGAAGCTGTAAGTATCTTGTCGCCATATAATCGTTTGGAAGAATTTCATCTTCTGGATATTTAATCTCATGTATTTGATCGAACTCATTAATGATAACAATAGAGAATGTATCAAGGATTTTCGCCTCTAACTCTTTAGTTAGCTGATGTGGATGATCCTTTGGAATAATCCCCATCTCTTTTGCAAGATCAAAGTTAAAAAAGGATACCTTCCCCCCTTTTCTCTTACGCGCTTTATAAGAAATAAAGGAATCTGGACAACTCTTCATTAAAGGATGCTTCCCATTAATTTGGTTGAATTTTTGGTACGGGTCACTTTGAATTTTTTGTTTTGCTGTTGTCATCACTAATAATTATAAATAAATACTGACAACTCTTTTAGCGGGCAAATGAATCCCCCTCCAGAGAGAGGGGGTCTTTAAATATTAAGGAGTTACTTAATCTCAGTAACAGAATTGATAATAATATTTTGAACAGGTACATCACCCATTCCACCATTTCTCGCTGTTTGCACTTTTTTGATAGCATTAATAACACTCATTCCCTTTGTTACTTTACCAAAAACTGCATATCCATATTGTGCAGGAGAAGTACCTGAGTTGTCCAAGAAGGTATTATCTTTAACATTAATAAAAAACTGAGCTGTTGCACTGTCGACGATATTTGTTCTCGCCATCGCAATGGTTCCGTTTTGATTTGAAACACCGTTAGTTGCCTCATTCTTTATTGGAGCCTTTGTATCTTTTTGCTTGAGGTTTACGTCAAATCCCCCACCTTGAATCATGAAGTTATCTATTACACGGTGAAAAATTGTTCCATTATAAAAACCTTCTTTCGCATATGCGAGAAAGTTCTTTACTGTTATTGGTGCTTTTGAGTCAAATAACTCAAGCTCAATATCACCTTTCGTTGTCTTCATTAAGACTTTGGTATTAGCAAAAATCTGTAAAGAAAGTAATAGTACAACTAAGAATTTTAAATTAGTCATTTCGTTCTCCTTGAACAATTTCGATGAATTTATTATATATTTGGATATTTTCATTAAGCGGATCTTTACCACTAACACTAAGTAAATAATCTTCAAAGGCCTCGTAACCCCAGAATACACGCCCGTTATGTGTTATGGATGGAACACCAAAAATTTGTGAATTAACAGCTTCTTGAATATTTGTTTTCAGCTTCTTTCTTGCACTACGATCATTGATAAGATTTTCATACTCTTCTTCAGCAATGCTAGAGTTTTCAACTATACTATTCTTAAACTTTTTAAAGTCTTCATAATCACCACCATCTCTCCAGCCATATCTGAAGGCACTGGTAATGAAAGAAATTTGCTTCTCCTGATCTGATTCGAGGGCACATACAATTCGTAGCATATCCATCGGATTAAATGGCAGTCTTACTGGTGCAGTAAATTTAATTCCTGCACGGTGTGCTTTTCTAATACAGTCCTGAAAGAGAAAATTTCGTTTTGCTGGAATACCAGCTGGACCAATGCTACCAACATCACTTATAATTTTACCAACAACAACTGGGGTAATATTAATTAGAGAAAAATCAAAATTTAATTGGATTAGTTTCTCCCATAATAAATATGAATACGGTGAAGTAAAATCAAAATACAATCTGCTCATTAAGGTAAGTCCTCTATGAAATATTTTTTTCTATTCTACCTTTTCTTTTTTCAAGTTGTCAGCGCAAAAACGGTAGAACTTAACATAATAACGCGAAACATAAATATAACAAATAGTATTGGTGTTGCAGAATCAACTGAAATCCCATCAGAATTTGAGTATGACCAAAGTGATGAAATTCACCATAATTACACATCAACGCCAGTCTGGTTTAGTATTCAACTAAAAAACATGATGAATATATCCAATCACTTCTATCTCTATTCAAGCTCTGGACTGATTGGCAGGCTGACACTTTTAAAAAAAGATCCCTCAACAAATACTTACTCTGCAATAGCAAAAGATATGATGGGGGCACATCAAATAGAGGGAGGCGTCCATCCTAAATTTAAAATTAGCTTAAAAGAAAATGAAAGCGCGACATTTTTAATAAAGAGAGAAGGATTACATCATCTCGACACAAAATTCTTCATCGGAAATATTAACTCGGTAAACAAAAGTGAAAGTGACCTCGAGAAATTATATATATTCTATATTGCCGCAATACTCATGATTTTCTTATATAACCTCTCCGTATTTTCATTTACCAGAGATATCGATTTTCTCTATTACTGCTTTTTTGCAGCTTCAATAGCAATGACAGTACTTATTATGACTGGATATCTTGAAAGGAATTATCTGAGTTTTGAAATTAATCAACACCTTGGTGCCTTTTCATCCTTATCGCTTATTTCTTCAATACTCTTTGCAAATTCATTTTTAAACTTCAAGGATATTTATCCAAATATAAGAAAAATTCTCATGCCAAGTCTCGTCGTAGCGACTTTCACATTACTAATGAACTTCACTCCAGCTTACAATATTATTCCACGTTTTTTTGGTACTCTAATTGATTTGAATATTATTTTGACGATTTGCCTAATGATGTACCTAAGTATTAAAAAGGTGATCTTATATAATGACCCCTTGGCTAAAGTCTATGTCTTCTCTTGGTTTTTTATGTATGGTTCTGCTATTCTTTGGTTTGGAGTTTACTTTGAAATTGTGCCTTATAACTTCTTCACTCAAAACATTATTATTTTTGGTAATGTTGTAGAGGTACTTATATTATCAGTCGCACTCGCCTACAAGATGAATATATTAACTTCAGAAAAAAACAAAGCCAAGGAAGAAGCAAGAAATAAAGAGAAGCTACAAAAGATTATTCGTGTCCTTTCTCATGATATCGCAAACTCAATTTTTATTATCCTCACATACACGAGACAAAAAGAAAGATCTCTCGCTCACTTTGACAATGATAAGGCCTGGAATAAAGTTAGAAAGGCCGCTCGTAATATTGAAAGTATTCTGACTTCTGTTAAAGAGGAACAAAAACTTGAAAATGGAGTGAAATCTATTGAACGAGAACAAGTTAACCTCTTCGATTCTTTAACGACGGCTCTTGATAATTTTGAAGAACGTGCGAATGAAAAGAATATTACATTCATAAAGTCTTTCCCAAACAAAGACATACTAATTGAATCAAATAATACGATACTAATTCACCAAATTTTTGGAAATATATTAAGTAACGCCATTAAATATTCACATTCTGGCTCCGATATTAATATTACTCTTTCAAATGATTCTAATAGGCCTATAATAGTCATACGCGATTATGGAATTGGCATAAAGATGGGACTCATCGAAAAAGTTGAAAATGAGAAATCATGTTTTTCAACAGTCGGTACTCAAGGAGAACAAGGAACAGGATTTGGGCTATACTTAGTCTTATCTTATTCAAAAGCTTTGGGAATTGATCTAAAGATAACTAAAGCTTCAACAGGTTTAGGAACAGAAGTTGTATTAAAATTTTGAGGATATTATGGCTTATACACCACTAAGAATTTCAACAGTAAAACCAAATAGAGAATTATCATTTGATCTTTATATTTTCTTTAAAGACACATATTTAAAATATAGTGAAAGAGGTACTTCAATAGAAGAGGAGAAGTACTCAAAACTCAAGAAACAAAAAATTGCTAAATTCTACATTACAGAAAGTGATGAGCCACACTACCAGGCCTTTCTCGACAAGTTACTCATGGATACAATGAATGATCCAAAAGTTCCACTTGATGAAAAGGTAAATGTCGTTGATGGAGCTTGTTCTACGGCCGTTGAAAGAATGCAAAAAGATCCAGAGAGTGAATCGGCATACAAAATGACCAGCTCTGCAGCTAAGAGTTTAAGACAAATCGTTGAACAAAATCCAGAAGCACTTAAGAAAATTTTTGGAAAGAAAGCATCTGAAGCAGATATGATTATAAAGCACTCTCTTAATGTTTCGGCCCTTGCAACTAAGCTTGCAGTAAAGATGAAATGCACAAACGAGCAAATTGATAATATTGCAACAGCAGGATTAATTCATGACGTTGGTATCACTCGTCTAAATCAACAAGATCAGTCTCTATTTAAAAAAGAAAAGGGCAAGTATACATCTGATGACAAGAGAATTTACGGACTACATGTAAAAGATGCAGTTAAGGCCTTGAGTGACAAGCCATGGGTAACGAAGGAAGTTATGGAGCTTGTCATCAACCATGAAGAAGTCTTATCAGGTCTAGGCCCTAATAAGAAAAAGAAGCTATCAATGCCAGAGATGATTATAAGTCTTGTAAACACATACGATAAACATATCATCACAACAGGAGAATCTCCTCAAGATGCAATAAAAAGTCTGATGATTAATGAGCTTGGAAACTATGAACTAGATTTAATGAATAAGTTTAAAGAGATTCTAAAGAGCGAGCAACTTTTTGAATAAGTTAATCCTACTTTCTTTTATTTTTATTCTTTTTCAATCATGTTCTGAAAAGAATTTAACGGCTAAAGAGTGTGAAGATATTTCTTTTAATTGTTACAAGGGTTTTCCAAACTCTTGTAATACACTTGATAACTCATGTAAAAAGTATGAAGTCCATTACACAAAAGACCTGTGCCAAAAAGCATTTAACTCCCTCGTCATTGGTGCAACGAAGAAAACTCTCGAAGAAAATTTTGGAAATCGAATTACTGAATGTTTTTCAGATAAAGAAAAAGAAAACTACCTTAAGGACTAGTGTCCAAAAATCATATTTTTAAATTTACCAATAACACCACCACGTGCCTTGATTCTTCGATGTTGAATTTCTTGTTTTTCAAGATTTTCAAATTCTTCTTCTTTCGCCTTAATAAATTTTTCTATTGAACTTACTTGATCTTTATTGGCGTCATCCCCTCTTAGAGACTCAACGAGTTCGTTGTTACGATTGGCTATTTCTCGTGCCTTTTTTACCGCAAGGTTACCAGAGAATGATTTACCGAACTGATCGTTACTCTTCCATGGTCGAATATTTTTCTTAACTTCGTCAGAATTAGAGTTAAAAGTTTTCTTCGAGCTTATTTGATCAAGTGATAATGCCATACTAAGGTCTTACTCCGTTAAAGTTAAATTTTTGAGCACTTAATACTCGTGCATCATGAGAAAAAGAATTTTGACTCGCAGAAAGTGAAGTCTCAACTCTATCGTGGATTTCTTTCATCAAAGTTACCATATCACGACCAATTGGTTTAAGTCCTGCATGCTCTAAGATCGAAACATTTAAGGCCATTGCTTCTTCAGCCGTTACCGATTCTTTTATTCCAAGAGATGTACAGCCTTCAACATTTGCCTGATACCAACTAAAGATGTCACTACTTAATTTCTTATTTGGTGCAAATTTGGTCGGTATAAATACATTTTCAAAATCAAGTCTCATCTCATTTTTAAATTCTTTTAAAAAATGACTGAATACTTTAAAGTTTCTAAAGTTATTAATCTTACACTCAAGTGGGGAAATTAGAGAGTCGCACGCCACAAGAGCGTTTGTCGTTAACTTATTCCAGTTAGGAGAACAATCCATTATAATAATATCGAAGTAATTTTTTAAAGGCGTTACAACCTTCTCTTTTAGCCAAAATTCTCTTCTATTAATATTATTAAGTGAATCATTCAGGGCCACAAGTTCAGGTGTTTCAGGTATCAGAAATAAATTAGGAAGATCTGTTCCAACAATAATATCTTCCAGAGAAACCTGACCCGCAAAAAGATCATTTAGACCTTTGGTCTGATCTAATTTTGCAATTATCTCATCGAGTTTACTACTCGCTTTAATGTCAAAATCATACCCCAGCGCAGTTGTAACATCCCCTTGGATATCAAGGCCCACAACACATGTTTTGAGACCGTGAAGAGCTGCGGTACGCGCGAGATTTAATGCGAGTGTTGATTTTAAAACTCCACCCTTAGTGGTGAAAACAGAAAGAGCAACCGGTTTTGAGAACTTTGGAAAGTAACCTACCTTTTCGCCAATTTGTGGTAACTCTGCTCGACTCCATCCATTTCTAAATAGAGCACCACTTCTAAATTTTCGTGAAGCCGGTATATCTCCAGATTTCTCTAATTCTTCAATAGAGAATCTTAAGTTATTGTCACCAAATATCTGCGCCACTTTTTTTAGTGGGTAGTAAGTATCCATTGAGCTCTCCTCCATAAGTGCATATCTTATTGTAATATCTTTATTTTGATTGTGTCAAAACTTCTAAATATAATAGTCATTACTTCGAATCAGAGGTATTATTTATTTATGCCTATCAACGAAGAAATTATTAAATTAAAAAATAACGCTGAAGTCCTCATCAGAGAATTAAGACCCTCAGATAAAGAATACCTGCAAGAAGGTATGAAGACGCTATCAATTGAAACGATTCAACATCGTTTCTTCGTTGCCAAGAAAGGGTTTTCAGAATCTGAACTGGTAAGACTTACTGAATATGATCACAATACCCACTTTGCAATTGCAGTTCTCAACCACCCAGAAAAAACTGAAGGCCTTGGTGTTGGACGATTTAATATCGATAGTGATGATCATCAAAGTGCAGAATTTGGAATTATAATCGTCGATAAGCTTCAAGGCATGGGTCTAGGAAAAATTATACTAAATAGGCTCATTCAAGAGGCTAAAAATCGTGGGATAAATAGACTCTATGGTCAGCTTAAATCGACTAACCAAGCGATGATCAATCTTGCTCATAGTCTCGATGGTGTTCAAGTCAAACTACTACAAGAAGGTCAAGGTATCCTTAACCTTCAGTTGTTATTTTAGTTTAATCATCTTGTCTTCAGAAGTATATTCAGTATGCTTGATTTTGGTATCATTTGAAATTTGCTGAATTTTTTTGACGATATCAACGACTCTAAAAAGAGCGTCGTTAATCTTTTCAACTGTAGCCGTATTCTCTTCAGTCTTAACTCTACCCAAAAGACCTAAAGCAATAGTCAAAGGATTATTGATTTCATGATTATAAGTCACAATCATTGCTTGCGCAGTTTCAAGTTCGGCCTTAGAAAGGTTTTCTTGATGCATTTGCTTAAGACTTAGCTGCGTTGAAATTCTGGCAAGAGCAACTTCAATATTTATAGGCTTTACAATATAGTCATTCGCTCCGGCCTTTAAGCACTCGACGATATCTTCGGTCTCACTCTTTCCTGTCACCATGATAATTGGAAGCTCAAAGGCAGTAAAACGCTTACGAAGCCTCACAAGAACTTCACTCCCAAAGAGGTCTGGCATCATAATGTCTAAGAGTACAAGGTCGACTTGTTGTTGATCAACAATATCAAGACACTGCTTTCCATTAAAAGCTTCAACAACCTCAAATCCCCTTTTTTCAAGTTTCTTTGAAATCATTTTATTATTAATTCTGTCGTCATCGACAACCAAGATTTTCATAACTTCATTTATCCTTAACTAGGCGGCACTCGAAAATTGAAAGCCTTTCAACGCTGAGATCAAACTTAACGAACTAGTTTTTAGATTGTTAAATATTTCTCGAGCACCATCAAATTGACCATCGCGCCCCATTTTCTCAAGCTCGAAAGCGAGATTCTTACTCTCAACGGCACAGAATGTTGAAAGAACACCTTTAAAAGTGTGGGCCGAAATTTGTAGGGCCTCAGCATTTTTAGACTCAATAGCATTGTCTATTTCACCAAGCATTTCATCTAAAGATTGCTCAAAGTCCCCGAAGATCTCAAAATAGATCTCTTGGTCATCTCCAAACATCATCATCAATTCTTTACTGTCAAATTCCATAAACACTCCGAACTTTAGTATAAAGTCTTTTCGGTTCTAAATGAAAATTAGTTGAGTAAAACTATCAGACCCCTTTCTCTTTAGAAGAAAGGGTCGATATATCAACAACTTATGCTTTCCCTAGAGTCGAACGCCCAGAAAGATAAGGTCTTAATTTTTCTGGAACAAAGACTGTCCCATCTTTTTGTTGGTGATTTTCAAGGAAAGGAACAAGAATTCTTGGCGTTGCAACGGCAGTATTATTGAGCGTGTGAACAAACTGAACTTTCCCTTCACTATCTCTATAGCGAGTATTTGTTCGTCTTGATTGCCAGTCATGAAGAGCTGAACAAGAGTGTGTTTCACGGTACTTACTTTCACTAGGCACCCAGCATTCAATATCAAACATTCTCTGCTTACCTGCGCCCATGTCACCTGTACAGCATTCAACAATACGATATGGAAGACTCAGCTCCTGACAAATTTCTTCTGCTGTTGAAAGAAGAATTTGATGCCATTTTTCAGATTCAGCTTCATCATTTTTACAAATGATATATTGTTCTGTTTTCATAAATTGGTGAACTCTAATTAGGCCACGAACATCACGTCCATAACTTCCCGCCTCTGATCTAAAACATGGAGAATATCCAGCATAGAAAATTGGAAGATCTTTCTCATCAAGGATTTCATCCATGTGAAAACTATTTAATTGAACTTCAGCTGTCCCTGAAAGATACATATCATGCTCTGGAATATAGTAGGCTTGATCACGTCCCGTAGGAAAATGTCCTGTTCCAAAAAGTGCTTGCTCTCTAGCCATTGATGGAGCTGAAACAAGAGTGAAACCTTTATCTAGAAGTTTATCAAGGGCCATACGGTGAAGGGCCATTTCGAGAAGAACCATTTCATTTCTAAGAGAGTAACTTCTTGAACCACAAACTTTGGCAACCTTTTCAAATTCTGCCCAATTTTGTTTTTCTAAAATTTGCACATGATCAAGTGGTTCGAAATCAAACTTTGGTAGATCGCCGTGTTTTTTAACTTCAACGTTATCTGAATCATCTTTACCAAGTGGTGCTTTTGATGATGGAATCTGTGGAACTAAGTACATTAATTGCTTAAGATTCTCTTCAAGTTCAGAAACTCTTGGTTGAATATCTTTTATCTTATTACCAATTTCTTTTCCCGCTTCAATCAGAGCTGGTCTCTCATCAGCAGACGCCGTTGGAATTTTCTTGGATGTTACATTTCTTTGAGTTTGAAGTTCTTGTAATTCCTTACCAAGCTCCAAAAGTTCACTATCAATTTTTAAAAGTTCATCAAGATTAAGACCGACTCTCTTATTCTCAATTACCTTTTTCATTAAGTCCGTATTTTCTCTCAAAAATTTAATATCCAACATTTCCAACTCCTCTTAAGTAACAGTTGGATTATATAATACTTTTAAGAAATTTCATATGGACAATTTGGAATGCTTCAACTTCAAAATTTTAAAATTAAAAGGCGAAGCATGTTGCTCCGCCCAAATGCTTTAGTTCTTATCTTCGAAATAAACACCTGATCCAAGCCAATGCTTATCATCAATTTTCATTGAAAATCCAAGCTTTCTCTTGATCTCTTTAGTCTGTGGATGTTCTTTTGCGTATTTAACAAATCCATCTCCGCTATTAACAGCAGCAATAAGTTCTTTTACAAGTGAAACACCATTTTTGTCTTTTGCTTCCATTCTATTTACACCAATCTGACTTTTGATCGCTCCGTGACAAAGACAATTTCCATTATAATCATAAGCGAAGACATAGAACTCTCCTCTTTTAAACTTAGTCCCATTTGAAAATTCTTCACATGCTTTTTCAAAACCTACTTCTTTTGCATACTGAACTGCTTCTTTTACAAAGTTTACAAGTTCTAATTTCTTCGCTCTCTGCCCAAAAGCAGAAAAGCTTCCTAAAGTAATCATAATTAATAAAATGTTTTTCATGTTATCTCCTTATTTTTAATAAAGAATAACTTTAACTATGGTAAATAAAAGACTAAAATATATACCAAATGTTAAAAAATCAGGATAGTTTATGGCTAAGTGTCGTTTTTGTAATAAAGAAATCACGTGGATGAAAGATGGCCGCAAAAATGTTCCAGTTGAGTCAGATGGGACAACACACAAGTGCGACGAAATGGTGAATTCAAGAAATAGCTACCGTACGGTTGAAGTTAAAGAAATTGATCCTGAATTATTAAAGCAATATGAGCAGGCCATCAATGATAAGGCAGCAAAGCACCCACCAAAGAAGAAGAATTACTGATTTCTTGATCTCGTAAATATAAGAAAAGAAATTCCTATCATGGCCAGGCAGTAAAACTGGCCAATAGTTAATCCTAGTAGATAACCTATTTGACTATCTGGTGCTCTCACAAATTCACAAATAAAACGAAATAGACCGTAGAAGAAAAGAAAGCGAACGCTCTGTCTTCCAGGCTCTAACAGAAATTTTCTTCCTCTCCACATGATAAGAAAGAGCAAAAATCCTTCAAGTAAGGCTTCATATATTTGCGAAGGGTGTCTTGCTAGTCCATCACTATAGCGAGGAAATACAACCGCCCAAGGAAGTGTTGAAACTCTCCCCGCGAGTTCTCCATTAATAAAGTTTGCAAGACGTCCAAAGAAGAGAACTAGTCCGATCGAAGTGACAACGAGGTCTGAATACTTCCAAAATGATACTCGTTGTTTACGCGAAAAGAAATATGTCCATAGGCAACTTCCAATGAGCGCCCCATGAAAACTCATTCCTCCCTCCCAAATTTTTAATATACGAGAAGGGTCGTCGAGATAATAGCCAAAATTATAGAAGAGAATATAAAAAATCTTTGCACCAGCAAGCATTGAGAAAAAACCACCGAAGAGGTATCGTTGAAATTCAAAAAAAGAGAGAAGTTGATACTCTTTCTCAATGAATTTTAGCGAATAAAGCACCAAGAAGTATCCACAGAAATAGACCAACCAATACCATGCAAAAGGCATCCCAAAGAAATGAAATGCAATAGGATTAATATGATGAACGTAGAAATCCATTAAGAGTTAACTTCCTTTAGCAAAACTTCACACTCATGCATGAAAAGTTCTTTAAAGTCTTCTTCGACCTGAAATCTTTCCTTGTCTTCACTAAATTTTTCTTTTGAGCTTAGAGCATTTCTCACTTCATGTGTTTTAAAGTGCTTTAATTTATCATACATCGCAAAGATTGTTGGATAGTTCGTATTTTCAATGAGCTCGTTTCTATCAATCAGCATGCGAAGGCGAATACATGCCTCACTCGCTTCAACCTGCCCCTGCGTGAAGGCCATGCAAATTGTTCGAATACTTTCAAAAAGATAATCATGTCTTTCTTGTTCATTCTTTGTCAGTTCTTTAACATACTCATCTTTTACTTTCTTTATTTTCTGTAACTTAATGTAGTAGAAACTAACAGCTATTGAGAGAATAAAAATAATCGTAACTAGAATTGCGCAGTAAATATAAAATTCATTTTGACTCATAATTTTCTCGTTTCTTATTTTACATATGTGATGGTTTAGGTGGGTATGACCCCTCTTCTGTAGTATTGTACCATTTCTCAATCTGATCGACTATCGTGTTTTGATCCTCAGGCAAGCTTCCACCGATAGGGTACATATTAGAAACATGGTTTGTTCTAAATAAAACATTTTTGCTAAAGCGAGCGTGTCTTAGAATTTCCTTCATCTCAAATAGTAATTTCTTTGTCGTTAGCATTTTAAATCCCTGCTTAACCATTCTGGCATAGGGAGTGCCATCAACGGCCATTGTTGTTAGGAAAGAGAGATAATGAGGATTAATAAGACTTAGCGCTTTAGCCGTCTCACTGATATGAGTGTCGCTAAACTTTTCTCCCCCAACTCCAAGCATACAAATAATTGAGAGCTCCATTCCACTTTCAATCAGCTTTTGACTCCCCTCAATCATTTCTCTTTGATTATTCCCCTTCACAATAAGGTGAAGAACTTTATCACACCCCGACTCCATTCCAAGATATGCAATCCCGAGTCCTTTTTGACATAGGATCACAAGTTGATCATAGGTCTTTTCGAGCATATTTTGGGCCGTTGCATAGACGCCAACTTTCTTGATGAACGGCATCTCTCTTTTGATTTCATCAAGTGTGAAACATAAAAGGTCGAAGCTCGCCCCTAGGGCATCTCCATCACATAAGAATGCCTTTTCTGGGAGATAGCCAACTTTTTGAAAGTACTCCGAAGCCTTCCTAATATCTCGAGCAATGTCCTCTTTTGATCTTTGTGAATATGACTTAGACCGGTACATATTACAGTAGGTACACTTATTATTTGAACATCCAATCGTTACCTGCAAAAGAAAGCTCTTCCCCTCAGAAGGAGGTCTAAAAACTGGCTCAATATAATTTACAGGAAAGTTGTAAAACATCGATATTTCCTTATAAAAAACAGCAATATGTGCTAAATAATGTTCTTATGAGTGAATATAAACTGATTGAACTACATGATAAAGAAAATTGTCTCCTCCAGGCTCTAACCTCTGGAAAGTACTATATATTTTGTAATGATAAGCAAGAAGCACACACATTCAAACTATCTCTAATGCTTGAAACATTAGCAAATCCCATCGAGGCACCTGAACTTTATGACTTATATGAGGTTAAAGGTTACCAGAATGTTCATCGGCCGAAGTCACTTGCCTTCGCTGATGATGAAGCTGAGGATATCAACTCATGCTGCCAAAGTGGTTGCCCAGGTTGCCCGTATTACAAAGCTAATTAAATTAAGGAAAATAAATGAATCAACCTGTTGAACACAAGAAGAAGATTTACTCTTTCGCTGTAAAAGAAAAAACTCCTGCCCTGGAATTTTTGGCCGAGAATACTAAACTTTCAAAGATGATTATTAAGAAACTATTCAATGCTGGAGCGATTTGGGTAATCGATGCAAAAGGAGAAAATCGTTTCAGAAAGATCAAAGGTGATCTTGAAGCGGATACAAGAGTTCGCGTTTATCACGATCCAAGCATTAAACCATTTGATATGGAACTCGTTGAATGTATTCACGATACCCACAACTGGGGTATTTGGTTTAAGCCTGCAGGCCTTCTTTCTCAAGGAACAAAGTACGGTGACCAGTTCTCAATTCTTCGTCTTGTTGAAAAGAAAATTAATCGCCCAGGACTTCTTGTTCACCGTCTTGACCGTGAAACTTCAGGACTTATGATCATCGCTTACAATAAGAAAATTGCAAGATACTTCAGTGAACAAATTAGAGAGAGAAAAGTACATAAGTACTATCAAGCAGTTTTAAAAGGCGAACTCGAAAATGACACGGGAGAAATACGTTTTGATATCGATGGCAAAGAAGCCGTGACAGAGTATAAGGTTCTTGAAAGAAAGAATGGGCAAACTCTTGTTGAAGCACTTTTAATCACAGGTAAGAAGCATCAGCTTAGAATTCACTTTGATCATATTGGACATGCCATTATGGGAGATCCACGTTATGGATCATTTAACTCTCATGAAGATGGATTACAACTTGTAGCCTCAAAAATTATTTTGCTAGCTCCTGGTAGAAATAATGAAATGAAATTTGAAATTAGTGAAAATAAAAAATTGAAAATTAAATAATCTCTTTGAGATTATCTAGGCGGCCTTAACTATTATTGTTTGCTTCTCGATAATCTCATTTTCCCAAAACTTCTTAATTTCTTTGTCTTCATTGATAGAGATAAGAAGAACAGAATAAAGAGCATTTTTATTAACAAGACTTTTCTTAAGACCAGTAAGCTTTGAATATGCCTCAACATCTCGCACCCCAATTGGCGAGAAGTACAAATTCTTTTTTACTTTTTCTCCAGAATTAAGAAGATGAAGATCATCAGAATCCTTGTACTCACTCAGTTTCTTAGTAATAAGTCTCCCCTTTCTTGTATCGATGAAATTAACGACAATCTATTTTTAGCATCTTATTCACGTTTTACAACCTGCCCCTCTGCATTCATGATTTGCACAATATTTCCAGCATTTCAATATTTCCAAGTGAGTCATATGAAAAAGTTGAATAACTTCCATCTGGAGCAATCTTTTTGATAACAAGACCAAGAGAGTTATATTCATATTGAGCTTTTTGACCGAGGCGATTTGTTTTTGATATTAATTGGAGCATACTCAAAAATAACAGTCGAACTATCAGGTCTTGTAATCTTTAATGACCTTCCATCAAGATCACGCTCAACCTCTGTAATTTTTCCTTCGGCATCAGTAATAGTATTAACAAAGCCAGACTCATCTTTTTTCATCACTGTACTATTGCCTTTAGGTCATTTAGTATAACTTCAGCTCCAAGTTGATTTACTACTTTATGTACTCTATCCCAATCATTATAGATAAAAGCCGTTTTCTTATCTCCAGAGAAGTATATTTTCCACGTAATGCCTGTTCATCTCAAGAGGTGTAAAATATTTCTCCGCTCCATCACTGTTTAAAGAAATGTCCGTCTTTGCAAAAAGAGGTAGAGTAAACAAAATTAACACCATAATCTGATCATAAATTCTTCCTTATTCACAAGTACACCTTGCTATCGCTTCTAAAAATT
>CAZQJK010000041.1:0-37213 GCA_964593545.1 uncultured Bacteriovorax sp. | reverse complement strand
AACTGATAGAGCCTTTTCTGATGAGTTTTACCATCATTCAGTTAAAGCAACAGAAGAAGTAGTTTTAACCGTACAAGAACAGTTTTCAAATTTATGCCCATATTGGGCCATTGCTGAAGAACAAGGGCTGACCTCTGAACTTTGGTCTGGGTTTGAAAAAATTTGGCAAGGTGATGGAGACTTGGGAGACCGACTCTTTCAAGTTTACAACACTTTAAAAAAACGCCATCGTTTTGTTGTTTTGATAGGAGCAGATAGTCCCTTAATTCATAAGGATCATTTTTTTGAGACATTTGAAAGCTTAATTTCAGGCACTGATTTTGTTTTGGGACCTGCCTATGATGGTGGATTCTATCTGTTTGGTGGCTCAATTGATCTTCCAAAGCCGATTTGGAAAAAAGTTCGATATAGTACCAATACCACCTGTACTCAGTTGAAAAATGAATTACAAAGTATCGGATCAATTAGAGAGCTTGAACCTATTTGGGATATTGATATAAAAGAAAATATTCAGCTCATGCTAAAATCAGTGCCATCAAACAAGGATTTACTGCATTCACAGATAGGCATAATCAATTGGTTATCGAATAATTTTAATCCTTAATCAACAGTATTTACTAAGTATTAAGACAAGTAAAAAATTCACAATCAAACGTTATAAGGATGTTATCTATCAATTTATGTTAAGTTGTTTATATGTAAACAAATATGCGGGGAACTTATGAAATTTTTATTATTCTTTTTTTGTAGCACTTTTTTATATAATGCAAATGCTAGTTACGAAAATATAAATACTTATTCAGATCATATTAAAGAAATGAAAACGACTGTTATTAACGGCAATACACTGGCTTATATTGATGAAGGAGAGGGAGAACCGATTGTTCTTATGCATGGAATTCCAACTAATTCTTGGATGTTTAGAAAAATTATCCCTGGTCTTGTAAAAAAAGGTTACAGGGTTATTGCTCCAGACTTACTTGGGATGGGGCAAAGTGAAAAAGTTAAAGATGAGAAAAAACTAAGTATTTATAATCAAGCAGAAGTTATTCTAACTCTTTTATCTGATAAATTAAAATTAGATAACTGGAAGCATTTAGTTCATGATTTTGGCGGGCCTATAACTTGGGCAATGATGAAGGATTCCAGATTTCAAATAAATGAATTAATAGTTCTAGATACTTTTTTATTTAAATCAGGGTTCTCCCCCGGGTTAAATATTTTTACTCGTGGAGCCACGAGTTTGATGACCACTAAGCTAATGGTTAAACCATTCTTTACTATTGCTATAAAGTCTATGGTTCAAGACAAAGGTATTGCTACAAAAAAAATGATTGAAGGATATGTTATGCCCTTAAAGGAAGGTGGTGCTAACACATATCGGTGCTTATATTTTTCTGTAAATGATATTATAGAAAATTTAGATATGTTACAAAATAATGCTTATTCATTTAAATCTGTTCCAACAAAAATAATCTGGGGCAAGAATGACAAATTTTTGGATAGTGAAATACAGTTAAATCAAATTCAAGAGTTTTTTAATACAAATGAAGAAGACATTTTGGTTCTTGAGAATGCAAAACATATAATAACTGAAGAGTTTCCAGAAGAAATATTAAATAAATTATAATTGTTTTCTCGTGACACTTATTTAAAGTTAAAAATAATGATCACTACATTGCAACAGCACTTGAACTCATTAGAAAAATTAACTTTGAGAAATCGGCTCAATTACAGAGTTTGAGCCGATTTGAGATATTGATACAAAAAAAGATATTTTATCATTGCTAGCTACAATTCCTTCAAGTCAATCTTTGTTGGAATATAAGGCAAGTATTGTTAATTGGGTGTATAATTATAATCACTCTTGAAAGTCTGTAATTTTAAGTACTTAAGTCGTTTAATAATTAGTCCAAAAAATGTAAGATTTCAGCACTAATTCGCACTAAACAAGGTCTAATCAAGATAAGGAGGCTCATTGTGCGATTTATATTGGCTATTTTAATCACATGGGGTTTTACAGCTTATGCTGGTGAAAAAGTCATCATCACTGGTTCATCAACAATTGCTCCTGTGATTTCGGACTTGGCAAAAATATATGAAGGCAAGCACAGCAAGGTCCGTATTGATGTTCAAACTGGAGGTTCTTCAAGGGGTATCTTGGATGCGAGAAAGGGATTGGCTCAAATAGGAATGGTTTCTCGTGCACTAAAGAAAAATGAAAATGACTTAAAACACTTTACTCTGGCAAAGGATGGACTGGCCATTATTGTTCATAAATCTAATCCTGTCACGGAATTGACTGAAGACCAAATCAAGCAAATCTACGTCAAAAAAATAACCAATTGGAAAACAGTCAACGGCGAAGATAAAAAGATCGTTGTTGTTAATAAGGCCGAAGGACGATCAACCTTAGAGCTATTTTTAAAGTTTTTTAAACTTAAGAATTCGCAAATCAAGCCTGATATAATCATCGGAGACAATGAGCAGGGTATAAAAACGGTAAGCAAAAACCCTAATGCCATAGCTTATGTTTCTATTGGAGCCGCTGAATACAATGCATCTGTTGGAGTTCCCTTAAAATTGTTAAAATTTAAAGGTGTTGATGCAAAAGTGCAAAATGTAGAAAACGGCACATATCCTCTCATGAGAGAATTAAACCTTGTGACAAGAGAAGTACCAAAAGGACTAGCTGACAAATTCATCAAGTATGTTCTGTCAAAAGAAGCAAGTCAGACAATCAAGGATCACTACTTTGTTCCAATTAACAAGAAGTAGACAGGATTTATATTTAAATGTTTTTCTAAAGATAAATGGCTACTTTTCTTTTTTGGCCGTATTTCTTATTTTCCTTTTTATTGGTAAGGAAAGTATTGTTGCTTTAAGCGGGCATAGCACCGCTTTCATTTTTGATAAATCTTGGTTCCCTTCTGAAGGGCAGTTCAACATGATGCCTATGTTAGTTGGGACTCTCATCGTAACATTTGGTTCGGTAATTTTGGCCCTTCCTCTGGGGATAATTTCATCATTATTTGCTAATTTTTATTGTCCACCAAAAATTAAAGTATTTTATAGACGAGCGATTGAATTATATACGGGAATCCCATCTGTTGTCTTTGGATTTTGGGGGCTCATGAAACTAGTTCCGATTATTAATGAGTTTCAACCACCGGGACAGAGTGTTCTTGCTGGTATACTTGTATTGGCATTAATGATTTTTCCTATTGTTACACTAAGCCTAATATCAAGTTTTGAAATGGCCTCAAAAAATCATTTCAAAGTCTCAGAGTCTTTAGGCCTAAAAAAAAGTACCTATATTTGGTTCGTATTACTTCCTAGTTTAAAGGGACAGATTTTAGGTGCAACAATATTATCAACAGGAAGAGCTATTGGCGAAACGATGGCCGTTCTTATGGTCTGTGGAAATATTGTAAAAATCCCATCAAGTGTATTTGAGCCAGTTAGAACTTTGACTGCAAATATTGCTCTTGAAATGGCCTACGCCATGGGAACTCATCGATCAGCTTTGTTTCTATCAGGTCTTATACTTCTTATTATGATTGGATTTCTCCTTTTGCTTTCAGATACTCTTAAAAAAAGGTTTGCATGGAAGGACTAACAAAAGCTATCTCATGGATAATTGGAATAGCTTTAATAGCTATCCTATTTTATATCTTAGGAGATATCATACTCGTCTCAGTAAAAAACTTTTCATTAAGTTTCTTGCTGGATTCGCCATTTTCGGGAGGTAGAAAAGGCGGAATATATCCCATAATAATTTCAACCCTTCTTATATTGGCAGTTAGTCTTTTAGTCGTCATTCCTGTTGGCTTAACTTCTGCTCTTTTTCTTGCGGAATTTGCAGAAAATAATAGCAAAAGTATTGCAATTATTCGTAAATCAATTGAAATACTTTCGGCTGTTCCATCCATTGTGTTCGGCCTATTTGGAAACGCTATCTTTTCTGTGTATTTTGGAATGGGCTTTTCCATTCTATCGGGGGGGCTAACTTTGGCCATAATGGCCCTTCCTTTATTCATTACTACTGTTGAGAAGGGAATTCGGTCAGTGCCCAATAACTATAGGTTTGTTGCCTTTTCATTAGGAATGAGCCAGTTTACTATGATTAAATCGATAATTATTCCTTATGCATTGCCTGCCATATTTGTAGGGATCGTTCTGAGTGTTGGACGGGCCTTGGCCGAAACAGCAGCATTAATATTTACCTCTGGTTATGTGGATCGTATGCCAGAATCCTTATTTGACTCAGGTAGAGCACTATCTGTCCATATTTACGATCTGACGATGAATATCCCAGGTGGTGACATTAACGCTTATAAAACATCTCTCGTATTAATTGTTTTAATCTTAGCGACGAACACGCTTATAAATATGTTGCTAAAAAGTTGGTACAAAAAAAGGATTGCACTGTGATTGATAAAAATTACCCTTGGAAAAATAGATTACCGGAGGAAGAATGCTGTGAATCTTCCCCCATCATTAATGTTGAAAATTTAAGCTTGTCCTATGATCAGCATAAAGCGTTTAGTGATATTTCTCTTAAGATCAATAGAGGCTGTGTCACAGGTATCATAGGGCCGAGTGGCTGTGGAAAAAGTAGTTTTATTCATTGCTTAAATAGAATGATAGAACTTTATCCAAGCTCAAAAGTAGATGGGGATATCTACTTCAAGGGGAGAAATATTTTTGATTCAAGAGTGAACTTAATGGATTTGAGGAAAAATGTAGGTGTTGTTTTCCAAGAACCAACACCACTACCATTAAGTATAATCACAAATATCGAATTACCATTAAAAGAACACAGGTTTGAAAATATTGAGGACAGAGCAGTACAGGCCCTAAAAGACGTTGGCCTTTGGGAGGAAGTTAAAGACAAATTAAAATCTCCAGCCAATAACCTCTCAGGAGGACAAAAACAGCGTTTATGTATTGCAAGAACCATAGCCCTTGAACCTGAGGTTATTTTGATGGATGAGCCATGTTCTAGCCTTGATCCAATTTCGACTGAAAAAATTGAAGGGTTGATTCAAGAATTAAAAGGCCGCTATACAATTCTGATTGTTACTCACAACTTAGCTCAGGCCCGCAGAGTCTGTGATTACGTTTATGCTTTTTGGTACGACGAATCGGGTGACTGTGGCAAAATTCTAGAATCTGGAACTTGTTCAGACGTATTTGAACACTCTCAAAATAAAACAATTCGTGATTATGTTGGAGGCTTAAGAGGATAATTTCATTTAAGTTAACGAATATTCCTTTATATTTTTTAATTTACTAACAACCACGATGATTTATATGCATTGGATTTTTTAATTTTTCTATTCTCTGATTACTAAAAATCACGCTATTGTCTCAAATTCCTTCTGTTTCCGTTTTCATTCATTCCCACTACAAAGCTTGATCGGCTGTCCGCTTTAGTCATGCCAAAAATAAGATTTTTGTCACTCCTAAAGCCCCAAAGGGCCAGCCTAGCTTTTCCGTTCTCATTCATTTGAGCTTTTTTCTACCCCTTCAGCTTGAGGTGAAAGGGGTAAGAAAAAAAGCCCTTTAAACTTCAACAAAAGGAAAATTTATGAGAACAATCGACGCTTTAAACATTTTATCAATTACTCAAGACGAAATTAGTTTTGAAATAGTAAAAAAGGCGTACCGCAAAGCCTGTAAAGCATACCATCCAGACATCAATTCTGCTGGATTAGAAACAATGCAAGCAGTAAATGAAGCTTTTGAAACTCTCTCTAACGAAAAGTTCCCTCTTAATATTGATTCTACTCAAGTGCGTAGCAACTACGGTGAAGCTCTGAATAATGCACTAAAGGAAGTTATTAACCTTCAAGGCCTTAGTATTGAAGTTTGTGGCGCATGGGTTTGGGTTTCAGGAGATACAAAACCAAACAAAGAAATACTTAAGAAAGCAAAATTCCTTTGGAGCAAAAATAAAAACATGTGGTATTTCCGCCCAGAAAATCAAAAGAAAAGATTCTTCAGAGGTTCGTCTTCAATTGATGAAATCAGAACCAAATACGGTAGTGACAAAATTCGTAATAGAAAACCTTACGCCTTAAAGGCCCATGTTTAACATGGGCCTTTGGCCTTAAACTTAATAATTATTTTAATTGGAGATTAAAATGGAAAAAGCAAATATTCAAAATTTAGTAAAGAAACTTGAGCCATATTTTTTCGGCTATACCGCAAGTGATTGCTCTCTTGTAAATGACACAGGATTAGAACTACTTTTTAGTTCATCATGGAACAATAAAACTACTGTAAGTGGGCTTAGAGGGAAGCACTCTCATTCGATTGGCTGCTCTTTTACTAAATCTCTTGATAAAATTGCAAAGGATATAAAGAACAGATTAATTTTTGAATACAGGGATGATTTTATTTCATATAAGAAAGAAAAAATTGATCGTGAAAAACATGAAATGGAAGAATTACTCAAGCTTGAAGCCTTGGCCCAATCTTGTTCGGATGAACTAAAGGATGCCTACTGGAATTCTAGATCACCTAGAAATAAGTATGTAGGAACTCAAAACATTGAAATTAAACAAAACTATTCGGGTGACTATAATTTTTCAATTGATCTAAGTTTTGGAGACTCTTTAAAGTTGATTGATTTTTTAAAAAATAACAACTTTATTATCCCGAATCCAAGATGATACTGAGTGTACTCTAAACGGATATGAGAGGCCATAAACTGGCTTCTTATCCTGATATATCGCACATGACTGTTTTAAGAAAAATTGTTAGAATTTTTGAAAACGGATTTTTAAAAGAATAGAAAGGTGAGTCTATATGAAAAAAGCAAGATACAAACCTACTGATCCAGAATTATTCAAAGTGACCTTATTTCCAGTAGAAAATTGTGAAGATGAAAGTCTACGCAAATTTTCTGTCGAAAGTACATTTGTCAGAATTGTTATGGAAGGCCTTAAAGAAGAGACAAACAAAAGGGATAAAAGTGAATCAGAGTAATGAGGTTCATCGGTGCAAAATTCAGAGAGTAAGCGCCCCAATGGCAAACGATGCCGTCTTATCAAGGCTGGAAGAAGCGATTCTACACAGTGGTTGCTTATCCGGCGTATATAACCGCCTAGCAGGATATCACAAAGATAAAATTGACCGTCTTCAAAGCTCGAAAAAGTCTCTTACTCAAAATCTTTCAAAAACAAAGAATGAAATTGAGCAAGTTACTGAATCTTTGACAAGAGTCAGGCATAAAGCTTCTTTAGAAGTGTTGGAAAATAAACTCAGTGAACTCTTAGACTTAAAAAAGTCGATAGCACGAAGAATTTCTGAAGCTACTAATGAAATTAAAGCGTTGAAAAAAGTGATTCCTGAGTTTTCATCTGACAGGGAATTATTTGATACTTTTTGGAAGGGCTGGGAAAAAGTAAATCTCGCTACAAAACGTGATCTTATGAGAAATGTTTTTGAGAAGATCGTTGTTTCTGAGCGTGGCCTTGAGGTTTACTTTGTGGTCTTTAAAAATGAACAGTCCACAAACTCATCTTGAAATGGGATTTGTGGACTTATTGTTTGAGCTATGCAACGTCGTCTTGATCCTTGACGACGACAATCTTGGATTTCAATTTAAAGACTGATAGATATTTGTCTAAAGTCTCTACTTTTAGTTTTCTTCTTCCTTTGATAAATGCAGATACATTTTGAACTGGAATATTTGATAGCTCAGAAAATTCTTTGATACCCATTTTTTCAATGGTGTATCTAAGAGCATCTTCAACACTTTCACCAAAATGCTCAATGGCAGTGACAAGTGTTTCTCTGGCATAATCTAAATCTTTCATTTCTTCTGCTACATACTTATCAAATGATTCACTTCTTCTGGACATAATTCCTCCAATACTCTTTAGCTTTTTGTATGTCAGAGCTTTGAGATTTTTTGTCGCCACCTAAGAGGAGGAGAATGATTTTTTCTCCATCTTCGGCGAAATAAACCCTCAACCCTGGGCCATAAAAAATTTTTACCTCATACACACCATCTTTAAGCGCTTTGAGATTTTTTGTAGTTCCACCATCAGTAAGTCTATAAACATAGTTTGTGACGATGGCCCTTGTTTTTTTATCCAGTTTTTCAAGCCACTTAATGAACGGCTTTTCTCCTGAACTTGTAATGTAATACTCAATATTTCGTTTCATCATATTGACCTCCCTTATATTAATCAAAAGTGATTAATATGTCAAGCTGCATCTAAATCTCTAACATCATTGATCTTTTTTTGTCGCTTCATCTCTTCTGGGAGGTAGTCGTTTATTTGAATCTCTCCGTACTGAATCAGGTCTAAAAAGTCGGCCTTTGTGATTTCCTTGTGTTTCTTTTTATAGTTCAAAAAAGCGGTATCTTGGCGATCTACACTTGTGATTGTTTGGGCCAGAATTTGCTTTTTATGATTCTCATTAAATAATGGCAAAAGAGTTTCTAAAATATCTGAAGGAGTAATTTTCCTTTTACCTTTTTTGAGTTTATTTAATTTATCAACTTCACTACTAATAGTGTTACAAATATTTGTATTAACTCTCATTGTAGAAGACTTTTCTTTGTTACAAGACTTTTCAATTTTAGATTTTGTATTTTCTTTCATTTCGTTCTCCTTATTTTTCAAGCTGCAAATGTGTTAAGTAGGGCATTGACTGCCATTAGTTGTTCAATACTCAATTTTTCGAGTTTGTTTTGACACTTTTCAATAGTCTCATCTCTAAGAATTGGTTGAGACATAAGATAATTAAAGTCATTCATCGTGCATCCCCAAGACTCGATAATTGTTTTTATTCGCGATTTTGGAAGATTCACCCTCCCGTTTTCCCAATGGTCAATTACGCTTCTTGAAAGATCACAAAGCTTTGCAGCTTCGACACGACTAAGGCCTTTTAATTTTCGCAACGATTTTAAAATCCTTGCTTCTTTTGAAATTATTTTTTGATACTTTCGGCCTTCTTTTCGGGGTGTATGTTTCGTTCTGAAGATTGCCCTTGCTGGAAGGTCGGGAAGTTTCAAGGCTCCATCTATAATGTTACGAAAATCTTCAAGCGTGTAACGATAGCGCCTAATTAGTTGTTTTAACCTTTCGTCTGAAATGTTACGGCGACCGTTTTCTATTCGCTCGATTGTTTTTCCTGAAACTCCAATCGCTTTGCCTGCTTCATCTCTAGTAATCTTTCTTGAGATACGCATTTTTCTAATGGCAACAATGTCATCAGTGAAAACCTGAATGTTATGTCTGCCTCCTCTTTTTGGTTTTTTTCTCTCCATAAAATTGCCTCCTTTGGTTTTTAAAAAGTTACATTTTGAAAACTAAATGGAGACAGTTTGAGATTAGGTTTGTGTAACCTGAGAAGTTTGGCGGCCCGTGCTGAATAGATTTTCTTGCAGATACTCTTTGTTGATCTCTACAAGTTATTCAGCAAAGTGTTCTATTGGGTAGCAATTGTGAGCAATGCAACTCTCAAAAGATTTACTCAATAGAATCAGCGGCTTGCACATTTAACTAGACAAATTTAAACACTTTAAAAAATGTAAAAACAAGCAAGCCAAAAGCAAGCCACGGACAAGCCAAATTCAGAAAATTGCAGAAATATGTAGAAAGAAACCCTCAAATAACCTTCTGTAATGGTTCTTGAGTGATTTAAGAAAGTTAGGTCTTTGCCATCAAACCTAGCTCGGAAAATTGGAGCGCGAGACCAGATTCGAACTGGCGACCTCCACCTTGGCAAGGTGGCGCACTACCAACTGTGCTACTCGCGCTTAAAACTGACTACTTTGGTGGAATGAATATTATTTTTTTTCGATATATTCTGTCAATATTATTTTTGACCTCGACCATTAAAGACTTACAATTTTTTTTAGCTCTCCGATAAGTACCTAATGAAAGATAAAAATAAGCCAAAAATCATGATCATTGACTCAAAAGCGTCGCGCCGCGATTCACTAGCAAGTCGCTTCAGACTACAAGGCTACGCCATTGAACTCTCTAATAGTGGATTTCAAGCTCTATCTCAAATCGAGAAAGATCCGGACTATAACACCATCATTGTTCTTGGTAACTCGAGCGACATGCCAGCTTTTGAGCTTATCGGCCTCGTCCGGGATATACGAAAGAAGGACAAGCTTCAAATTTTATTTGTAGACAAGAAAGCAGATCAAGAAGAGGTTCTCGAAATTTTTAAGCTTGGTGCAAATGACTATATTGTTTATAGTGAAAAAGTATTTGGTATTCTTTTAGAAAAAGTAGAGAAATTTGGTACTCCACAATGAACAAAGTAAAAGTCAAAGGTCCAATTCTTGAACTTGATGGGGATGGGTTAGCAAGAGAGTTATCTCAAGAGATTAAAGATAAGATTATTAATACCTATCTTGATATCGATATCAAATATTTTGATCTTAATATTCACAATAGAGATGCTTCACTCGACAAGGTGACAACTGAAGCATATGAAGTTTTTGAAAAATATCAAGTCATACTCAAATGCCCAACCCTAGAATTAACTCAGGAAACCTTCATCGAGTTTGGATGTAAGGAAATGTGGAAATCGACACAAGAAATTCTAAATATAAGTGACATAAAAGAGATCAATATTTTTTCAATGCTTACTCTTTGGCTTGAAGCAATTTCAAAAAGAGCAATAATCGATACAGACGATAAGCTCATTCTGTTTTGTAAAAACTTGTCTGAGGCTATTGCCATTGCTAAGGCAAGAGATTTTGCAACTCTTGATGAGATCATCTCACTTTATAAAATGTAGTAGAACTTTTTCATTAATTCAATAATATCATTAGGGCCAACCTCGCCCTCTATTAATTTAAAGGCATTTTCATAGAGACTGTAATCGATTTCGTCACTCTTCTTATAGGCCATTGACCAGTGATCAAATATTCGCTTATTTTCACTTAAGTTACCTTTTGATATTAGCTTAACATCGGTATGCCTAGGATCACTTTGAATTTTCTTAAAGAGCTCAAGCACTTCCTTCTCTGGTCCCTCAATGTACTGCAAAAAGACACTCGACTTATAAAGCAAGAGTCCAGTCAGTCCTTTTGATGTATTTAAATCTCTACTTTTTTCAAGAAGCTCGAGCATCATTTGGTCATTAAAAAACTTCTTTGATTTTGACGTATAAAAAAGAAAGATCATATTACCTCATAAATTAAATTCATCGATTTATCGTCATAAAATGAACTTACTTAATGATATAGTAATTAGAAAGGCCTTATTTCAAGACCTTTCTACACACAAAGAGCCGTTAGAATTTAAAACCAAACCCTAAACCAACAATATATGGATCAATATCAACTTTAGCTTTTACACTTCCATTAGAATACGTTTCAACCTCTACATCAGTTGATAGAAATAGCTTTTTTACATCGAAGTTAATAAAGAGATTTTCTGCGACTTGATAATCTCCACCAACTTGAAAAGCATAACCAACATTATTATCATAAGAAACATTCTTAGCGACTCCAGTATCTTCACCATAAAATATTGTATAGTTTATTCCTGCTCCAACGTATGGTTTGAAGCTTTCAAATTCATGATGATACTGCACAAGAAGCGTTGGAGGTAAGAGAGAGACATCTCCAAGGTCAAGATTATTCAAGGACGTTTTATACGCACTTGCTTTATGAGTAGCAGTTGCGAGAATTAGTTCTGCAGCAATATTTTTTGAAAAGAAATAGGTAAAGTCTACTTCAGGAACTGAAACATTATTCAATTTCACATCACCCCCAACAATACTTGGACTTCCTTTCTCGTCAGGCATTACATTAATAGCACGCATCCTCATCATCATATTATTTTCTGTCGCTAATGCTGAGAATGATACTAACGTTAGTAACCCACAAATCAATTTCTTCATATAATCTCCTTTATTTAGATTTAAGAAGAAATTACTCGATGTCGTGAAGTTGGTAACTTACACGTATCACAAATAGGTCTGATATTAAGCATCTTCAAAAAGAAGATATCAAAGAGTCTAAAAACTGACACAGAACATAGAAAACATGTGTTTTTTTTAGTCAGTAAGTAATAAATTGTTTAAAAAATAGACAATACTGAAGAAATTACCTACCAATTCTTGGCATCTATCTTGCTTTATATATTCCTAATACTAGGGGGTATTTATGAAACACAAAAAGATGTACATCGGTCTACTTGGGCTCTGTATGCTATCAACAGCATATGTTGCAAATGAACTTAATTCAATGACAACTGGAAGCAGATCAATTGCTTCTGTCAAAGAGGATATGCTTCAAAATGGACCAATTAAGTTCTTACTTGATGATACTACTGAGTTTCAAATAAATATCTCAGATTCAACGAAAGACCTTACTGACACAGTAAAAGATGTCGACTTATCTCTTGAAGAAATCAAAAAGCAAAAAGAAGCACTTGAGAAAGTTGTCAAAGAAAAGGAACTAGAAATCGTTAAACTTAACGAGGAAATAGCTCTTAATAAAGAAGATGTATCTTCTGCTCTAAAAAAGTCGGAAGAGCTTGCAAAGGCCCTTGAAGCTAAAACAGAAGAAGTTGGCAAGCTTCGTGAATCAATTGCAAAACTGCAAGAAGTTGAAGCGAAAGCAGAAGAATTTAAAAATCAAATCAGCTCTCTACTTGAAGAAAATGAAGCTCTTAAATCAGAGAATTCAAAACTAACTTGTATGGTTAAGAAGCAAGAAAGTCTTGAAGAGAAAATTCGTATTCTCACTGAAGACAAACAGAAAATTGCTGATACTTTGAAGAAAATTGTCGACGATAGCGAAAAAGACAAAGACGACAAAGATGATAAAGAAAAAGAAGAACCAAAGAAAGTCGCAAGAGATAAAGCAGACCTTAAAGAGTCAGAATATATGGACCTCTATGCTAATTTCTATCGAATGATGGTAGCTGAACAACGTGATCAACAACAGTTACAGCAAATGCAACAAGTTCAATTCCAAGCCATGATAGTTGCACAACTACAACAAAGAAGTGTTGTTAATGATCTTTATGGAATGCAAAACGTTTCGGGGCAGTTCTATAACAATGCTGCGAACCAAGAAATTTCGATGCTTTCGACAATTCAGTCAATGAGACTTGGAGAAGGAAATCGTCAACAGACATATGCAAATAAAGCTTTTAGACCTGAAAGTTACTTTGGCCTAAATACAGGTAAACAACTTAGCTTCCATGATCAATTCATTCAGGGTCAATCAATGATGTATGCACCTTCGAATTCAATCATGCCTCAAGATTATAATATGAATAATCTTGGATATAATTTTCAGTTAAACAGTACAACGAATAGTATGTTTACAGATCAACTTGCTGGATACTCTCCGATGACTTCTAGCTCTATTTCTCTTTTTAATTAAGACGTTTTAAAAATCGTCTTATCATTAATAATAGGCCAGCTCCCCCCCCTAGGCTGGCCTATATTTGACTCTTCTTCACCGGTATAAATTTCCTTTTTTTCCTAAAACTTCAAATTAAAATGTCGATGAGACAGGTAACAATGGTAGCTTTGCTTAAGGATAAAGAGCAAGGAAGTCCAGGAACGGAGGCCACTAGACAAGAGGTAGGGTGGAAATTATGAAGATTACAATTGGGGCAACAGAAGGAAGTTCTAAGCTAATTAAAAAATGTCATGTATGTGGACATTTGATGGAATCGAAGAAAGAAATTGAAAAGTGTGAATGCTGTCACAAGCCATTTTTACCAATGAATTATTTTGGAAAAGTGCATGCTAAAAACTCATCTGAGTATACTCAATTATTCTCTAGAGCATCAGAATTACACGATGAAGACATGATTAGAGGTCTAACTGTGCTGTGGTAAGTCATTTCGACTTATCACATCACAACTCTTAATTGTTCAATTCAATTTCTCTGTGCTACATTCAATATGTGGAACAACAACAAACAACGCAACAAAGTTTACATCCCGTCATCGCCAAACTCTTTAACAAGAAAGGTTTTGGGCCTAATGAAATTAACGAATTTCTCTCATGGGATCTCAAGAGCCTCCCCGACTTTAGTCAATTAAAAGATATTGAAAAGTGCGCCAATAGAATTATTGAAGCTATTGATCATAATCAAAGAATTGGAATCTATGGGGACTATGACGTTGACGGGACTACTTCGTGTGCACTGTTCTATCACTTCTTTCAGAAATTAAATATTGAAGTTGATCTTATTCAACCAAGCCGCTTCGTCGAGGGCTATGGTATTCATGATAGCTCTATTGATAATGCTCTTGAAAAAGGCATTAAGCTTTTAATCACTGTTGATTGTGGAATTAGTAATATAGAGACAGCAGACTACGCAAAAGAAAAAGGTCTTGATCTTATAATTACAGATCATCATAAAGATGCCAGAGAAACAATGCCTGATGCTGTTGCTGTTGTTAATCCAAACAGAAGAGATGAACCTCAGGATGGAGATATGCCAACACTCGCTGGAGTTGGTGTTGCTTTCGCTATTTGTGTTGAGGTTAGAAAAATACTTCTTCGAAACGGAAGAGAGATTGACTCTGTATATGACCTTTTACAATTTGTAGCAATTGGAACAATTTGTGATCTCGCTAAGCTTACTCCGATGAATATGAAATTAGTTCGTCATGGAATGAAGTTAATCAAAGAAACAAAGTATGCTGGCCTAAAAGCATTTTTTGGACCAGAGGATCGTGCTAAGGCTGTTATTCCTTCAGAGAAATTATCTTTCAACGTTGGGCCTTTAATAAATTCAAAAGGAAGATTAGACCATCCAGAAATGGCACTTAATCTTCTTATCGCTGATGACTATACTAAATCTCGAGAGTTCTATCAGCTCTTAGTGAATTGCAATAATGAGCGTAAAAATATTCAAAAAGAAGTATTCGAAGAAGCTAAAGAACAAGTTCTCGATAGCTTTAGAGGCGAAGAGCCTTTAATTAGCATCGTCTATGCACCACACTGGCATGAAGGTGTTATTGGTATTGTCGCGAGCAAGCTTGTTGAAACATTTAAAAAGCCTGCAATTGTCTTTAGTGATAGTGAGCATGAAGGCGTCATCAAAGCTTCTGCTCGAAGTGCAGGAACTTTAAATATCTTTAATCTTCTTGAAGAAAATAAAGAACTATTTTTAAAATTTGGTGGACACAAAGCGGCGGCAGGACTTTCAATGCCTGCTGAAAATTTTGAAACCTTTAAGATGAATATGAATGAGTCTCTAAAATCGATACCAGCAATAGAGAGAACCGTGACTGAAACATATGATCTTGAGATAACACCAGAAGATATTGATCCCCTACTCGTCAAGTCCCTTGATATGTTAGAACCATTTGGAATGGGCAATGCCAAACCAATATTTAAACTCAGAGACTGCTACTTAAAAAGCTTTGATTTAATGAAGGATGTTCATGTTCGCTGGACAATTGGCTCTAAGAAAAACCCAAACCTCAGCTTAAAAGGTATCAGCTTCAACTACATTGGTAAGTGGGGACATCCGCATCCATCAGAAGTTTTTGAGCGCCAAAAAGCAAATGGTGAAGACCCTAGTTTCTACTTCACTCTTTCAATTAATCATTTTAACGGAAACCAATTTATTCAGCTGATGGTTGATAAAGTAGAACTTCCTTAGATTTTCTGTATAATTACTTATTATTTATCATAATAAGGAAAGAGACATGAAAGTTATTTTATCCATTCTATTATTTTTCACGACATCTGTAACGGCAGCGACATGGAGTCGTTCGAGTATCTCCTATTTAAGAGGTGATAATTTTGCACCAATTTTTGGTAAAGACAATAATCGCTCTGAACTCACCATCGACAATGCTGTGGGCATGAAGTATGGAGACAGTTATTTTTGGCTTGATGCTACTGATCCACTATCAAGTTCAGGCTCAAATGATACTGAATTATACGGAGAATGGAGTCCTCGTTTAAGCATTGGAAAAATTACTGGTTTTTATCAGGAGGAGAGATTTATTAAAGACCTTCTCATTAGTACAACACTTGAGTTTGGAAATAGTGGAGTTCCAACAAGAGCGCGTTTATACGGCTTAGGTGTTGACCTTAAAATACCGTACTTCGCATTCTTTCAATATAATCTCTACTTAAGAGATAACCCTGATAAGAATGGTGTTGTCCTTCAATCGACAATTGCCTACAAGCTTCCATTTAGTTTCACAGAAAAAACAAAGTTTGACTGGAGTGCATATATTGATATTGTCCACGGAAATGAGGGTTCTAAGAGTGACAACTCACTAACAGAGTCTCACTGGCAAACTGGTCAGCAATTAAACTTTGATCTCGGAAATCTTTGGAATCAACAAGATTCAATTTACGTTGGCTTTGAGTACCAATTTTGGAGTAGAAAGTACGGTGTGCCAGGTGCGCCTGTCGAAAATAATTTAAAGTGGATGATTAAGTGGATTCTATAAAATAAAAAACACCCCTCTCAAAATTTAAAGAGGGGTATTCTTATTTTTATTCTCTTATTATTTCAACTTTTTCAATTGTAACATCTGTCACTGGACGATCCATCATACCAGTTCTTGTCGAACCAATATTCTTAATAATATCCATTCCTTCAATTACTTTTCCAAATACTGTATGTCTTCCATCTAGATGTGGAGTTGGAGCAAGAGTAATGAAAAATTGCGATCCATTTGTTCCTGGTCCAGCATTTGCCATTGATAAAATTCCAGCTGTTTCATGACGTAGAGTTGGTGTGCACTCATCACCAAATTTATAACCTGGACCGCCACGTCCACTACCTTCTGGACATCCACCTTGAATCATAAATCCATCAATAACTCTGTGAAAAATTAGACCATCATAGTATGGACCAGATTTTGCTGGAGACTCTTGTCTACCCTCAGCAAGATTTACAAAGTTCCAAACTGTCTCAGGACATTCTTTTGCGTATAGTTCAATTTTAAAGTTACCCATCGTTGTTTTAAACTCAGCGTAAACTCTATCAAGATCTTCTTTGTGATCATTTTTTTTAACTCCACCAATTCCAAACATAATTCCTCCGTTATTTATATATTCTAAGTGTTACATTTCCTTCAATATTTTCTGGAACTTTTCTTTTATTTGTATAAAAATAAACTTTTTTTCGTCCTAAAACTTCATCAAGATTAATACCTTCTCGATTTTGTAAAACTGAATCAACTGAAAAATAAGAGAAACTCTCGTATGTAAGAATTCTCATTCCTTCAATATTAATTCGTGCCTTTTTAAAATATTCTTTTAATTCTAATCGAGTCATACACATTGAAAGTAAAACTGGTCGTCCACTATTTAATGACTCTGAATTAAGAAGCCCTAGAAGTTTATCTGTAGAATTAAAATCATCAACCCAGATTACATTCACAGTATTAAAACTTGGGACTTTAAAAAGTCTTTGCCCAGATCTAATTTTATCAAGGCTCGAAAAGAAAAGGGCTTCCTCTTCTTTTAGTGTCACTGGTCTCTCTGCTTTCTTCGATACGACTTCTGCATACTCAAAATCATAGAGGTATTGAAAGGCCAGTACCTGCTCATAATCTAATGAGAAGCTTTGAGATATGGCCTTGAAGTCAAAATAATTAACGGCGTGACTTCTTTTGCAATTTGCTGAGCTTGATGAATTAGACCAAGGCGGAAGAACGCCTAAGAAATACTTTATAACTCCATTTTGACGATAGAATGAATCGACATCAACTCTCATAAACTTTTTTTCTTCTGGTGTTGCACACCCGGCAAGAATTAAAAGAATAAGTAGGAAGTACTTCACTATTCTTCTACCTTTGAAAAGAATTTCATCATTTCATTTTCAATATTTTTGAATTCAGCAATACCATCGACAAGTAGCTCATTCTTAATGCGAAAATATCCAACTTCTTCAATCACTAATTTTTCAAAAATGTCGACCTTTGAGAAACCTTGAGAAACGATAATAGCATCAGTACTAATTGTCTTTAGTTGTTCTGTCGTATTTAAAAGTTGTGACCCCTCAATTGTCAAAAAGAGACCTTGCTGATCAAGAAGTTTATCAACAGCACTCACCGTCGCACCATTAAAGATTGTTAATCGGCTTGATGGTTCAGCCGGGCGAGGTTTCTTTGCTCTAATATGATCTTCAAGGTTTTTCCATTGTGTTATTTTAACTTCAAATTCTTTAATTAAACGATCAAACTCTTCTTGGTTAAACTGAATAAGGTTTTGAAAATTACCAATCTTAAAGTTTATACTCTCTCTATTTCTATCGAGGAAAGGATTTCCATTCTCACAAATAATTTGCAGCTTAAAGTTTTCTTTTTCTTTAAATATTTCAGTAATAAGTTTAAGATTCGAAAGATTGACAATATCATCCCCAACTAAGGTCACAACTTTGGCTGCTTCAATATCTTCTCTTTCAACTAAACCATAAAAGATATGATGGTCTTTAGAGACTTCGATTTCATTAATCGCGTAATCATCCCCCGGCCCCATAGGAAGAGGTGTTTCAAAATAACCGGAAGCATTGATGACAAGATCAAAATCTTCATAAGACTCAATTGAATTTTTCAAAGATTCTAAAACTTCGTTACCAAGTTTTTCAAATACTTCAGAATTTTCAAGACGCTGCCTTTCAATTTCTTTTGTTGCATCGATTTTAAACACAACACGAAATAAGTCGATCAAACGTGATTTACCATTTGCAGGCACAACACCTGGGCGTAAAACCCTCTTATGAATTCTTTTAACATCGCCATATTTTATGATGTTATTTGATCTTAGTGATAATTCAAGTTTGCTAAGATAATCAAGGTAGCACTCTTTAGAGTTTTCCTTCTTACTATCGATATTTGACCAAGCTGTATAAAGAGATGAGAAATCATCACTTATAACTCCGGAGTAGAGAAGATGACCAAGGCCTTCGTTCTTTTTAAATAAACGAATATCTGCACCTAACTCAACGAAGTATGAAGCGCACTCAAGAGCTAACGCTCCATTTCCAATAATTGCAATTTTCATGGTTAATTTATTAGCATGGAAAAATGATGTAGGGAAGAAAATCCCCTTTTCATCAGGGGATTCATATCAAAAAACTAGATAAAGTAACTTCTTGCGTCACCATGATCGATAACTGAATGCTCTGCGAAAGAGTACATGAAGCTGATGAACTCCTCCATTGCTTTAAACGAAGACATCGATTTATCAAATTCACAACCATAGTGCATATAAGTCTGACCATCATCCCCTTGAAACTCATTACCATAACGAATTTTTAGGATGACTGGTACATATGATTTCTTAGTAAAATACATTCTCATTTTCATTTCTGATCCAAGAGTGAGTTTCTTGTCGGAAGTTGGGCTCCAAGGAATTTGAAAGAGGCAACCATCGTGAGAAATATCAACAAGTGTTACAGGATAGACAGTACTATCGGTATCAATCACACTATAAGCTCCAAGAAGATTTTGAAAAACCACTCTCTCAAAAGATCTTCTCTTCTTCTCAATATTTTCTTCTCTCTTAGCTTTAAAGTTTATTACCTTACCATCTGACATTTTCGCTCCTCATTGGCTTAAATTCTTCACAGACTTATCGAAGAATGAAGCAAATTTCTTAGGAAAAAATGGGAAAAATTGGCGAGGGGAAAAGAGTTCTCCCCTAGAAATTTCTAGTACTTAGCTTTCTTTTGCCAGAATGTAGTTGATGAAATTTCATCCTTAAGAAAGAGAAAACTCTCAAGACGTGAATGAACAAGTTCAGAGTCCTCAAGGTCTCCCATATAGAATGCACAACCTTTATTGTCAGGAAGATGAGTGCAAGTCGAGTACTCACATTTGGTAGTTAGTTCATGAATATCAGGAAAGTACTCAATCAGATCTTCCGGATCGATATCATCAAGGGAGAAAGAGCGTATTCCTGGGGAATCAATCAGATCGAAATCGCCGCAGTCAACAATCTCAGACCAAGTCGTTGTATGTGAACCTTTTCCAGCCTTACCTACTTCTTTAGTTTTTAAAACGACATCACCATTTGAAAGCTTAGTAATTGTTTGGCTCTTCCCCACTCCTGATTGTCCGACAAAGAGAGAAGTTTTCCCTTTAAGGATTTCATTAAACTCCTCGATTCCTTTATCAAGATATCTCTTCGTGTAATTTGGATCAAGCGCGGAAATTTCAAAACAGTCAACTTCAAGGTCACTTAATCTTTGAACTTCAAAATTAATATCGAAATCATTTTCATCGTACTTATCCATTTTATTAAAAATCACTAGAGGCGTAAGACCCCATTGGTAGGCTCGAACAAGAAAACGATCGACGATTCCTCGCTTATATTTTGGTTTTGCAACAGAATTTAAAATAACAAGATAGTTACAATTTGCAGCTGTAACCTTCTTCTTTGATTCCCTAACGAGAATTCGATAGATCTCATTTTCTCTTTCAATAACTTCTTTAATTATATATTCCGAAGTATCTGACATTTCTTCTAAAAGAACATAATCCCCAACGACGACCGTGTCCCCACGTTTTAAGAGATTTCCAAGCGCAGTAGCTTTAACGATCTGGCCATCAACCTCGATTTTACAATCGAACTCTCTTTGATGAGATCTAATAATTCGCGCCTTGATAAGTTCGTTATTCATGCTTCATAAAACCTTTTGAAAAAAATTTACTTTGAGGGTCATACTTCTTCTTTAGATAATCAAAAGCTGAAATCACCACTGGTCCATAAAAATCTTGTATATATTTCTTTTTAATTAATCCAATCCCGTGCTCAGCAAATGGTGATCCGCCGAGTTTATTTATAGTAACATAGAAATCTTTAATTAGATCATTTGCTAACTCAACCTGAGATTTACTTGGTAGAAAGTTAAAGTGCAGGTGGCAATCGCCAAGGTGGCCAAATAGAACGTAATTAATACCTTTGCTCGCAAATCCTCGGTAAATCGCCATCAACTTTTCAAGGTCAGAAACCTTAACTTGAGCATCAGTTCCTATTTTTATGAGGTTCGAAGTCGATAGGTATTCGTTTACCTTACGAGGAATTTTAACTCTCAATGCATAGAATTTTGATTCATCTAAAACAAGGGCTTCCCCGAGGTTTAGACTACTCATTTTTCCCTGTAGAAGCTCGAGAAATACCTCTGTTTCATTTTTAATAACTTCGAAAATAAGATAATCACTTTCTTTTAGAGATACATCTCCTGAAAATTTTACTGAGTTTTGATCTAAGAATTCAAAGGATAGTACTTTATCACGATGCTCTTTTGTAAACGTGATTATTTCGCTATAGAGAGTAAGATTTAAAGTTAGGAATGACTCGATAGGAATCAGAATAAACTCTGTCTCCTCTCGCTTGAAAACTCTTATTTTTGCACTAAGAATAATTCCAAGTTGCCCCTCCGTTCCAATCATTAAATCTATTTCTTTTTCAAGTCTTGGGTACGGGCCATTTTTAAATTCGGAATATTTCTCTCGGTATATTTTTTGATATTCATCTAACTCTTCACTAACTAAAGGACCTTCTGTCAAAGTCTTCACTTCTCCCTCACCACAGAGGTATGCTATTTCGATACAGTGATCACGAAGTGCTCCACGACTAAAACATCTCTCACCTGTCGCTGAAGTAGCAAGACCAGAGAGAACAAGCGCGCTCTGATCAGTTGGCCAACAACCAACATCGAGGTGATGGCTCGCTAAAAATGACCTCAAATCCTCCCAGCTTACAGCTCCTATGACTTCTACAATATCGTCATTAACTAAGTTTATTTGTGATGGCATACAGCTTAAATCAACCATTGCGCTCACGCCGTGGGAAGCAATGACTTCTTTGTGGGAAAAAGGAATGACAGTTGAAGTTCCAGCGCCAAAAGGAAGAAGCGCTTCGTTGCTACTCAATATTTTTTTTAGATCAGGTAGACCCTTAGGTGTGAATATTTTTAATAACATGGCCCACCATAACATGATTTTTTTTTTTTAGCATGAATAAATTATTAGAAGCATTGACAAATAAGCTCCATTCCATTAATTTAACGGAACTTAATCATATCCTTGGACTCGTAGCTCAGCTGGATAGAGCAACCGCCTTCTAAGCGGTAGGTCACAGGTTCGAACCCTGTCGAGTCCGCCATTTATCAATCATTTACATTCACCTTAATTTAAAAATTAGCTAGATCCATGTTGTTTATATCAAAATTTTACATTGAACATTTACGTTCTCCCATCCGATAAATCTCTTATCCAAGTTAGGATCAGCTTTAAAATCAAAATCGATAGGACTTATAATGAAGAATGTTTTTACATTTTTTGGGGTAACTTTGACTCTCTATTCTTGCGATAGTGGACGGGCCTATAAGCCTTCCTTTGTCCCTAAGACGTGTATCAAGGAAATGAATCGAAGTTATGCCAGTATTGATACAAGTCCTGTATCAATATATAAACTCGATGAAGTTACAACGCGTGAAAATGATCATCCAAGGATAAAAGTATCTTTTTGGCATAATAATTCTTGGTTTTATCAAGGGGTAAAGAACTTCAATCACTTTGATAATACTAAGTTATTTAAGTATGAGAGTGTTGATTGCCCAGATGGCAGTGGTAAGCATATAGGTATTACTGACAGGCTGAAGAAGATCGACATCTAAACCTGGTTTTTCTCCATGGCCCTAGCATCCTCTGGGGTCATGGATTTAAATTTGTTAATTGTGTTGCCCAAGAAGAGGCGCTCCAATTTCTAAAGTAGTTATTATCTCCAATATTCTTATTCAATTCTTCAGTCGATAATTCAGGATTCTTACGATTGGTTTTAGCAGTTCCAAAGAATATCCCTACAAGCTTTCCGCTTTCTCGAGAAAATATTCCTGAACCCGAATCTCCACTCGAAGCATCACAACCAAGAGCGATTGTATTTCTCATTGCATAATCCTGCATTTTAATCTCGATCGGGCCAGCTAACATTATACAATCATCATCATTAGACATAGTTATATCAAATCTCTTTTCATTAAAGCTCTGACTTCCAAACCCTGCTGTTATTAATTGATCACCAGGACTAGGGTCAGTTGAAGAAATTCCAACAGCGCGACCACTAAAAGTGGTACTAAGTCTTTCACTAGATCTTAAAGTAAAAACTGTGTAATCAAGAAGGTCATCTTTTGATTTTGTGGCAACGACACTTTCACATTTAAATACGATACGTTTCATCTCATTATCAAGAGCTGTCACTGTGGTGCTACTACATTCTTTTTGATTCTTTAAAACATGATTATTTGTTAGAAAATAAAAGGCACCATCGACTTCTTTTAAAAGAACTGCGCTACCAATGGATTTTGCTTTTTTATTATTTACCTTAACTGTTGATAAGATAATTCGTTGCTCGATGCTACTCATCGTTGATATTTTCTTCAAGTCGACATCAAAACGCTCAGTCTTATCTCCAACTCGTAGACGAGTTGCATGTGCACAAGTAAAACAGCTTAATAATATTAATAATACTTTCAAAAAAAACTCCCCAATTTTTGGGGAGAATAGCAGTTTTTAATTTGTCTTTATAGGCTTTGGAAAAGATTACTCGATTATAACTCATCTAAAAGGCGCTTAAACCCTGATTTTTTATAACGAATCGATATTACTTTAAAAATTGAAACACTTTTATCTTGAATAATATCATCTTTGATTTCAGCATTTTCATTTGCTGCCTGCGCGTTAGCATCAAATTCAGCATTCTTAGCCGCGACAATCGCATCACTCTGTCCAGCAGCAAAATCAAAATCAAATCCAGGTTTCTTCGATTCAAGACCTTTCCCAGAGTTTGTATCAACGCTTGCTGTGATTTCTTTTGCCACCTCTTCAACGGCCTCAGGCTTCTTATCACTCTTTAGTTGTGAACCATACCCCATACGGCCAAGAAGACCAGAGCTCGAATCTCCCGACTTACGTAAACTATTTCGAACCGCATTAGCGAGGCCTTTCATCACTTTATTTTGTTCTTTGTTGAAGTCTACAGGTTTCTTACCAGCGCTAAGTAGAGTCTTATTAAGGTTTTTCTTCGCCTTATCAAGAAGCCCGTTTATTGCGTTCTTCTGGCCGTTTATCGTGTCAATATTACCTAGAGAGTCACCAGAGACTGAATTCTTTCCTTGATTTGCACTAATGAAGCTACCACCAGCTTTCATCAAAGGAGCTATTGAAGCAGGGAACGCTCCTGTCCCAGAGAATGATGATTTCGTTGTAAACGGTGCTGGATTACAAATCGTTTTTCCTTGTGAGTTTTTTGACGAGCCGTTAGAACATGGCATTGTTGTTCCCAATGCTTGTGATTGTGTTCCAATATTTATCTGTCTTCCAAGATTAGAAGCTCCGGCATTGGCCATTTTATTATCCATCTGTACACTTCCTCTTGAGCGGTCCATTCTCTTCATAATCTTTGCAATTTTGTCTGAATTACTCTTCGCAGTTTCAGCCTCGTCCTTGGTATTGCCAGCAACCATATATCCATAGGCCGCTAAACTCCCCCATAGAATCGCACGATGGTTTGGAGTCGTAATCAGGGTATTAATCATTGTTGATTGGCCAATAAAATAACCAGCAATTGCGCCAGCAATACCTTTTAACATATCCCCCATTCCAGCAGCCTCAGCAGTTGGAACGATCATATCAAGAAGACCAGCATAGAATGATTTTATTTCCTCTTTCGGATTAGCTTGCTCAGCTGCGCCAAAGAGTGGACTCGTGCTTAGTTTACAAGCTACTTCGTTCATTTTCTCTACACCCATAGAAATCGTACAAGAATTTTCAGCCCCAATCGCTGCAGCGAGTTCTTTACCTGCTAGTATGACAGCTGCAGTACCAGCTCCAGCACTAGCTGATGCAGCAGCTTCAGCTGCTTCAAGATTTAATTTTGCTGTCAATACACATGCCTTGGTTGCTACGCCTTCGGCAACTTTAGCTTCTGTCAAAGTTGTCCATTTCGAAATTGATTCCAATGGTGTTTGCTTAACCCCTTCCTTTGCTTTTAGAATCGGTAGTACTTCCGGGGAACAAGTAACAGAACTTGCAACGGCTACTGAACAACTCAACTCAGCAGCCTTAATTTGTGTTTCTTCATAGAGGGCAAGAGCAGCGCTTCCTGCAAAAACTACCGCAGCAGCTGTTTGCATTTTTGCTCTCTTATCGGCAGCAGAAGAAATGCTATCCATCATTTCTTTTTCTTTTTGAAGAGCCGCATATTGTTCATCATCAATTTGTCCGTCTTCTCCACGTATCTTATATTCAAGTGTCTTAGCGCTAAGCTCTTCCTTAGAACCCATTATGGACATCAACTCACCTGCAATAAAAATACCTGCACCTAAAGCCGCCCCGTAGAGATCCCATGGAGTAGAACCAGTACATGAAGTAATTAATTTGTAGACGACTATTGCTGAAGCAATAAAGACTAACAATGCAGTGCCGGAGTCAGTAATAAAGTTACCGCCGGCCTCATCGATTTTGACAGTTCCCGTGTCGCCTTTATAATTTACAACCTCTTCGGCATAGGCGGAGTTAGAAAAACTAAACTTCAGTCCTTCAACATTATATACAAAGCTTAAATTCAAGAGCATGACACTTGAGAGTGTGATGATAAATTGTTTCCAGATCTTAGTTAGCTTTTCCATTTCGATATCCTTAATGTATTTAGTACATTTTATTGTATCTTTATATGCAAAGCGAAAAAATAGGGCATTTCTGACCGAACTCAATAGTTACAAATAGTTAGGAGCAACCTTATATGGCTAAATTAAGTGGCATTTACTTCAAAATGAAGCTTCGATTCTTCTTTTCACGAATGAGTAGTGAGCGATCCTTGGACATTTTGCGGCCTCGATAACTTGGTCGATTTGGATCGGTGGCCACGGCAATTTGCATCCGGATCATTTTCTTAAATACATCAATAAGCGCATCGTGTTTACGATCTAACTTTTCTAATCCGTTACGGTCAAGATCATCAAGGAGAACATGAATTGACTCAATTGTTGAGAGGGCCTTTACATGTGGTTGGTGCTTTATTAAAAACTCAGATACTCGATCTGTTTCAAATGAAATTCTTGGCAGAGAGTTTATATTGGAAGACTGCTTCATCATTTTCTTAGCACACGGCCAAGTCCCATCAATAGCAAAGACAAGTGGAATTTTACCTTTAAGAAGTTTCTTTTGCTCCTCTGTTGGATTAGTTGCACTAATTGAATCATCTCCTGGGTAGAGAACCAGAGGAAGGTATCGATCGTCAGCGAGTAATTCATTTACCCGCTTATCTTCGGAAAAATCAATCCCCATGATGATTTCACTATTTTCAATTGTTTCACGAGTGATACGGCCAGTGCCAAGTTTTTCACGCTTGGCCTCCATTGGATGAATAAGAATAACAACTTTTGTTCGCGGAGTGAATTTTCTTATGTCTGAACATAAGCAAAAACTTTCAGGCCTAAAACACTTCAAACATCTCAAAGCTTAGCACTCCACTCGCTAGCATCAAATCCTAGAAGGATAGCTTTACCATCAACTTCAACAAGAGGTCTTTTAATTGCTGATGTATTATCGATTAGAAGTTGAACTTTCTCAGCTGCGCTAGCAGCTTCGAATTCATCTTTTATTTTTCTAAAAGTTGGACCACGCTTATTAACAAGTAATTCGCCAAATTCTTTTTTCCATCTTGCGATATCAGATTTTGTTGGAGGAGTTTTCTTATAATCAACAAATGTAAATTCAATCTTATTTTCATCTAAAAATTTAAGTGCTTTTTTCACAGTGTCACAGTTTTTAATTCCATATACTTTCATGAAACTCTCCTTATAATTACAATTTTTCTATTCATTTCTAAAATTTCGGCTCCAAGTTCTCTGCAAATATACTCAAAGACTTCTTCATTGTAAAAACACACATGAGTCGGATCATTCTTATACCACCACTTAGCAAAGTCTTCTTGTTTTTGTGGGTAAAAGACCGTCATGATGCCAAGAATTCCGCCTGGCTTAATCATGGCCCAAATACTTTCAATCACTTCTTTTGGCCGATGAAGGTGCTCAAAAACTTCAGAGGAAGTAATGAAATCATACTTAGTTTCCAGTAAACTTTGATGAGGAAAAAAGGCCGGATCATAGTCAAAACATTCGACATTTTCTTTTGCCAATATTTTTGAAATCGTCGGTCCTGGTCCACAACCAAAATCGAGTCCAATATCTGAAGGTTTAATATAGTTGAGAAGAGGATCTGTTAAGTTCTTTAAAAAGTTTATATAGCCCAGATCTTGACTGTCGTTATTATGTTGCGAATAGCGTGACTTCTCTTCTTCAAAAGTTAAGAGAGTCGCTTGGTCCTGCTGGATCATGTGGCAACGTGAACACTTTGAATATTCATTAAAATAAGATTGAAGTGAATCGGATTCACAAAGTCGACATATCATTTATATGGTTTATTACACTTCGAAAATTTTGGAAAGGTCTTTTTTTAATTGTGAGAGATAAGCTTTTTTTGTAACTTTCTTTGACCATGACTTTTCGCTTACTTTTGGCGGCTCTCCAAACTTCTTCATTGCCTTCCAAAGCATCGATGGTAAAGTCCCCGCCTCGCCGCTGGCCTCAAAGGATGCAATAATTGCAATATCAGCCTTTTCGGTATTAAGTAGTCTTATTGGTTTTTCTTTACCATCTTTGGTTTCGCACATTTTTGGTGATGAAAGAACATTATTAGTTCGACAAACAGACGGTCTGTCTTCATAAACTGAACACGCTCCATTCTTATCGAGGAATACGCAACCTCTAATATCATATGGAAGTGCAAACCACTTCTCACTACTATTTTCAGTATTTCCTTGAATGTATAATTTCGTCAGATCAATTTCAAGCCCTTCATTAATTACCTTTGTCGCGAGAAGCTCAGCCTCGTCAGCATTAACAGAGACCTGAGTATGACAACAAGCACTACATCCTCGATGGCAAGTGACAAACTTCTTTGCAGCAGGATTACTTAAAACTTCATTAGTATACTGGGAAACATATTGATGTGACTTTCGTGCTCTTAAAACGGGATCATCAATTCGAGAGAGGAAGCTTGATAAATAGTTATAGATTTCCGCAAATTCGTGAAGATTTTTTAACCTTTTGAATGTTTCAAATGCACGTTGTGGAAAATTAATCTTGTCCTCCTGACACGCTCAGTTATAATTCTACCAATTTTTTCAATAATTTATGTATAGTAGGAAAGTTTTGCCGGAACAGTCTAGTAGAAAGCTAAAGTAAATAAGATAAGTTGTCGAAAGATGATCTATGAAAGAGCGAAATAGTGAGACATTCAACTATCAAAGGCTAGACCTAGTTTACTCAAAACGAGTAGGCATCTATGTTGTCTCATTCGCCTGTGCTAGCGTATTTACCTACTACTACTATCAAGAGTCTCTTAAGTTTGAATTCATCGCTTGGCTTTCAGCTTTCTGTTTTTATTTTTTACTTCGCCGTATCTCTGTCGTGTTCTATTGGAGAACTAAATCTTCCGGGGAAATTACAACTTCACAATATGAACTCATCAATACAATCATCTGCTTCTATGGAGGACTACTTTGGGGAAGTTCATCTATTCTATTTTTAACTGATGTCACCCCAGAGAAAATGATTGTTGCAATGACAATATACGCTGGAATTTGTTCAGGTGCCACGGGAACAAACTCGGCAACACTCAAAGGTAATTATTGTTTTAGTTTCGCTCTAATTGCTTCGGCCTTAATTGGCTTCTCTTTGGGACAAAATGAATTTAAAGAAACACTAATGACAATCTTTGGTCTCTATCTTGTAGGCCTTGGCTTTAGTATCTACTCTGTACATCAGTCGATTATAAAAAACATTTCTCTAAGACTTGATAAAGAAAGACTACTAGCTGATATTGAAGAAGCTAATACCAAGCGAATGAACACAGAACGACAAGCGCTACAATCATCTAAGATGGCAGCTATTGGCGAAATGGCATCAGGAATGGCCCATGAGATTAACAACCCTCTTACAATTATAAAAGGAAATTTGACGCTACTTAGTCGTCGAATTTACTCCCTAAATAATGAAAAAACTGATGAACTATCGCAAACAAGTATAAATAGGTGCAATGAAAATATCCAAAGAATCGTTGAAACAATTAATTCATTAAAAAGAATGTCTCGAGTAAATGATAACAATATGATCGAGCCTATTTCAGTTGATAGAATAGTTGAAGATGCAATTGGTTTTATAAATGAAAAGCTCAAGTGCTCAAATATAAAACTTCATAATGAAATAAAAGAAGAGAATGTTATTCACTGTAATTCAGTTAGTATTTCACAAATCCTTCTTGGACTTATAATGAATGCCTACCATCTCTCTCTTCATAAACCACATGCTTGGATTAGACTCGAGTACAATGAAGATAGTGAATTCTCTTATTTTGAAGTAAGTCATTCAGCCTGTGAGCTCGACAAGGAAGAAATCTTAAATGCCCTTAACAAATCATCAGAATTCAAGCAGAATCCAAGAGTGTATAATCTAACCCTTGCACGCTCACTCTCTCATGAAAACCACTCCGAAATTTATCTTAAGACCACAATAAGTGGCTATGCCCTTGTACTCAAAGTATACAAGAAGCAATCTCAGTCCAATCTCGTCGCTGCATAATCAATAACTTACCTTGTTTTCTCCGTTCAAGAAAATTAACTTGATTAACATTGAAACATATGTTTAAATTCAAACACTCGTTTAATTCAAACAACTGTTTAAAATGGATAAAGAAATGAACAAACCGCTAAAAACAATCATGTGCCTTCTACTTTTATCACTTAATTCTTTTGCTCTCAATGTCTCAGAGGAAAAGTTAATTGAGTGGGCGCGAAGCGAGAGCTTCAACGCCAAGAAACTAGAGCTTGAAAAACTAAACTCACAATACAATTACAATGCATTCGAAGATAAATTTCAAGCATCTGTTCAAGTAAAATATAATTACCTTAAGACCAAAGAGACATCATTCTCATCATTTGCTCCCATAACCTCTCCTATAAAAGAAGCACAGGTCATCTTATCGAAACCAACTATGTATGGAGTTCAAGGATCTGTATCAGCAGGAACAAGTCAGGTTTCAAATAATTTTTACCAAAGTGGAACCACTGCAAAATTTGGTGCTGCCGTCGCAATTGATCTCTACAAAGATCTTTTCGGTAAAACAACAAGAGCAAACCAAGACTCTCTACTCATTAAAAAAGAGATTGCAAAAAAAGAAAGTGAAATTACGACTCACGCTTATATAGGGCAAGTTAGAAAACTTTATTGGTCACTTGTTGCGAATAATGAATCACTAAAAATTGCAAGAGAACTTCTCGACACTTCAAAAAAATTAGAAAAAGACACTTTTGATCGTTTCAAGAACAACGTTGCCGACAAGGGAGAACTTTCAAGAACGAGATCTCAGGTAGAAGCAAGAAATGGACAAATCCTGCTCCTTGAATTTGAAAGATCAGAACTCTTTAAAAGACTAAAAGAAATGTTTCCAAACAAGCTTGGTTCTGAAAACTTAAGTCTTTCAAGCTACAATCTCGACAATACAATTGCAGAGGTTCTTGCATGCTCAGCAAATATCAGCTCTAAAGCAGATGCCCCAAAAGAATATACAAAGTATGACGAAGTCCTTGCTCTTTTAAAACAAGACTTAAGACTCAGTAAAAAAATTAACGAAAGCTACTCAAAGGCTGATCTCAAGCTAGTTTCAGAACTAAATTACATAGGAAAAGATTTTAGCCACAGCGATGCTATCGACGAACTCAAAGATAGTGGGAGACAGCAATATGCAGTAGGCTTCCAATTAGACATTCCTCTGGGGAATGCCAAAAAGGCAACAGAAGAAATCAGAGATGAAATTATTCAAAAATCTAAGATCTCTCGCTACCAAGAGGTAGAAGGAAAGTTAGCTGCATTTCACTCGCAAACAGTTAACTCGATAAATGTTCTCTATAAAGTAATTGCTGCGCAAAAAAGAAATTCAATTCTTTTAGATGAGACACTGAAAAGTTCAAAGAAAAAATTTAAGCAGGCTCGTTTATCATCTCGAGAACTAATTCAAGACGAAGATAGCCTACTGCAATCAAACCTTAATGAAATAAACACAAAGTATAACGTTATAAGTACATTAATTGATTACTTCTCAGTTTTCACAGAAACACCGTGTTCAATTAATAAATAGGAAAAAATAATATGGAAAAGCTATCTAAGTTTTTTATTGAAAACAACAAATTTACAATTGTTCTCTCATTCTTCCTGGTTATCTATGGTCTTTTGGGACTGAAGAAAATGACGGCCGAAAGTTATCCGTCAGTTAGCTTTGCAACAGCTTATGTTACGACAGTCTATGACGGAGCGAGTGCTGAGGACATCGAAATTAAGATAACGAAACCAATTGAAGATGAAGTTAGAACAGTCTCTGGAATCAAAGACGTAAAATCGACATCTCAATCAGGACTTTCAACAATCGTTATTCGTGTCGACATGGACAATGTTGATGATGTTGATAAGGTTATGTCTGACCTTCAAAAATCTGTAGATAGAGTCTCAGACCTTCCTTCTGACCTAAAAGATCCTCCGAGGTTCCAAGAGATCAACTCAGAAGAGTTCCCTGTCTACCAAATTGCTATTTCTGGTACGAATGAAGCGCGTGCTCGTGACAAGATTGCAGATACTCTAAAAGAAGATATTGAAGATTTAAAAACAGTTAAGGGTGTAACTCTTGATGGCTTTGCAAAAAGAAAATTTGAAATAATCCTTGATACTGAAAAATTGGATTCGCACTATATTGGAATCGAAGAGGTTATCAGTAAGCTAAGATCGAGAAATGTTAATATTCCAGGTGGGTCGCTAAAGAATGTCGATCAACAAAAACTAGTGCGTATCGAAGGGAAAATCGAGAATGTTAACCAACTAGAGAATGTCCTCATTAGATCGAACTTCTCTGGAAGTAATGTTTACCTAAAAGACGTTGCTCAAATCATTGATGGAAAAGAAGAAATCAAGGTTAGAAATACTTACAACGGTAAAGAAGCGACACTCATCACAATTAGTAAAAAAGCCGGGGCCGATACAATTGAAATGGTTGATCGAATCATTGAAAAAGTAGAGGCATTTAAGAAGCACTATCCCGAGCATCAATTTGATGTTTATAACAACGAGCAAACAAAGGTAAAAAACAAACTTGAAGTACTTAGTTCAAATGCTGTTTCAGGACTTATCCTCGTTATGGCGTTTCTTTTTATGTTCCTTCCTGGACGTATTGGAATTCTTGCAAGTTTATCACTCCCCCTAGCAGTTATGGGAACGATTGGGCTCATGCCAGCTTTTGGGATGACATTAAATGCTATTACAATTCTAGCTCTTGTTATTGCCTTAGGGATGCTAGTTGACAACTCAGTTGTTATCTCTGAAAACTACACTCGACTCTTGGCAGAAGGCGATACCCCACTCGATGCTGCTCTAAAAAGTATTAAACAATTGTGGATTCCAATCACAGGGACAGCGCTAACAACAATAGCAGCTTTCATGCCGATGCTTGTAACAAAAGGTATCATGGGCCAATTCATTAAGTGGATTCCTGTTATTGTGACAATCTCTCTTGTCCTAAGTTTACTTGAAAGTTTTCTTTTCCTTCCAATGCGATTAGTTGCATTCGGCGGAAGAGCGAAAGATATTGCAAATAGTATTAAGCAAAATGATAGCGAGTCTAACAACTGGTTTAAAAAGTTTGAAAGGAAATTTGAAGTACTAATGGATCTAACTGTTCGCCACCGTTACTTCACGGCCATCTTTTTCAGTGGAATTATTATTGGTTCTTTTCTTCTTATGGCAGTTGGAAATAAATTCATCTTATTCCCTGCTGATCAGACAGAAATATACGTAGCCAGATATCAAACAGAACGTGGAACAACTGTTGAAACAACAGAGAAAGCACTTCAAAACTTAAGCGAGAGCGTTAAAACAGTTTTAGGAAAAGATGCAAAACACTTAGTTGGTTTTGCTGGAAGATCTAAGGTTCAACTATCTGACCCAAAAGCGGAAGATGGTAACAACGTCGGGATACTTTTCATTTACGTAAGTGAAGATGCTAAATTTAATCGACCTCACACAGAAATACTCCCACTTCTTCGAGCAATAAAAGTACCGGAGATGACGAGATTAAGCTTTGAGGCACAAATTAATGGACCACCAGTTGGGGATGCCATCGAAGGTACATTTAGAGCGAATAGTAGTGAACAGCTTGATGAAATCATCAATGTAGTGAAAACCAAGTTAGCTAAAGTAGAAGGAATCCTCGACCTAAAAGTTGATGATGTTTTCGGTGACGAAGAAGTTTACGTCGATGTTGATTATAAGAAAGCTGACCAACTCGGATTAAATGTTAATGGAATTGGTCAAAACATAAGATCATTTATTGCAGGAAATATTGTAAGTAACGTAACTTTAGAAAATAAGGATATTGATCTTGAAGTGCGTGCACAGGCAGATACAAGGACTAATCTTCAAGACATTTTAAATGTTAGAGTTATGGATAACAAAGGAAATCTTGTACCAATCTCAAATATTGCAAAAGTTCACGTCAAAGACGGTTCAGCTGTTATCAAAAGATATGACTATAAGAAAAGTAAAACTCTTCTTGGAAATATTGATGAAAATATCATGACTTCACAAATCGCAAATAAGAGACTGAAAGAAATCTTTGATGAAGTTTCCAAAGACTTCCCAGGTGTCTCATTAAGATTTGGTGGTGCTGCTGAAAGTACAAAAGAGTCTATGGAATCTCTAGCAAGCGCTGGACTACTTGCAGCGATTGGAATTTTTGCAATTCTTGTATTCTTATTTAAAAGTTTTTTAAGACCAATGATTATCATGATGACAATACCCCTTGGACTTTTGGGAATGTCTATTGCTTTTGCGACACCAGTTCTTTCTGGCCACGCTGATGCATCAAGGCCAATTAGCTTCCTGGCCCTCATTGGTATGATAGGTCTGTCCGGAATTATTGTTAACTCTGGTATCGTTCTCATAAGTTTTATTGATGAAATGCGTGCTGAAGGTAAACTAAGTTTACATGAAATTCTGGTTAAAGCTTCAGGAATGAGACTAAGAGCAGTTCTTGTAACGTCACTAACAACTATTAGTGGTCTAATTCCAACTGCTTATGGAATTGGAGGGACAGATTCAATGCTCGTTCCAATGACAATGGCGATGGCCTGGGGATTAACATCAGGAACTATTTTAACACTTGTCTTTATACCAAGTGCTTATGCTATACTAGAAGACTACTTCACTCTTGTTTCCAAAATTAAGAGCAAGTTACTTAAGAGTGGATCAGAGCAAGACCTAATTGGGTCTGTGGTTTTAGACGAGGTTGGTAATGAGTAATGATGAAATAAAAGAGCTATTAAATACTAAAGACAAAATAATTGATGTGGCCGGTACTTTGTTTGCAAAGTACGGCTACGACAATGCTTCAGTAAGAGATATCTCACAAGAAGCTGGAGTCAATGTAGCTTCGATTAATTATCATTTCAAAAACAAGCAAAATCTTTATAAAGAAGTTATGAATAGCAATATGCTTGGAATGGAAGCAACGATTAAGTCGATTGCTGAAGAATCAAGCAACATGAAAGAATTTAATTGGAAGATATTTTCTGAATTTACAGAAAACAAGAATACTTTCATTAATAGCTTTAAATTATTTATAAATAATACATTACCAGAAGATGAAGCATTTCTGCCTGATGCTTGTGACTGTACCTCATTTATACCTCCGGGATTTAACCCGATGAAAGAACTACTCCTAAAAGAAATACCAGATAATACTTCCCAATTAAAAGTCGAGTGGGCCGTGAAAGCGATGTTTGCCCACATCGCTCACAACTCTCTTATACTTTGCTCTACTTTTGGTAAGCTAATGATGGCGAAGAACCCACTCTTTACTCCAGAATATAAGAAACTTAATCTTGATATGTTCACCGAAGCAATTCTTAACTATTTAAATAAGGATGCCGACAAGTAAGACACTATGTGTAGATTATTTGGTTTTCGTTCAGTTATTCAAAGTCAGGTTCATTCAAGTTTAGTTGAAGCAGAAAATGCGCTAGGCTCTCAAAGTAGTGACCATCCGGATGGATGGGGTGTTGCCTACTATATTAATCATGTTCCGCATGTCATCAAGTCTGAAAAGACTGCAATTAATGACTCAATTTTTAAAAGGCTCTCAGGAATTGTCTCATCACAGACTGTTCTTGCTCATATTAGAAAATCAACAATGGGAGAAGTTAATATTCTCAACACTCACCCATTCCAGTTTGGGAGTTGGACCTTTGCTCACAATGGTAATATCAAGAACTTTCTGCAAAAGAGAGATGAACTCGTAAAGGCCATTTCTCCACGATTTAAAAGATTCATTCTAGGATCTACCGACAGCGAAGTACTATTTTACTTCATCCTCTCGTATATGGGAGATGAGTTTGATATCTCAGATCGAAACTTAAAAATCGATGTTGTGATGAAAAGCGTCCAAGAGGCATTTCAAGAACTCATCAAGATCACTGGAGATGTATGCCTGGACAAGAAAGCAGCTCCATGTGAAAACTTTCTGACCTTCATCTTAACCAATGGTCATGTCATGGTTGGTCTAAGTGCAGGGAAGAAATTATTCTATAGTACCTACAAGAATAAATGTCGAGATCGTGATACATGTCCTAGCTATACTGCGGAATGTGAAGCGGTTTCACAAACAGGATATGTCAATCATCTCATTTTTACTTCTGAGCCACTCTCTGGTGAAAATATATGGCTAGAGATGGAAGATTATCAAATGATTGGAGTAGACAATCATATGAAATTAAATTTCATGAAAATAAAATAGCTATACGGCTTCATTCTCTTTTAAATATTCAAAATATTTATCAATTGAAAAAGATTCGATATGTAATAGAGAGTAGTCCCCTATTGCTTTTTCAAGTAACGTAAAATCAATATCTAAATTTGCAAACGCCCCCCAGAGCATATCGTACTCACGTGCCGATAGTTTACGATCAACAAATAATGACTTACAAATAAAGTAGTATTCAAGCAAAGACTCATTAGATTTTAATTTCTGATAAATTGTTTTCACATAAGTCATACCAAGAAATTCATTTAGCATTTCTGGCTCGACATGGTCATTTGTCACCATATTCATCAGCATAAAAACTTCTTCAGATGAGGTCTTCTCCTTAGAAAAATAATTAACAAATTCAAATAACTTTTCACCATGAAAATTCAAAACACTCTCACAGAAGTCTAATACCTGCTTCTCTTCAAGTTTTAAATATCGCCCCATAAATATGGTATACAACTTAGAGGCAACTTCATAAGAGTTTCCACGAGTAATCAATTTATCAAAAAAATCTTTATTGGACTTATATATCTCGAGATTTTTTCCTATTAAGACAAAGAGTAGGAAATATTCATTAATACTATTTACGACTTGATGACTTTTAAATCTCTCTCCAAACCACTTCTTCTCTGATCCTGTTAATTTGCCATCGCTCATAATTACATTCAACGTTAAAAAAGGAAGTAGATCAATGTTGAGATTTCGGTGTTTATTCCTTTTTGTTGTCTTTTCAATGATGCTCTTAATGTATTTGATTTCACTCATATGAAACGAGCCATCACTACTTGCTGCCCCTAGAAGTGTCTCTCTTATCGCCAGAGCTTCATTTTGTTCGATGGTGACTAGGTCAAGCGCGCAGTTAAAGTCAAAAACCTCGATAGGCATTTTTGGTCGATAATTAGTAGCTTTTAAAAGTTTACGAAAATGAAGAAGCTCATCATGATCAATTACACCATCATTGCCGAATGAAATTAAAAAGTATGATAAAGCTGCACGAGAATAAGAGTGTAGTGAAATATCTTTCATATATAATTTTTCAAAATAACGATAACGAATGGCATAACATCTTGCCGTATCAAGTTCAAGAACTCTCTCAATATCCTGTAAGAGAAGAATTGATTTTCCATTGCGCTTAACAGTGAAAAAGAACTTAAAGACTAATTCATAAATTTCAAAAAGCTCTTCAGTGTTGAAGTATAATTTCGCTAGACGAAGCTCACTTTCCGGCAATTTCATCTGTATTCTTTTCACTTCAATTAACTGAATATCTTTTTCGAACTTTGATATTTGCATTTGATATGAAA
>CAZQJK010000040.1:24501-37518 GCA_964593545.1 uncultured Bacteriovorax sp. | reverse complement strand
TAGCTTAAGCCACTCATTCATATCAAAAACAATCTTACGATTATTATCCATTTTTACCATACCGTACTTAATAGCACCGCTGGCAATTTGCTTTGCCGTTGTTTCAATTTCTTCTTTTGTCCACTCATCAGCATATTTATTGAGGTAATTGGTTTTGATTGCCTCTTGCATATTGTGGATAAGCTCACTTAAGGCCACGATATTTCCTTTTCTCGAACTCATCGCTCCATCAGTTAATTCAACCATTTCGTATGGTAAGTGATAACAATCTTTTGCCTGTTCAAATCCTATATGCTCAAGAACTTTAAAGACTTGTTTAAAGTGGAAGGCCTGTCTTGAATCGACGATATAGATATTTTTAATTACTTTAAATTCTTCAAATTTCTTAATGGCAAGGGCTACATCTTTTGTAGCATAAAGACCTGTACCATCACTTTTAATTAGAATACAAAACCCTAGTTTATCTTCTTCAAGATTCATTCCAATTGCGCCTTGGTCTTTTACGAAAACGCCTTTGTCAAAATAGTCTTGGCAAAGTTTTAGAGACGGAGCATCCATTTCTGACTCAAAGAACCAACGGTCAAATTTTACATCGGCCCAGTCATAAGTTTTTTGCATAAGATCAAGTGACCACTGGCGAGTCTCTGTCCAAAGATCAAAGAATTCACCACTTCCAGCATGAAGTTGTTTTAAAATTTCAGTAAGCTGAGCACGATTTTCATCTTCTTTATCGGTACCAAGTTGATCTTCAAGTAAGAGGTTAGCCGTCGAGTACATACGTCCTAGCCATTCACCTTTTGCCGTTTGTGGAATAGCTTCTTTGTTGTGATACTTTAAATACCAGAGGCACTTTGCCACGTGAGTCCCTGAGTCACCTGGGTAGGTAACGGGAACAACGTCTTGATCGCAGTATTTTTTAATATGCACGAGAGCATTTCCAAGACATAGATTTCTCATATGCCCTACGTGAAGTTCTTTGTGTGTATTTGGCTGAGAGTATTCAATCATCGTTTTCGGTGTTTCTTTGGTCAATTGGCGAGAAAAGAATTCACCCGAATTAATATCGGCCAGTAGATATTCACCATACGCTTTTGAAGTTAGTTTAAAATTGACGTAAGGACCCTGCAAAATAACTTCTTCAACAAAACGAGAAGCAACTATTTTTTCTTTGATTTCTACGGCTATCTTAACAGGTGCATTTTTTAAGTCTTTTGAAAGTAGAAAGCATGGAAATGCAAATTGTCCCATTTTTAAATTTGGTGGTTCAGTTATACTATTATAAATAGACAGCTCATCAACTTGATAGTCTGGGTGGGCTTCATTCACTGCTTTTACAATGAGGTTCTTTAGTTCATTTAGAATTTTATTATGCATAACAGTCATTTTTATTCCGCTTTGTTAAAAAGAGATGATCTGAGCTATAATATTAGAAAAAGCATCAATTGTTGAGTAAAAACATGATTTTCCTACTATTTAGCTTCTTCATTCTCGCTGATGAGTTTGATTACTACAAAAAGAATGTAGAGGAAGTGCAGCTCAATTCAAAATATCGTCGTGGAGAGTATCTCGTCTACGACTGTGACTATCGACACTTTGCCTGTATTAATAAGGATTCACTTTTAAACTGCAAGCAACCTAGTTGCTTGATGATTAAGAAGTTGAAAGACCAGCCAGAATGTTTCAAAGCCCAGGAGCGAGGAATGCAAAAGTCTCGCACCATTCGCTACTGTAGACCAACAAAATAGGCGCTTAGTTGATGACTTTTGACATGAGTATATGTTGACCGACGTCTGGAATATCAAATACTTCACCAAACGGCTCAAAGCCTAGGTTCTCATAGAATGGACATGCTTCTACACGGGCATTACACCAGACAAGATTACAAAAATTCTGTTTTATTATAGGAAAGGCAACGCGTAGAAGTTCTCTACTGAAGCCTTTTCTTTGAAATTCTTCAAGGGTTGCCATGCCACGAAGCTGAAAGTGGTTTTCACCTTCAAAATTAGGGTTTTTCTCATAGTAGAATGAAGCTACGGAAACAAGTCGTCCTTCGATGAATGCACCGAGGTGGAAAGTTTGTTCATCTTCATCACCATCGAAGATGCACGTTTCAAAGTCACGTCCAGGTCTTAAGATTTTATGTCTTATCGTGTACGTATCTCTCGCACTTATTTGTTTAACTTCCAAATTTTATCTCCCGTGTGTTTTGTTTTTAACAGAGGTGATACAAAATGTCATTTATAATTGCGTAGACACCCTAAAGAGGTTCTTCATTGCCAATTCTCCGATGGTTTCACTAAAGATCTCAAATACAGTATCAGGAATTTTTGATGCTTTTCCACTCCAGTGAGAGTCAGCGTAGAAATAGCAGCCATTTGGCGTTTGAGTCACTTCTATCGCACCTAGAAGACCTTTTAGAAAACCTTTGTCGAATGAAAACTTGTAGTTTCCAGCTTTAGTAATGCGTTCAATTTTAAAATTTAGAGACATTGGAAAGGGCATCAGCGTTGAATCAAGAAATAGGTAGATTTCACCTTTCTTATCGCTATAGCCCGAGAGCTTCACAAGATCGAGATATTCATGAAATTTTTCATATCGGGATAATTTTCTTAGTGCAGTGTTGCATTTGTTAGGGTGAATCCCATGTATTTGATAATCGAATGTCTGTATTCCATTTTTTGAAGTAACAATCGATTTTCGATAGATCTGACCACCTTTTATAATTTTTGCAATTTTTTCATCAATACTTTGAAGGTCCTTTGCATAAAGGATTTGAGTAAAAAAAATGGCCATAAAAAAATGTATAATATTAGTAAGATAACGCATTGTCTCTTTCCAGTACTTGGGCCAATGCCCTATGCTTAATTGTAAAATGATTTTACCACGACTATCTAGACAGGGGAAATAAGCAATGGGACGCATTGAGTCAGTCAAGAGAAAAGGCAAGGCTACTGACGCTGTTATTGAAAGCAAGGATCAGAGATGGCACTGCCGTAACCGCATCACCCTGGTTTTTGGAAGTAATGATATTGAAGAGTTAGAAACATATACCTATGAAGAGCATAGTGTTAAATTCCAAACAGTTCAGTTCCACCAGGCAAAAAGTAAAGCAATTGAAGAAATTTTAGATAATTGTATCGACGAGTATTACCGTGGACACGTCACGGAAATTCACACTTTCTTAAGTGACGATCAAAAAACAGTAACAATAGAAGATAACGGTATTGGTTTTCCACTGGACAAAATACCGCAAGTATATGCTGAGTTTAGAACAGGGTCTAAATTTAAAGATGAGGAAACTGATGAGAAAGGGTTTTTGCATCGTACTCTAGGACAAAATGGTCTTGGTGCGGCAGCAACTTGTCTAACTGCTGACGAATTTAAAGTAACAGTTAAGCATTACAACTCAAAGAAAGAACAAACCGTTACATTTATTGATGGTGCACTGGAAACTAAGAAGACAAAAGCGAAGGTATTTGCTGGTCACTCAGGGGTGAAAGTCTCAGTTGTTCTCTCAAAAGAAGTTTATAAGAATAATAAGATTGATATCGATCTTATTAGAAAGAGAATCATTGACCTTGCCTATAATAACCCAGGTCTGGCCTTCTATTTTAATGGTGAACAATACCACTACACAAAAGGTTTATTTGAATTGGCCCAAAGAGTTGATGAGAAGAATGCTCAACACTTTGGTGATGATGTTATTGTTTTTGAAACAGAAAATTCAAAGGGTAAGAAAGTAAAAGGGAAGATTGATATTTCTCTTTCATTTACTCTTGATAAGTCTAGCGAGGAAAGAGAGAGATTTATCTCTTTTGTTAATTCAACTCCTACTTATGATGGTGGTTTTCACCACGATAAAGTTAAGCGTGTCTTTATCAATTCAATTAAAGATAAGCTTGAAAGACAGGCAAAAAAAGAAAAAGTTAAATTAGTTGATAATGATATCTTAACGGGCATAACTTTTGTTCTTGGTATTACGATGCCAAATCCACGTTTTGAATCACAAACAAAGAGAAAGCTTGTTCGTGATCTTCAGCTTGAAAAAGTTATTGATGATTTCATGGTAAAGCACGTCGATAAATTTATTAGAAAGAATAAAGAGTATCTTGATGTGATTATGGAAAGAGCTAAGTCTCGCCATAAGTACCAAGACCTAAAAGACGCAGCTTCCAAAGCACGTAAGCAAAAAAAGCAAAGAGTTGAAAAGCTTCTTGATGCAAATGAAAGAAAGAAAAGAGAGTTATGTACACTCTTTATTTGTGAAGGGGACTCGGCAATTGGTGGACTTCGTTCTTCAAGAAATAAGTTATATCAAGGTGGTATTGCTCTAAGAGGTAAGCCAATGAACGTTGCTCAGGCGACAATCAAGGATATTCTCGCGAATCAAGAATTTCTCGATATTATGTCATCAGTTGGACTTATTCTTGGGCAAGAAGCTGATCCTAAGCAGATGCGTTTTGCTAATGTTGTATTTCTCGCTGATTCTGATGTTGATGGTGGGCATATTAATACATTGCTAACAAATTTCTTCTTTCAATTTTGGCCAGAACTCTATTCGATGGGATGTATTCAAATTGCAAAGGCTCCACTTTTTGAGGTTGTGACAGATAAGAAAACTCATTATTTTGAAAGTGATTCAGAGCTTGAGAAATTCAAAGAGAATACAGCAGAAAAGATTAGAGAGATCTTTAGAAACAAGGGACTTGGAGAGATGTCTCCGGAAGCTTGGAAATGGGTTTTAAGTAAAGAAAAGTATACTGAAATTACAATTGAAAGTCCTACGAAAGCTAAGCAGATGTTAAATATTTGCTTTGGTAAAGATGCAAGTCTTAGAAAAGAACTTTTAATGGATGTGAATAAGGGTGAATCGACTTCTGTCACTCGTGGAAAGACAAATGAGGAAAGTGCCGCTCATGGTGATTATAAATCTGGTTCAGACAAACCAACTAAGTCAGTGACAAAAAAGAAAGTTGCAAAAAAAGCAACGGCGAAGAAGGCGACAACGACAAAGAAGAAAGTTGCAAAGAAAGTAAAAGAGACAAAACCTTCAAAATCAGCGAAGAATAAGAAGGGTGTTCTTGCAGACATGGTTAATTACGTAGATTAATGTTTAGGAAAATAGAAAAATGAAAAATGAAACATATCTTCACTCTCTAGAATCAATTTCTCTTTCGGATATCGTAAGAGAAGAATATCGAACATATCAGATCTATACGCTGATGGATCGTGCGATTCCATATTTACAAGATGGTTTAAAGCCAGGACAGAGAAGAATTCTCTATACTCTTTGGAAGAATCAATCTAAAGGGCTTATGAAAGTTTCTTCAGCAACGGGTCTGGTTTTAACTCTACACCCGCATGGCCCGGCTTCAGTCGAGTCGGCCATTGTTAATATGGCACAAGATTATACTTTCTCAAATAATTATCCCTTGATTGATAAAAAGGGGTACTTTGGCGAGAGAATGGAAACTCAGGCAGCTGCTTCGAGATATATTGAATGTAAACTTGGAAAAGTTTCAGACATTCTAATTTTCGATGATATGAATCAAGTTGAAATGATTCCAAATTATGATGAGAGAACGATGGAGCCAGTTGCGCTTCTTCCAAAACTACCTTTGATGCTTTTAAATGGCGCAGAGGGGATTGGAACAGGTTTCTCTTCAACAATTCCAAGTTTTAACCACAAGGATATCGTTAAGTCGATGATCTCATATGTTGAAACAGGTAAGGCAAAAAGGCTAAAACCATTTGTTCATGATTACTCCCTGCCTATCGAAGTTGATAAGTCTGGACGACTTATCTTTGAAATGTCATTTGAAAAAATTGATGGAAGTATTTATATTACAGAAGTTCCACGTGGTTTTGACTCGACAAAGATTTATAAGCATTTAAATAAGTATATTGAGGAAGGTTTCTTAAAGGACTTTATTGACTCGAGTGTTGATAACAAAATTAGCATTGAATTACTCTTTAAAAAAGGTGAAACTCCAACTCTTGATGAAGTAAAGAAGACTATTGGTGCAACATCGACTCAGGTTCCAAACTATACTCTTATTAGTGAGAGAGGGGTTAGGATTTTTGATCAGGCCGAATCAATCATTGAAATCTTTACGCAACAAAGACTTGAAGTCGTTAAGAGAAGATATGAACTTCTTTGTGAAGAATTAACAAATAAAATCACTCAAAATAATGAGATTATTAAGTTTATTAAGAACAAAGAGTATGAAGTAGCGACTAAGTCTAAGAATAGAAAAACATTTGTCGAACATCTTCAAAAGCATAAGTATGTTTATGCAGATTATCTTGCAGATATGCCAATATACCGAATGACTAAAGAGGAAGTTGAAAAGCGTCAGCTTCTTATTAAAGAAGACACGATCAAACTTAAAGAATATACAAAAATTGCTCAAAGCAAGAAGCTTATTGAGAAGAAACTTATTGAAGAACTTGAAGATGTTAGTGAAAAACTGACAGCATGGAGAGTTTCTAAAGATAAGGAAAGAGAAAAACTCATTAAGAAGATCGAAAAAGAGCAAGAAAAGCTTGGTAAGAAGAAGGCCCAAAAGGTTTTGAAGAAAAAGAAATGATGCATTGACAATAAAACTATTTATCTATGATAATAAATAAGTAAATAGTTTTTAATGTTCTTGGAGATCTCATGAATAAGATTTTAAACGTTGTCGTTGTAGACGATGAGCATGCGGTTGAAATGTTATTTAAAGCTTTCTTTGAATCTGAGATTGAAAACTCGGACTTAAAAATTACATATTTTGATCTTGCGACGAAGTGTCTTTCATCTCTTGAAAAAAACTCTGAAATTGACTTAATTCTCTCTGATATTAATATGCCTGAAATGAATGGTTTTGAATTTTTAGACGTTCTAAGGGAAAAATATTCTCATATACCTGTGTATATGATGAGTGCTTATGGTAGTGATGACTATATTTCAAAAGCGTCAGATAAAGGTGCTAGAGGCTTCTTCGTAAAGCCATTTGATTTTGATGAGATAAAAAAACTGGTTGAGAATATCGCTCGGATATAAAAAAAATTGCCTCTGTAATTTTTTTTTGTAAACAAATGATTTTCCTGCTAACCTATTAATATAAAAAGGTTCTTATTAGTTTCATGGAGGAAAATAATGAGCTTGACCAAAGCGGACATTGTAGAGAGAGTTTATAAAGAAGCAGGTTTTTCTAAGAAAGAAGCTGCTGACCTTGTAGACCTAGTATTTAAGGTAATTAAAGACACATTAGCACGTGGAGAAAAAGTTAAAATCTCAGGATTTGGTAACTTTTCAATCCGTGATAAGTCAACTCGTGTTGGTCGTAATCCACAGACTGGTGAAGCAATGGAGATCTCTGCAAGAAGAGTATTAACATTTAAACCTTCTCAAGTTTTGAAAGAAGACGTAACTAATCGTTTTGGTCACAGAATTAGTGATGATGGTAAGGAAGATACTTCATTAAGCGTAAGCGAGGGTATTCCAAAAGCATTAAGCTCTTTCATGAACAATGTTGATGAAAGTTTAGACTTGGATGATTAATAAATGCAATCAGAAATAAGAATTCCAAATAAATCACTATTTAAGCTTGATGAAGTTTGTTCAATCACTGGCGTAAAGCCATATGTGTTAAGGTTTTGGGAAACTGAATTTGATGAAATCTCTCCGATGATTTCTTCAACAGGCCAAAAACTTTTTGAGCATAAAGATATCGAATCTATACTCATAGTGAAGGAATTGTTATTTAATCAAAAGTTAACGATAGAGCAGGCAAAAGTTAGTCTGAAAGATTCATTAAGTCACATCGTTACACAGACAGAAACTGATGAGCAATTTCTAAGACAAGATCACACAAGGCCACAATTAAAAATGGAACTTGATGGACGTGATCTTAAGAAATTGGTTGATGCAAAAGAAGCCGTGTCTAATATTTTATTAAGAGCAAAGACGATCAAGGGTAAGCATAATTGGGCCTAGGTCCTTTTTTATGTGTCCTTCAATGATATTTTCAGACCCGTTAACCTGGGTCTTAATTTTCTTTAAATAGCTCGCGTAAGTTTTTCTTAAATTTTCACTTTGATATTGATTAAAGAAATTTTCGATCAGTGAAAGTGATTCATTAAGTTGAGTTGCGCAAAGTTCAGTAAATCTTGGCCACGGATTAACTTCGCTTTCGTGTTCGCTAAGTATTTCATCTGTAAGCTCACAAAGATCATCCAAAATTTGAAATGCTATCCCCATATGATGGCCTAGGCGGTGAAGATCTTTTAATTTCTTTGTGTTAGAAATTCCTTCTCGTGCAATAACTGGGGCCACGAGGCATACTTGAATCAGTCTTGCTGTTTTTAGTTTGTGAGTAAGAAGTAGATCATTAAAGCTATCAGTCATTATTCCAGAGAGATCGAGTGCTTGTCCTAGGATTAAGCCTTTTGGCCCAAGCGCCCATGTCGCATATCTAAGAACCGATCCTAGGTGTTCTCCTTGTATTCTTGAGAGAACACCATAACTTGCATTTAAAAGGCCATCTCCACTTAGGAGGGCCTGCCACTGTCCATACTGCTTATGGGTTGATGGACGTCCTCTTCTTATGTCGTCATTGTCCATGCAAGGCATGTCATCATGGATCAAAGTGTAAGTGTGATGAATTTCAGTGAAGGAAGCGATAAGTGAGCTATTGTTGTCAAAATCACCGTAGAAATCTTTGGTCACAGACCAGACCATCAATGGCCTAAATAGTTTCCCCGCAGGAAAAAGTGAGTAAATATAAGGATCACTAAAAAAATTATCGTAAATTTCTTTGTTGATGTGACTTTTAAGATTCTTGTTTAATAGTTCAATTGGCATACAAATTTTTCTTATAGTTTGAAGGTATTGTCAATCACTTAAGAAACTCTGTTGTTGGTTTTGCTGCTTGTCCACCAATTTTAATTTTGTAGAAGCCTTGCTCGTCTTGCTTAGAAGCGTCAAGGAAAAGATTGAGGATTGAAAAACTCTCAATAAATGATGCCGAGAACTTAACCGTTGCAATCAGGTCCAGCTTCGATCTTGTCATATTATATTGATTAATCTCAATATCACCTTTTAAGTCTGCTCTTACCGGCGAAAGTTCATTCCCAAGAATAAGCTCGACAATATTGAGTTGATTCTTCTTTTCCATTGTTGCTTTAAGAGAAAGTGGCCCAATTGTGATATCTGGCACCTCAAATCCTTGTAGAAATTGAGCTGGAATCGAAAAATTCTTTGATTTTATTTGTAGATCAACAGCACTTAATTGATTTTTTGAAATATCAATATTTGAGTTGAGTGTAAAATCTCCTCCAAGTTTAAAATTTCCAAGCAGAGGATTTATTGTTTGAGATTTTAAATTTTCACTATTTAACTTTATATAATTTGAACTAAGGCCATGAATAGAGAGAATATCAATATTACTAAATTGATCTTTTATCTCTGTTTTTAGTCCTAATCCTAATGGAGAAAAGCTAGGAAGACTTAAGGAAGTTGAAATCGTTTTAAACGTTAGAGGTGATGATGACTTTAAACAAAATGCAGAGACTTGGAGATTATTAAAGTGAAGCCCAGGGAGAAGATAGCTAACTTCTGCTTTGTCATATTTCATTGGGCATTTAGAATTTCTCTTAAGATTAGTTTCAAGAAGAGAAGCTATTTTCTTATCGATTGAAAAATTAAATGAGAACCCAAGAAAAATTGAAATCATCGAAACGATAATAAGTAGGAAAACTCTTTTGGTCCCAATATTATATATTTCAGTATTTTGATCTTGTGTTCTACTATTGTTCATGGTTTTACCTAGATTGTTTTGAGAATAGAGTAATGTTAAAGGAACCCATAAGGAGGGACTTCGCTTCATTCTTCGTTATCTCAATATCTGTAATATTTGCTTTTAATCTAACTTGGGTTTCAAGTAGTAAGTTTGAGAAGTCTGCAGACGTTAAATCTTTGAACTTAACAGATGATTCAATTTTCTTTACAGAACCGCCTTCTGCAGCAATGCTGAAGTTATCAACGATAATATTTGTTTTATTCATTTTCTTAGATTCAACAATTTGTTCAATTAAATCTACAAGAGATTTTTTATCTTCAATGACTTCTTTAGCTATAAGACTATTTTCTAAACTAGTGAGTGTTGCTGACTTTTCTTTAATCGATACGATTTTCTCGTAAACATCTCTTCTCTTTTCAACATCAGTAGATGTTGTGTATCTTACAACCGTGCTTATTAGAATAATTGCAATTGGGCTTAGAATAAAAATTAGCGAAGCAATTTGATTTATTGTGAGTTGCTCTTTTTCAGAAAAAGACCTAAGAAACTCAGAGGTTTTATGAAAAAAATCCTGACTTCTCATACCTGAGATTTGACTATTTACTGATTCATCAACTGTTTGGAAAACACTTCTTTTCATCTTAATTACCTGAGTTGAAACTAATTTCTAAATTTAGAGGATCAGCACTTTCTTTGATATTTAATCCATCAAAATTTAAGCTCTTAATTAATTCTTTGACCTGCATTATGTCTCTTTGCGTATCACCTTTAAAAATAGCAGTGTTTTCATTGTTAAGAGACTTATAACTTATAAGAGAAACTTTCTCATTTCTCTTTATTCCAGCGCTTAATTTCGCGAGAGATATAATTGCATTTGAACCTTGAGTTCCTTGAAGTATTTTAAGATCTGCTGCAACGATCTTTTCCTTAGTCGCAAGATATTTTGAAACTGTCTCGGGACGTTTTAAATATGATTTTTGTAATTTAATTGGTATGTCGAGGTCTGGATCTTTTATTGTCTTTCTAACACTTGCATTATATTCAGTTCTGTCTCGTTCAAGAAATACAAATGTCTCAAGATTTAAACCAAGAGATATAACAAGAGCGACGAGTGCGATACGATAAAAATTAAAAGCACTATCTTCAAGTGTGACACCATTTAAAAGTCCCGATGCGTAGTTCTTAGTTAGAAAACTTACTGGTATCGTTTTAAACTTTTGAGACTGGGCCATTAAGTAGGGAAGTGTCAGCGACAGGCCTTCTCCTGGATTAACTTGAGACTCGAGAGATGAAATTTTCAAGATTTCCACAGGAGTTTCAAGTCTCTCAGTAAGGAAAGTATCGATATTCTTAATATTAGCACTTCCACCACAGATATATACTTTTTCAATACTAAAACCTGTCTTAATTCTATACCCAAGTAGCCATCTTTGAAGTTGCTGAATGAGTGGTGAAGCAGCTTGTTTCATGATAACAGCAAATTCTCTTTGATCCTCTGAAACTTGGTCAAACTGTCCATCAGTTAGGAAGAATGCATTTTCGTGCTTGTAGATACGTGATTCATCTGCAGAGATATCATAGGTACTGGCAATCACTTCATCAATTGTAGAGCCAGCAATAGAGGAAACATGATTTGATAGCAGCTTATCATTAAAGGCCAAGTAAGCCTTTGTTGAATTGTGGCCAATATCAATAATACAAACGTGCCCACCAAATTTACGATCCTCAATGTAACTTTGATAAACACTAAGCTCAGTCGTCAAAACTGAAGGGATTGTATGATTTAACTTCATTGACGAGTGCAGTTCTTTAAAAGTCTCGTCTTCAGTTATTTGAACAATGCTGGAAAAGTTTCCATTTGTATTCTTGTAAAATGTGTTAGTGAAGTGTGCATCCATTGCTGGGAATGGGAGATCTTCATCAAGCTGAAATGGGATCATCAACTCAGCTTTCTTCTTATTAGTTACAGGCAGATCAATGTAACGAGTCGTAAGAAAGTTATTTGATAGTTGATAAATAACTTTTCCGGTAAACTTCGTCTGTTCGAGATATTGTTTGATGATTTGTTGCTGGTATTCAAGATCTGAAGTCCCATAATCAGAGGGATCTCTGATATCTGCAAGTAAGACTTCATCATAGCTTTCTATTTTAAAGTTCTTTCTTTGAAACTTACCTTCAATGAATTTTACGCTATAGCTACCGCTATCAATAATTAAATTACTCATGTTAAAATTTTACCAAAAACATCTGATTTTTGGTGACTTTTTTTTCAGGAATTAATTACCTGATTAGATTTGTCTAATTTCGACGATCCTTGGTTCGAGAAGATAGAGCTTAGATGGTTTCGCGTCATCTTTACCTGGGTTATCTTGAGGATCATTTTCGGGATCATTTTCGGGATCATTTTCGGGATCAGTGACTGGCTTATTCTTTTCTGGCTTTGTTACTTTTGGTGGTTCTGGTTTCACAGGAAGGTCTATAAAGGCTTCAAGAGTGTAACTTGTTCTACCTATCATCCCTTTAGAAATGACTTTAAAAAGCTTTGCCGCCACACCTAGAGTAATGCTGGCCTTTTTAAATTCGCCAATTCTCTTATCATACCCTGTAGCATCAATGACCCCAAGTTCATCAGTTATATACTTTTTAAACTCAGGTTCATCTTGAAAGTCTTTCGCCTTTTGTCCCTGTTCGTCATCACCATTCTTTCTCTTAAAGAATGATTCTACTTGGAAGTTTGTTATTGTTGGAAAAAGAACACGGAGCTGATTCTCAGTTATTTCGTTGATATTAATTACAGAAACTTGATGTACACTCATTTTATCAATGAGAAGATTGACGATGTCATCATCCCAGCCTTGAAGCATATACATCTCGTCAATTGACTCAAGAGGAGCGTGCTTAGCCTTGATCCCTTCAAGTTCATAGTTCTTTTCGATATCTGCTTTTTCTGGCTCATCATAATCTTTAGGATTATTGATATAGTACTTTAATTCTTTTATCAGCAGCTCAACGTTGAGATTAGAATACTTTAGAGCAAATTCTTCATCAGTTTCATTCTTATCTTTGACAAGTTTTTCTAAAGTCTCAAAGAATGTTTTTTCCATAAATTGAAACGGCTTCAAATTTGAGGTTTCAGATCCGTCGTTATTTTCACTACGCTGACTATCTTGATTTTCCTCATTATCATTTGTTTCTTTGATGACTTTAAGAGTATTTGGATTTAAAAAGAAAA
>CAZQJK010000040.1:0-24491 GCA_964593545.1 uncultured Bacteriovorax sp. | reverse complement strand
ATTTAAAAATCCTGTAATTGGTTGTATCTCAACATTCATTTGTCCATTGATAAGATTATTCTTTTCAAATTCTGCCACGGCATTTTTTTGAATGATATTAGCTCGTTTATCAAGAGGTATAGGGTAGAAGAATGGTTGTGTTACAACTTTTTCGGCCATACTAGGTGAGACGGTTTTCTTCATGGACTCATTATCCTCAAGAGTATTCCATGCAACTCGATATATTTTAAGTTTCGCTAGAGCAAACTTAATTCCTGCTTCAGCGTTAAGTCTTGCCTGATAGCGATCCACTTGATTTTCAACTCTAATTTTGTTGAGTTTCGTTTCAAAGGTAAATTCAACCAGGATGAAAGTTAATATTGCAACAGCTGTTGTCACCATGATGATGGCCATGCCGCCTTGATTCGTTGTGAGTTGTTTTAACTTATTCATCTTCACCACCTGCACCACCGCCGATGATTCCTCCTGAATTTCCACTATCTCCACCAACTTGTCCACCAGTTGGACCAGAGCTTTGAAACTTATATTTATCTTCTAAGGCCTTTCTCGTATCCGTTTTTGGCCATATTGGACGAAAAGATCTTTCGCCTTCATAAGTTTCGCCATTTGCTGTTTGGTACGTTAGAGTTATTTTAATAAGTCTTGGTGTTTGAGGATTTATTGTAAGCTCTTTTATTGTATCGACATATTTTTCGCGTTTTTCATCATAGAATGAGAATTTAAACTCTTTGATATTCTCAAGTAATGGTTGGGATTTTTCTTTGTCCCAATCAAGCTCATCATTAAAGATATTCTCAGAGATCGTTGTTCTCATCAAAACAAGTGGCGCATCTTTGTTAATTGGATCTTTAGCGTTTTCAACGCTGTATTTAATCCACAAGTACTTGCTCTGTTTTGAATCTTTAATGAGTCTTCTACCTGCAGAAGAGTAGATGATAATTGATTTTGTATCATCACTGACAATTTTTGGAATAGGCTTACCTGTTTCAGATAGCCCAACATAATTTTCCAAACTTTCGAATCGAGATTTTTTTTCATCATAAACAGAGTTTTGATTGTCTTGTGCTTGTCCTAATCCGGGAGGTGCTTTCTTAAATGCTTTTGTGTAAAGGGCCGTATCTTCTTTTTGAGTTGATTCATAGTAAAGAGGTGAGTAAATATATTCAAGATCTGTCTCTATTCGAGCAAACGCCATCTCTAGCTGCATTTTATCGCGATCTTCAGTGATGATTCGATCTTTAGTCGTCGTTGAATTTTCTATCACAGAATATATTGAAACCATCAGTAGAGAAAGTATTGTAATTGCAATCAAAACTTCTAAGAGTGTAAACCCTGCTTGATTATCGACTTTAAAGCTCTTCATATTGTCTCCAATACGATTTCGGCCTTATCATTTAACAGCCATGTGGACATGGTCATTTCTTGTCCATTTAATTCATTGATGACCTTTACTTGTACTTGCCAAAGAACTGTTTCAAGATTTTTTGCAACATTATCAAATATCTTTTTTTCAATTGCACTCTCTGCGCTATTATCTTCGTTTGCAGACTCTTCGTTACCTTTAATTTTATCAAGATCAGGAACTTTAAATTTCTTATAAGTAACTTCATACTTGAAACCATCGTTGTTTTCAAACTTTCCTGTTGTTGGTTTCATTGTTAGAGCATCGTTGAACTCGGGAGGAACAACGATAATTTCATTAATTTTTGATTGAACTAATTCTTTGAGTTTTAATTCGGCACGCATCGAAGTGGAGTCTGAAACGTTGTAGCCTTGTGATGCCATGAAAGAAACGACAAATACACCGAAAATAGCAAGAGCAATCATTACTTCAATGAGTGTAAATCCTGAATTTTTTCTTACTTGCTTAGCCATTCTTTATACAATCCATCTGCTAACTCTAATGTTTTTTCGTTAACGATATCGAAATTGGTCTCATCTAATTTGTAATAATTCCTATCGATGACTTGGCCAAATGATCTCACTTCTATCGTCGCGATTTCGGTATCAGTAGCAAATATTATTATAGCAGAGTCTTTCTCTCCTGTCGGATAAAAATAAATCGGAGCAGTTGAGTTTTTTATGAGGCTTTTTGATAGAGTCGTTCCTATGGCGACAAATCTTACTCCTACAGGAAGATTGAACTCATCTGAATCAAAATCAGAAACCGAAGAAAATGACTTGTCGACTTCGCTCTTTTTTTCTTTCTTGTCATCATCACGAATTTCGTCATCAGGATTTTTTTGATTATCTTTAGGGGCTTCAAGAACAAGGTTTACATCATCGGCATACTCAAGCTTTATTCGTTGTTCCTCGGTATCAAGGTCAATGCTAAGTCTTATAAATTGATTTTTTAACGATGCTTCATCTCCGGCAAACCTTACTATTCGTTCAATTTTATTTAGCATTTCGTCGAGATTTTGGCGGCTAGAAAAACTGGTTCCTGCCACCATCATAAGAACAATGGTAACAAGGGCCAGTGCAACTAGTATTTCAAGTAATGTAAAACCAGATTGTTCGTGACCCTTTATCATTTTATTACTGCTTTGGTTTCCTTAAGTGGATGTCTGCATCTTTACCTTCTCCACCTTCAACATTATCTTGGCCGTAAGAAATGATATCGATATCTTTTCCATCAGAAACAAGAATATATTCATTGTCCCATGGGTCCATTGGAATTGCATCTCCATCAATGAATCCTTCTGGAGGATAATTTTTACATTCTCTTCCTGTTGTAGGTTTACTAATTAAAGCATCAAGAGTTTGTTCAGTAGTAGGGTAGAAACCACACTTTCTTCTAAATTCTTTAAGTTGTGCTTCAAAGCCTTTCATTTGAATATTTACAGACTTTGCTTGCCCTTCATAAAGCATATCGAAAACTTTACCCGCAATGAATGTACCCATTAAACTGATAAGTGTTAGTGCAATTAAGATTTCAATAAGAGTCATACCCTTATTATTTTTAAGAGCTTCTTTTTTAAAATTAGAATTCTTAACTTTTAACTTCATCATTAAAGATTTTAACGACATCTTTTCTCCTTTATTTTCTAAATTATTTAACTGAATTGAGTTCCATCATCGGTACAACTACCGACATAACAATAAATGCAACTGCGCCACCCATTCCGACCATCATTATAGGCTCTAAAATAGAGGTTAGTCCATTAAGTTTAGATTCTACCTGGTCTTCATAATTTTCTGCAATAATGTTAAGCATCGGTTCTAATTCACCTGACTTTTCTCCTAGGCTAATCATATGAGTTACCATGACAGGAAATAGTTTACTCTCGGCCAGTGGACCAGCGAGTGAAGAACCTTCGGATACATTTGTACGTGATTTCTCAATTGCTTTTTGCATATGAACATTACTAATAAGATTCTTTACAATATTCATGGCCATTAGGATGGGAACACCTGAGTTGAGAAGAGTTCCAAGTGTCGAGCAGAATCTACTGACGTTGACCATCGTAACAAGTCCACCAACGACAGGAATCTTTAAAACAATACTATCGTAGACAGATCTTCCTTTTTTTGTAGCAATGTATTTTTTTAGAAGGTAAATACCTGCAAAAATTCCAAGAATAATTGCCCACCAGTAGTTCTTTATAAATTCGGAAAGCCAAATACAAATCTGAGTTGGAAGCGGTAATTCTTTTTTTAGTGTCACAAATATTTTTGTGATTTTTGGAATAACAAGTACAAGTATAATACTCATAACTGTGGCACCAACACATAGCATGATGATTGGGTACATCATCGCCCCGCGTACTTTATTTCTAAGCTTTACCTGAGATTCAGTAAACTCTGCAAGACGTAGAAGGACAATATCAAGTGTCCCAGAAGATTCACCAGCGTCAACCATATTGACATAAATTGTATCAAAAACTTTTGGGTAGTCCGACATTGCCTTTGCTAGGGAGCTACCTTCATTAACTTTTTGTCTAACTTCTGAGAGAATAACTTTAAGCCTTGGGTTTTCACATTGCTCAATCAGGGCATTGAAAGATTCGACGATTTGAATACGTGCTTTAATGAGGGTTGCAAGCTGTCTTGTCATTAAAGAGAGATCATTAATACTTACAGCAGCACCAAAAGTTATATTCTTTTGTGCTTTAGGTTCTGATTTTTGCTCTTTAATGTCTGTGAGCATAACGCCAAGAGCTCTCGCCTTACTTTTGGCAAGGTTAATATTCTCAGCGTTTACAGAGCCTTTTGTTTCAGCTCCATTTCGATCAATTCCTTTGTAACTATATAATGCCATATCTATTCTTCTTCATTTTCTTCTACGTTAATTGCTCTTACCATTTCGTCGACTGATGTAATACCCATTAAAACTTTTTCAATAGCATCATGTCGAAGGGTCTTCATTCCATATCTCTGAGCGGCCTTTTTAACTTTACCTGCATCAGCTTTATTAATAATAAGTGTTCTAATTTCGTCATTGATCATTAAAAGTTCACAAACAACAGTAACCCCATCATAACCTTTATAGTCACATTTTGGACAACCTTGTGATTCAAATAGTTCTGCACCTTTAGGAAGAGCGTCAATACCTAGTACTTCAAGATCGTACTTCGTAACTTTCTTTGGCTTCTTACATTCCTTACAAAGTGTTCGAATAAGTCTTTGTGCCAAAACACCTGCAAGTGAAGAGGCGATCATAAATGGCTGTACATCCATATCAATCAATCTGTTTGGAACAGAGGAAGCATCATTGGTGTGAATCGTCGAAAGAACAAAGTGACCTGTAAGTGAGGCTTGAAGTGCCATCTCTGCTGTCTCCTGGTCTCGGGTTTCCCCAACCATGATGACATCAGGGTTTTGTCTAAGGATTGCTCTCAGTGCTTTTGCAAAAGAAAGATCAATTTTGTGATTAACTTGAATTTGTGAAATGCCTTGAATTTCATACTCGACAGGATCTTCAACTGTAATGATCATTCTATCGGGAGTGTTAATTCTATCAAGCATCGCAAATAGAGTAGTCGTTTTTCCGTGGCCAGTAGGTCCTGAAACATAAACAACACCATGCTTTCTTGAAGAAAGATCATCAAGGTCTGCTAGTACTTGTCCGTGGAATCCAAGATTCTCAAGTCTTAAGATATTATTGTTTTTTTCAAGAACCCTCATAACAATTCTTTCACCGTTTCCGACAGGAACAGTTGAAAGTCTAATGTCGATATCTTTTCCTGCAATTTTAATTGGAATACGACCATCTTGAGGAAGTCTTTTCTCTGCAATATCAAGCTTGGCCATAACTTTAATTCTTGAGGCCACGGCAGAGTGTGTCTTAAGAGGCTGTCTTAAAATCTCCGTCATTACTCGATTTATTCTAAAACGGTACACTGATTCTTTTTCATAGGGTTCAATATGGATATCGGTCGCACGTTCCTTAACTGCTCTAAAAATAATCGAGTTAACAAAACGAATTACTGGTGCTTCATCTGCACCTGCATCAAGAATGTCAATTGGTCCATCAAGATCAAGATTATCTTCAAAGTTATCTTCTAAACTTTGAACCATATTCTTATTTGCACGTTCATACACTCTGTTAATGGCATCATTAACTTTTAGCGGCGAGCTAACAATAACATTAATGTCTTTTTTAAAAATCTCTCTTAGGTCATTGATGGCATCAAAGTTAAATGGATCAGTCATAATAACTGTAACATTTTTCTGTGTCTCAATAATTGGGATGAGTTCGTGATTTTTAGCGTAGTTAATTGGAATATTTTGAATAATTTCGACATCAATCGCATCTACATCAATTTCTTGAATATATGGTATATCAATCTGATGACAAATAACTTTTACAATATCATGAGGATGAATATAATTCTTTTTTAATAGAATTTCACCAATGAGGAGTCCAGACTCTCTTTGGATTTGTAGAGCTTCATTAAGCTGATCTTCTGAAAGTGAAGTATGTTTAAGTAGGAGCTGGCCAATTTTTTCTTTTTGGCCTTCTACTTTTTGAAGCATGTTTTCTGTTAGTTTCAAGTGTCTTCTCCTAGAATTGCTTATTTTTTAACAGAAGATTGCTTCGTATTTATCTTCTGAGTTAATTTCTTGAATCCTGGAGTATCATTTGATGACTCCAGTACTGATCCGTTACCATTATCGATACTTTCTTGATTTTGTCTTTTAAAGTATTCAGCATCTTCTTCATTATAAAGTGGACCAGCTTCTTGCTTCTTAGCTTTTTCGTAAATTCCTTTCGCTGTTGTTCCAAATGGATCTTCTCCTGCGTGAACATCTTTTAAGTGAGCAGCTCTTCTGTTAAGCTCGTCTTTCACTGTTCCTGCAACGTCTTTATCGTAGTTAGATAGAATTTTTGGAGTTAAAAAGAAAAGCATATTAACTTTCTCAACTTGGCTTGTTTTGTTTTTAAATAGCCAACCTAGAACAGGAATATCACCAAGTAAGGGTACCTTACTTTCTGATTCAGATGTTTTATCTCTCATCAAACCACCCATTGCAATTGTATCTCTATCTCTTACAGTTACAGTCGTAATTGTACTTCTTGTATTTGTACCAACACCTTCAGATGCAACACCTGATGGAAGCTGTCTGTTAGAAAAATCATCAATTTTTTGATCGATCTTCATTTTAATATAACGAGTTACTTTATTAATCTGTGGTGTGATCTTTAAAGTAAGAGCTACTTTTTGTTGCTTGATTGATGTTGTCGAAGTTCCATTTGTTGCATTTGATCTTTCTGGAACTGGGACAGTTTCTCCAACTTCAAAAATACCTTCAGTATTATCTTGAACGAGTAACTGAGGAGTTGCGAGGACGTTTGAGTTTCCGTTGTTGGCAACAGCGGAGATAAGAGCGTTTACAGAATTAACTGTGACTTCTTGACCACCAACTGTCGTCGTTACCTTATTTCCTATACCAGCACCTGCAAATAGCCCACCAAGACTTTGCCACTGACCACCAAGAAGGTTAAGTAGGTTAGTTCCTGATTCTCCACCAACAAATCCTGCTCTGTCAGCATTTCCTGTTCCGTAGGCTCCAATAATACTTACACCAACATTTCGTGATTTTGAAATATTAGTTTCCATAATTAGACCTTCAACAAAGACTTGCTCTTTTTTTACATCCAGTTTTGTAATTACTTTTTCAAGAGTTAACCAGTCAGTAGGAGAGGCCGTCACGACAAGAGCGTTATTAGACTTATCTGCAGTAACCCTAACTTCGGCATTAAAAAGAGAGTTATTCGAGTCGTCATTAGCTGTTCTTGAAAAACGACTTGTTCTTGCTGTTGATGTCTTTGTTGAACTCGACACTAGTGTTGAAAGTGTTTTTGAAAGCTCCTCTGCATCACCGTGAAAGAGATAGTAAACATGTACCTGCTCATTATTTGCAGCAACTAATTTTACGTCTAGCTTTTCAATGAGGTCTCTAAGTCTTTTTGCCCCATCATTATTTGCCATGGCAATAATTGAGTTTGTTCTAGGTTCAGCAGTAATCTTTGAAATTATTTCATTTTGCTTGTTATTGGCATTAAACTTCTTTGAAGTATCTTTTTTTAGAATCGTATCAAGAAGCTTCGCGATTTCTGTTGCCGAAGTGTTCTTAACTTGGATTATTTGAAGCGTTTCTTCGTGCCCTGGAACATCGATGAATTTAATTAATCTCATCAAACGGTTAATATTTTCACCTGTATCTTGAACAATAATCGTATTTGTCTGCTTGATTTCAATAATTCGCCCATATCTTGACATGAACGGCCTAAAGCTTCTTGAAACCTCTGTTGAATCAATATTTTTAAGTGCAATAATTTTCATCATGTAATTTTCTGTTTCAGGCACAAAATTACCAGTATAAATCTTTGTTGGAACGTATCTAATATCTCTTGCCTGAACAATCTTATAGAAAGCGCCACTTTTAACCATTGTCAGACCATTCATATTTAATGCTGAAAGAAAGGCCTTCCATGCGTCTCCAACAGTAATTGGAGTAGGAGCTGAAATTGATATCTTACCCTTCAGGTCTTTATCGATGATTAAATTTAATCCCGTTAATTTCTGCATATGTTTTGTTAGGTCTTGAAGTGATGTATTTGGAAAATCAAAGCTTGTAATAACTTCTGGTCCAAATGCAGTTTCAGGATTGAGGTTAACATAGCTATTATCTGTCTTAGGCAGATCTTTTGCTTCTCTACCAAAAACGTCTGTCCCTGTTGGTGCTTCATCGAGAAGTTTTGAAACAGGGGCTTCATTTTTTTCAAATTTCGTTGGAGATTTGAATTGATTAAATTGACCAAAGGTTTGGCCAGAGATTAATCCGATAGTTGATAGGCATAAGAGTGTTTTTTTCATACAGTAACCAATCCTTGGTAATTATTCTACAAAGTTGTAATTTAAGTTAGTATCCATTCCATTTCGATTAACAGTGATCTCATAAGAATCATTTTCTTTGAGTTTCCCAAACATCGACATAAGTTCATTTACATTATTAATCTTCTTGCCATTAATACCATTTACAATATCTCCATCCATGATATTTAAGTTGGCGAAGATACTTCCTGGAACAATCTCTGTCATTTTGAATGAAAGAGTTCCATCTGGATTCTTAATTTGAATCGCTCTGGCCTGTGTCAGTACATCTCCAATATTAGAGAGTAGCTTATCTCTTAACCCTTTTTTGATCGTAAAAGAATTACCATCAACAGCAATCTCTTTTTTTGCAGCATCATCAAGTAGCTTTTTTCCCTTGCTAGGTGAGACAACGCTAATTTTCTTCTTCTCTAATTTCTTTTGTGCAGGGTCTACATTTTCAAGGAACTCACACTGACCACTTCTTAAGTTTTTGAAGACCATTTTAAGGCGATCAATTTTTCCAATCTCTGCAAATGTTCCAATTTTGTCACCTTCTCTGTAGCTAAATACTTTACCTCGCTCAGATACTGATGCCACTGACTTTACAGAGTCTTGTAGTACGATTGTGTTGAGTAGTTTCATTGGTAGAGCTGTTTTCTTTTCAGCTTCTTTACAAACCTTTATTTCAGGTTTCTTTTCTTTAACAACTTTTACTTTTTCAAACTCGCTCTCTCTAACGTTGAAGATATTATTTACTTTAATTACGCTGACATCTTTTCGAGGACTATATGTTGCGACTTGATCTCTATTTGTTGATAGTTTTGAACTTGGTTTTTCATTCGACGTCCAAAGAGCCACGGTCTTTCCTACCGTGTAGAAAGAAACACAAGTTAGAACAACGAGAAAGGATTGATGAATAAATTCTTGATTAGTTTTTCCAACGAGAGTAGGAATGACCTGCTCAGGCAGAACTTCAGAAATATTTAGCTTATCTGTAAAAGCGCGTGCCTTCGATGCCATCGACGCATCAAAACGTTCTTCTGTAAAATCATCATCCTCATCTTCGCTTTCATCATGGAGCTTTGGCTTCTTCGAAAAGATGCCTTTTACTCTCGCTAGAAGTGGGGCTTTAGGAGAGTCGGGCAATTCAAATTCTATTGTATTTTCTGATTGCTCGTATTCTTCGTCTTCGTCGTCTTCTTCGAGTAAGGCTTCTTCTTTAGCTTCTCTTTCGAGGATTTCTTCAATAGATTCGGATTCATTATCTTCTTCTAGTTCAGACTGAGTGGACTCTTGTTCCTGAGTATATTCGACCTCTTCATCGTGCTCATCTTCATATTCTTCGGCATCGTCGAGATCTATAGTCTCTTCATCATCTTCGTCTTCATCTTCGTACTCATACTCTTCATCGTCTTCGAGTTCATCTTCTGATTCGATGTCTTCGTAATCAAGATCCTCATCTTCCTTCTTGGAAAACTTGTCCTTAAACTTTGAAAAGAGTCCTTTCTTTTTCTGTGTCATAATTAAACTTTTGTTAAAAAAATAATGCCTTACATATATTTTAGGCAATAAGTCGGAAACCTTCAACTAAGTAATGACATGGTAAATTTGTCTACTATTATTGAGTTCTTTGGTCGGATACTTTTAAACACTTCTTTTTTTGAATATTTTCATGCTAGAATATTTGAAAATATTTCAATTTAAAAAGGATATAAAATGTCAGAGTCAAAAACTATGATGAATTCAGTTGTTGGTAACTTATTTTATGGTGAAATAGATGAAAACTCTATTTTCCCATTTCCACATTTTTCTTCGGAGCAGCAGGAATTTGCAAAAGAAATGGTTAATGCAGTTTCTAAGTACTGTGAAGATGCTATTGATGGCGAAAAAATGGATAATGAATCAAAAATTCCTGATGAAGTTGTACAAGGGCTAGCAGAGCTTGGTCTTTGTGGTATGGCAGTAGAGGAAGAGTTTGGTGGTCTACAGTTAGATTACTCTCTTTATAGTCGAGTTTTTGCTGAGGTTGCTTCATTTGATGGTTCTGTTGCAACAATGTTAGGGGCGCATCAATCTATTGGATATCGTGCTCTAATTAATGAGGGGACACCGGAACAAAAAACAAAGTGGTTACCTTCACTTGCTTCTGGTGAAAAGCTGGCCTCATTTTGCTTAACAGAGCCTGGTTCTGGATCGGATGCGTATTCAATTAAAACAAAAGCTGTTGATAATGGCGATGGTACATACACACTGACGGGTCAAAAGTTATGGATCACAAATGCAGGTACGGCGGAATTTTACTCAGTATTTGCAAAGACTGATCATGAGATCGATGGAGAAATTAAAGAGAGAATTTCTTGTTTCATCGTTGAGAAGTCGATGGAAGGTGTTTCTTTTGGTGAAAAAGAAAACAAAATGGGAATTAGAGCAAGTGAAACACGTGCAGTATATTTTGATAAAGTAATTGTTCCAAAAGAAAATATCATTGGTGAACTTGGAAAAGGTTTCAAGATTGCGATGAACGTCCTTAATTCAGGTCGTCTATCTTTGGGTGCTGGTTGCGTTGGTGGTATGAAGGCAATTCTTAAGCTTTCTACAGAACATGCAAAAGGAAGAAAGCAATTTGATAAGCCAATTGCTGAATTTGGAATGATCCAAGAGAAATTAGCCGAGATGGCAGCAAGATGTTATGCAACAGAATCTATTGTTTACATGACAACAGGAAATATGTGCAAAGGTTTAAATGATTACTTTCTTGAAACTGCGGTTTGTAAAATTTATGGATCAGAGTCTCTTTGGAAGGTAGTTGATACTGGTCTTCAAATTGCTGCGGGTAATGGATACATGAAAGAGTATCCATATGAAAGAATTATGAGAGACTCAAGAATTAATCTAATTTTTGAAGGAACGAATGAAATTCTAAGATGTTTCCTTGCTCTTTCTGGGGTTAGGGGGCCATCTGAAGCTCTTAAAGAACTAGGAAAAGTTTCTGATATTTCAAGTGCTCTTCAAGATCCAATTAAATCTCTTGGTGTACTTACAAATTTTGCAAAAAGTAGAGTTTCAAAAATGATCGGACAAAGATCAATTACTAAAGTCCATCCTGAGCTTGAGGAATATGCAGGGCATTTCAATTCAATGCTTGGTGGTTTTGCAATTCAAGTTGAAAATGCACTTATCAAATATGGAAAGAAAATTATTGATCATGAATTACCACAAAAGAGACTTGCAAATATGGTGATCGATCTTTATGTTATGATTGCTGTTATGTCGAGAACAACATCTATCTTAAATAATGATAAAGTTGATAAGGCGAAGAAAGAATATGTTCTAAGTCTATCAAAAATTACATTAAAAGAATCTCGTCAAAACTTTATTAATAATCTTAAAGGGATGACTAGTAATGAAGATAAGACTGTGGCAACAGCGTCTAAGCATGTTTGTGATAATGACGGTTACGGTCTCGATATCATCGAATACTAATGAGAATCCTACTTCTTGTCGTTTTTCTATTTTTAACTTCATGCTCCGGTACAACTAAAAAACCGGAGCCAGTTGTTAACTCCGATAAGATTTTAAAATCTTTTACAGATGTTTCTTATGGTCCATCTAAAAAATCTTCTTCATTTGTTGATGTTTCTGAAGAATTGGGATTAAGTAACTACACATCCGTTCGAAACTACGCTTATGATCTTAATGGTGATGGAAAACAAGATTTAATCATCTTGCCAGATCAATATTCTTCTCCAGTTTTTCTTGAACAGACAGCTAGTGGATTCAATGTTTCAAAAACTATTTTTTTTGAAGGAGCGGTAAAGGCATCTTTTCTCATTATCGATGACTTTAATCGAGATGGCATTCCTGATATTTTGGTTGGAGTTCATAATCAAAAAACGGAATTAACAAAACAGCCTCTTCAAGTTTTTCTCGGACATAAGAGTCGTGGAAACTTACTTTTTAAATATCACGAATACTATAAATTCGTAAAAAAAATGCCCGTAACATCAGTGTCACTTTTTGACTATGACTACGATGGTGTTCTCGATATTTTCATCGGTAATTGGTATGATCTTTCAAATGGAGATGCGAATGCAAAGGCCCTTCCGGATGAATTATTCACATATAAGAATAAGGTGATAACTAATATTTCAGGGGCCCTTGAAGGGGAGAGGAAAAAGAAGGAAGGAGAGTATATCAATGCTGCTCCAACTTTTGGGGTTTCTCACTGTGATCTTAATGGCGATGGGCTTCTTGATATATTAGTGACAAATTCTTCTGGTTATCCAAATAAGCTTTGGATGGGGAAATTTGAAAAAGGTATATATACTTTTGAAGATGTCGGTTCCCAAAGTGGTTTTTCTGGAGATATTGAAGGGAAGCTAGTGCCTAAGGGAAATGGAAACTCTACTTATTCAGTTTGTACTGATTATAATAACGATGGGATTATGGATATTGCCCTCGGTGAAGTTTCACATTCATACGATAATGAAAATAGAGACCGCTCAAGTATTCTTACTGGTGAGGGCCTTGGTCGAATTCCTACTTTTATTAGAACTGATTATACGACAGATGATGGTAGTCCTAATTGGGATCAGGGAGATCAGAGAGGGGTTTGGTTCGATTATAATAATGATGGCCTTCAAGATTTACTTGTCGAAAATTCTGGTTTTCCAAATAAATCAAGACTAGTTCTCTTTCATCAACATAATGATCATTCATTTCAAGACTTGGCCTCGACTCATGGAATCGACATTGTTAATCCTTCAGGTGTTATTGTCTTTGATTATAACAATGATGGTAAAGAGGATATTCTCGTTTCCCAGGTTTCAACTCGTAACTCAAAGATTAAAAAGAGAATCTATCTTTTTAAAAACAATACCAATAATTCGAATAACTCAATAACAGTCTCACTTAAAGGAAAAAAATCGAATATTAGTGGTATTGGAGCCAAAGTTATTGTTACGGCAAAGAGTGGAGAGACACAATCTCGCTACTTTCAACCGAGCTATGGACCTTTTCCTTCTCAGAACTCTCAAAACTTAATCTTTGGTTTAGGAGTATCTCAGGTACAAAAAATTGAAGTCATTTGGCCAACAAAGAATGGAAAAGAATTACTTCATCGCACGTATAAGGAACCTTTTAATTTGAAATTTGATAGTATCTTATTAGAGGAATAATTTATGCTTGAAATCTATAAAAACACTGCCCAAAGTTAACTGTGATCATATTTTCAGTCTCTTTCAAAAAATAGTGTGCCATTTTCATTTTTAGTCATTTTAAAACCAAGCTTTGTAAGAATCTTAATTGATTTTTGATTGTCGTGATCGCACCGAGCATGAATTTTCTTTTCATTGAAATTTGAGATGAGACAAGAAAGCGCTTCGTAGGCGTGGCCTTGATTCCATTTGGATTTCCTAATCATGACACCAATTTCAGGCTCAGGAAATATTGTTCTTTGTAGCATTACCCATCCAATAAAATCTTGATCAGCTCTACTTTCAACGGCCCAAATACCATAGGGATTATTCTCTAAAGATAGTAGCTTATGAAAATGAGTACTAATCTGTGCAGGCGTTTGAATACTTCTAAAGCCCGTTTGTCTCATGACGTCGAGATCAGTCATCATCTCTGTTAAGTATTGTAGGTCGGATGGAATAAATTTTCTAAGATTTAGTCTTGATGATTTCATAGAATATTTGGGGCCATGACACTGGCCCCATCTTAATAATTATAAGTTAGCTTTAATGAGTCCAATTAGTTCTGTCACTTGCTCGTCTGTGGCCTTTCCTTCGATCTTGTAAAGAAGTTCACCTTTTTTGTTAAAAAGTAGAACGTTACTTGAATCATCTTTTAAGCTCCATTCTTTAACTAATTCTTTGTTAAAATCTTTTACATAAATTGTATCAGGATATTCCTTTTGCTTTCCTTCAAGAACAGATTCAAGGATAAAGTTTGGCTTCCAAGTCGCTCCCATATTAATGACAGCAAGTGACTGATAGTTATCACGCGAAAACTTCTCTTGCTTGAGTGCCTGACCAACATGCTCATTCATATCTTTTTCATCTGGATCGACATAGAAGAGTACGTGAACTTTATTTACTAACTCACTGCTTGACCAGTCTTGTCCCGTGATTCTCCCACCTTTATCTCCAGATAGTGTGATTTCTTTTAGCATTGCTTGCGAAAAAGCAAATTGTGCTACAATAATAGCAATGATCATTCTTAGTTTCATGTGATATCTCCTTATTTAACTCTAAAAGCTTTATTAAATAGGACCCTGATATTTTTATTGAATATAGAGTCGAATTTTTTTACTTCATCAACGATTTCTTCTTTTATATTGTAGTTATAGCTTGTCAGTTTTTCTACGATATTGCCACTCATATTGTGCTCGATAACATTTGGTATTTTCCTACTAATCATCGAAGAGAGCTTTTGAACCCTTTCTCTCTCTAGCTCGAGATGATTGTAATTTTTAAATGAATCATAATTTCGATCATTAGATAACTGGCTCTTTATTTTCTGTTCTTCTTGTTCATCTAAAAAACCTTCAATAAGGTCTTCAAAGCCCTTAAGTTCTTCCTTCATTTTTCCTGTTAAGTTAAGTTTTGTTTTCTTATTCATTTTTCACCACTTAACTGTTTAAGGACTTTTTCAAGGTACATGCCTTCTTTGGCGAGGGCCTTTATAAATTTCTGAGGAAGAATACTCATCCTATATTCTTCTAATCTAGCCTGAACTTCTTGGTTTTGTATCTGAGAGCAGATGACCTCAATTTTATCAAGAATTTTCTGCTCTTTATTAGTCACTCTCTTTCCCTCTATTTTAAAATAATTAGGGATGCTCTCAAAACTTCGAAGCAGTGGAAAGAATGTATTTATATCAAGGTGTGGAGTTATAAGATAGTACGGGTAAGGAAATTTTGGAGATATATTCATTTCATTCAGTACAAGTTCAAGTACTGTCGTTACTTCGAGAAGTCTATCTGCACTGAGGTTTGTGAGATCGGTGTAGCAAGGGTTGTTTCCTACTTTAAATTTAGAGAAGAGTGCTCTAAGTTCACTCATTTCTAATGTTGAAATTTTAATTTCTTCGAGTATTGGAATTTTCAAATCAAGCTCACTATTTAATAATTCTTTTTTATCTATTATACCGAAATTCGTTATTGTTGGTAGCGCTAAAGTTTATTAGAATAGTTGTATGAATGAATACAATTACATTGATATGCCTGACGAATACACGCGGTTACTGCGTGTTGATATGTCGACCACAAGTAAGTTTCACACTGGACTTCAAAGTTATATTTTAGAGCATACTTCATTGATGGGAATCGTGAATCGATTGCTCAGTAATGGAGAAGAGGTAGACGTTCATGCCCACATGAAAAAACTCGGTTGGCATGGAGTACGCGATAGGATTTTATCTTATTATATGGGAATCGTTTATAAGAGCACTCATATTGAAAAAGTTGATTTTACATTGGTTGATGATATCTTAGATTTTGAGCAAAGCTTTCGTTTTGCAACAGTCTCTGGTTATTCAAGGCTTGTTTTATTTGGTATGTACATGAAGCTTGATTGTGCAGACCAGGGTGTTGATGATATTACGAAGCATCCTCTTTACCCAAATGATATTACAATTTCTTACTTAAAGAAGATGCAAGAGAAGGTGATTAATATTGATTACATCATTATTTTAATTCATCATCTTTTAAATTTCTTAGGTGAAGATAAGTTAAGCTCATTCATATCACAAAACTTTTCTTACGAATCAATCTATATCAATTTAAGTGAAGAACAAAAAGAAATGATGGCTAAGAATTTTCTCACATACGGTGCAAGTATTGGAGAGAGCGAACTTTTTACAATGAAAATAGTCTAGGAGTAAATATTGAATCCTGTATGGAAAATGCTTGAAGATTTAGCAACAAAGAAAGGTATCACTGAAATCGTTATTAACGGGCCCAAGTCTGTATTTGTCGAAAGAGGTGGAGAGTTTATCGGCTTAAATGCTTCTTTTTCAAAAACTGATCTCGCTACATTCATTCAGGAAGTCGCTGATTATAATCGAAAAGATTGTAATGGGGATAATCCAATTCTTGATGGTATCTTACCTGATGGTTCTCGAATTAATATTGTTCTTGAGCCTTTTTGTTCTACTTTTTGTGCGATAACAATTAGAAGATATACAGCGGCCAACCTAACCTTAGAAGAACATTCTCAATCCTTTGGAATTTCCGAAAGATGGGTGCCTTTTTTTAAAGCGCTTATTTCATCGAGAATGAATATCGTTGTTTCAGGTGGAACGGGTGTTGGAAAAACAACATTTATGAATATGCTTATTCGTGAAATTTCTCCGGATCAAAGAATCATCACAATTGAAGACTCGCTAGAACTAAATGTTTCTCAAATTAATAATGTTCGTCTTGAATCAGGAAAGAAATTTGAAAGTACTGGTGAAGTGATGTCAACACGTGAGCTAGTTAAGAACACCCTTCGTATGAGGCCTGATCGGATAATAATTGGAGAAGTTCGTGGAGGGGAAGTCTTTGATCTTCTTCAGGCCATGAACACTGGCCATGAGGGTTCAATGACTTCTGTCCATGCAAATTCTTCGGTTGAAGCACTTTCTCGACTAGAAACTCTTTTTTTAATGTCAGGTTTTGATCTTCCATATCACGTCGTTAGAAAACAAATGTCACAGGCAATTGATTTTGTCATTCAACTTGGAAAAGGCCCTGGTGGTAAACGTATGGTTAAGCAAGTGCTCGAGCTTAATGCGATGGAGGGAAGTACGATTCTAACTTCTTCGATTTTAGAGACTGTCGAGGGTGAACTGGTTTCGACTGGTGTCGTTCCAAGTCAAATCAATAAGCTTAGTGAGGATGGCCTGATTAAAAGAGATTTTTTTAACACATAGTAATTTCATGTGCTTATGTAGCATAATTTTTAGTCACTTAATCTTTTTAATTGTTAGCCTAAGCATTTTCTGATACATAAAGCTCCTATAACTTAGGGGAATATATGGATTTACGTAATCGATTCGCGCTACTAATGATCTTACCAGCAATGCTTTTAACAAGTTGTGGAAGTGGTGATGGGTCAAGTGCAAAGCCAGCTTTTGTTGACACAGTAAAAAAACAAGATGAATTCTCATTCTCTTCAAATCCACTTGCATATAAGAATACACACTTTGATTGTGCAGAAAATACTAATTTTAAAACACTTTATAATATTTTTGCATATGACACAAACCAAGTCGTGATGAATCCGATTGTTTATTTAAATGCTCTTTATTCTGGTTCTCCAATTTTAAAAAGAGCTGATTCAAAGTTTATTGATGCCACAATTTACGGTCGTGAATTAATTGATACATATAAGTTAATCTTCAATGAGGACAATCAAGTTATTGGTGGAACAAACGTTTCAGGTGGTACACTAGGTGCACCACTGATTCTCTGTAATGATCAAGTCATTGAAAGAGAATCTGTTCAGCACATTGCTGCCGATATTATTTCAACTCTCGATATGAGCTTTGATGCTCTTGAAGTTGCTGGAGAGGGCAAGAAAGTAAAACCAATTTCTATTTTTACTCACCCAATAGTTAGTACAGTTTATGAGTACTATAACGAAGGAAGTACTGATCTTGCGTATTCTGAAGAGCAAGTGATGACTGATAATGCTTTCTATTATGATAGTGGATTATATTTCATTCCTCATAGTAAGGAATTTAAAGAGTACCTCGGTGCTAAGCACGTTGATTACTGGGAAATTCCATTTGTTGCATCTCATGAATATGGACATCATATTTTTGCAAGCTTCTTCCCAAAATCTCAAGGACAGCTTAACTTGAAGTCGAAAATGAAACATACTTGTTTTGAAGGACATAAAGAGCTTAATAAGAAGTTTAAGAAGCAAAATATTCCTGAGGCATTTGGACAAAGACAAGTTTCTGCGCAAGATGTTCTTTCTTCGTTTAATGAAGGTTTTGCTGATTTATTTGCATTCTTTACTCTTGATAAAGCAAAATCTAGTCTTGAAGGAATTTTCGGATTTGATGATGAAAGAGAAGTGGATAGCTTATTCTTAGCAAACTTCACTGAAAAGAAATTCTCCAAAGAAATTGCCGGAGCCTTCTTCTCTACTAGTGAGTATTCAAGAACAAGCTCATTGGCAACTTTTCAAGATACTCATACAATAGGTGCAATCGTCGCTGCAAGGTTCAATCTCATCTTAGATAATGCTGGAATGAATCGTGTTGAGAAGCTTCAAGTTATACTAAAATGGTTAGAGAGAATGGACCTGAATTTTTCGAAGAATAGTGAAAAAGATGTTGAGGATTATATGTTTGATTGTCTAAAAGACTTTATTCTCGTTTTTAATAAGGCGAACTCTCAAGATATGCTTTCTGCTGAACAGCTCATTGAGTTTCAAAATGCATTTCCTTATTACAGCGATAAATTCTAAAGAAACCTAGGCCTGATTTTCAGGCCTTTTTATTTAACATTACTCATTTTCTTCCGATAAGTAGGTAAATTCATTTGGAGGAATTATGTCTACAGCTTTGATCGTTATGATCGGTCTCATCTCTATCGCTTTTCTTAGTGTCGTCTTTATCTATAATATTCTTGTTACAAAATCAGCAATGGTTGAAGAGGCCTGGAGTGGTGTTGAAGTACAACTTAAACGCCGTTACGATCTCATTCCCGCTCTTATCGAGACAGTTAAGTCCTATGCTTCACATGAAGATAAATTATTTTCAAAAGTTTTAACTTCGAGGGAGAAATGCTTAAGTGTGAAAAATGATCCTCAAGAATTAGGAGAGAATGAAAAGAATTTTTCCTCGAATCTCAAATTTATATTTGCACTCGCGGAGAATTATCCCGAACTTAAAGCGAATGAAAATTTCAAAGAATTTCAAAAGCAAATTTCAATGCTTGAAGATGAAATACAAGTTTCAAGAAGATATTACAATGGAACAGTTCGAGAAGTTAATATCTCAGTTCAAACATTTCCAAGTAATATTATTGCCAACCTTTTTAATTTTAAAAAACTGAGCTTCTTTGATGTCGATGAAAGTGAGACTGTTATGCCTGAGATCAAGTTCTAATGTTATTAAAGAGAATTGTCTTACTTGTTTCGATCCTTTTTTCTTTGTCTTCATTTTCAAAAGAGAGAATCTCAAGTTTCGATGTATTAGCAATAATAAATCATGATTCTACAATTACCATTCGCGAAGAGATAACGGTTTTTAGTGAAGGACGTGATATCAAGCGTGGAATCTATCGAGACCTTCCCCTTATCAGAGGGAAGGGTAACGGAAGCATTGTCTCTAATGCATTTCGTATTGTTGAACTTACTCGAGATGGTCAATCTGAAGCTTACCATCTTAAGGCAATGAAAGACTCGATCAGAGTTTATTTTGGTTCAAAAGATCATTTATTAAAAAATGGTCAGCATACTTATGCTTTTACTTATCAAATGAATCGGCACATTAATTTTCTTGAGAACGACGGAGTCGCTGAATTATTTTGGAATATAACCGGTGATGGCTGGAAGTTCCCAATAGAGAAAAGTCGCGTAGCTTTTCAACTTAACTCCTCTAATCCGAAGTCTCTTAATTTTGAAGTTGCTTATACAGGGAAGTATGGCTCTCGTGGAGAGGATTTTAAACTTGTCTCTGGAAATGATATTGTTGAAGTCGAAACAACTCGTACTTTAAATCCTGGAGAAGGATGGTCAGTTGCTGTTCGTTTTCCAATTGATCAAGTGGAGAAACTCTCAGGGCCTTCTCTTGTTTGGCAAGATATAGAAGTCACAGGAATTGTTAGTAAAGTCTTTCTGATTTTCGCAGTATTCATTGCGCTTATTTTTATTTGGTACCAAACCGGAAAAGACCCAACTAATAAAATTGTCATTCCTCGATTTTATCCCCCTGAAGGTATCTCTGCGGCAGGTGCTAATTTAATTTATCTTTACGGTGCTTCCAAAGAAGCCATCTCTGCTTCAATTCTTAGTCTTGCGGTAAAGGGCTTTATTACAATCAGCGAAGAGGGAAGCTTTTATTTAGAAAAAAATGAAGAGCATCCTGAAGCAAGCATTCTTCCTACAGAAGAAAAGGCTTTGTTTGATACTTTATTTGAAAGCACTACTCGAGTTAAAATCTCCCGCTCAAGTCGTAGCACATTAGCTAAAGTTAAGATCAAGTATGACTTAGCGTTGAAAAGTTTGAAAAAAGATATTTATATCTCTAATTGGCAGTATGGCGCATTGGCATGCTTACTTATATTTTTTGCTGGCCATGAAGCATTTAAAGGATTTGGAGAGGAAGCAATTGGCGTTTTCGTTGGTCTGATCGAGTATGCAGCAATTGGCTATCTTCTAACAAGTACATTTTTTAAGAAAGGGATAAAGAGTAAACTTCATAAGGTATTTGTTATTCTTCCTGTTCTTTTTATGGGATTTCATGGTGGTATTTTTGCAAGTATCTGTATTGGAAATTCATACTTGTTAATTATTATTTTTTTAATGTTGTCATTGTCCCTTGGTATCTATCTGGCCCTTATGGGAAGACCGACGAAGAAAGGTTATCGACTTCATCGTGAAATCGAAGGATTTAAACTTTATCTCTCAATTGCAGAAAAAGATCGTCTTGATAAATTAAATCCACCAAAGATGACAGTCGAGATTTTTGAAAAGTATTTACCTTATGCCCTGGCCCTCGGTGAGGAAGTTCGGTGGAGTACACGTTTTGATAAAGAGGTGACTGAAGCGGTTCGCGATGTTCGCACCGGTCACTATTCAAGTTCTTGGTATCGCGGAAGTGGAACAAGTTTTTCTTCTGCAACTCTGATAGCATCTTCACTTGGTTCATCGTTAACAAGTGCGATGGCATCTTCTTCGAGTTCTTCTAGCAGCTCATCTTCTGGAGGTGGAGGTGGTGGAGGCTGGTAATTAATAGCCTCCTTTTGTCTCCTGTCCTTCCATAATGGCAACACCTGAGCTTGTTCCTAGACGTTTTACACCCATGTCGATATAATTTTTTGCATCTTCAAGAGATCTTACTCCGCCAGACGCTTTCACTAGAGCACGGCTACCAACAGTTTTAAGCATCAATTTAACGACTTCTGGGTTCGCCCCGGCCGTACTAAATCCTGTCGAAGTTTTTACAAAATGAGCACCTGCTTTAATAGAAAGTTCACATGCACGTTGAATTTCTTCATTTGAAAGAAGACACGTTTCAAAGATAACTTTTACAGTCTTTCCATTTGCAGCATCAACTACGGCCTTGATATCAGATTGAACCAAAGTATTTGCCGATTCAGTATTTTCTTTTAGTGCACCAATATTAATAACCATATCAAATTCGTCAGCACTCTCTTTCAGTGCCACTTCAGTTTCAAGTGCTTTTGATTGAGTAGATGTTGCCCCCAGAGGAAAACCAATTACTGTACAAACAAGTACTTCAGAACCCGTCAAAAGCTTCTTCGCATAGCTTACCCACGATGGGTTTAGACAAACGCTTTTAAACTTGTACTTAATCGCTTCTTCACAGAGCTTTCCAATCTGCGCTTTGGTTGCATCAGGCTTTAGTAGGGTATGATCGATGTACTGATTCATTGTGTCACTTCTCCATTTAATGCTGCGTTGTTTACTGCTAAAGGGTATCGCTTCTTGATAGTATTCGTCCATGAGAAAAATCAACCTCTTACACCCTGTGGCAATATTTGTATTTACACTTATTGCCCTTGGAACTTCGCTCTATCTCTACATCGATTCCTATTTGCGGGTTAACGATTCATTGCGCGAATTTATCCAAAGAAGTGGTGTTCCCGCCGACCAATTCAAGTCACCAGAAACTTGGATTATGATTGTGACTCTCTCTATTTTAGTCTCAGTAATTCTCTTTGGAATGATACTTATCTTTGTCTACTATCAAAAAATGATTCAACTCTACCGTATGCAACAAAACTTTATCAACGGATTCACTCATGAGCTTAAGACTCCAATTGCGAGTTTGAAAATTTTTATTGAAACTTTTTTTAAGCACGAGTTACCGCGAGAAAAACAAATTCAATTTCTCGATCTCATGCGCAGAGACACTGATCGTCTTCAAGAAAATGTCGAGCAAATTTTAAACCTTGGAAAAATAGAAGACAAAAGTTTCAAGCCTGAGTTATCAACTCTCAATGTAAGAGATTGTCTTGATGAATTCATCAGCAAGCAAGACCACCTTTTTGAGGACGCAAAAATTACCATTGGTACAAGTGAGGGGATGCCTCAAATTATATTCGATAAGAAACTTCTCGATATTGTCTTTATGAATATTTTTACCAATGCACTTCGCTATAATGACAGCGAAAGTAAGAGCATTGATATCTTTTTCAAGTTACATTCCACAGAGCTTGAACTTGTCTTCAAGGATAATGGAATCGGAATTAGAAGAGACAAGCAAAAAGACATTTTTAAAAAGTTTTACCAAGTCGGCAAATCCGTAAAAGGCAGTGGTCTCGGACTTTATATGGTCTCACAGATAATGCGTGTCCATCGTGGAAAAGTTTTTGCCACCAGTGACGGTCCTAGCAAGGGAAGTTCCTTTCACATTATTTTTAAAGTGAGAAAAGTTCCATGAGCAGACAAAGAAGAATTCTCGTCATCGAGGATGAATTTAATATTGCCAAGGGAATCGAGTTAAACCTTGAACTCCAAGGGCACCTCGTTACCATCGTTGACCGTGGAGACAAGGGCCTTGAAGAATTTAAGGTCGGAGGTTATGACCTTCTTGTTCTCGATCTCATGTTGCCTGGCCTCTCAGGCGAACAAGTCTTAAAAGAAGTTCGTAACATCGATGAGAAATTTCCCGTCCTTATTCTTTCGGCAAAAGACGAAGCACAAAGTAAAATAAATTGTTTCAACTTAGGCACTGATGACTACTTGGCCAAGCCATTTCATATCGATGAATTTCTTCTGCGTGTCGAGAGACTTTTAAAGCGCTCAAGTTGGGTACCTAAAACAATTGAGCAGAAGTATATTTTCGGCGATTCATGGATTGACCTACAAAATATGAAGGCCTTCGGTAGTAAGAAAGAGATCAATCTTACAAGGCAAGAGTGTATACTGCTCGAATTATTTATAAGTCATGAAGGAAAAGCACTAAAAAGAAGTGAAATTTTACTTGAGCTTGGACTAAATGAAGAAACATCGACAAGAACCATTGACAACTTCATCGTAAGATTTAGAAAATACTTCGAAAAAAACCCGAAAGACCCGAAGCACTTCATTTCGCTTCGCTCTGTTGGATATTTATTTAGTAAGTAAAAATTAAGGAGATAATATGAGTTTATTAGAAGGTAAAAGAGTTTTAATTTTAGGTCTTGCAAATGACAAGTCAATTGCATGGGGTATCGCAAATGTGATGAAAGAACAAGGAGCGAGACTTGCTTTCTCTTTCTTAAACGAAGCTCTTGCAAAAAGAGTAAACCCGCTAAGCGAAGAAATTGGGGGAGAGTTTACATTTGAACTTGATGTTTGTAATGAATCTCACCTTGAGAACATGAAAAATCTTGTTAAAGAAAAATGGGGCGAAGTTGACGTTATCGTACATTCTCTCGCATTCTCTGATAAAGAAGACCTTAAAAAGAGATTCCATGAAACAAGCCGTGATGGTTTTAAACTTGCTCACGATATTTCAGCTTTCTCTCTTATCTCAACTTGCCAATCGCTCAAAGAAGTCATGGCAAAAGACTGTTCTGTAATGGCTCTAACATACCATGGTTCTGTGAAAGTTCTTTCTGGCTACAACGTTATGGGTGTTGCTAAAGCTTCTCTTGAGTCATCAATGAGATATCTTGCAGACGACCTAGGACCAGAGGGGATCAGAGTTAACTGTATTTCAGCAGGACCGATCAGAACTCTTGCAGCTTCTGGTGTTCCTGGCCTGAAGGGATTCCTAAAAGACGTCGAGGAGAAATCACCGTTAAGAAGAAATGTTACTCCTGAAGATGTTGGTGGAGTCGCTTGTTTTCTTGCTTCTAAGTTGGCCAATGGGGTTACTGGGCAGGTTTTATACGTTGATTCTGGTATATCAATACTTGGCGCCTAATAACTGCTCCCTTGCAGTGGTGTTAAACTTAAATTTTCATTGTGATAACACATAAAAACTTCCAGG
>CAZQJK010000039.1:0-38301 GCA_964593545.1 uncultured Bacteriovorax sp. | reverse complement strand
AATCATATAGAGTGATAGCATTGAGACGAGTGTCAAAATCATTATTTGCCAAAGTTCGCTGAGATACTCTTGTGGCAATTCAACCATTGTTGCGCCAGACTTTCCAATCATATCCATTGCAAGCTTTAAAGAATTGTCAAATTGTGCCTTATTACCGAAAACATTCCACAAATAACCACAAATGTAGAGATCTGAGATAAAAGGGATGAGAATAGTTAGAAATTTGAAGTTTTTTTCGTTAGTATTAGAGTATTGTTTTTTCATACTTTAATTATTGGAAAGAAATTATGGTTTTACAAGTATTACTACTCGCGCTATCAATTATTATGCTTTATTACGGAGCTGAATTTGCTCTTGAAGCAGCTGAGAAAATAGGGGTCGCTCTAGGTCTTTCACCTTTAGTGATTGGACTTCTTATTGTTGGTTTTGGAACTTCGTTACCGGAGTTCTTTGTTTCTCAAATATCGGCATTAGATGGAAACCCTCAAATTGCTCTGGGGAATATTGTTGGTTCAAATATTGCGAATCTCTTTTTAATTCTTGGGATATCGGGATTTATGACTGAGTTATTTATTCAAAGAAGTGAAATCAAAATACAATTCTACTTACATCTTGCTATCACTGTAATTTTAGCCTTCGTTTTATTTCAAAACAGACTCTACCCTTGGGCCGCCGGAGTATTTGGTGCCTTCTTTGCATTTTATCTCTATGATACTTTTAAGCAAATGATGAAGCAGCGTCACCTTTCGGACTATGATAATTCAACGGATAGGGAGCGCCCGCACGCTAAGGAATTTCTCTTTTTGGCAATTGGATTTGTTCTACTCTATCTTGGTGGGGAACTCCTCGTTAAAGCGGGAACTGAGCTTGCTAAAGCGGTTGGAGTTTCAAGTTATGTCATCTCGGCAGTCTTCGTTGCATTTGGAACTTCTTTTCCTGAACTCGTGACAGCGATTATGGCATGTGTAAAAAAGAAGAATACCGATTTAATAACTGGAAATATTATAGGCTCAAATATATTTAATGTGGCCTTTGTGCTTGGAAGTTTATCTTTCTACGATGTTCCAATTGAAAATGATTTTACAGTTGAACTTGTTTGCTTAGGTTTCGCTTCGCTATTTTTAATTGGCTTAACTCTCTTTAAAAAGAACTTTGGGAGAATTAGCGGAATTATCTTTCTAGGATTTTACGTATTTTCTGTATTTAACTGGGTTAAGTAATGAAAGGAGAGATTCTCCTTGAAGGTATCAAGAAGTCCTTTGGAGATTTTTGTCTTGAAGTTGATCATTTAAGTATCACGGAAAATATTGTGATCTCTGGTCACAATGGTAGTGGGAAATCGACTCTTCTAAAAATTTTGGCAGGTTTTATATCTCCAGATATTGGTAGTGTTAAAGACTTAGATTCTATTCTTTTTAATAATGATGATATCGGTTTTTTTCATCACCTTACAGGTCTTGAAAATTTACAATTTTTCAATGTCGATCAAAACTCTCTTCTTTTTAGAAAGTTTCTTGATGAGTTACCTGTCTTTAGAGCTGCACTTGATATTCGTTACGAGGAGATGTCCCACGGAATGGCGAAAGTGATTGGGTTATTCTTAGTGCTGGCCCAAGAGCGAGAGGTCTATCTTCTTGATGAACCTCTTTCGGGGCTCGATGAGAAAACCAGATCTTTTCTTATTCGTGAATTTGAAGGCCAACAAGATAAGATCTTTGTAATCGCTGAGCATATTGCAAATATTGGTTTTGAGATGATCGAATTAAGCAAGGGGAGAGTATGTTAGGACAACTCTTTCTTCATCTTTTTAGAATCAATATTTCTAAACTTCTGTATCATAAATTTTCATACTTCTTTGAAATGATCTCGATTGTTTTGTCACTCTTTGTATACTTCTATACTTCAAAAGCGTTTGTTCTTGGAAGTAATGTTTTTGGCTACCAAGGGCTAACTTACTTCGACTTTATTATTATAGGGGATCTCGCGCTGATGCTTCCTCTCTATATCATTGAAGCACCGATTCGTAATATCAAAGACAGTATCGATACTAAAGTTATTAACACCTTTATTATTTTAAAAATTGCACCATGGAAAATATTTTTAACTCTAGGATATAGTGATTTTCTTAGAACATTGATGAGAGTTCTTATAAATATTATTTTAATAGTGATCTTCTTTGATACAGGCCTTGGTATCGAGCATATTAAAAATGCATGTCTTCAAATTGTGCTTGTACTTCCTTTTTGCCTTTGTCTTGGAGCACTCGTTTCTGCATTCTATATCTACTTTGGAAGAGGTGTTCATGCGAGTGGTTATATCACTGTCTTGATTTCAATTTTTTCAGGAGCGTTCTTTCCGGTGGAAGTTCTTCCAAGACAGGTTTATGTCATTTTTGAAGGTCTCATACCACTTGTTAAGATGCTCAAAGGGGTTAGATCTCTAGGTCATTACTCTGAAAATATTTGGATTTTTATTTTATGGATGATGATGCTCGTTCCTATCGGGATGATAGTGCAGAGGGCCTTTTTTAAATATTCAAATCGAGGGTTAAGAGTCTTTCGATTTTAACGAGTGAGTGATTTTTGCTTGCCTCAGGACTGTTTCATCACAACCGGTATAATTTCCAGTATTAATGAAAACACTACCACTACTTCTATTACAGCTCTCTTGATAGTTACATGAAATGCACTCTTTAAAATCAGTCGGTTTGAGATCTCTTATGCCATTTAACACATCTGAATTCTTCCACAGATCATTGAAGTTTCTATCCTTAACATTACCTGCAAAAATAGGAGCTCCGATACAGGGATAGAGATCCCCTGCGAAATTAATTCCGCAAACAGATCTCGCACATGAGCATTGAAAATTTCCTACTCCGTTAGTTTCAAAGTTTTCTTTTTGGGCCAAAACTTTAAATTGCTCATCTGTAATTTCAAGATCTCTAGAGCCTGTACTATTATCATATCGCTCTGTAATCTCTGTTGAAACTTGATATAAGAACTGGTGCTCGTTGCAAATTTCAATCATAGACTCGAGTTCGATAAAGTTATCACGATTTAAAATAATACTTATGTGAGTATCAAGCTTCGTCTTTTTTAGAGATGAAATATTTCCTAGAACTTTAGCAAATGAACCCTGGGTTCCAGTAAGCTTTTGATAAGCCTCTTCTGAAGCTCCATATAAGCTTATATCCATTCCCTTAAGTCCTGCCTGAATAAGCTTTTCAATGATTGATTGATCTAAGAGTGAGGCATTAGTTTTTAAGCGAACTTCCATATTTAGGGAAGAAGCCTTCTTGATATATTCAAAGATATGAGGTGTTGCAAGAGCTTCTCCTCCCGAGAGGTTTAGAAAGAGAGTTCCTGCCTGATTTAATTCATCGATTAGAGATAGAATTCGCGCTGGAGACATGGCATCAGAACGATTTGGTACCTTATTGATTTTTGTACGATCAAAATTATAGCAATGCGTACATGAGAAATTACAATCCTGAGTTACTTCAATCGTGCTTATAATAGGGATTGAATTTTTATAAGCATACCTAAGGGAAGACTCAATAATCGAACCTTTTGGAATATACTTTTCAGTCTTCATGAATCACAAGTTTCTTCTCATGAAGGTTTAGAAGGAACAAATCGATATCATTTATGAGAGTTTCACGATCGATCTCATACTCATAGAGAATGAGTTGAACAAGAGTTTCCTTTGTCGTTATCCCATCACATGAGTTCCAAATTATTGAACCAATCTCATCAAGTTGGTGAGCACTATTCGTTTCTAGCGAATCAAGGATAAGAGTACTTTCGCCAAGCTTCTTCCAAGAGAGATGTGATATTTTCTTTGGTAATGTCATGTATCTAGGAAACAATAAATTTAATTAAAAGTCAAAAATCTGTTTTTACGATATAATAAGAAAATGGAAATTATACGCCTTTTAACGGCCAGCAAAAATCATCATCTTTATAATGAGCATCATATTAGTGGTCTTATGTATGAATATTATCCTGAAGACCAAATCTTAAGAACGGCCTGGCTTAATACGATGGCCCACAATGAAGTGCTACTTCGCTATGCAAGAGAAATGACAAAGAATGTAAAGAATTTGATTTCCCTTAAAGGAGTATCTCTCCTTGATGATATTTATAGCGATTATGGCAAACGCTTTATGTCAGATATTGATGTCCTCATTGAGAAGACAGAAGTTGATGAAGCAAGGAAAATATTGACTGAGCTCGGTTTTAAGGAGCTAAAGTCAAAGAAGTGGTTTGGAAATAATTTTAAATATGAATTTAACAAGCAAGATAAGTTTCGCGAGGTCAATATCGAAGTGCACACGAAGGTTCTCTATCATGAAGATGAGGCCAGGCTCGACTTTATTGAGCAGAATGGGTTAAAGGTCTATGGACTTGAAGATCAAATTGTCGCTCTTATTGGACATTTAGGTCATTCTCATAATTTCCAGAAACTCTACTGGCTCTTTGATATCTATTACTATCTTAATAAATATGGCGAAGAAATTGACCAAGAAAAACTTCTAAGTAAAATAAAGGAAAAGAAGATTGTTAAAGTATATCAAGCAACTTTATATCTTCTAAAAAAATATTTTGCTCTTCCTCTTAGTTTTCAAAACAAAGTAACAAAAATGCCATACTATTTCCTATTAGATGACGAATTTCTACTAAACCCAAATCAACATGGATTAAAGAATTATGTCGTTAAACATCTTTTAAAAGATTCTTGGGTACTCGCGCTGAAGTATGACGTGCTATGGTTGAAAGACAAATTACAAGGAAGCGATAAAGTCGGCGATAAGGCCTAGAAGTTAGATTTCTTCTTGAGCTATTGGCAATGAGTAAATTAATAAAATGGAAGCCCTTGTTAGAGTGACCTATAATTTCGATATTTTGGTGATCGTTAACAAGTGAATTGTCTCCCTTCGTCACGAGTGGTTCAGTTGAAATAATTCGGTGAAGAGTGAACTCCTTTGAAATTAAATCTTTAAAAAAGAGAAGATTTCCAACTTTTAAGTCTGCTGCCTTAAGATCAATCACGATTGATTCACCACTTTTAATTAGTGGCCTCATACTCTCTCCGGTAATCGTAATACTTAATCGAGAAGTGCCCATACGCTCTGATCTTTTTTGAAGTTTAAAATATTTGCAGGAATATTCTTGGCGATTTTAATTGAGTCAGAAATAATTTGCGGGTGTGACTCTCTTAACTCATCATTATCAAAAATATTAGTCATCGATGAAAGTATTTTAAGTGATGCCAGCTCAATATTTAAAGGTTCAATTGAGTTTTTCTCTGACTGATGAAGCCAGTATATTGCTTTGATAGGGTAATTCGCATCGTAACTCTCAATATTGCAGTATTGATGTCCTAAAGCAGCTGAAGAGATGAGAAAAGTATTCATACATATGATATTCATATCATCATTTAAAATCTTTCGCTCACCAGACAACTCACAAATTGTTGTTTTTCCATGCCCAGAGTGTCCAAGAAAAATAAGTGCTTCATTCTTTCGATTAAGTACACAGCTCGAGTGAAGAATATAACGATTATCTTTGAAAAGTAATTTTGGGATTATCATTCGCAGAAAGTTATGAAGACCATCTGTTTCATTTTGAGATGTCACAATTGTGTAATTGTTATTTATTCTCTTTGCGACAAAATCTCTTTGAAAAATGAGTTCCGACTCAAAGTAACAATCCTGTTCAGGTTCATCTGTCCACTGATGATCTTCAATGCCAAACTCTTCATTTGAAAAAAGTGAGAGAATGATAAGGCGATCGTTTTTAGTTGTACTCTTTTGCCAAAGCTTAGGAATAATACGTTTGATTAGTTTCGACATTTTTTCTGAATTAGTTTGTAAAAGCAGTGGGAAACCATGAAAGGTAATGTGATGTGTGTATGTAAAAATTTGTGACGAATAGTCAATTGCTGCTATTGTCTTTGATTTAATATTTTTTAATTCAATGTTTTGCATTTCTAAGAGTTTAAGCGAGAAGCATTACATGGATTAGGGGCTGCTGTTGAAGCTTTTCGACCACCTTTAAAAGTACCATTACAAACTGCTCCATAGGTATTTAAAACCTCTGATTCAATCTTTGGTGACTTGTAGACTTTTTTCTTTTTTTGTTCTTTTGACATACTTAACCTTTAAAATATTATAATTACTTTTGCCTTCTCCAGTCAAATAGACGTCGAAATCCAGTTATTAATAGAGCACAGATCAGGAGTTCAAGAAGACCACTATACCATGGTATCGAATTCCCTCCACTTGCAATTGCAGAGCAACCTCCAGCCTTTGGAGTATTGTCCTTGTTAGTATCATTTCTAGTCTTAAATAGAGACTTATTTAATGAGAGACTTGGGTCCCCAAGAATGACCGTGCTTAACACAATATCATGGTCGTAAGTGCTGGACTTTAAGGTGTTTTGAGTTTTGATAAGAATATCTCCAACACGTTGACCTTGGTAATAGCCACTGACAGCTTGCTCAAGATTTGTATAGAATGTACTTGCAAAGTTATACTGTGCAGTAGGGGTTGTTTGAGAAGTTGGCCCAATATAGAGAATAGCTCCACCAAATTGATTGAATATCAAGCTTTCTCCAAAAGATTTTTCCGTCTTGTTAGCATCATAGAAGTAACCAGTTTCACAGTTCCACATTAGTACCATCGGAAGATTCTTATTTTCCAAACTTGCGACATGAGAGTTAAGTAAAATACCGTCACCAAAACGATCACTTGCTCCGTGCCCAAGCATTGAAATTATAAAATTGTTGCTATTAAACATATCAATGATCTTTTCTCTTGTTTCGTCTTTAGTTGAATAGTCGCTTCGTCTTATGATGTTCGATGAAAAGGAATGTAGTGAGTTTGCAAAGTTTTGAGCTTTGAGATCAAAATCTTCATAATATCCCAGGTCTTTATCTGCTGCAAAAGAAACTTTCTTTAGCGATGTAAAGTCTCCATCTCCTTGTTCATATGAAATAACTTTTTGAAAGTAATTTGTAATTTCCTCTGGCGAGTTTGAAGGAATTCTTCCAATACTTATAAAGAATGAGTTGTCTTTTAAGGAATACGAATTGTCTGTATAATATTCCATAAAGCGACCTAAGGTCATCTTTGACGGAATCGTCTCCGTTTCAAGGGCGGTAATTTCATTCGCATCATTATCATCAATATTGTGATTGTTAGGGTCATACGTACTATCCCCAAGCATGATGAGGTATCTAGGCTTATACGTCCATGACTTCATATCTTTGAAGAAATTGTCGATCGCTTGGTCACTTCTTGTTCCATTTCCATATTTATTATAGATGGATTCGGTCGTGATGGTTTTAACTGTTAGACCTGTTGAGCGACGATGCTCAATATAGTCTTGAGATGCATAGAGAAGTGATTGTGCACCAATTAATATTAAATCAATTTCTTCATCCTCGATAATATCGTCAAACCCTCGATTTATTGAAAGAGAAATTGGTTGAAGGAAATTATCAGTCTGTGCAAAAATAATTTTTTCGAAATTATCATCAGTCGTATCATCTAAGTAATAGGAGACTTGATAAGATGCTCCAGCGTTAAATGATTCGATTAAGGTATTTTTAAATAGGCGTATATCTCGAGATCCAGTAATCTCATAAATTGAAATATCAGAATTTGTAAATCCAGTCAGAGTATTATTAACTTCAAGGTCATCAGTTTTTGCTTTGAAGCTGTTATTTTGGACATGATTATTTGATAGATATGAGATTGTTAAATTGTTGATGAGCACACGATCATAGTCACCATTAACTGCAAAAGTTCCTAGAACTTTCAACTCAATTGTATTTGCCCCAGATGAGAATTCAAGTGGATTTATATCGAAGGAAAGATCTTGTCTAATATTATCTTGAATAATTCGATCTTCAATTTCATTGCCATTAATACTTAACTGAACATGATGAAAGAATTCATTTCCATAGTATCCGGGAAGAGGATTAATTCCAAACTTAACGATGATATTTTCATCAGAGTTAAGATCAATTCTTGATCCACTAACTGACTTTGAGAATTTATCGAGTCCTGTGTAGTTTTGGATTTGTTGCCAAAAGAAATGGTCTTCTGTATCTCCTAGACTTTGCCCATCGATATAAATTTTATTCTCTTCAAACGTCTGCGTGATACGATTTCTATTCTCGCCATTATCATCCTGGGATAGCGGTGTCGCATCATATACCTCAATACGAAGAGGATTATTACCCGAGTTTATAAGGTCTTTGTCGGAAAGAGTTAGTGAATCTAGGTCTGAAGAGAAAAATCGAATACTATCGCCTGAATTAAATAGTGAATCATTACTTATCACCTGAATTGGAATCTCTTGATTTTGATGAAATACTCTAAGTTGATCAACCTGACTCGATTCTACTGGGAGATGAACATCGGAATCTTTGAGATTGTCATAGGTTACTTCCGCCATTCCTGAAGCTTTGAAGTTCATCTTAATTGTATTGGCGATATTATTAACACCAATACCATTATAAGAGTCTGGCGGTGTTGTATTCCAGTCATTTCCATCAATACCTATATCAAGAGTTAGTTTTTGTAGTGAATGAATTTCTCTTGAATTTGCATTATATTGAACAGGATAAATTGTTACTTTAATAAATTTCTTATCGCCTTCTTTGATGAGCTCCGGTGACACTTCAAAATATGTGGAAGGAGAATTTATCGTACTGGTATAAGCTGTAGGATCTGGCTCAAAAGCTGGAGTTAATATTCCATTGATCATTTTATAATCAGGCAGAGGTGAGACGAGTTTATTTGTGACGATACTATTTTCGATAATACTACTTGATAAGACCTCTGCTGTTTGAGAATAATTATCAGCATCAATTAAAATAATCCGTTTTGGTAGGGCCGGATAATTTGGTCGGTCCGTTTTCGCATATCCCGCGATATCGATATCTTCATAATTATTATTCCAGCTCGAATTTGCATATGTCATTGTAGCCGGTGTAATTTCAATTCGAAGTGCGTTTGTCGTTTGGTTAATGATTACAGCGCCATTTCCCAAATCACGATAGCTAGGATTTTTGATCGGAGTAGGTGAGGATGAACCACCATCATCGGGGTTGTCGGGATTACTTCCTGTGTTACCACCTGGAGTAGGGGCGTTTGAAAGAGTTGAGTCTACTGTTGCCCATACCGGTCCGTGTAGTCGAGTCATGCCACTTACTTCAAGGTCTTCAATATAGTAGTAATAAGTATTTTTATCCTGAACATCATAGTCATTGAAAGAGTAATTACCTTTGGCACTTGTTGAATCCTCAAAGTTTTTGATGAGCTCTTTATTGATTTGCTGAAAGACACTTCCTTCTTTGTTTGAGCGATAGACATTGAAGCCAATGTGATTAATTTCTGTGTTTGTTTGCCAAACTATTTGGACTGCATCAGCATATGGAATAGCTTTTAGCTCCTTGAGGGAAACAGCCGTTGCAGCATTTGACATTGTAATATTGCAATTTGAACTTGAAATTTTTGTTGTCACATCAAGGTTTGAAGACGTCTCATACCAATCACCAGTCCATCCTGTGAAATCTATTGATTGAGAATTACAGCCGTTTGAAGAAATTAATGTATAGGGATCACTTTGATTTGGTGTGTTTGTTGTTGCTGGATCAAACTCGTTAAAGTTTCCCCAGGTCCATGCAATATTTGCAGCACTTGCAGGTATTGTTCCTGTTGTATTTATTTGAATTGCTTTTACTGAACTGTAACTTGCAGACAAGTTTGTAAATTGACCACCCTTTAAGTTTAAGATCGATGTTGTCCCTGATATAAGAAGCCCTGTTGGAGATAGTCGATCCACATGAAATCCTGAAAAATTTATTTCTCCAGAAGTTGCATTGAAGTTCCATGTTCCACTCGAACCTTGTGAAGTAATTTTTCCCTTTGTTGTCTGTCCTTGAGGGAATGTATCATTTGTTCCATATAAAGTTAAACGCCCTCCTTGAAGATTGAAGTTCTTTCCACTTCCAATTTCAAGTGTTCCTCCGTTAGAGACTTTAAGCTCTCCTGAATTCAAATTGATTCCATTTGGTAAAATAAGTTTTTTATTTGAATTAATAGTTAAGCTGTAATTTGCACCAGTGACAGTTATATTATTAATGATTAATTCAGTATCGTTGACATCAATTGTCCCTCCACCTGTCTTAGAAATAGTTAATGATGTTAATGTCGTAGCCGAGTTTAGCGTGTGAGATTTATTAACGCCACCATCAGTAATTGCAATTGTTCCACTTTGATTAATTGTCCCAAGATTAGATAAATTACCATCAAGAGATAGTGTCGCGGATGCTCCAATAGTGAGAGTTCCTGAAACGATATCAAGATTTTTACATGCTCCAGCTCCTGTGATCGTTGGAGCATTTACGGTTGAAGAAATTTGACATGTCTTAGTTGCATCAGGAACGCCTGATGACCAATTCGAATTATTCGCCCAGTCTGTACTTAATGATCCTGTCCAAATTGTCGTACTTGGAGCATCAATAACAGCAGGAGTTCCAGCGGTTAGGGGTGGAGAAGCATTTGAAGCAAAGCTATAGCTTTCACTATTTATGATATCGTTGGCACTTGCAATCTTAGCTCCAACTGTAGAGTTGTTAGTTCCTCCACTTGCAATCTGATATTCAATATAGAAGCAGTTTCTAACTGTTGTTGTGGTATCGGCCGCCACCACAAACAAGCCTGGAGTTATCGAATAAGTTATTGTTGCGGGATTGCCTGCAAAAGTCGAAGAGCTAATAAAGCTTCCACCAACACCATCACAATCACTATCAATGTAGAGACCAGCTGATTGAATATCATTGGCCGTACCTGTTCCTGTCAGTGTGACCTTGAGGCTTGTGATATTTGTATCGTTATATGAAGCTCCTGCCTGGGTCTGCTTGAGTGAAAATGTTCCAATATTATAAGTATTTCCAACGGTAACACTCGCAGGAGATAGAGTTACGCGCTGAAGTTCAATCGTATTTGTCTGTCCCTGCCAGTCGATGACATAGCTTGGGTCATTATCATAAGTTGGTCCTGATAAATCTCCAGAGTATGAAGTTATATTTAAAACGCCACTTCCAAGTGAGGAGGTATCAATATTTGTGATATTAGTAGTCGTCGATCCATTAGAGTCAAAGACCATTGCTTCTAATGTATTTGTAGGAATAAATTTATTCAGAGTAATAAAAGTTGTATTATCTGTCGCTGGATAGAGAAAGGAGCCATGTGAAAGATTTTTCACCGTATCAATTGTAGCTCCTGATCCTATAAGTAATCCCTGGCCCGAAAGATTTGAGATACTGTAGTCATATGCACTGATTGTACCGTTAACGCTAATTGAAATTGCATCACTTGTGTTAATTCCCTTTACTTGGGACAGTGCTGAAGAACTTCCATTTAGTATAAAACTTGCGCCATTGGCGATTGTTATACTACTACCATTTCCGATAGAAAGTATTGCGCCTTCATCAACTTGTAACGAGCATCCTGAATTAATACTTAAATTTCCTGCAACTTTAAAATTAACACCTGTAGGTATATAGAGAACTCCACTTGTACATGTAAAATTACCTCCGATATATGAGTCACTCTCGATACTTAGAATATTGCTATCACTCGCACCTGTGTTATTTAAAATCATCGATCCAGGAAAGAACGTTGCAAGGTTTAGACCTTGATTATTTACACCTTTAAAAGTGATGATTCCATTTGTTGCATTTGAAAAAATAAAATTAGATTGAACATCAAGAGTACTGTACACATCAAAACTATTAGATGTTCCATTCCAATCAATCTCTCCACTTGTTTGCAAAGTGGCATTTGCACAAGATACTGTTGTCGTATTTATCTGAGCCGGATTTAGGGCAGCACCAATTTGACAGTCAAGTGTCGAAGTTGGAAGGTTATTACTTCTCCAGTTATTAGCATTTGACCAAAGACTATCTACGGAACCATTCCACGCCGCATAGTTTGAGTTTCTAATCGTTGAATACCCTGATTCAATAGGAGTTCCAGAGGTGCTTGATACTGGATAACCTTGCGAGTTTGTAATATCAGACGAAGACATTACCCCAAATCGTACTGTTTTTTGATCTGTCGGACTTGCATCGGCCTTCGCTCGGATGATGATACATGTTTGATCTGATGGTCCCGCAGTTTGAAGATCTCCTGGGTTTAAGGTAATCTTAGCTTTTGGTGGAGATCCACTAAAGTTTAATGTGCCAATAAGTGTATCGTTGGCAGCATTGTAATTACAGCTACCATTTGTATCAAGATATGCTGTCACCGACTCGAGATCCGACATGGAAGCAGTTCCAGTCATCGTAATATCAAGACTCGTAATATCTGTCGCCGTATCAACTTGAGTGAGTGAAAAAGCTAATTCCGCAAAAGTAAATTCATCACCAGGATCAAAAAACTGTGCTGGCTCATTTGCCGCAGCATCATTAATAATTCCAATCTCAGTAATTGCTGGCGCAATCCAATTTACCTTATTTGATGGATCAAGCTCGAAGGAAGCTCCTGCCACATCTCCAGAGTAGTCTGTGACATTAAAAGAGCTCCCTGTGTAATTACTCGCATTGATATTTCTAACAGTTCCGTAAGCATCGTCATTAAAAAAACCAATACTATTTAAGGACGTTGGAATTGATGAAGAACTTCCTAGAACGATTCCATACCCATTATTTGCGATCCCTCTAATTTGTCCATTGTCTAAGATTGAGACTGTTCCATTGATATTCATTCCATTATTGTCAGGCCTAAGGATCACAAAATTATTTGCACTCATCTGTCCATTCATCGTGAAGGAAAATGATTTTGCCGTGGCCTCTGAAGTGATTTTTGCCGGATTTCCTTGAGCACCAACGACTTGTAATATTGCTCCACTACTTATCTTCAGGCCCTTATTTCGATAGAAACGCAGCAAGGCACCAGCTTCTATAATAAGTACGCCGTTGACTACAAGGTCACCTCTCATAAAAAGTGAGGCGCCACTTTTAATCACCAGCGTATGCCCTGCCGGAATTGTCGTGGTTGCTGAGTTATTAAATTGAGTCACATCTCCAGTAATATAAGTTTTTCCTGAGTTTTCAAAAATAAAATCTGAGAGTATGCGAAAATTTCCAACAAGTGTTACTTCCGAAGGATTTGAAATTTTTAAATCTCTTATGTCATCATTCGCTGTAAAGGTTTGTGTGCTTGTGCCGGCCATCTCAATAACGAAGGCGTTATTTCCAATAGACATTGTATTTTGATTTGGAGCCCTAAAGTAGTCTCCGGTAACCGAAAGAGTCGCAGCAACTGAGCCTTGAAAAATTCCTGACTGAATATCAACGCAGCCAACTGTGGTATCAGTATCCACTCTTGAGTTTACCCCTGTGTTGATAATAATAGCGTCTTCACTAGCAGTATCCGGGGAATTGTTTGGTGTCCAATTTGATGCTGCTGACCAATTTCTATTTGAAGTTGATGACCAAGTACGTGTGTTCCCACCACAAGACGCAAAAATTCCTGACTCAAGAATGAGAAGAATTGATAATAAAATTAGTGAGCGATATCGGCTCAATCCCAAGCTCCAGATAGAGGGGTTAACGAATTTTATTTTACCTTAATTTCTTAATGAATTTCGCGGTGTGCTAGTTTTTCCTAGTGATTAAGTAAAGATTATGAGGAAAAGTTCACACTGTGAACTGCTCCAGTTAAATGGGGATAAATTATGCGTTCTCTTGTGTGTTCTATTGAAGCTTATTGCTAAAATTTCTGGCGGCCCAAAAACCAGTATTATTTGAGCTTTAGATGTGGACGTTTTGCTAAGTGATTAGTTAACTTATCGTAATTTCTGTCCCCATTTAACTGGAGCAGTTAAAAAGGAGTTAAAAGTCGTCGCCTCGTCTAAGCTTTCTCTCAACATCTTTCTTCGCCTGATCCTGTCTCTTATCGTGTAGCTTCTTACCTTTACCAAGAGCGATCTCAACTTTCACAGTTGAACCTTTGAAGTAGATCATCGTTGGAATAATAGTCATTCTTTGAGTCTTTGCGACGTGAGCAAATTCTTCGATCTCGGCCTTGTTGAGAAGAAGCTTTCTCTTTCTTGCTTCTTCATGATTGAAGCGATTACCAAATTCGTATTGAGCAATTTTCATATTGTTGATCCACATCTCTCCATTATTATCAATGGTGATATGTGATTCAGCGATAGTTACTTTTCCATCGCGCAAACTTTTAACTTCCGTTCCAACAAGAACGATGCCTGCTTCTGTTTTATCTTCAAGAGCATAATCAAAAGATGCTCTCTTATTTTTTGCGATGACTTTAATACCCATAATTAATCTTTTAACTTCTTATAAAGTTGTTGAATTTTTGTAAGCTCTAAGGCTTCTGCTCTAACTGTAGTGTCAAGCCCTAGGCTTGCAAGAGCAGCTTCAATTTTATCACTACTTGCGTAAGTCTTCAAAACATTACCAAGTTGTTTTCTTTTAAATTTAAAAATAGTTCTGAGATAGGCCTCAAGGTTTAGAAATTCGCTAAGTGGAATTATTGGTTCATCCTTTCGTCTGAACGTAATAACAGCAGAGTCAACCTTTGGAGGTGGAATAAAAGCCCCTGGAGGTACCTTGCAAAGTAGAGAAGCATCGAAGTAAGTTAGACTTAATCCCATGAGGGAGCCCATGTAATTCTTCTTTGAGGCAAATGGAAATACCTTATCAGCAACTTCTTTTTGAAACATCAGAGTCATGTACTTAATCTCTGGAGTTTGTAAGAATTTAATTAGTAGCGGAGTGCTTACGTTGTAGGGAAGGTTTGATACTAGCCATAGGTCTTTTGCAATTCCTCTTTCGTTTATATATTCAGAAAAATCGACATTCAGCGCATCTGTGAAAGTGATATGATCGGCCGGTAAAATATCTCCAAGATATTCAATCATACGATTATCTTTTTCGATGACGTGTAGAGGTTTTCCATGTGACTGGAGCTTCTCTGTTAAGATTCCTGGTCCTGGTCCTACTTCAATGATATTCTTTGCACTTTGTGCGAAGTCAGTTGTAATTTGTTCAATCACTTTCTGATCATTTAAGAAGTGTTGTCCTAGGTCCTTATTGGCCATTGGCAGTTTTTTGGCCATTACTTATCCTTTGTTTTATTCTTTGAAATAAAACGGCTTCTCGCATCGAGATTTAGAGTTTCAGGATACACTATCGCATCTTTTTGAATACGAAGTGCATAATTTGCTATCATTGCACCATTATCAGTACAAAACTTTGGTTCAACAAAGTGAACGTCTTGAAAACTTTCGTTCAATGCGCTTCTTAAGCGAGAGTTACAGGCAACACCACCTCCAACAACAATTGGAAGTTTTTCGCCAACAGCTTTTAGGGCGTACTTTAGTTTAAGCTTCAGTGCTTTAATAATGGCCTCTTGATAAGAAGCACAGACATCAAGATGACCTTGTGTAAGCTGATTTCTATTTTCATCTGTAACGTAGAACTCTGGATTATTTTCAAGAAATTGTCTTAGTGAAGTTTTTACTCCTGAAAAACTTAAGTTGGAATCTTTTGATCCTTTAAGTCCAATAGGGAATTCGTATTTATTTGGATCACCATTTTTTGCATGGTCATCAATGATTTTCCCGGCAGGGTAGCCAAGTCCCATGAGCTTTCCACCCTTGTCAAAAGCCTCGCCAGCAGCGTCATCGATCGTTGAGCCTAGGACTCTGAACTCATCTGGTGCTGTAACATGCATATAGATACTGTGCCCTCCAGAGACGAGAAGTCCAAGGTATGGGTATGAAACTTTTTGTGAGAGATGAATCGCTTCAAGGTGTGCGTATAAATGATTCACAGGAATAATTGGAGTTTGGTGTAGCATTGAGATTGTCTTTGCTGCATTTAATCCTGTCAGTAGGGGACCTAGGAGGCCTGGAAAAGTTGTCACTCCAATGCATGATATATCTTGAAGAGAAACACCGGCCTTAGTGATCGCGGTCTTTAACAGAGGCGCAATTTTATCGAGGTGATTTCTTGCTGCAATTTCTGGAACAACTCCGCCCCATGCACTGAGCATTTGTTCTTGTGAGAAACTCTCAAAACTTAAAATCTCTGGAAAGGTTTCCCCGTTAGAGATTACAGCGATCGAAGTATCGTCACAGCTTGTTTCTATTCCTAAAATGATGTTCTTCTTCATGTGTTGTTTCTAGCAAATTTCAAGAGTTGTCGCAACTATTTTGCAGGGCATCCAACGTTCTTCATCATCGATTTAATCTTCGAATCACTTGCATCGAGGCTCATACCATTCTTATCTTTGTCATACCATTCAGGGGATTGTTCCTTGGTGTGGCAAGATAAACAGTTATTCTTGATTTCCTGATGTCTTTGTTCCTTCGTTTTTTCACCTTCACCAACTGAGAATGGGTGATCTTGATGTTGATTATGACAGTTTAGACACTGAACATTAGCAAAATTTGTAGTGACTTCGTATTTTTCATCAAGTTTAGACCACTTTTTGCCAAGCTTAACGACTTCAGTTTTCTTCAGTTTCCTGATGCTCTCAACACCAGTAAATGCCTTCTTAACTTCTGTCCAGTAAGAGTCGGCCTTTGCTTGGTCTTTCATATGAACGATATCTTTGAAGTTGATAAATCCACCATCTTTGCCCATACCAACAGAGTGGCAGCCAATGCATGAAGTATTATTGTGTTCGTTATTGATCAGTAGTGTTGCAAATGCAATTGAGTGAGGTGTCTTTTGCCAGTGATCACCCTGATCAGTATGACACTCAAGACAGCTTTGCGCCGTTTTGATCTTCTTGGCACTCGCACTTGTTGTCATGAAAAATTTTTGTTCTTCATCACGAATCTTTTCTATTTGTGCTTTATGATCATCGATAAAAGCAATAAATGGATTTGGTTCAAGTTGTTTTTTTAGCTCTTCTCGAATCTCATGGTATTTGAATGGTTCTTTTATTTCTACCTTCGTCGGAATCATAATCTCTCCGATATAGTGATTCTTTGAAAGCACTTGAACAAGTTTTGTACTTCCTACTTCATTTGGAAAATTTGTAAAACTTTGCGAGTGTGAACCAACAACCCAATTGATTTGTGGAAACTTCTCAACGAGTTTAACATCAGCATCCATACCAGAGTGGGAGAGGGCAAATAATAAGTGATTCTTGTTTTTGCTGTCATAGCCTTGTTCTTTAAGTTCAGGCAGAATTTTTTCAAGGGCCATAGTTGGAGAAATGAAATCTGGTTGAAAGCCTTGTTGAAGAGTCATTGGATCAAGAAGACCAAGCATGAAAATTTTCTTTTCTCCAAATTCTAAAATAACATATTTCTTATGCTTAATGAGTGTGTCATCAGAAAGGTTTGAAATTAAAAATTTAAACTTAACTTTCTCCTCAACATTTCTAAGAAAGCCCCAACCAAGTGCAAGATCTTGATCCCCTGGAACCATATACTTAAGCCCTAGCTTATCGAGGCCCATGGCTAAATTCATCGCCGCAAAAGTTAGTGATTTCTGTAAATGTTTTGGAATGACACTCGATGGAAAGAGTGTGTCCCCTGTATCAACATAGAGAATTTCTTTTTCTTTTTTCAGATCCTCAAAAAGTCCCGCCACTTGAGGTAATCCACCAAGCGGGAAATGTCGACAACCACAAGGGTGGGTTTCACCCATAATTGAACTTGAAAAGACCAAAGAGAAATGTGGTTTATCAATATTGATTTCATCGGTATTATATTTTTGATCAAGACCAATAAGTGTTTCGCAAGAAGTAAGCATCGCACCGAGTGCAATTGTTGAGAGTATTTTTTTTAACACAACTCCTCCTAGAGTTTAGAGAGTAGATCCTTCGCTATCTTGGCCCTCTTGTGTTTTGGAAATTTTGAAATCATTTCTTCAAGCGTTTGTTTTGCCTGATCTTTTTGTCCCATACGTTGGAATGTTTTTGCCAAGTGGATAAGCCCGTTTGCATTATATGAACTCGATGCATGTTCAGTATAAAGCTTAGAAAAGTAGGTCATGGCATCTTGGTTATTCTTTGTGATGTAGGAAACCATACCAAGATTATGAAGAATGCGAGCTCTCTTTGATGACTTGTACTTATTACTTGCTAGAAGTGCCTCAAGTAGGGGCTTAGAGTCAGAATAGCGACCCTTTCCATAAGTTGACATGGCCTCATCATAATCATTTAATTTTTTTTTTGGAGCTGAAGCGCTTTTAAGAGACCCAAGAATTTCTTTGATGAATTTATCTTGATCAGCAAGGCGTGACTCAATCGAAGTCATTTTTACATTTTGATCGTTAACTTGAGCAGTTAGGGTCTTGATAATTTCTTCAAGGGCCTTGATTCGCTCGTCCATCTTCGTTGAAGTTTCATTTTTAGAGTGACCGCTCTCTTCAAGAACACCTTGAAATTCCTGCATTCTCTCTTCCATATTTTGCAACTTAACTGTGACATCAGCAGTTAGCTTTTGCCCTTGTGACATTTGTACAGACATCGAATTTATTAATTGTTCACGTTTAATTTGTTCTTGCGTTTTACAGCTTGTAGCTAAAAGAACAAGTAGTGAAAGTGAGATTATTTTTTTCATAAAAATTTCCTAGGAAATTAAAGACTGTCTAAAGCTTTTTTCTTATAGGCCTTAAATTCAGCTTGCTCTGCAAACTTTTGAGATAGTTCTGCGTACTTCTTTGCTTGATTAAAAAATTTTCTTCTGTAGCTTGATTTAGCTTTCAGGTAATAATATTCAGACTTTCGATAAAGATTTGGTGCAAGAGATTGTGCTCCAGCATCTTTAGCGGCAATAAACGCAGTCTGTGCAAAAGTCATTTCAAGTTTAGGACGTGCGGTAGTTAAACCGCACGACGTAAATATAAATAATGTAGAAATTAAAAAGAGTTTTCTCATCGATTATTTTGCAGTAATTACAAAATTTCCTCTTCTATTTTGTGACCAAGCACCATCTTCGTGACCAAATGCAACTGGTCTTTCTTTACCGTAAGAGATTGTTGAAACTCTTCCAGCTGAAACACCCATAGCTACTAGGTAACTCTTGATTGACTTAGCTCTTTTTTCTCCAAGAGCGATGTTGTACTGAACTCCACCTCTCTCATCACAGTGACCTTCAACTTGTACTTCAACAGAAGTATTATCTTTTAAGAATTCAGCATTCTTATCAAGAGTAGCTTTTGTTGAACCTGAAAGTACTGCTGAGTTAAAATCAAAGTAAACAGTTGATAGAGCGCCAGCTTTACCTGAATCTGAGTCACCATTCATTTCTAGATTTGATGAGTCTGAAGTTGCAACTGGAGTTGAACCTTCTGATTCTGATTTAGTAGCTCCACCACCACAACTTGTAAGTGTTAAAGCACCAGCAAGAAATAGAACATTAAAAATTTTTTTCATCATATTCTCCTAATAAAGTAGTTGGTTGTTATATAATTTTAATACATTATAACGTAATTTTTATCTTTTAGGTATGGGAATTAAATTTCAATCCCTAAAAAAATAAAATACTCGGGTATTATTTATTTTGAATTGGAAAGGCTAGAACAAATGTTGTATTCGGAGCTTCCGCATCAATATGAATTTTACCCAGATGTCTCTCAACTAACTTCTTGACGACACCCATTCCAAGTCCAGTTCCCTTATTTTCACCCTTTGTTGTAAATAAAGTTTCAAAAATACTTGTTCTGATTTCTTCAGGTATTCCTTTACCACTATCTTGAAATTCTATTCTAATCATCGAATTATCGGCTTTGGCCTTAATGTCGATCCATTTATCATCTAATTTTTCTATCGCATCGGAGGCATTATTTAGAAGGTTTAAAAAAACTTGCGAAAGATCTGTTTCCGTGCAAAAAACGCTCAGTTTTCCATCTACACCTTCAAAATTAACATTTATATTTCTCGATTTTAATTTAGCATTGACCAGTGATAGTGTTTTGGTAATCGTTGTTTTTATATTAACGTTTAAACTTTCACCCTGATTTTTTCTAACAAGTATTGAACGCATATTTTCAAAAATCTCTTCGATCTTCTCATAATTCATTTTTATCTCAGTGAGATTTGTTTTTATCGGAAGGGATTTCGTTCCTTGTAGTTCGAGATCGTCGATTTCATCTTCGAGATTTTCAATACTCAAAGAGATAATCGAGAGGGGAGTCATCACCTCATGAAGAATTTGTGCTGAAATTTCACCAATCGAGCTCAGCTTCTCTGAAACCATTAATTCCTCATTTAAGCGTTTATTCTCTGTAAAATCTCTTTGAATTGCTAAGTATTGATATATTCTACCTATCGAATTTTTAAATGGAATAATCGTTGTATCAACCCAAAAAAATGTTCCGTCTTTAGCCCTATTCTTAATCTGACCGTGCCAAACATCTCCACGAGTGATATCTTCCCACATCTCTTTCCAGTATTCACTCTTATGAAATCCCGAATTTAATAGGGCATGATTTTTGCCAATTAATTCCTCTCTTGAGAATTTTGAAATTTGGCAAAACTTATCATTTACTTCAGTGATGATTCCATACCGATCGGTGATGGAAACAATAGAGGACTTATCCACAGCTTCGCGGTAGTCTGCAGCGGTTCTCTCAATTTTTCGTGTCGCCGTTAAGTCTTGTATTGTCCCGATAACAACAGTTTCTTTTCCTCGACTAAGCTTGGCCATAAACCTTGCTGTCGAAGGTCTAAATTGACCTGAGATGAAGCTTAATTCCTCATCAAAAGGAATGTTATTTTCGATAAGGTCTTTTAATTTGTGCTTAAATATTTCGAGAGATTCTTTTCTAAAAAATTGTTGCATTCTTGCTTGTGTCATCTCAGTTGAAGTGGAGAGTTCATAAATTTTATAAACTTCATCATCCCATTTAACATAGTTTAATTCGACATGATATTCCCAAACTCCAATTTGAGCGAGCTTCTTGGCCTCTCCATAAATTTGAGAGTCAGAATTTCCATGTGATTCTAATAAACGACCTTGAGCAAAAACAACTTTTTCTGATTCATCATAGTAGGCAGACCATTCATAATGATTAATGACCCCAACTTTGGAAATATTTCTAATTTTCTCTTTATAATGTGTATTTGGAGTTTTAAAAATTTGCTGGATAATAGCATCTAGTCGTTTCTTGTCTTCGGGATGTGTAAAAGAAAGTATTCCTCTTTCGATGTATTCATCTCGTGTAACAGCAAGACTTTTTAGAAGTGCATTATTGGCAAAAATGACGTCGAAGTCTTTATTAAAAATAATGACAGCATCATTTGAAGTCTCAATGAATTTAAATAATTTGTTTTTAGTTTCCATCATCCACCAATATTTATTGTCGTGGATTATCGATGATTTAGCTAATTAGAAAATTATTCCTGACTGCTAAGCTTGGACAATGTCTTGATTAAACTCTCGTTCATTTTCGCTGGTGTCAGCCCTTCACCTTCACCATTAATTTGCTTCTTAAGTTCAATCACAATCGCGGTGTAAAGATTCTTTAATAACTCTCTCTTTTCTTCTTCAGTTTCAACCCAAAAATTAGATCCGATGAATCTTCTCGTTGGAGCCAGCATCCCATGCTCCTCAGACATATATGGGCCTTTCATATCAAGAGAATTCAAATCGAAATCTCTTGCAAGAATCATCAGGTATCCTTGATCATCAAGTTCATCATAGTATAAAGCATTCACCATTGCGCGTTTACTCTTTAATGCCAATGAAGCAACGAGATCCGCAAAAAGTTCATGATAGGGACTTAGCATGCGATTAACTTTCATCGCTTCTTTATTTTCAACTCTCTTCGCCTCAGCCGCCTTTAGCATATTCGAATAAAACTCAACCATGTTTCCAGGATTTCCTGCCTCATATGTTTTTTGAATTGTGATTCTAAGTTGGCTTATCTTTAAAGATATCTCTTTTAGCTCTTTAAAAAAATCTTCTTTCTCAAGCATCTTACTTAAAATGGCATGTCCATACTCATGGGCTAAAACTGTATGGTTGGCATAAAAGTCACCATAAAAGGTCGCACCAAATCGATTTGAAAAACCAAGCCTTAGAGGAACATAGATAATACTACCCATATCAAAAGAGGCATTATTATATTCTTTATCAATAAAGAGACTGACTTCTGGAGAGACTGGAGCAATTGCTGTGACACTTGCAAGGGTATCAACAAATGCATCGACGTGTGCGCAACTTAGATAATTTCCCTTTCGAGACTTGAATGTATGAGAAACGACGGTTCCCTCGGTTGAGTCACAAATGATTCTCTCAATTGGTTCTGGCTGACTAAACGACTTGATCTGTCCGTCTGCGAAAGTGAGTGGAGATGAGCCGATGCTCAGGGCCAGGATTGTCATAAGTTTTATATTCATTGCGTTATAATACTAAAAAACCAGGGGCTTATGTTGCTTCTTGTAATATTTATAAACTGCTCCCCTTAAATGGGGATAAAATGGTCAATATCTAAGCGATCATTCAATGAAAATAGTCACATCCAGCATTGAAATATTAATTTTATTGGGCCGCCAGAAATCCTACTAGTAAACGATATAGAATCACACCGTTAAGAATGGAAACTATCCCCATTTAAGGGGAGCAGTTTTAAGCAGTTTCCTTGGACTAACTGCGATCACCATGCTAAAAAATCAGTGTGAAAATCCTAATAATGACACTCCTATTTCTTAATACTTACGCTCTTGATAAGGCCATCTATGACAATGATGATCGCCTAAACTTTCATGAGTTAACCGATCCCAATCATATTGAGTGGGCCAATGCTACGGCTGCGATGATTCCGTCTTATATTATTTATGATGACAGTGACACGGTTTCTCGTATTAAAGGCAAGATGCTTTCTCAGCAGGGCGTATGTGAATATGAAAAATTTGCGAGAGAGTTAACAGCTGCAGATTGTAGTGGGTTCTTAATTAGTGAAGATACGCTTGTGACTGCAGGTCACTGTATAAGAAAGAACTCAGATTGCGAAGGTTGGAGATGGGTTTTTGATTATCAGACAGGACCGAACTACAAGATTGGAAAAACTCTTCGAGTTGGAAATGATAAAATTTATCGCTGTAAGCAAATCATCGCGAGTGAGTTAAATGATTATACTGATTTCGCAGTCATTAAATTGGATCGACCTGTTTTGGATCGAAAGCCTTTACGCATTAGAAAAGAAGGGCACGTTACAAAGAATGATAAACTGACGCTTATCGGGTTTCCATCGGGGCTCCCATTGAAAGTGGCACCGAACGCGAATGTTCTTGCTCCAAATATTAGCCAAACTTTCTTCTTGGCCTCGACTGATTCTTTTGCCGGAAACTCTGGTTCACCAGTGATCAATTCTTCTACTGGAGAAGTTGAAGGAATTCTTGTTCGTGGAGAAGAGGATTATGTGAGACGTAAGAAAGGATGCTTGGTTCCAAATGTTTGCACGACTCAAGATCATTGCGAGGGTGAGGCGATAACTAAGATTTCTGAAATTCTAGATCACATTTAACTACTTTGTTGAATGTGATATTAAAGTAAATTCCACCACTATTTTTGTCAAAACTGTGTAAATTATTTAGTCAAAAAAAATCACAGAAACTTGTTTTGATTTCTGCTTCGGTACGTACGATGATGTATTCAACAAAACATCGAACACAAGGAGTATTGATGAAATTACAAGTTACTTTTAGAAATTTTGATCACACTGAAGCTCTCGATGGAATTATTAGAAAGAAGAGCGCGAAACTTAAAAAGTTTGCATCACCAAATGCCCATTTAACATGGAACTGCTTTGTTGATAGTGCTGATCAAGTTTGTGAGGTAAGCCTATCTGGTTTCCACGGGCCAGATATTAGTGCAAAGGCTAAGTCAGAGTCTCTATATAAAACTGTCGATATGGTCATTGATAAGTTAGAGGCGCAACTTAAGAAAAGACATCGCATGATGAATGCTAAAGTTCACGATAAGAGAAATAGAAATTTCGATCAAGTGGAGGCTTCCTAAGGGAAGCCTTTTTTTTGGGGCATAGGTTAAATTAATATTTCTCTCTCAACTAGCCGATATTATCCTGAATACACTTGTATCTGAGGATTATCTTTTGAAGTATCTCTTATTCTTTTGTTTTTTTACGACATCAATATATGCTAAATGGAGTTTCAAGTCTGACTACGGCCAGACTAAAATTTATATTTCTGAAAATGAAACAAGATTGACTATTAATTTTGTTGAAACAGAAAAGAAGAAAAAAGAAGTAACTAAGGATCTCATTGAAAGTCTTAAGAATGATAAGAAGAAAATGCTCGCTTTAATGGGGGTCACAAATTGGAAAGTAACTTCGCAAGAAATTGAAAATAAAAAAGGTGTCTCTAGAGTCATACTAACCGGTTCATATACTGATACCGAAGGTAAGAAAACTTACTATAAAGAATTTCATTTCTACTCAAGTATAAAGAAATTACAGATTTTACTCATTAATAGTTCAAAAGAAAAACTTGAAAAAGATGGGGTCTTAACTAATATCTCAAACTTTAAAGATAATTATGGTTTTTAAAAAAATTATTACTTTTCTATTTATTACACAGCTCGCATTTAGTCAGGCTATAGGGACTGATGAATTTATTTTAAACCTTAAGCAAAGTGGCCGACTAGGAATACTTGATAGTCCTTCTATTGAAATCTTTAAGAATACCTGTACAGAAATGCAAGGTGATATTGTTGAAGGCCTTGAGCTTAAATATTTTTGTGAGGTAATTACTAATTCCGAAATCTGCAAATCTCAAAAGAAGGAAGACCTACTCAATTGCTCTAACTTCGAGGAGTCAAGAGAGTTCGATGTCATCGACTTCTTTGCTGGTTGTACGACAGGTCTTTTTAACTCTGCGAAAGAGTTATTGTCATTTATATGGGATGCAATGAAGTGGATGTGGGATAAAGGGACAAGCCCAGGTAAATCCTATCAAGAGGCATCTGAATATATCGACTCGGTTAAGCTCTACCTCGTTGCAGAATATGATAAGGCCTATGACAAGGAGAGTTCTCCTTTTAGAAGCGCTAAGGCGGCGAAGGCAATTGGGTCTTCAATTGCAAAGATGTTGTATAAAGGAATTCAAGAATATCTCTACAAAGAATATCAGGAATTTGGTTGCTTAAATTTTGAAGCACGTAGTGAAGTGATGTGTAAAGTTGCTGGAGATTTTATAATACCTCCAGCTGCTGCTTTTGCTTTTTTGAAAATGGGTCCAAAGGCATTTAAAGGAAGCTCGAAGATAAAAGAGTTACTGGCGAAGAGAAAGAAAAGTGATCGAAAGAAACTTTCTGAGTCAAGTCTTGATCGCAAACTCACTGATAAAGAAATTGAGGCGATTGAGAGTGCTCATCTTGTTGGAGCTGGAGAATTAGGAGCTGATGGGGCATTGGCTAAAGTTGGAAATTATTCAGCCGCTCAGTTAAAAGAAAAAACAAAAATCTTGAAAGAGGCAGGTTTGTCATCTGCTGAGATTAGAAAATTGATGGAAGACGGAATTGTTGGTCTAGGTGTTGATGACATTGCAAAACTATCTCGACCTGGAAAACTTGATCTCACTGGTGATGCAAGCGTGGATAATTTTCGTGATGCTTATAATCGAGGAGATTTAAGTGGAGATGAGAAATTTATCTCATATGTAGACTCTAATGGAAATAGGGTTGTCGGGAAGGTTTCTGGATCGAATAAAGGTGAATTGCTGGTTGAAACTTATGAAGGGAGACGAGTTGCACTTGCGGGCAATGATTTGAATTCAATTCGCACGAGTGGAACATCTCGTGATGCGTTTATAAAACGCGACTTCGAAGTCGTTGATGGATACCGACCAGGTGATACTTCCAAACCAATTGATGCTGACTTAAATTTCTTACAGGAAGTAAATATTCCACGATCATCAGGGGGATACTCCAAAGGTATCGTGATGGGTGTGGAGCCAAATGGTAAAATAAGAGTTCAATTTATGGATGGGGATAAAACCTTGCAAAAGTCGGTTGAAAAAGACAAGCTTGGTTACAGCAAGTCTAATCGATCTCAATCAAGTGGACTCTCATTAACTGGTAATGCCCGTGTCGATATTTTTAGAGACGCTTTTAATAAAAGAAATTTCTCTGGCGACGCAAAGTATGTTTCCGTTATTCACAATGGTCAACGTGTTCCGGCTAAAATTAGTGAACTTAAAGATGACGGACTCCTTGTGAGTTTGATGGATGCCAATGGAGGATTTGTAAGAAAACAAATTAAAGAACAGGTCGACCTTGAACAGATAAGAACAAGTGGAGGAGCAAAAGAAGCTTTTAAGGCCATGGAACAACCGCCTGCACAATTACTAAGAAATGATTTTAAGCTTGAAGTTCAAATGAGCAATGGAAAGAATTATCCAGTCGAAGTCGCTAAGCAACTTCCAAATGGAAACGTTCAGGTTAATATCTTTAAGAATGGGAACTATCATAGCTCCGCAGAGATTTCACCTTCTCAATTATTAGCGCGAGGGGTGCAACCGAAGTATTTTAACGTTAAGTCGTATATTGATGAGTTTGAAGCTGGACTTCCACGTGCTTTTTACGGAAACCCTGAACCACTAGGAATGAAGGGCTATACTTTTGAAAATGGACAAGGAATCAATTTTCATCATCGTGATATAGATGTCAATCTTGCAAAACAGCAAGGAAGAGTATTTGATAATATTAAGCCTAGTGAGTTACCTCCAGGGAAGTATACTTACGTGATTGCAGCTGATGGAAGTGTTTCATATGGACGAGTCACAGATGGTTTGGAATTTGGTGTCAAGCATCTTCATATCGCCCAGGGACGAAGAATCGCTGTCGCTGGAGAGGTCGATATCTTACCAAATGGTGGAGCCGTTTATAATGAGCTGAGTGGAACTTTCACAATGAGGTCGATTGAAGCTGCTGGAGAGCTTGGTGCTGTCTATCAATTGAAATATAGCGAAAGGATGTTAAATCTCGCAGCGAATTTATTTAAATCAGATTCAGGGCTCAAAGGGATTGCACGTACTGAGAAATCTCTCTTTCCGACAAACAAGCCACGGCCACAAGATATCGATGATATGTGTAAATTTATGCAGCTGAATGATATTTTGCGCTATCGCGAGCTGGCGACAATGCAAGTGTGTAATTAGCTAACTTGATATTGAGTTAAAGTCTTTAAAAATGAAAAAGACGGCACCAATTAAGCAAAGCGAAGCATAGAGGAAATTCTTGGTTAGCGGTACTTTCATGTAAACAACACAGAATACCGCAAAAATTGTCATGGTAATGACTTCTTGAATAATCTTTAATTGGGGTAGAGTGAAGTGGCCAATTCCAATTCGGTTAGCAGGAACTTGAAAAATATATTCAAAGAAAGCGATCGCCCAACTAACAAGAATAACCATCCAGAGTGGCTTCATACTCATGTCCTTGAGATGGGCATACCAAGCAAAAGTCATGAAAATATTGGCGATGATTAGTAGTCCGATTGTTCCAAACATATTTTACCTATTAAGACTTAAAGATTAGGTTGAAATTTATCATATGCTCGCCCTTAATGGAACTAACATTAAGACCTGTCGATTTTTCTTTTAGACAGTCGTTAAGAACACTAAGTGCACTCTTGTGACCGTCGCCTTTAAATTTCGTTTCAACATTACTAATTCTTCCCTTATCAATTGAGACGAGGATATTACTAACACCATTTAGAAATTTGTCTTTTAAGAGAGCATTCTCATAACAACCTTGGTAACGTTTTTGGTTTTTTTGAAAAATTTCCTTGGCCTTGGCAACGTCCGCAGAAAGTTGCTTTTCTTGTTCACTTAGTATTTGCTCAATTTGCGCACTCGTTAGATCTTTTAGAACTTGTCCCTCTTGTTCAGTCAGACAGGTCAATGAGTCGTCTTTGTCTTTGATTAGTTCTTGGTTGATATTATAATCTTTGAGACCTTTGATATACCGGCTAAATCTGGACGAACGAGTTTTTCTGGAAACGCGAGATTTTATTGATACAGGTATTTTTGTGACCTTGCTGATTTCCTTCTTTGTTTCTGGAGAAGGAAGAGAGATTGCGATATATGCTGTTGAGATAGAAATATGAAGTACAGCAACTGCGATGAAGAGCAGGTGAAAATCTGTAATTGTAAAACTAAGAGTTATCTTTTTTCTAAACATATTAGAGCTCCAAAAGCTTGGCTTCAAAATTATTAAATTCTTGAACTTCATTATTAATCTCACCAAATTGGATGTCGGTGATTTCGCTTTCAATTTTTTCTTTAGCAAAAGTACTAAGATTGTCTTTTAGGACCTCTGTATTTGTAAAAAGATTGATGGCCGGTCTTCTGAGCTCGCCCTCGATCTCAAGGTTTCCAAGATCGATGAAGTTTGCTGCAAAAGAGTTAAATACGATAAAGAGAGAAATTAGGTATTTCATATATTCTTCTCCCATGACTTAAGCTTGGCCTCAATTAATTTCGAAATTTCTGTTTGGTGCTTTCCGTATCCTGCCACGGCCTTGCCAAGGAGGTCTTTATACCCTGAAATAGCGATTTCTCGAGTCGTGGTGTTTGGCCATTTTTGAGAAGAAAGCTTTCTTTGGATTTTAGATATTTTTTTGAAAATATAATCCTGTTTTTCAATTGTTGATAAGTATCTCGTTTCTCGGAGTGTTCGAGTCATTAAAGAAATGATGTCAATTGAATCGGACCAAAAAGAAGTGAGCTTCTTTTTGAGAGCGTTTTGTTCTCGTGTTGAAATATAGACTTCATTTAACTTCTTTTCACCTGAAATTATCTTAAAGAATGAATCTGAATAGAGGCCTCTAAATATCTTTGCATTTAAGTAGACTTCTTTTGCTAACAGCTGATTCTCTAGCAAATCTTGATTGTTTGAGAGTAGGGTATAGGCCTCTGTGAAAGCTTGAGACTTAATAAAGTCGAGGGTGTAAATAACTTTTTGTGCATCACTTAAATATTTAAAAGTAAAAAGTGAGTCAGACTTATCGCACTTACTGCTGTAGAAGAAGCAGTAAAGGATCGAGTCAGCTTTAAATATTTCTTCGTTGTCCGTTAAAAGCTCTGTTTCAATGCTATTGTTTTTGATTCGAAGTTTTGTAAAGAGTGATTCGAGAAAATGGATGTGATCATCATTATTAGTTTTGAAATTAGTCAATATTGAATTTTCATAGTTTCTATTGGCGAGAACTGTCCTAATATAGTCCTTGTTTGCAGACTTTCTTGTATAGTTAATGATTTTGCCATTTAACTTATTTGAGAGGCAGTTAGAAAGGTAATACGAATACCAGCTCTCATTATATTCTTTGTTTAAAAGCTCTTCATATTGCTCACATGCGACCTTGGTGTCACTTAGCGAAGTTGATAATAGGGCAAGTTCATTTGTCTTCAAATTTGTACTAATCAGCTTCGTATAGAGCGACTGGTATTGCTTGCTCGACTTATTTTGGCATTTAATTAGTTCAGTGGAAATATCACTTACGAGTTTCTTGGTTGTTGCTTGTGGGAGTTTCCATGAAAGCAGGGAACAGTTGTTGTAAGAGCTAATTCTCTTAGTTTCAACGCCGAATTGATAGAAGTCTGAATAGAGATTATTCTTAATTAATATTGGTGAAATTAAGTCTGGTGCTATATTTGATCTTGAGATTCCAGCAAAGATTCCAGAGATCAGCTCACTTGAGCTTGGGATCTTCTTGAGATCAAAATGTATTGCCTTATTTCTCTTATGGTCAAGATATTCAACGTAGAGTCTTCCAAAGTCATAGACCAAGGAATCAATAATCTGCGATTTCTTTGTCGTGATGAACTCATAAAGAAATGATAGTCCTTCTTCTTTTCTTTCGAGATTAACGAGTACCCATGTTTTTTGAAGTGTGAGGTAATCACTAAGATTACTATTCTCTGGTAGAGCTAAGGCCCTAGTATAAAAATCCAAGGCCTTTTCAAGATTACCAGTTTCAAAACTTGTGTCAGCAAGAAGTCTTGTCAGGCGGGCCCTGTTCTTTGAGTCAAGTGTAGGGTATTTATCAAGAGCATTTTGAATATAATAGGACATACTCTTACTGGTCTTATATTCGGGGTCAAGACTTAGAAGGTATGCAATTTCACCTTGCTCTTTAATGTCTTCTGTTTCATTGAAGCGCTCTTCAAGAAGACTAATTGCCTTTTTACTATTACCTTCTTTTAGAAGTAGTGTAGCCTGCTTGACTGCTAATGAGGCAAGGGCGTGGCAAGAAAGGGAGAAAAGAAGAAGTAGTTTTAACCCTGGCATTTATTCTCCAGTCTAATAACTAACTCATATGGCGTTTTAAGATTGATGATTTGATCGGATTCTATTTTCCATAGGTCGCGCTTGCTATATTTTTGAGCAGGAGCAAGATCGGTGGTGATACTAAATTTCTGTGCGATCTTGAGACTTTTTTCAAGTTCCGTTAGATCAAGCTTTGTCTGTCTTTTTACATCTGTAAGTATTTTTTGAACTGCTTCGTAGTGACACATTTTGTTAAGAGTTATAAGTTCAAGTCCTAGAATTTTGACATTGAAGTTTTCTTGCATCACAAAGTGTTTACGGTAAAAAAGAGCTGTCGCAAGAAGTTTTTGGTAGTTTTCAGTCTTATAGTAAATTACTGCCTGAACTTCGAGGGCGCGTTTAAAGCCCACTGATTTTGGTGCTACTTCAGTTAGAGTCTCAATTGCTTCGTTGTACTTGTTTTGATTAAATAGACTGATGCCTGTCTGAAGATCAGATGCAATCGTCAAAAAAGAGAAGAATGTGATTAAGAGCAACTTCTTCATCTAAAATCGCACTCCAAAAGTTATATCAAGAGTGTTGAGGTTGGTATCATTCTTGGCATTCTCACTTCGAGTGACACGAGATAACTTCAGTCCTAGTGTATAGTCTTTCTTGATTAACATCGTTGTTGTGAAGTTTATGTCGTAGAACTTGTTATCGTTTATTAAAAGTTTACTTTCGTTTCGATAAGTATAGGCTCCATAGTTTGCACCAAGGCCTAGCTCAATTTGCGCTGTTGAATAAGAGAGAAGATTGATCTGGCCGATCAGCGGAATAAAGCTTAGACCAATTGATTTTCTATCTTCTGGAATGGCACTGATGACATTGACGTTTTGTCCGAGGGCCTTATTGAAGTCATTTTTTTGATCACTATAACGGTAATATGAAAGACCGCCTTCGAGGTAAGAATTAAAACGGTAGGCGTAGCTTAGTCCTAGTCCTCTGACATCGTGGAGCTTATTATCAAGTTCTGTTTGATATGAGAGTTGTACCGATTGAGACTTAATCTCAATAGGAGTTGCAAGGTAGAGCTCGCCATACTCGGAAGCTTGGGCCGTCAAAATAGAAGCTAGGGATACAAATAATATCTTTTTCATATGTCGATCTTAGCTTTTATTGAGCCTGGAATCAGGTGAAGCTGTAAGATCTACGGGGGTGTACAAACTTTATACAGTTATTTTCTCAGTTATTCTGTGAGGGAAACATTGAATTCGAACTCGTGCTCTCGCTTGTCTGTAGGTGTCGGAGGTGTGAAACGGGCAATTTTAAACATGTCTTTTGCACATTTTTCAAAATGTTCATTTTTTCCGTTAAGCACATTTATTTTGATATCTTTGGGATTACCCTGATCATCAATAATAAAGCTTACCTTATAAGAAATCACTGTACTTTTACCGCTAAATCTCGAAGTACTTGGTGGGTGTGGTCTTTTTGTATAACATCTACAACTTTCTTGACCGTAGAACTGAACTTTAGCACTTACGGCGAGGTCATATTTATTAGAAATTTCGAGATTTTCAAGATTAAAGCATGCACTCTTATCTTTGAGATCACAGCCCTTCTTATTAAATTCGAGGGCCTTAGGGATGTTGCCATTTTTCTTATAGTAGAAGCCTAACTTACTACAGGCGAGGCCGTCACCTTTATCACATTTTTTTATCTGTACTTCAGTGTCAAGAAGCGTCGAGGGGTTATTCTTGGCCGCTTGCTTTGTTGTCGCACAAGAGTGGAGGATGATAAATAAGAGGATGTTTACATATTTCATATGGAATCCTGATTAACATAACTGTAAAAAAAATAAACAGTCGGTGTAAATAATTCAAGTTGTTCCAAAAGACCCTGCAGTTTTTATAGAATCAAAAGAAAACTTAAGGGTTAGTTATGTTAAAAAAATCAATGTTTTGTACATTAATCATCTCATCATTTTTGACCACATCGTGCTCAAAGAGCTCTCCTGTTGTCCAAAATGTCGTTGTTCAAGAGTCTACGACAAGAAGTTGGAGTGAAAAACAGGCTGCAAGTGAGATATCTCAGAGCCAAAATATTTCTGCGGCAGTGTCTGATGTGGAGTCTTATCACTCGCAAAATTTTGATTGGGTACAATTTTGGAATAATATGAAACTGGAGTCATTGAATATCTCCGAAACTGACATTCCGGAGATTTCAAAGCTCTCAGTAATTAGATGTTCGAGAGAGAATTCTGCAAGTTTTATAACATTTCTAAGATTTGTAAAGCCTGAGATTAATACATTTTTAAATTCCCTCGATCTTCATCTCTCTACTTGTGGAAGCTTTGTTGATTCTCGATTAGGTGATGTTATTAAAGAAGAGATTAGAAGAGAGAAGAACCTTGTTCTGGAACAAAATTATAGTCGTTTTATTACAACATTATACAAAAAAACTAATCTGATAAATATATATGATGCTAGTGAGTACATTGATAGAGATCTTTTTGTAAAAAGTGTGAATCAGAGTATCGCTGATTCTGATCTAAGTACATTTATTACCATGTCTGGAATCTACCATGATGTTTACCCAGGAGAAAAGATTGTCTCAAAGCTTGACCTTGGTAATAAGAAATTAACTATTGCTGAGTTTGATGCACTTCTTAAGACTAATAGCTTATCTGCTCTTTTAAGTTTTTTAAAGATTATTCCAGAGGAAATGTTCTTAAGTAATTTAGGGATTGAAAGATTTGTTTCGAAGATGGAAGCTAGATATCTTCAAGGTGGGATCTCTCTTGATAATTATATTTCTAATATATTTCAGCTTGTTAATTTCTATAAAGAATTAAAACCTAGTATAAAGACAAATAAATCACTTCTTACTTTTGTTAATAATGCTGTCAAAAGATTGGTGACAGACTATGAGTATAGTGATGTTGTCGAGAAAATTAGAGCGAAAAAAGATTCTTCTCTCTTTGTTCAGTATTTAAAGAAGACTTTTGTGCCAGAATTTGTATCGCTTAATAATGAAAGTCAAAAAACATCTTTCTTAGACAAGGTACACTACAATCTCATTGAATTACTCAAAACGCAAACAATGGAAGATAGAGCAAAGTATGGAAAGTCTCTTTGTGACGTCTTTGAGGAAGCTTCTGTCAATGGACGTTATGATTCTCTTCTTGATCAGAATTTTATCGGTTGTTCAAGTATTAAGGCAATTGATGGCGAAGATAAAAATATAGTACTTTCTTTTTATGGAATATATCAATTTCAAAATAGTGGTGATCTCAATCTCCATTTTAAGGAACTAAATGGTGGAATTTTTGATCTAAGTAATACAAAGAAACATGTGGCTAAAGAGCAATTAAAACTTGGGAAAGAACTTGATGGAATAATCATCCCATATCTGTTTAAAGTTAAGCTTAGTGATGTCGCAGATGGGACTCACATTATTCTTCCATATTTATTTGAATATCAATCATCTCGTACTTTAGACTTTAGCTGGGCTGAGCTTTCAAAAGCGGCTAAAGGATATGATGCAGGAAGTTTGAAGTTAAGTGTCGATGAATTACCACTGATAAAGCCTGTACTAATATCTAAGGGTGGAGAAGGACAAAAAGGTGCAATTAGGCCAGTACCTGGGAAGTCTGAGATAATTACTTTTGACTCTGAACATCTTGAACTAAGCTTACCGTTTGAGGCGACTGTTTTTGAAGAGAATTTAAGATCAAATAGAAATCTAAAGAATGCATTCAAAGATTTATCCGTTAATAAGTTTTACGATATCTCAAATGATAATGTTTTTGATTTGATTCCAAGCTTTCAAGTCGCAAAGATGAAGGAAGATCTTCTGTATATAGCTGAGCAAGAGAACTTTAATTGTGGTGAAAACTACAAATGTATTCTTGAGAAACTATACCCACTTGTTATTGAAGATATATCTACAATATTTAAAGAGTCTCTCGCTGATCAGGATAGCTACTTCAAGTTTGATCTGACAAGAGAGGCGAGTGGTGTTGTTGTGAGCAGCGATCAGGCAAATGGCGAAAGTGGAAGCAATGGCCGTTTGGAAGTAGGGAACTAGTATGAAAGTATTAAATAGCTTAAAAGTACTAATTGTTTCAGTTTCTTCTCTTTTTGCTTTCTCACAAGGAAGTTTTGAAAATATTTGTCAAAATCATAACTTTAAAGATGAAAAGTACTTGGCGCGTGTACAAATGCTGGCACCATTAAATGGTAAGAAGCTGGCCTTGTTTCTATCAAAATCACAAGAGGACCTTGATAAGCAGTATCTGATAGAGATTCTCGCGAGTAGTATTGCATCTCGACCAACTTGTATTGATCTTTCGACGCCTTTAAAGAATAAGTTTAAAGCTTCTGATATTTTAACTCTGATCGAAAGAGATGACGCGTTTCAAGAAGTCTCTGCGCCATCAGTCCTACGATCTATTTTAAATCAGTATGTGACAGAGAATCTGTTGAAGACTCAAGATTCTGAACTTTCTAGTAATTATCATCTTTATAAGAAGAGACTACTTTGGCTCTCAAAAGGAAAAGAAGAAATCTCTCGTGATACATTTCTAGATAGTATTAGAAATGCTAATGGTGATTACTTAACTCTTAAAACGAAGACACGACTTTCGGCAAAAGTTTATGAGGGTTTCCTTTCAAGCAAGAAGACGTATTTACGATCGATAAAAAAAGAGTTTTATAGAAGAAAATCTCTATTAAACTTCCTTTACCAAGACTTCAATAGGGATCGTGAAACTCTAGCAATTTTTGCTGATTTTCCAGCATATAAGTATTATCAGGATGATTTTGATTACTCTTCAGTTGTAAGTAGACATAGAAATATTTTAAATGATGATGTTTATATTGAAAATATTCTTGAAGATATTGATAGAAAGGTAACTCTATTTTCAAAAAATATTCTTGATGATCACCAGGGAAGAGATCAGGTTACTTCATCGCTCCAGTCATTCTCGAAAATAATTAAGTCACATGAAGATAAAATATCTTCACTGAAATCAAATCTTAGCACATTGCTAACTGAGAGAGATGCTATTTATTCTCGCTATAGCTCAGAAGAGGGGCTAAAGAATATTGTTACGAGTAAGAGAGTAAATATTCTGATGACCAAAACGATTGGTCCAACAAATTTAGCAGCTCATTCAGGTCTCGTGGAAATATCCCCAATCTATAACGGTGAATACCAAAGTGCCTTAGTGACAATTTCAAAATTAGATGCCGATAGAGAGCGCTATAGCGTAATTTCTAATGAAGTGAGAAGACTTCAGAGTGAGATGCTTTCTCAATTAGCATCTTCTGCTTATACAAAATTATCACTTCTTGGTGTCCAGACGGGGCTTGGGTTAGTTGATCTAAATCGTGAAGTGAAAGTTCTTCTTGAAGATTTTAGTAACACTTTAAGTCAAAGCTTTAGACCACTAAGTTTTACTCTCTCTGGTCTCTCTCTTATGGGACAACCTCATGAGACTGTACAGGTCGCGATTGCTAATATTTCTAACTTTTTAAAGATTGCTAAAGAATTCCACTCAAAAATTCACGTTAATGAAATGGAAAAGCTTAATGCTTATGCAGATGAGCTTTCGAAAGTTAAAGACCGTGCTCCAAGTGGCTTTAGTCTCGGGGGTCTACTTGGTGATATTGCATGCACTATTGGCATCGGTAACGACTGCGGAAGTAGCAATCCTGTTGATAAGTTTAAGGCTGCGTTTGGAAATGCTGTAGATGCTGCGAAGAAGACAATTGATACTGTAAAGAATGCTGCTAGTGATGTTGCGCGCGAAGTTGGTGGGACAGTAAAAGATATTGGTGAAGTTACAGGTATTAATCATGTCGTGAAAGAAGCGACTGAGGAATTAGAGAAACTTGGCGAGAAAGTTGCGGATGGAATTGAGCACAATGTTGGTGAGCTTCTAGATGAAGCTGGAGATTTTGTTACTGATCTTCAGCATAAACCGCTAGATACACTTGTCGATGCCGCGACTACAGTTGCTTTTGCTCCTGTTGCTGTTCCAATTATTATAGTCACTAATCCCGATGATCTTCTGACTAAACCAGGAGAAACGATTGGAAAATATAAAGATAAAACTGGAAAGGCAATTGCAAACGCTGTTGAAGATGGACTTGAGGATATTAGTGCTGAGGTTAATCGTGGTGCAAAACGTTTGGAGAATAATCTTGAGGCTGCATGGAAAGATGCTGTTCGTCTCTCGACGGAAGCTTGGGAATTTTCTGGGGATGTTGTTGATGAAGCAAAGAGAATCACTGGAAAGGGACTTGATATTGCTCAAGACGTTGCAAAGTTTTCACTGAAGCCACTACGTCAACTTGATAAGAAGGCCTATGATAAGTTGATGGATCGTATGGATGCTTGGACGGATCATGCTGTCGCAAGTATTTTTGATATGGCCAATCCAACACGTGTGATGAAGGTTGATACTTATCGTCAGATCTATAATGGTCACAAAAAAGCGATTATGGAAACAGTTCGTGATGTTGCAAAGCTTCACACAAGCTTTGCCAATGTTCTCACTGAAGAAGTTATTAGTAAGATCAACGCCGATCTTGCCCGTGAGCTTGATAAGGTCGTAGAACTTTCAAATGATGGTGTTGATATCGTTGATGCGACAACTTCATTTGAAAATGTTTCTCGAAGTGTACTTTTATATGTTGGTTCAGTGGTTGCCGGACCTGCTGGTTCTGCACTGGCAAATGTTCTTGCAGATCGTTTCATTGATAATAAGAATCTTACGGAGAAGGATCTTTTAAAGTCTTTAGTTATCGGGATGACAGCAGGGTATGCTGGCGAAGCAGCTGCGGGACTTGGTGAGAGTGGAAGTTTTCTTTCTTCTAGTTACTCAAATGTCGCGAATAGTGTCACGAGAGATCTTTCGGGGGTGGTGCTAAATGGAGATTCTTATTCAACAGAGGATCTGGCAAAGAGTATTATCACGGGTGTCGTTTCGGGAGCGGTGAGTGCAAATGATCTCGGTGGGGGAGCGATTGGGAATTCTTCTCTAACAGCGGCCAACACGTACGCGATCGAAAATCTTATTGATGGAAAACCTGTTGATCTTGATGAGGCGATTAGGGCATCCATGCAAGCTGCTTCTCAGGCATCTTTGGATGGGGCAGTTGAATATAGTCTCTCAGATCTTGATCTTCCAAATAGATTAGATAAGGAATTGTATGAGGCGGTGAAGGAGAAGCTTGCGGCCTACGGAGATAATGAGCGCGTGATGACGCCAGAGATGATGGCACTATCTCAAGAGGAATTTAAAGAAGTTCTTGCTGAGCTTATGACTTTGATCGAAAAGAATCAGCTTGGAGTGCAAAGAGATCCGGCCTTTGTTGGTGTGACAATCGCTTTGATTTCTGCTGGGATGACAGTTTATGAATTGTATCAATTATCAGATAAGGCAATGAATGATGAAAAATTAAAGGAGTTCATTGCTTACGCTGATATTCATGGTGTGAAAAAAGCTATGGAGAATCATGATATGCAGGATATTGTTGCTAACTATCATGGGGAGATTTTAGGTGTTGCGGTAGCTGCGATTTCTGGGCCGGTTATAAAAGGACTTGGGAAAATGGCAACTAGCCAGTTGGCAAAATCTATAGCAGCTAAACTAGTAAGTGCAGGAAAGGGATATTTGAGTCCTGCCTACATTGAAAAGTATGCAGAGGTTGTGGCTAAGGTATCGACACAAATAAATAAGGTGCGATTCAATAAAATAATGAATACTCCGAAAGGAATGAGACCTGATCCAACGGAGTATTTAAGTGAGACTTACATTGCTAAACATCTTGCTCAGTTTGATGACGGAGCAGTTCGCTTTATGAAGAAAAGTCAATTTGAAAAATACGGGGTTTCGCAAGTCGATGGAACATCTTTTGTTATGAGTAAAAAAGAGGCTGAAATTTTGATCTCGAAAGCAAACGGAAAAAAGAGCCTCTATGAAAAAGCACTTGGCTATCCTGAAGGA
>CAZQJK010000038.1:0-38866 GCA_964593545.1 uncultured Bacteriovorax sp. | reverse complement strand
CCTGGAAGTTTTTATGTGTTATCACAATGAAAATTTAAGTTTAACACCACTGCAAAGGAGCAGTTAAGGGAATTGACCTTTGAGGATATCGTAGTAGTGTCGTATACGTTTTACATACATAACTGGCTCTACTCCCCTAGCGTATCCATAGGGAACCTTACGATAATATTTTTTATCAGACAACAGAGGTAAGACTTCGCGAACATCTTTCCAGAAATTTGGATTCTTATCTTTCCATACGGCAATACTTCGGGCATCTCTCATATGATAATAACCGACATTATAGGATGCGACGGCCATCCAAAGTCTATCCGTAGAGGGAATATAGGGAGGCACTCTATCGATAAGTTTAACGAGGTATTTGGCACCACCAAAAATTGATTCTGCAGCGTTAAGCCTATTTCGAACTTTCATTTCTTCAGCAGTATCATTCGTAAGCATCATCAGTCCACGAACACCAGTGTGACTTTTTGCCAGTCTGTTCCAATGACTTTCTTGATAAGAGATCGCGGCCAGGAGTCTCCAGTCGATACCAAATTTTGTGCCCGCTTTTTCAAAATACTTTCGATATTTCTTAAGTCTTTCATTAATTCTTTTTTTAAAGACTTTGAGATCATAATAATCGAAATCATTGATGTGTCCGTAGTATTTATCAATTAGCTTGGGGAGGATTCCATTTTTAGTGTTATCCTCAATGACTTTATTTACGTAATACATTAAATCAGAATTTGACTTACGTAGTACGCCAACGATCCCCTCTTCTTTAAAAGATTTCTGAATTTTCAGCTCAGGAAATGAGCGTAAAATAATTGAAACGATATTTGAATCAGCCATCGTACAATCGATCTCTTTATTAAAAACCATACTAAGTAGTTCTTCTGTATTATATTCTTTAGTCGCGGAGTAAGTGATATTTAAAGACTTTAGTGTTTGTTCATAACTTGAATCTTTAACGACAGTTAGTTTTAAATTTGATAGCTTTGCAAGATCTTTAATGACAAATTTTTTATCACAAATCAATTGCTCTTGTACTTGCTGATAAGGACTTGAAAATATAAATAATTTTCCTCGCTCCTTAGTCATCGATAGACCAGCAAGGGATAAATCGCCATAACCAGCAGAAAGTGATGACATAATATCGGAAATTGAATCTTTAATAATAAACTTAGGAAGGACACCGAGCTCACGCGCAATTAGAGTTCCAATTTCGTAGTCGAGTCCTGCTGGGCGACCATCTTTATCGAGGTAGAAAGTTGTCGGTGCATTTCTTGTGATGATCTCAAGACTTTTAGACTTTTGAATATCTGCAATTGATCGTGCGAAAATTGGACTACTAATAATTAAGTAAACAAATAGAATATTTTTTATCATGGCAAAATATCGGTAAATATTTAAAATATCTTATTTTATATTACGAATATTAGCTATTTATGCCGATACGAATGATATGAAGAAAATTTATCTCCTTATTTTCATTTATATTGTTGGTCACTCAAGGCTTTTAAGATCAAAATTTGTATTTGGTCTTAAAGAATTAAAGAGAGTGCTTCACGAAGAGAGCACAGAGAGTATTCAGATGCTTGAAATCTATCAAAGAATGCTTAAGAAGAAAGCAAGTGATGATGAGATTCTTTGGGCCAATTCACAGTTTCGAGATATTCTAAAGACAGTTGGTTTAGGTGCGTTACTAATTTTACCTTTTGCGCCGCTAACACTTCCCTTTTTTATAAAGCTGAGCAAAACTCTTGGTTTTAATATTTTACCAAGCTCAATTAAAGGTAAAATAATACAAAAAAAGTCCGATAATCAATCATGAAAAAAGTAATTATATCGCTATTATTCATAACTAGTTGCTCACAGTTTAAAAATAGACTTCCTAGTTCTAAGGTTGAGAGTTTTGCCACCTGTACGCAGGAAATTTTAAATTTTAAAGCTTCTTTTATAAATATCGAGAGCGAAAAGTATAAGAAATATAATCAGTACCTGAATGACTTAAATTACACCAATAGAGAAAGAAAGATGGAACATTCGATAAAAAATTGGATGGAAATTGGTGAGAGAAATATTACTATCGAACAAATGAGACATCACGGTGCATTTGCAAAAATTAAAACTTCTTTTGAACTCGATAGCCCATATGCAATTGCAACAAGTTTTGAACAGTTGTTCAAGGATGTTGAATCAAGTTACTTTATTTCTCTAAAAAGTATGAAACATGTAAGTAATTTAAAGATTGCACTTGAAAAGATTGAAAATGATAGTGAACTATCTAGCTTTGCAAGAGATATGATTGAAACTTATAATAGCAATCATATATTTAATAGCATCAGTACAAATCAAGAATTAGAAAAGATAAAAATTCAGCTCGCAAAAGAAACACAACTTTTAAATGACTTGGCCATTGATGAAACTTTTAGACTACAGAAAAATTTTGAACAATATAAAGTTGCTGTTGAATTTTTGGAGAAGAAGTTAACATCGAATGAGAACGAGAAGGAAAAGGCATCAAAAATTCTAGAAAAGTTAAATACTGAAGATATTCTCGCCTCTTGTAAATTATGTCAATCAACTGATGGACTCGTAAGACCGTCACTACTTAGCATTGATCACTTACTTAAAGAAGCAAGAATTGCGAGAATAATGTATCTTGAGAGACAGAGATGGACTGAGATGTGGGTATCTCTATCTTCAAGGCTTCCTAATAAAGTTATGTATCAGATTATTGATGTCGCTCTTGCAAAAATTCCAAAGCTAAATAGCTCAAATGTTAGAAAGTTTTTTAGATCAAAAATGATTGATTTAAGAGATATTACAAAACATTTTCCTAATATTGATCGAGTTTTATTTTCAGATGCTAAGACCGAAGATTTAGTAAAACTTATATTGAATATCGAAAGTAAGGCAGGAGACTCAGAGTTTCTTATTACATTTGCTCGAAGAGTTGATGCACACGATAAGTGGAATCAAGTTTACAAATGGCTAAAAGAGAATACGCCAGACAATAAGTTACATCAAAACGCACTACTTTTAGATAAAATGGAAAAGGCCTGGGTCGAAGGTAATAACAGAGGGAGTTTACCAAAGTGGCATGCTCCGGAGAATTCGAGTGCAATGAGATTTCTGATTGACACTGTTTTTCTAACGACTGTTTCATATACAGGTTATGAGACTTTTATCGACGGTGTTGAGGAAATTGAAGATGTCACTGGTCTTGATCTCATTAAACAACAAGAGATGCTTGAGCAGTTACAAAAAAACCTTGAAGAGACAAAAGAGACAAAAGAAGCAAAAGGTGAAACAGAAGTAGCAAAGCCAATTACCCAGGAAGGGGAAAGCGAAAAACAAGTACCAGTCCCGACTTTCACTCCAATGAGTGATGAAGACATAAAAGAAACACCATCAACGAAACAATTATTTGAATTATAAAGAAATAAAGAATATAAGTAGAAAATGAGAAGAGAAATTCAAATATCAGGTGCATATATTACGACAATGGAAGAATTTCATAAAGAAATTTCCACCATGCTAAGTTTTCCGAGCTACTATGGTAACAACCTCGATGACCTTCTTGATTGCTTACTTAGTTATATTGACCCAAATATTTCAATCTACTGGCTTAATAGTAAATTAAGTCGAGACTATCTCAAGAATGAATTTGATCAAATTATTGAAGTCTTTGAAAGAGTAAAGAATGAGTACTCAACTTTTGAGTACTATCTAAATTAAACAAAAGAAATAAAATTCGAAAAAATTGACCATCGCTCAGTAATTAAAGGGCTATGTCCTTTCATAAATTGTGGATAACTACTCTGGATAAGAGTTGTTGACCACTTGCCCTTGGTAACTAAGAAAATATCTCGATCAGCTCCAATGAGGCAGAGTTGATTTAAAATGGTTCTCAGATCATCTTTATTACTAAAGTCATAAATAAAATAAACGTCGGCTTGTGGAATTGTAAAACTTGTATCCAAGATATCTTGGGCGGCCATTGAGCAACGCTGACTGATTTCGAAACGATCAAAGCTGCGTTCCCCCTCTTGTATTCGTTTTTCAAGTAACTCATAGCCGATGAAAGATGCCTTAGGAAATATACTTCCTAGTACGACACCAATACGTCCATAGCCAGCTCCAAGATCGACAAAGCGCTCAAGCTTGAAATCTTCTAATTGTTCGAGAAAATTAACGATATCAAAGTATGGAGTTTGCAAAACTTGTGGATGCAATCCAATCCATAATTGAGTATCGAGATTATGTTTTTTACGACCACTATTATCAGTTTTATAATATGGAGGATATTTCTTTAGTAGTGATTGCTCTATTTTGGCCACTTTAATTCCTAGCAGCCTATCAATCTTTTTTGAATGTTCCCTAGGTGAAACGCTTTCAAGATTTTTAAAAAAAGCTCGCTGTTTTACTAGTTCAACGAGCTCTGTATTCGTATACTTTTTATCAGTTAACAAGAATTAAAATCTTCTTCTTGGTCCGCGGTCTTTTTTCTCTTCAGCGATATTTACTCTTAGATCTCTACCACCTAATTCTTTACCATTTAAAGTCGACACTGCATTTTCAGCTTCTTCAGCTGATGACATTTCAACAAAACCAAAACCACGGCTTCGACCTGTCTCTCTATCTGAAATGATTTTTGCAGAAGTAACAGTACCAGCAGATGCAAAGAAATTTTTAAGATCTTCTTCATTTGTGTTAAAAGAAATGTTGCCTATGTACAATTGTGATCCCACTCAAACCTCCAAGTGAAAAACGAAACAGGAGGCTACCTGATTTCGCCAATATAATTAATAATTTATGAATGATCTAAATACCTTGAATTTGAAAACGTGTCAATTTCACTTTCTTTTAAAAAATGTCAATGAAGTCTTAATCTGTCTAAAAAGTAGACATGTTTAGATGGTTAAGCATTTGTTATTACAATAATAAGAGATGGTATACGACTTGCATCATACGTATATTATGGAAAGAAAGATCATTACACTAACACTACTAAGTCTATTAAGCATTAGCTCCAAGGCCAATGAGAGTACACCCGTTTATATATGGGATAATCAACAGGGACTCATTAGTGGTGAGCATTGTTCAATTCAAGAAGATGATCACATCCCATTTTCTATTTCGACTTATTCAGGCAAGCAAAACTCGCAAACTGAGAATTTAAGAAATTATAATAATATTCGTCAGTCGCACTTAGTTATTGGTTCATTAATCAAAGAAATACCTGGTGCGAAGAAATCAAATTACAAGAAAATTGAACTTGTTGGATTAAATCAAATACCAAATTTAAACTATACAAGATGGTTTACTGAACGTGGTGATCAGGGTTACCTCTACAACAAGAGCATTAGACCAGTTGAAGATTTTGTCATTTCAGTAAATGATCATGAGCAAGTTAAGAATATTGTTATTTTAAATAATAGCAATTACCAGTATTTAAATTGTGGAAATGAAAGAAAGTATTTTGTCTTCAAAAATTTTGAGACAATAAATAGTGAGAAGCACAACTTTCTAATTGGAATAGCTCCAGAAGAAAACTCACTACTTAAAGAAATTCAAACCATAGCGATTGAAGATACCAGCAATGATCATTTGAAGAATATCGCAGTTCACGAAGATGAGGCCATCGCAGAATTAATGAGAAACTCTGTAGCACCCTCACCAGTAGAAACAAAAAAAATAAATGAAGAAATCGAAGTTCAAATAGATGATATTTTAGATTTTAATCCAACCGAGATACTTACAAAGCAAGAGATTATTACTGATATACCAGTTGTTGAAAATGTTGAAGATGTCATCTGCTTACCAAATGAAGTCCTCAATGTGCGTAATGATACGCTTGAGAGTGTTCTATTTACTGCATCTAAAGGTGAAGAGATACAGAGATTTCAAAGTTTTAATCCTGAAGAAGACACGCAAGAGAAAGAAATAAATGGTGTTGTGTATGAATTCATTAAGGTGAAATTCAATAATCGTGAAGCAAAAGATCAGAATATAGGATGGGTTGCAAAGAAATTTGTTATCCCTGCGAATAAGTGTCGCTATGTCGGCACGAAAGAAAAAAATGATAAAGAAAAAGATGTAACCATAACAGGTTTAGAAGATCAAAAATGTTGTAACTTCCCTACTGTTGAAAAGGTCACTCACTCTTTCACCTCTGGGATGAGAAAGTTCAATGCAGGAAGAGGTAGTGGAACACGTTCCCATGCAGCATGTGATTTATATCGATTTAAAGACGAACCTATTTTATCGATAGCACCTGGTAAAGTTATTCAAAATTTATATTATTTTTATCAAGGAACATATGCTCTTGAAGTAAAACATAGTGGTGGGTTTGTGGTTCGTTATGGAGAGATCACAGGAAATGTAGCTAAAGGAATTAAAGCTGGAGCAAATGTTAAAATGGGGCAACGACTCGGATATATGGGCGTGGTTAACTCTAACTGTTGTCGACCGATGCTTCACTTTGAGCTATTCAAAGGAACAGAGAAAGGCTCACTTTCAGCGACTGGAAATAAATTTAGAAGAAGAGGCGATCTCATTGATCCGACATACTACCTACTCAAGTGGGAAGGAATGAGCTTTTAACGATGAAAAAGATAATTGTCATCTCCATTACTATTGTTATTGGAGCATTCTTATATCTCAATAGGCCACATGAAAAAATCTCAAAAATTGAGGATAGCTTCGATACATTAACGATGACTGATCAAAAAAAAGCTGTCGAAGTGACAAAAAGAATTGAAGAGAGTCATGATCATCAAGCAGCGGAAACAGTTAATAATCCAGCACTAAAAATCGAAAATTTTCTACTTAGTGATGACGAATTAGTTAACACTGAAAATTTAAATTCGACGATTGAGCTACTCTCCGATATAAATTTAGTAGAAGTTGAAATTGATGCAATGGCGCTACAATTAAAAGATCTAGGATTTGCTCCCGAAATATTAACGAGTACAAACCCTGACACTGGTTCAATGAAGATATTGAAATCAACAAAGAGTATCCCTGGTCTCAAATATTTTCATGCTCAGATTTTTGAAAATCAAAACAAAGACTTTATTCAACATGTCTCTTTTGAGTATCGGCCAGGAGAAAGATCATTCAAAGAAGTTGTGACAATGCTTGTAAAAACATATCAACTAAAGTCTCGTCCCGAAATATTATCAGAAAGCTTTGTCATGTGGAAACTCGATGATGGGCACATTCTCTGGGCAAAGAAACAAGGCAGAGAAGAAGTTCTCAATGACCCTATCTATCCCCATGATGAAAGAGATATAGGCACGATAAAAGTGGCCATTGAACAGGAGATTCATTAAGTTTTAACGACTTACGCTTCAGCAATAATATATCCCCAACTCTCTTCATATAATATTCATAATTATGAACAATAATTACTTTATACAGAGGTAATTATGCAAAAACACCATGTTCTTGTTGTCGATGATTGTGAAGATGTAAGATTCCTACTCTCCTTAAGACTACAAAACCTAGGTTTCGAAGTCCACGAGGCCGTAGATGGTCACGATGCTCTAGGAATAATTGAAGAAGACTTCGACCATGAAATTGAGATTATTCTTCTCGATGTCGTTATGCCAAAAATATCAGGGCCAAAGTTTATCCAACTCATTAAAGAAAGATATAGCGGACGCAATTTAAAAATTGTCTGTATTACAGCTCACTATGATGAAGAAACAGAAGTCGATCTCCGATCCATAGGAGTTATCGATGTTATCAAAAAACCCATTAAAGGAAGCGAACTCGACCGTCGACTTCGCGCGGTTATTGGAAGTGTGGCGTGAAATCCGCTCATTCAAAAAGTATCATCGTATTCACTGTACTTCTCTTTGTTCTCATTGGAATTTTAGGACTCGTTGTTTGGACAGGTGATAACTTTACAATAAAAGAAATGTCAGCGTTATCAGCGACGAATAGGTCGATCAATGCCTATTTTGGTGCGATGATTACTGTGATGGCGTTGATTGTAACATTGACTTCAAACCTCTATAGCCCTCACCTTGCAAGGCTATTTGTGACTCACCCTCTGGCCATCGGTTCGATTTGCTTTATGTTGATTACGAATTACTTTATTACAATTTCCCATTTAATTAGCCAAGATCATCGTTGGTTTCAAGTTATTTCATTTCTATCATTTACACTGACAATTCTTGCTACATTTTCGATAATACCTGTTCTCTACCTGATATCTAAGTTCATACGCCCATCATTCTTTATTCCCCTTACTGGTCGATATGCTCATCAAGAGCTTGTCTCTTTGATAAATGAAGCTGATTCGAAGAAATTTTCTGGGATTACTAAACGTTTATTTTCTTATATCGATGTAATTTCAAATATGGCCTCAACCGCAATACAAAGAAAAGATAAGTCAGTAATCAGATTAGTTATTAACGAACAATTTCTTCTTTTTAGGGCATTAATTAATGAGAGAACTTTTACTCCAAAGAGGAGATGGCGTAACAAGAATTTCCATTTTTCAAATGGATTATCAGAAGAAGGAAAGTACCATCTCAAAAAAGAGAAGATGTGGCCGGAGGCCTATATTTTATCTAAAATATTAGAACAATCAAAAGCGCTAGGAAAGAATGAGTCTGATCTACTTCCCCTAATTTGTAGAGAGATGACGACCACGAATGACTTATGTATTAATTTAGGCCAAAGAAAAATAAGCAAGCTTATACTTTCGATTCTTAATTCAATGCTAAAAGACTCACTTGAAACAAAGAGTCCCACAAAGTTTAACTATATTTCATACTACTACCGAATGAATATTGAGCTTTTAATTGAGGATGAGGAGCTTTGTAAGCAAGCGATAAATTCATTCCTTCATTATGGACTACTAGCACAAGAGACTGGCAATCATCGCTTCGCAAAGAGTTTCCTCTATGACTTAGGAAGAATAATTCATTACTTATCTTTTGATGACGAGAAATTATCAACAGAGCTGTATGCGAATAAAATTAAGGATACATGGAAGATTTTTCTAAACTCAAATTCAAGAATTCGGGCCCACACCTTAAAGTCAATAGTTAAGACATTTTGGATTTTATACTCTCAGAATTACTACAATATCACTTCAAAGATCAAAAATGACTTTCTCTCTAATAATATTGAGCATGCTATAATACTAAAGGGATTACTTCAAAATGATGATCCGCTTGATAAGGAATTTAACGACACCCTTGTAAGCGTTGATAGTTTATCTGGTATGCCAAGTTCTCTAGCGAGAGATTTTTTGAGTGATTTCCCAAATGATCTACCTACAGAACTCCCAAACGAAGAGCATATTAAATAAAATGACACAAGAGCAGGAGATAGTGACGATAAGGTTGAAGTCGAAAAACAAATTGTAGAAGATGACAACTCGCCATTAACTCAAGCCGATGCGATGGGAGATAGAAACCTGGAATCTAACAATAGTTGTGAAGTATTGAGAGATTATTCCGAATAGACATCACATTATTCTAATACTAAAATATCATAGTAGAACTTATCATTACTGGAGTATTTTAGTATGTTAAAAACCTTCGCTCTCATTTTGTTGTCACTCCAAATTAATGCAGAAATTTCAGTTGTTGGAAAGGGAACTGTTAGTGGTGCTCCTGATACTGCCAAAATTTCGTTTAAAGTAATCACCAAAGAAGCTGACGCTAAAAAGGCCCAAGAAAAGAATACCTTAAAGATGAACAAAGTTATCAAAAATATAAAGTCAAAGTTCTCAATTGAGCAAAGTAATTTACAAACATCTCAATACTCGCTAACTCCACGCTATAAGTACCAACAGAATCAAGCTCCAGAATTAATAGGAATGGAAGTTCTTAGCGAATTGACAGTAAGACTTGATGACCTTTCCAAAGTTTCTGAGCTTATCAATTTTTTAGCATCGAGTGAAGTTAGTGAAATAGGAACAATTAATTTTCAAATCAAAGATTCATCTCTGCTGGAAAAAGAAGCACTACGCTTAGCATTTAAAGATGCAAAAGAAAAAGCTGAGACCTTAGCAAAGCAAGCAAAGCTTTCCATTAATACAGTGAAATCAATAACTGAAAGCACTGCAATTTCAGGGGGTCCAATGCCCCTTAGAATGGAAAAGATGATGGCCAGCCCAACAATAGAAAGTGGAGATATCTCAGTTTCTGCCACTCTTAACGTCGCCTTTAAAACAGACTAGAAATTAAGGAGTACAATATGAAGAAGCTTTTAATTTTTTTATTTCTTTTCTGTGTGAACACATCTAATGCAGAGGATTCTGACTATGGTGATGAGCCAACAGATTCTTATCAAGAAATGCAAGAGCCACAATCTTCAGAAGATCCTTATGAACAAGATCCTGTTGACGAATCAATAGCAGAACCTAGCAAGAAGCATATACTCTCGCCTTCTCAAGTAAAAAGTGACGATGAAGACTACCAAGATGAAGGAGATTCTGCCAGCGCAATGCAGGCCGACGAGGAAGATGAGGACGATATCAATTTAGAAGAATATTCAGACTAATTACTTACATGCAGAAAGAACTTTAAGTCCTGCTCTAATGATACTCGGTCTCCACAATGAACCACTAATTGTCTTAATTACAATTTTTTTATCTTCTTTTGAAAGAGAACAATAGCCAGAGCTGACATAGCAAGGTACATGTTTTGAAACAGATTTTTTCTTATAAGTCGTACAAGTCGCTGCTTCACTTATTAACTCCATCTCCTCAATCAGACAGTGTTTTACACTCGATACCCAGTTTTGTCCTTCGATGGAGAAAGAACTTAAATTTTCTTCAAATTTATTGCAATACTTTTTCCCAAAGCCAGTAGGATATCCACTTTTTCCACAGTTTTTAATTGATTCAACACAAGAATAATACTCACAGTCATCAAGATAGTTTTGGCACTCACTATAAGCACTTGCATAGAATGTAAGCATTAGAATGGAAATTATTTTCATAAGAACGTAAATAGCACAGAAAAGTCATTATTACTTAATGGTGTAATTATTGCTTGATAATTCCTCAAGAAAGACTTTTTCCGTGATCTTCCAAAACTTTTCCTGTTTACGAGCGATTACAAAGGCAGGCATCCGAAACTTTTCTTGAAGCTTGATAACCTCCTGAACACTCTTGATGCCGAGATTCATCTCTGGCCTTTTAAGGTGTGTGCGAAGAAAGTTGATATTGAATTTTTTTAAGTTTGATTCACCATTTAAGTAGTGATGCTCGGCCAATGATTCAGCATCATAGTCAAAATAGCGTATTTCCAGATAACTATTTCCATTTTTATCAACCTTCTCGCTCATCATCACGGTATCAGGCCTTAGAACATGAGAGTTCTTAGATAGTTTAGCCTGCTTTAGTTTTGAGTCAGCATCGATAAGAATGGTCTTACACATTTTACAGTCTCTAGCTGTAACATCATTTTCATGTCCACACTGATTGCAGATTTTATAGCGAAATTTATAACCACAAGGTATGAAATTGTAATTTAAAGAGTCATGGGCGCCCCCTTTACACTTTCGACCGAAGTGTTCAATCACTTCCCCATCAATATCAACCACACCCCAAAAATCATTTTGAAATGAGCACTTAGGGCATTCAATAACAACTGGAACAGTTTCCTTTGTTGGCCTCTTATCTCTAATTTGCGGCGAATAGATATTATGTCCCATTCCTGTATAATCGAGGATAAAGCAGTCTTTTTTGGCCTCATCAAGACGAAGACCTCTTCCGATAATTTGCTGATAAAGACTCACCGACTCCGTTGGCCTTAAGATAGCAATCACATCAACATGGGGCGCATCAAAGCCTGTTGTTAAAACTGATACATTGACGAGATATTTAAACCTTTGTTGCTTAAATTCTTCAATGATAAGATCGCGTTCGCTATCCTCTGTATCTCCAAGGATTATTCTCGCACTTCCACTAGGTAAATACTCAAGAATCTCCTTCGCATGATTTACCGTACTACTAAAAATCATGACCCCTTTTCGTTCATAATGATCCGTAATATCAATAATATTTTTGATAATGAGAGGAGTCAGCCGTCGTTGACCTTTCAGTATATTTTCAATTTGGGTAGCAGAGTAGGCCTTATCAGACTCTCCAAGCTCTGAAAAATCATAAGACGTTACTGGGATGTCGACCTTTACAGGTGGAGTCAAAAACTTATTGTGTATCATGTACTTCAATGAAAGCTCATAAACACATTGCTTAAAAAATCTCTGCTCTTCAGTTTGAATAATCCCAAGGTGACTATAATTATATATCCATCCCATCCCTAAGCGGTAAGGAGTAGCCGTTAAACCCAAAATACAAACTGAAGGATTATCCTTTCGAATCAAATTTATGACCTGTCCATATTGAGAGTCTTGATCAAGCCCAACTCGATGACACTCATCAATAACGAGTAATGTGAAATCTTTAAAGAAATTAGATTCAGCGCGGGCCACAGATTGGATGCTGCCAAAGATAACTTTGTGATCTGCCTCTTTTCTATTTAGTCCAGCAGAGAAAATACCAGCTTTAAGATCATAACTAATATACTTCTGATAATTTTGTTCGACGAGTTCTTTAACATGGGCAAGAACTAAAACTCTTCCCTTTGCAACACGAGCAAGTTCAGCAATAACCAAACTTTTTCCCGCACCTGTTGGTAGGACGATGACAGCAGGGTCGCGTTTTTTCTTGAAGTAAGTAATTGTATTATCAACTGCTTCTTGTTGATAATTTCGAAGCTTATACATAAATATATTTTACAAAAATGATGTGAAGAAGTCATCAAAAACAAGATTGCTCAAAGTTTACGAGCTTAACTAAGTAATAGAAATTAGATAAAGACATCGTTTTTAAATGGTACTAGAATGCAAGAAAACTGTGAGTACCAAATGAAAGACAAATATAACTCAATACCATTTATTATCTTACTCGGATCCTTAACTATCTTTGATCCACTTTCAATTGATATGTATCTCTCCGCTTTCCCGGAGATCGCAAAAACATTTGCTGTAAAAATTTCATCTGTTGAACTCTCACTGTCTATTTTCTTCATAGGCCTAGCTCTTGGCCAACTTATTTATGGGCCATTGGCAGATGTCTACGGAAGAAAAAAACCGCTCATCATTGGTATGCTCTTATATTCCCTAGCTTCACTTGGATGCGCATTTTCAACATCGATTGAAATGTTTATCTTCTTTAGATGTCTTCAAGCGCTAGGAGGATGTGCAGGAATGGTTATCACAAGAGCAATAGTCAGTGATGTTTATGATAAGAAGCAGGCAGCAAATATATTTTCAATGCTGATGCTTGTCATGGGTGTAGCACCTATACTTGCACCACTGATTGGGGGATACCTCACAAAGTTTTTTGGGTGGAGAACAATCTTTGAAGTACTTTCATTATTTAGTTTAATTAGTATTCTATGCACAAGCTATTTTCTTCCTGAAACACATAAGAAAACAGAGAGTATCGATGCTGTCGAAAATAAATTCCTGGCAAAGATAAGAGATTATATCGACTTACTAAGAGATCCCTCATTCAGTTCATATGCAATTTCAGGAGGCCTAATGAGGGCCGCAATGTTTGCTTATATTGCAGGTTCACCATTTGTATTCATTACACTATTCAAAGTCCCCGCTGAAAATTACGGATGGCTATTTGGATCAAATGCTGTTGGCATCATTGCATTCTCACAAATCAATCGACTACTTTTAAGGAAGTTTTCAACTGAAGATATATTTAAAAATGTTATTTATATTAGTGGTATTTTTGCGATAATCTTATTTATCAACTCAATTTTCTTTTCAAATATCATTGCCATTATCATCCCATTATTTCTTCTTATCGCATCTTTGGGGCTTATTTTTCCAAATTCGGCGGCACTCGCACTGGCAAACCAAGGACATCGGGCAGGAACCGCTTCAGCGCTTCTTGGAACGCTACAATGGTCAATCGCTTTTTTCTCATCATTTCTAGTAAGTATGTTTCATACACACTCGGCGATACCAATGACAGCAACAATTTTAGGATTTACATTACTAGCGATAATTTGCTTAAAGAGAATGTATAAATTTCAATGAATGAGAAGAGAAAGGCTATAACAAAACCATGGAGATGAAATTACCAGTGCTTTTATATTTTATATCTTCACTATAAAATTGAAGTATGGAAAAGCGACCTTTCTTAAAAAACCTCAATGCACTCAGATTTATAGCGGCAAGCTATACGATATTCTTTCATTACTGGAGTATTCCGAGCTCCACAATTCTCACAGGTTTTTTTAAGCATGGCCATATCTCGGTTCCATTCTTTTTCTTATTATCTGGGTTTGTCCTCTCCTATAGCTATAGTAGTTATGACTTTGATGAACAAGGTAATACAAAGAAGTATATTTTAAATCGTCTGATTAGATTAGGCCCAATATACTATATTGCAATGGTCCTAGCACTCCCTTTAATCTTTATTTCTAAGTCTTATCAGGAAGTAAGTTTGGCACAGGGAATTGTCTATATGCTATCGCATTTAACATTTACTCAGTCCTTTATACCTATTGATAGAATGGTTAATTTTTGGAATATTCACTCATGGTCATTAAGCGTTGAGGTTTTCCTATACCTCATTAGTCCAGTTTTTATCGCTAAAATTGCTAAAGCAAATATCAAACATTCGTGCTATCTACTGGTTCTCACATTTATTATTAATACGATATTATTCTATTTTACATTTGAGCCATATCACTTACTCGAAATAACATCTCCCTTCTTTGCACCACTTTATCTACCCACATTTTTAAATGGTATCGTTATTGCCAATATTTTTATTAAAATTAAAAACCAAAAAACTCTAATTTTGGCATCTCAACGGATTTTCCCAACAGTATCGATCCTATTAATCATCTCTTTTTTTTCAAATTTCAGTGATAGCTTCTACTCGCCTTTTAATCCAATTTACCATATTGGTTTTTCTCTACTCATACTAAGCTCAGCAGTTGAAAATAGGTATAATAAATTTCTTGGCTCGAAACTTCTCATAAATCTTGGTGAAGCAAGCTATGCGATGTACATATTGCAGGCCCCTATTAAGGTAGCCACACAACAAACACTTTCAAAGATATTTGGTTACACACAGTCAGATGGATTTTTCTATTGCATTAGCGTTTTCTTGGCCATAACAGCCTCAGCTTTTGTTTTAAGCCACTATCTTGACCCGAAGATACGCAAAGCTCTCAGCGCGCGATTAATTAGGAAATAAGACATAAAAAAAGCCAACTCGAAGGCTGGCTTTTTAAAATATAAATGGAGGTCAGAATCGGATTTGAACCGATGAAAACAACAGTTTTGCAAACTGCGCCGTTAGACCACTCCGGCATCTGACCTCAGATCTATAAGTAAGAATGATTCTAGTTATTTATGATGATAAGTCAAGAAAATTAGAAAAATAATACATCAATTCCTAAGGATATGAGGCTTATTTAGGTGAAATATTATATTCATGAAATTTAATACCTTCTCTTTGAAGGGCCTTAATCAAATTAGTGCGTATATCATTTCTAAGCTCCCAGGCTTCACTTGGAGAATTTGCCCACGCAGCAATCCAACACTTGATCGTGTCTTTTTCAAGGCCCATCACCCAAAAAGTTGGGTCCTCAACGTCATTAAAGTATTTTGAATGTGCCGCAACATCCTTGGCAATCTCACCAACTTTTTCGATACTTGCTTCAGGAGAAACGTAGAATTCGATATGGGCCCATATAAAATGGTCGTTCATTGTAAGGTGTTCGATTTCTTTTTCGAGCAACTTGGAGTTTGGAATAATAATACGGTTCCAGTCCCATCTTTTAAGGACTGAATATGTCAGACTAATTTCTTCAATAAGACCATATTGCCCATCAATAATCACAGTGTCACCAATTTTAATCGACTTAAAAAAAGAGATAACAATTCCCGAAAAAAGATTTTCAAGAAAAGGCCTTAGCGAAACACCGGCAACAACAGAGAGAACAGCGGCAATAACAGAGATATAAACACTTGGCACACGATCAAGAAATGGCACAATAATAATTATTCCCCAAAGAGGAATGACAACAAAAGGGAAGGCCTTACGGATGAATGAAAAGCGTCCTTCGATTCCTGTTATCCCATGTTTTTTAAGATTACTTTCATGATTCTTTATCGGTGATTCTGTTTCAACTGCATCTGTAATTTCTCTTTTATTAATACTTTTCAACTTTCGTTTTTCAGCACTATTAATTTTAAAAATTAGGTATGTGTACATCCCAATAAAAAGTAAAGTTACGGCCGTCGGGTAAATATAAACAAAAGGCATAGAGTTAATCACCTTGAAAAGAATTAATAAGCTATTATCAATTAAATGATTCCGAAATTCGATTTGAAAAAGATGGAGTTAGGAAAATCCTAATTTCAAAAAAGTCTTTTTGCGAAAACTGGGGTTCATCCCTTAATGTTTTAAAATCGTTTCAATTAAATTAACAAAAGGATCTTATCGATGAATATGATTGCTTATAGCTTCCTAGGTTTTCTTGTCATTTTCATACTTATTGGAGTCTCTTCAGTAATTAAAAGTGAGAAGAGTAACTCAGACTACCTACTCGCAGGACACGGCATCTCCCCATGGTTAGCGGCCCTATCTGCAGTTGCAACCAATAACTCAGGCTATATGTTTATTGGTCTAATAGGTTTTACATATACTGCGGGACTACAATCTGTTTGGCTAATGTTTGGATGGATCCTAGGAGATTATGTAATTTCAAATTTTGTTCATAAGAAACTAAGAGAGAATACGGAAAAGAAAAATCTTCTAAGTTTTGGTGGAGTCATGAGTCGTTGGTATGGAGGAGAATTTTCAAAACTTAGAAAAATAGTAGGACTAGTTACATTTATCTTTCTAGGAATCTATGCTGCCGCTCAATTTAAGGCCGGTTCAAAAGCACTCCACGTCCTCTTTGGTTGGGATTACTCAACTGGAGCAATCATCGGTGCCGTCATTGTATTTCTCTACTGTCTCTCAGGTGGAATCAGGGCCTCGATCTGGACCGATGCTGCACAGTCTTTCGTCATGATTATTTCGATGGGTCTCCTCTATTATTTTGGAATTCAAGAAGTTGGAGGTGTTTCAAATCTTGTAACGAAGCTTGATAATGTTTCCACAACTTACTTAAGCCTTATGCCCTCCGGTCTAGAAATGGACAACTTCTTTGGTGTCTTTCTCTTTATTCTAGGATGGTTATTTGCAGGTTTTGGAGTGATTGGCCAACCACATATTATGATTAGATTTATGACGTTAGATGATTCAGAAAATATGAATAAAACAAAGCGATACTACTATGCTTTCTTTATACTCTTTACTCTCTTAACATACGGAGTTGGTCTTATCTCAAGAGTCATTCTTCCAGAAGCTGGAAGCTTTGATGCTGAACTAGCTCTTCCCGTTATGAGTCAAAAACTCTTACCGGAATTTCTTATTGGAATGGTTCTTGCGGGATTATTTTCTGCAACGATGTCCACTGCTGATTCACAGGTTCTAAGTTGTTCAGCTGCATTTACAAGAGATATGTTCCCAGGAAAGAAGGACAATTTACTTTATACAAAAATAGCAACAGGAAGTGTAACCGTACTCGCTCTACTAATCGCAGTTTTTGGAGGCTCCAATGTTTTTGAGCTTGTAGTCTTTTCATGGAGTGTTCTCGCAGCTGCTTTTGCCCCACTACTCTTTCTTTACACAATAGGAAATAGAGTCACTGAAAAAGTTGGTATTATTGTGATTTTAACAGGGATGGGCGTAACATTCTTGTGGAAGTTAATAGGTCTATCAGGCGTCATCTATGAAGTTGCTCCTGGAATGATTGCCGGACTCGTTATCTATTACGTGATTAGAGATAGAGCATTAGAGGTCTAAAGGCCTAACAGGGTATGGTCATTAGAAGGCCATACCTACATAGAAATTAAGCACAGAGAGAGAGCTATTTCTATCATTTCTAAATCTCTTCACATCATTTAAAGTATAGATTGGACTATTAATTCCTACCCAATCACAACCCATCGTGAAATTATCCCATTGCCACTGATTTCCTATTCGAAAATCAAATCCGACATCATTATGTTCTTCTTTTGCGTAATTATAATCTCCATTACTATTCATCGACTTAAGAGTGATAAATTCTTGAGAACGATAATAGAGTCCAGGATTGATATAAAACGAATTAGATAAGAACTTCTTAAAGTTAAGTTTAACTGCACTTCCTTTAAAGTCATCAGAAAGCTCACCGTTATTTACATCTCCACTCAAGGCCATTACTTCGAGTGAAACGAGTGATAAATCATCGATAAAGTAGCTTAACTCAAGACTCGTCGCCCGAGTCATGAATGCAATTCCAAATAGTTTAGCATTAATTGAAAATCTCTTATCAACTCTATTCTCGGCGGAAGAATTCGAGTTTTTTTCAATAGTCGTATTCTGTATCGAAACTTGACTTTTTTCGACATTAGCAAGAGCTTGTAAATTTAAAAAGACTACTAAAAGAATAATTCTCATGACTAAAATACCTCAGATTAATTTTCATTTTCAATCTACACGATATAAACAAATATTACATTTACAATCAAAATAACTAGTACATTTTACAGGTCAATATTGTCTATCAACGATAGATCTCTTAAAAATGCTATCGATACTACCTTGGAGATAGATTTTATGAAGAATATATTAGTGCTACTTGTAATACTGATAAGCTCGTGTGCTCATAGGCCAATACAAATCGATAGGCCACTCTACTGGCAAGCAAAAAAAGGCGATAAGGTTATAAAAATATTTGGTACTATTCATCTCAATAGCGACATCATCAAAGCACCAGAAATAGTAAAGCAAGATATTGTGAAATCCGATATTCTGTACGTCGAAAGCACTAAGAGTCAAAATGATAAAATAATTAAAGAAACACTTACTCCTTATTTTGCAAGAATGTTCAAAGAAATGCTTATTCCTTATCCAGAATACTTCGAAAACTTAAGCGAAACGGCAAAGAAAAACATACGTTATATGATGAATCACCCAAAGACTGTTGAATGGTTAAAACAAAAAAATATTTCTCACGACATCAGTAAAGACCCAGTTTCACCGACTCTCGTTTATTTTGTTTTTATGAATTATGCTCTGAAACAAGATGAAAACAACCAAGTACTTAGGAAACTCATGATCAAAGAATTTATCTACACAGCAAGCTTAACCAGAAAAGTAAGAAGTGAGCTAATTAATGGTAAAATAATGGATGTAATATTAGAAGAACAAGCACTACAAAATAGTATCCCTACAAAATCACTAGATTCAGAATTTATGTTTTATAAAATAATGGATAGTTTGCCAGATTTTCTGATAAGAACAGGTTCAAATCCCCAAGAACTTGCATCTCGAATTATCGATACCTTATTTGGTGATCATGAAAATATTAGAAGGTATTTTAGTAAAATAGAATATCTACTCGATCTCTATACTAATGCAGATGCAATTGCCATCAGTAGCTTATCAAGTGAAATAGAAGAAAATAAAAATTTGCTTATCAGTGAAAGAAATATGAGCTGGAAAAAAACGCTAATAAGAGATCAGCATAAAAAAATATCTGTTGCCGTAGGTGTACTTCATCTTGTAGGTAAAGACAGCCTTTTAAAACTTCTTGAGAGTGATGGATATAGTATTCAAAGACTTTGAGCTTGATTAGTCTTTAAATGGAGGTTTCTTTCGAACTTCCAAAATTACGTATACTTAGAAGCAATTTAAGCACAAACAAGCACACATTTGGACTTATTTTTTAAGTCCAATTTTCTTTCTATTTTGAGGGAAAAAGGGAGTCACCATAACCTCGTAATCATCAAGTCTCTCAAAAACGATTTTAAAGAGCTTATTCGTATCATTCTCAATCTTAGACATGCGATCATTCAGGCCGCGCTCCATAAGTAAAAAATTTCTAAAGCTTCGTAAAAATTCGAATGATGGAGATAATAACTTGAATTGCCTGAGGAGATGACAGAACACTTGAAAGCATTGCTACACCGTTTTCAGTGAACAGGTAAGGTAAGCTTCTACTTTTGTGATTCCAGACTCTTGCCGGATTTGCGGTCGCAAACTGCGACCTCAAATCGTCTAACTCACTAGAATTACATTGAAACATAAAGTCTTCAGGGAAACGCTCTAAGTTTCTTTTCACCAGCTCATTAAGACGTTTAACCTCAACACCATATAGGCTTGCCAAATCTCTATCGAGCATTACTTTTTGACTGCGGATGGTGAAAATCATTTTCTCCACCTTAGTGATTACAAACTCATCATTCATCGATAACACTCTCAGAAAATAAACTGATCACATTCCCTTCAAAAGAAATATTTTCAGGAACAAAATGCAAACAATCAGTTGCTCCTTTTGTATCAACTCCAGCTAAGCGAAGATAAATATCCATTGTAGCCGACTTTTTCCATCCACCAATTTTCATAACAACTGGTGCAGCAACTCCATTTGCAAGCATTTGAGTAGCAAAACAAGCCCTTAAAGCATGAAACTTAATAGGTTTCATATTTATTGATTTTAAGAAATTCTTTAGAGGCACAGCTTGATCTCCATTGTCCCAATCTTTACTTCGTGGAAGAACGTGATTCTCACTTGATGCTCTTGGGCCAGTTTTTAAGTCTCGAATAAGACTTTTTAAACTAGAATTGATTGGAATAGTTCGCCAGTATCTCGCTTTTGTGGGGCCAACTTTTTTCACATTAGAATCATAAGAACGATCGACAATAATGACATTCTTTTCTAGATCAATTTGACCCCAAGTAAGTGCATGTAACTCACCACTTCTCATTCCTGTTAATACAGCAAAAGACCAAATTGAATACCAATAGTGATCCATCATTTTTGCAATCATCAAAAATCTTTTGATTTCCTCTAATGATAAAATATCTGGAACTCTTTCTTGCGCAATATCAATTAATAAACCTTTCATAGGGGGCCTATCATTGCCAACAATGTAGCGATATTCAATTCCCCATTCATAGACTTTATTAATGATATTTTTTACCTTTTTTTGATATCGCCTCGAAAGATTTGCCTTTTCCATTCTCATCAATATCACCCGCCCATCAGCTAGCGAAATATTGGCAGCTGGAACATTGGCCCAAACCTTTGTCCATTTATTGAGGATACTAAGATAACCTTTAGCAGAACGTTCGCTCACTTTACAAATATAACCGGCTTTAACATCTTCCCACCATAGGTTTACAATATCCTCCCAATTCAAGCCTAATCCATCAATCTTTTGAACTTCAAAAGACGCTTCTCTAATGAGTTTCTTCTCTTCTTTCTTTGCTTCTAACTCTGATTTTAAGCGATGTGCATACTTTTGAACTCTTCTACGTCGATCAGTTTTACTCCTAACATGAACATAGACTCTATAATATACAACACCATTTTCTGTGTAAGATGTAATTGCCATTTTAACCTCCTGTGAATTTAGAGGTTTCGATTAAGTAGTCTAACTCATCTCTTTTAAAATAGAGACGATTACAAAACTTTCTAGCGCGCAACTTACCACGTGAAACTAAAATATGAATTGAATTCACATTTTTTCTTAAATAAACAGAAGCCTCTTTCGTCGTTAACCATATTAAATTTTTAAAGATCGTTGATGATATAATATCATCATTATTATTATAATCTTTTAGATCCGTATTGTAACTAGCATTTTTAATTTTCATATATATACACTCCTAAAGATTTGAAAATCCTATTAGTCTTGCCCTCACTTCTTCAATGGATTTTTTATTTCCATCTTTATCTTGGTACTCCCTTAAAGAATTACGGCCCTGCACAAAAACTTCTTGGCCTTTATCGAGATATAAATTACAAAGTTCCGCTTGTTTTCCCCAGACTACAACTCGCTTCCATTCAGGCTGATCTTCATTCAATTTATCTATCGCTACAGATAAATAACAAACAGGCTCGCTCTTTGCGGTGTACCTAAGGTCAGGATTTTTTCCGAGTCTACCTAAAAAAGTATGGTATTCACTATTCATTTAATTACTCCAAAGGTTTAAGTTTAAAAAAGTCTGACTAGCTAATTGCAAGTTTCTTAACAAGATATTCGCCAAGGCTTAGACAAGTTCCATTTTTTTGGTTGTACTCGTCGCGGGCCTTCTCAACTTTTTCCATATCATCGAGGCTTGCATCTTTAATTTTGTCTAAGTCCTTTGGACAAAGCTTGTCGATGCCAAATATCGCGAGGTCTTTAAAAGTTACTTCGCGTCCGTAAGGTTTATTATTGGCATCCTCTAAGAGCTTGAAAACTTTGTTAAGCACATCAGTCTCACGTGACAAGTCCACAACGAATTTAGTCTGGCTACTATTAATCATGTAACCATTGTTCTCCTCTTTTTTCTTCCTTCCCCTCTTGCCCTTCACCTGATCATCAATCATTTTAATCTCCATTTTTCTTATCGCCCCTGCCTAATTAAATTTTTGGTTATTTTTAGAGCTATTTTTGACCATCTCTACCCTACTTGTTGGGGAGGGATGGTCAAAAATCGTCTCGTCAAATAACCGATTTTAAAAAGGAAAATGGCAGGGGCGAGATTTGGTTAACTTCATTTGACTTCAATTTAACTCATCTTCTTGCGTATTTGTGTCGAGAAAAAGAAAATTAAATGATCTCTCCTTTCCCATATAAAAGCAGTTTGAAGCTTGATAATTAAACTTTGTCGTCGATAAACTTTTATCAAAAAGTATTATTACCGCTTCTTGAATGTCTGGATTCATCTCTGATAAGTAACGTTTATAAGCTCTATAAAGACCTTCTTTATTTGAAATAAACATTGCATAAGTAAAAGAATTATCCTTTGCATACCTTCTAAATTTTTCTTTAACACGCACTTCTGATTTTTGAGTCAACTCGACTTCAAGTGCGACTGAATAATTTTGACTGTTTTTTTTGCCGTCAATTTGAGCGTCTGGATAAATATCATCAACTATAATTTGATGAAACATCCTCCCATCTCTAAAACTTGGATAAGTTAATAATTCTCTAAGTACTCGCCCAACAACGAGATCATGCGTGAGATTTTCATCACAAATTTCATAAGTCAGGTCATAACTTGTGAGCTTTAGACCTTTATTCGTCAGATAAATATGTTTATCTTTTCGGCCTAGGAGAACTGACTTAATCAATCCATGACTCTCAAGAGTCCTCACTTTTTTTAGAAGGTTGTGATACTTAACATCATAGTTGCAAAAATCTTTTAAACCTTTCATGTCGATCACTTTCCATTTTCCAAGAATATTTATTATGTCTTCGTAAACACCATGTGGTACAAAATCCACCGCCATCAATTCCCCTCCACGGAAATAGGGCCTCTAGAAACAACATCTCTCTTTTTAAATTTATTATTCACCTCCTTATTTATTAGTTGTCTAGTTTCCTTTCCGATATATTGCACATTACTCCAAAGTATTTTAGGGTCGATGTATTTGACATTGAGAAGATCAATTCTTGATGGGTAGTGCCTTAGTAAAACACACTGACCAACGTTTAAATTCTTTACTATATTGGGATGACTAATAAGTTCTTCAACTAGTCTTTGCGAGCCCTGAGATTGTTCTTCTCCATCTTGGACTCTTACAGTTTGCTTCTTTGACTCGATTGTACCAATTGCCTCAGAAAAAACTTTTGCTCCGTCTTCCATTCTTTGTTTAAAGATAAACCAATTAGATGAATTCTCAAGAATCTGAATACATAAATCCTTACTATATTTTGTAATATCACTTGGAGACTGAAAGGCGAAAGTAAGCTCCATCTTTGCACCTCGACACTTATTAAGAATTTCTACAAACTCATCTGTCACTACGGCCGATAGCTCATCAATATAAATTCCATAACGAATCGCTTTTTTATCATCAATTGGAGTTATATTTTTATAGATGTCATAAGCAGTATATGAAATATCTCCAAGAAAAATCTTACCAAGAGAGCGGGCAATTTCAGCAAAGCCAAGGACAGAAAGTCCAATATAGACACACTTCTCTTTTTCTCGAATCTCTCGAAATGAGTGAGCATTTACACCACTTAATTTCTCTCCAAAGTCTGACTTTAAGATTTTTCTTAAACGAGATAAAATCCCTTGAATATCGCCCCTCGAATATCTGGCCTCTTTATTCTTAGGATCACTTATAAAAATGAGCTTGTTGTAGATACTGTCAATTGAAACTTCCTGATCCTCTGATTTATATCAGAAACAGCATCTTCAAGAGCATCATGGCAAATCTGTGCGTAGTGCTCCTCACTCCATGTAAAGGAGTGATGTATTCTATCTGCGATATTTGTACTTGATCCATCTTTAACTGGATTTAAATGGCAAGCACCTTCTCCAAAATAATAATCTGAAAAGATTGCATAATCACGTCCTGTTATTTTACAAAGATTTATAAAATCAAGAAGAGTTTTATTATCGCCCTTGGGATCTACATACACGACAGGCTTTCCATTTTTCATGTCATCATACATTAATGTATCAAGTAAGACCGTTTTACCTGACCCACTGGCCCCGACGATTGCAGTATGGGCCTCTCTATTAAGCTCAATTCCAAGTAAATTCTTATTTGATGTTACCGAATACCCAATTGACTCATCTTGAAGAGTTCTTTGCCTATTGCTTAAGTTTTCTCGTTCGATCTTTAAAATATCTAATTTCGTATTTTCTTTAAATACGTAGCTTCTAAATAGAAAAACTAGCCCGACACTTAGGAGATCTATGAACTTCATTAATAAAAATGATAATAAGTCCATGATGGGAATTATAAATTCACCAAGACCAAAATCTTGTCCTCCTTTTTTATTTTTCATTAACTTCTCCTTGTACACTTTCAGGAGACTCACTATAGGCATGCTCATAAATATCAAAGGCCGGAACAAAGTAAGTTTTATTTCCCTTCTTTACATATCTCTCCTTTGATTGATACTTTATTAAAAATTGCTGATTCACTTTTCCTTTTAATTCTTCAGGTAAATCTTTTAATGGAACAGCATAGGTTACTTCTTTATTTAAGTTCGCATCAATTTTAAATGCTCCCATACCTAGTTCAATATTTGGGTCGGAGTCATTTAAAGAAGCTTTGGGTTCATCCATGAGCATATTTTGTAAGGGATAATTCCTTGGGTCGTCTTTATATAAAGCATATCCAGCAAGCGCAGTAATCCCTGCACCTAATAGCCCAAAGATTACTCCATTCGCACCACGGCTTTCTTTGTTTGGGGATAACATAACGCCGGTCGTAGTTCCTGCGACTCCCCCAATTAGTGAGCTGTAAATAATTGTTTTCTTCATACTAGAACATGAAGTAAGCAGTACTGAAAGAATGAGAATGAAAGAAGTGACTTTCACTACTTAACCTCCTTTAATAAGTTAAGAGAACTATTAAAAAATAACAACACACTCTTTCCTGAATTAACATAGGAAATACTTAATCGACTCTCACCGGACTCAATTATTTTTTCTCGTGCATTGTCTGTAACCCCAACAAGTCCTTCTAAGATTTTATTTTTTGAGCTGTTATTTGAGAGATTTCCAATAGGTGTATGTATCCCACCCTTAGCAACTGATAATGTGGCCCCTAAAAAAGAAGCAAATGAAGATGTTAAAAATGTTTTCTCCTCGCCTGTGTAATAATAGTCAGCGATTACTCCTTCTGCCCCATCTCTATCCCAAATAGAGACATCAACTTCGTACTCGTGATCATCTAAAACCATCAAGTCACACTTTGAAGGAACTCTTTTTTCAAAGCTATAACCAGTACATCGAAACTCTGCTCCATCGATGTCGCTATTTTGATCATTGGCCTTAACAATAAAAGTAGTTGGCCTCACATTCATAGCAAGGATGGAATTAAGAGTTAAACCATGAAACCTAGATAGTGAAGTAATTTTATAAGCTGATTGCCTCAAATTAATGTTCTTTTCTTGGCGAGAAAGTAAATCAAATATTAATTTATCTCCCTCCATTATTTTATCAAATGAGTCATCTTTATTTTTTTTAGAAGCTTTTCTTTTAATTGGAGCGGACTTAACTTCCTTTTTATAAGCATAAAGATTATTTGGATCGACTTCGAGAAATCCAGAATACGCTTTAAAACTACAAAAGAAGATGAATGTGATAAAAAGATAATCCATCATAGAGCAGTCCCATTTAAGTAGATTGGCTTAGAATTCAAATACAGAGGTGGCCCTTTAGAGAGGTAAGCACTATCTTGAATCACAAAATCATTAACCTTAACTGGAGTTTTTTGTTTATTGACAAGAAACAAGGATTTTGGACATTCAAAAAGTTTATAGTGCTCAGACTCTTTTAGTAATGAAAAGTAACTACAAGGCTTAGCCTCTTTTATTTCAATATCCTTATTTGACTGATCTTCGTTGTAAGTAAGATTAAAGTGATATTTTTGATCCTTCATAAAAGTGATGAAGTTTCGACTAAAACCCTTCTGTTTAGCTTCAAAAACAAGGCTATGGGATTTATTTAGCTCATAGATTTTAAAATCTCCTTCTTGGCCTCCTACATAGTCACTAATTTTTGTTTCAAAATTAATTGCTGTAAGATGACTCATAGAGAGAAAAACTGTAAAAATTTGTCCTTTCATTATGTAATAAATCATAATTAATCCTTCCACTGATAATTTGAAACTATAGCCTGACCTTTAATATCAACAATTTTATAAAGATGAGGATTTTTACTACTTTTATCTAACTGGACTTTATAACTTCGATGTCCTTTTCTATCTTTTGCAACAACATCACATTGATAATCATCAATAAGTTTAACCAATGTGATTTTTTCAATTTGAAATTGATGGTCTTTGACATCATTTAAAACGTTATCACTTACAAGACTCTTACTTTCTTGATTTTCAAAAATAGAGTGCATGCCATTCAAACAAACTTCAAATGATGACAGATGCTCTTTTGTTTTATCTCGGTTGAGCATTACCCCTGTTGCGAGGATAAATATATGAGTTATTGCGCTTATTAGGGCGATGTAAATTAATGGTATTTTTAGCTTCTGGATTGATTCTGCCATGCTTTGGTATTGTTCCATTATTAGCTCCTCCTATGTTAACTTGTTCTCTTAAATTATTTTTTGTTGAATGACCCGACGTTTGTGTGTCTTGAAATTTTTCTGGTCTACTTGAGTATCTGGAATTTCTAAAATTTCTCGTATCGCCAGAGTAATTTGCACCTTGGGTGTTCTCTGAATTTTGACTTTTAGAACTGCTTGCACTGCTTTTTTGATTATTCATAGGACTCTCTTTAAAACTGTCCCTAGAATCAATATCTGAAAATAAATTCTTTGCTCCCTTGGCCATGCGATAACTTCCCCCTACGACAGAAGTCGCAAGTTTCATCTTTGGCCCTAAGCTCCCTCCTGCGAGCACACTAGATACTGAGTTGATTGCATTCTTTGGCAAACTCATTACATAATTTGCTCCGATACTCGCAATTATTCCACCGGCCTGCGATATTCCACTTCCATTTAAAATCATCGCCCCAATAAGTGGAGTGAATGCAATAAAAATAGTCAGAATAAATAAAAGTGCCGTTCCCATGATTGAACCACCAATCACTTGACCAGAGATGTATCCCTTATTAATTTCAACTCCAATCATTGAAATTATAAAGACCAGGACATGAGGAATCACTAAACACCAAAGAAAACTTAGGATCGCTCCCCTTAATACATTTCCCATACTCGGAAAAATATATAAAAGACACGGAATTCCAACAAGCCCATATCCAAGATAGTAGACAAGTGAATAGACGACTTTCAAAATCAAAAAGCAAATCTTCGTAATGAAATAAACTGTTATCGTGAATCCATCATTCACAAATGAATCAAAAAGATGATATTTAAAAAAATAGTAAGTCCCACTTAATGCACCTTTATTTTCATAAAAATCTTTAGATTCTGGAACTTTATTTATCTGCGCCCAATGCTTCATTCCATCAAGCATATCCATCAATAATATATTGCCATTTTTTTGTTTACTCAAAATTGAATCTGCCGTATCAATTGATAAGAAGATACTAGACTGATAAAATGAAGTAATTGAAGTCAATATCAATATTGAGATCACTGCTCTTCTAACAAGACTAAATGGCTCCAGTCGATCAAAGTATTCGACAATTATGGCCAAGATAAAAATGCTTGGAATTATCGCAATAAAAAACTGCCTGTACTCCTCAATGAGGGAAGTTAAATCAAAACTTTGAACAAGAAGTAAATCCCTCATAACGCTGGTCATATATTAGAATCCTGCGCTAAAATCTCTTCATCACTCAAGCCTATCCATTTTCTGTAATGCTCTTCTCTTCTAAGCTTTTCAAGAGAATCACTCTTTTTAAGAGCAAGATCAACTTTTTGATAATCAAGATTATCTTTTCTCATTTTTGAAGCTATCGTATTTGAAAGGGCCGTATTCATTGCAGTGTTTTGTACATGCTTACTTAAACTTCCCTCATTTGCACTTTGTATTTCTTGTTGCCTAGACTCTCTTTCATCAATAAGAGAATTAGATACCTTATTCCAGTGCCTATCAATAAAGTCCTGTGACTCGAAGACGTCTTTAGCAAGAAAATCGACATTACTCTTTAGCCCTCTTAGACTTAACTTCAAAGTTAGCAAAACCTGATTGATTTCTTTTAATCCTTTAGGTTTCATTTTTTTTGCCTCTATTATGTCCCTAACATGTTGCTCTATTCTTCTTGCCATAAAATAGCGCCTCATTGCTACAAAGTTGTATTTATCAATTTGCTCACTTGTTGTTTTGGCAATTTCAAGAATCTTCATCGTATTTGACACTGTTGATGCCGTATTTGAAACAAGGGCCACGAGTGCAGCAGTGTCACTATCTGGCAAAAACAATGTACTTCCAAATGACACCCTATTCATAATCAGACATATAAAAATGATTATTTTCATCATGTTTTAATCTCACATAAGAATTAATGGTCTCTTTTGTTGAGCTAAAGTAGTGACCAAAATTATTAATAAAAGAATTAAGCTTCTTATCTCCCCCTGCTTCTGTATGGAAAAGCTCTAGTTCAAGGGGAGTTAGATAAGTCCGTATTATTTTTCTGTATTTATTATCTGTGGATTTTAGATAACACTCTGAGAAGTTATTCTTTTCAAACTGAAGCCCTTTAATATTTTCAATATCAAAATCATCGACATCATGATCATTTGATAACTCTTGGGGAAAGAACGCTTTAAAGTAGCTATTATTTGTTATTGAGCTGGAAAGACTTTGACCAATCGATTCAAAGTCTTTAAGTGACTGTGAAATAGCAATGGGAAAAGCCCCCGTTTTTCTAAAGGTTCTAAAACACTCATCTATAAATTCATCGTGTTCCTTTAAAAAGCTCCAACACTCATCAAAAACTAATATCTTTTCTTTTTCCTTAATACTTTTAAAGTATTCAAGGACAAAGATAATGAGTGGTGTGATGATAGATTTTGGATAATTTTCAATATCAACATAAAGAACTTTTACTGAATCTTCACTAATAATGATTTTCTCATCCACATAGTTTTTAAATTCCTCAAAATAAAGTCCAATATCCTTAAACTCAGTCTCAAGAAACAAAATTAATTCATTAAATGAGGTAACCTCTCGTAAGCCCTCTTTGATTTCTTTTAAAAGTTTTGCTCTCTCAAGCTTGTCAAATTTTGATTTATCTACAACTGAGAGAATTATCTCACGCAAATAAAAAGGACATTTGAACTGAAATGGATTGAAGACGCAACCAAGGACAATTCCGTCATGATACTTGGTAAGTTTTTTAAAGGAACCACCCTTGTCAAGAATCACTGTTGGGTGATCATCAACAAGGTGATGAATTAGTTTATTAACAAAAACAGATTTTCCACCACCACTTAAACCTGTTACAAGCATATTTCTATTTTTCAAACTTGGTTCAAATGGATTGAAAAAGATTTCATTTCCAGACACATCACAAAATGAAATTCCTTCTCCCATAAAAAAACTCTGATTTAGTGGAAGTAGAAATCTTAGGTGCGAAGTTTTTGTGAGAAGTCTTCGAAGTTCAAGCTTAGGCAAGACCCCAGGAATAAGTTCATTAAAAAAAGAACCGAGACCAGTTTTAAGTTTTATTAGAGATTGCCCCTCAACAAATACACTAATTCCCTGTGAAGACATATAACTAAAGAACTCATGAGATTTCCGACTTAAACCTTGAAGACTGAAGTCTCTTAGTATGAAAAATAGCTCTATTTGAAATAAATTCTCATCTCCATGTACAATGTCACTTAACAATTCTTCTGCTAAGTGATAAGAGGCCTCCCCTGAAACATCACGTTTTGATTTTAAAAAGCTTGATAAATGTCCTGACCTTATTCTCTCTAGTTTATTAACTGCTCCTTCACGACCCATTTTCTTAATAAAAAGAACATAATCGACACCATCAGGAATCAAGTACGAATTGGCCTCATCCTCTGAAAAGCTTTTCACTGAAAAAATTCTTAAGAATTCGCTGTTATAAGAAATATAATCATCAAATATGGCAATATCTGAGAAAATCTCGATCCCTTTGAAGAATTTATACAAAGGCTCATTACACTTAGAAAAATTAATACCGGCCAGCGAGGAAATTTCTAGATCGTTTGTATCAACAAATGACTCATCTCCTAAACGATAAAACTTATAATATTTCTTCTGTGAAAGATTATTTAGACATGAACTAATTGCACTTAGATAATTCTCTATTTGAATGGGATGAAACTGTTCTATATCTGGATTTTGTAATTTATAAAAATTTGAGACATTCCCATCAATTGAAGTGATCTGATTGGCGTTTACATCAAGAATTGGAAAAGTAGATACATTACTCATTGGTACTACTCCTATTAATACTACTTAGCTTATTTCCCCACTCATTTAATCTTTGATCATTTATATGACTAAAAAATCCCTTAGGAATCCTCCCTTTTAGGGAACTTATTAAAACTAAAAGACCAACGTTAATGATTAAGGTAGTGCTTCCTGATGCCCTCATCCATGAAAGTACCAAGTAGCTACACCCAATAACCACCAGATCATAGCGTGTTAAGCTTCCTAAAATAGTCGCCTTATTTAAAAGTAGTTTTGGATATCGATTTCGACTCATCTATTCCCCTAACTAAAGCTTTGAATTAGGTTTGTAATGATCTCAAGTCCAGAGCCGACAAATACAGCCAAGATGGCAACATTCGCAGCCTTCTTTTGATATTCATCTTGCTTAAAAAATGAGAGAGTCACAAAGACAATAAACGCAGCACCGGCCACCGCCCCTGCTAAGGGGACAAGGTAACTAGATGTTATTGTTTCAAAACCATTTTTAAGTTTAGAAAACGCATATACATGATTTGGACTTAAAACAATAAATGTCAAAAATATCGTCCAATAATCAATTAACTTCTTAAATATTTCTTTCATCTCTACTTCCTCTTTAGTTATAAAAATTTGATATAATACTTGCGATGCCTATAGAGTAATTTTGCTCAAAAACCCTATTATCGCCTCGAATGACATGCTTCCAATTAGCCTGACCTTTCCATTGATCAAAATCTTTAGACGAGACAGATAGGGGCCATTTATTATGAAAGGCCACATCAATCGCCACACGTGGACAATAATATGACTCTTTTCCAGACCAGCTTTTTAATAAAACACCATTAAAAACAGTTTCTTTTACAGGAAGAATTTTTAGTGAAACTTGATTTTCATCAACATCTGAAATTGCAAGTATTTTTGATATTTCTTTAATTTCGACATGAAGATTCTCACCAATCCAGAAACTATCTGCTTTTTTTCAGCTAAAAGCTTACTTAAATTGAACTCTTCTTGATTTATTACTAAATAGACATATTCTAAATGGTCCGAGAAATTCTCCTTGAACTTAAACTCTTGCCCAGCCTGTATTTTTTCAAAGATATTAAATTCAAAATTACATTTAAATTCTCTTCTCATGCAGTTTTTTCCACAACCACCACCAACTGAGTAAATTTGATCACTCCAATTCTTAATCTTATCCCCCCAAATTTCCTGAGGCTTTAGCTGGAAATTTAATCTTGAGTTTGGTGTTATTTTGCCTAGTAGATAAAGTACAGAAGCACCTAGCGACTCGGCCTTATCATTAAAGCTAAAAAGGTTTTCGCTTTTTTGCGTTGATAGGACATCTCCAGTTATATAGGAAAGGGAAATTATGTCTTTTTTTGAAAACTTATGACTTAGATAATGACTTCTAAGTTTATTAGTAAAAACAAACCACTTTCCTTTCTTATCTAAATCTTTAAGTTCCGTAAGATAAGTAAAGTTCGGAAGATTATTTTCAAATTGATTAATTTTCTTGAGATTATTGTTTTCAACAACTAACTTATCTCCATAGAGATATTCAAGTATGTAAATAAATTTATCCTTACCATCAATTAGGGCCACATAATTAACCGAAGACTCTAATGGGGAGTTGTAAACAACAGGCACTGTTTTTTCTTTTACACTTGAAAGAAGAGTTTTATATGTTGTACTCATCTCAGGAATTTCATAGTCGCCAATTTCAGAGACTACAAACTCACCTCGTTTAAAAAAGCTATCAACTAAAAGCTTAGATGGAATATTTTCAAGAGTGACCGTGAATGTCTCATTAATCCCAGCTTGAAAATGCCTTTCTATTTTTTTCGTATCAAGTAATTCATAGGTCTCTTTCTCATGGTCAAAATAATAAAAGTTCAATGATAAATTTGAAATTTCACTAAAATACTCACTCGAACTAAGTTTAACCGAGTTTTCTAACTCGATTTTAATATCCTTTAACTCATAGTCCTCAGGATTAAAGAATTTTCTGTAATCTAGCGCATATTGTGCAAAGACTTTAGAGTCAACATCAGGATGCCCAACTAAAGTCAAATCGGATTCTTTAACTTCACCGTAACTATGAGTTACAAACTTTCCGATAGAGGCTGAGTTTTTCTCACTAATAGACCTAACTAGGACGTCACCTACTCGGTACTTATAATCGGGATGGTCTTGATGACTCTTTGTCTCAATTACAAATTCGCCCTCCGTCCCATCCTGAAGTGATTTATATCCCACCGTGATGGTATAGTTTTGTAAAAATCTGACTCTTAGGTCTGGAATATTTGCGATATATGGGCTTCGGCCTTTTTCAAGCTCTTCAAAGTTACTTACACCATCGCCATCGTCGTCTCTCGTTCTATCATTTTGAATGCTGAATTGATCACGTCCATTGCGATCTTCCTTCGCTTGGTCATCTGATTTAACGAAGCCACAGCTTGGCAATATCATCATAAAGAATAAAAATATCAAATAATTCATCTAATCTCCTAAATTTGAGCGCACGAATCCCTAAAGAGATACACACTCAACAAACTGCACTTACTTTTAAATGTGATACTAATTTCTATTTGGTTTTTAGAATATCCTCACCAAGATACTTTAAAAGAAAGCTTTTCTTTATCTGATCAGAGTTGCTGACCCCATGACAAGTTTCGACCTTCTTAAGAAGATTCACAATTTCTCTTTTAAGTTTTACATTTTTTCTAAGTTCAACTTCTCCGATCGAGTTTATAAACTTACAAAGCTCTACGACTATTGACTGCACGAAATCCTCCCCTTAATAAATACTGTTCAGAAAAAGCCGATTTAATAGTTCTGCTCGGTGAGACAGTTCGCGGTTAATAATCAGCTCCTTTACAGAAATCTCTCCTAGAATCACTCTAAAGTAATGATGAATCTCTTTTAATTGCTTTTTCACTGTTTCTTCCTCCTAAAGATAATAAATCCTATTTCCCAATCCATGACCCTCTCCTGTTGTAATTTTTTTCGTGGGATTCAAGCTAAAAAATTCATCATGGAATAACAATCAAAAAAATGGAGGGTATTTGAAGTTATTATTCATGAATAATAATTGCTATTCATGAATTATTTAAGATATTGAATTTATAGTATGGATATTCATAGTGAATAATTCATGATGAATATGATGGAAAGATCAGCGAGCTCCACTAATGATCTCAGCACCCAGGTATTACTAAATAAGCAATAGATCATAAAGAAATAGTTTAAATCAACATAACACCAATCAATACGTATTCGCTAATTAACCAATATCGAGAAGGCAGCTATAAGACGTAAATTTTTAAAAACTAAGACAACAAGAAATTAATTAGTGAAGAAGAATATTTTTTTGAAATGATAACTGTACACTACACCAAGCACAAGCAAAGCGAGTCTAGTTCATTTATAACTTTCTCGATAGTTTTTTCTCAAGTTTTTCAAGTTCTTCAAGTTTAGATTCATCATCCTTTAGTTGGTAAGTATCAAATTTCATTGTCTCAATCTTAAGAGTTAAAAACTTAAAACGCTCAAGATCATTTTTATCAAGTACCACTTTATTTATAATACTTAATGGAATTGCTAACTCTTTTTCTGAAAATGGATTTATCGACCAATATCTTTTTGGAAATATTAGATTATCACCCTCTACTAAAACTCGATTTCCTTCACCTTCTTTATTTCTTATAAAATGAATTAATGATAAAACACTTGCCCCTGAAAAAAAGACGAACAGTGTCCCCATAAATAGGTTATAAAGTGCCAAAAGTTGCTTATCTGATTCATCTCCAGCAATACTGTGTAGTCCTACAACTATAGCTAAACACAATATAAATGTGACAAATATTGAAAAGTCTTTTAATTTTGAAACTCTTTTTTTGTACATAAAATCTATCCTAAAATAGCTTAAAATCAAATACTGGGTCTTCCGGGGGTGTTGGTTCCTCATAAAAATGCCAATCTAAATCACTAGGAATGTCATTAGAAGGAATATTATCTTTTATTTGTGAACCTGGCTCTAAAGGTGTAGTATTTAAGTTAGAACCATAACTAGCTCCTATCACACCTCCTGCTGTTGCACCAAAAGCGATACCTAAGGCCAATTCACCTTTCGTTGCATTTCTACCATGAACTATTTTAGCCCTTAATTGAGCACCTATTCCTCCGCCTAACGCACCTCCTATAACTCCACCCCAAAAGGCACCAGAAGCTCCCATTCCTAAAGCGGTACCACCTAGGAAGGCTCCACCATAGGCAAGACCAATAACGGCACTACTTGCAACCATTCCACCAACAAAGCCTTTCCAGAAACTTCCTCCATTCAATTTATTTACAGCTCCACCAACAACAGCAGAAACAGCAATTACAGTTAAAACACCGATGATTTCACCACTAGGATCTACAAACTTCATAGGATTATTACTTGCATATCCATACTTATTGACAACAGTTAAAGGTATTTTAAAATACCCAGCATGTGGATCGGTTTGCAAGAAGCGACCAGTCTCGGCGTAGTAAGCCCTCGCACGATAGTGATAAAGTCCACTTTCCTGATCATATTCACGACCTGTGTATGCAAAGTGATGTTCTAATATAGGATTTACAGTTACATCATTTCCACCAATGTCTGTAACTTTCTGGAGTTCTCCAAAACTTGAGTAAGCATAATGTTGTTTAAAGCTCAAGTCATCATTTACAATATCTACTATGCTTCCAAGGTGATCCTTTAAAAAGTAGTAAGACTTGTCATCTATTTTATTATCAATCGCAAGGGCATCATCAATTCTTAAGCTTGAGTGTGTGTACTTTGAAATTGTCTCATTGTTCTCATTGAGAACAAGAAGTATATCCTCTCCATCGTAAACATAGCGTTTCGTTTTATTATTTGCTGGCACTTGAAAGTCTGTGACCACTTTTTCTATTCGACGTCCCAGAGCATCGTAGGCGTAGCTTGAACTACGAATGAGATTTGCTTGTTCATCGAACTCTTTATACTCAATGAGTCTATTTTCAGAGTTGTAGATGAAGTTAGTAGTCTTATTCGTTGATTTCTCAATCTTTGATGAAAGATTTCCGTTACTATCGTAGTAATAGAGGTTCTTATAATCCTCTTGTAACTTCTGCCCCGTCTGGTCATACGTATAGCTTCCACCTTGATCACTTGTTCTATTTCCAAGAGAGTCGTACTGATAAACTTCATCAATAGCTGTTTCAGGGTTAGTCGCACCGATCAACTGATTATTACCATCATACCCATAATCAAAATCACCTGCAGGTGTTCTTTTTTGAGTAATATTTCCAATTCCATTAATTAAATAATCAAAGCTAGAGATCGTTGTTGTGCCAGATTTATGGAGAATTTGTGAAAGTATATCATTATCATGAAAGCTATAACTCGTTTCACTTCCTGGACGAGTAATTAACTTCAATCTATTCTTTGAGTCATAGTCAAAAGTAAAAACTTCATTTTTATGATTTGTAATCTTTCTAAGTCGATTCCCAATATCATATTCGTAATTCGTCACTTCATCTCCATCGATTAGTGCAACTCTATTTCCATGAACATCATATTCATATTCCAGATCAAGACTTGGAAGATCACTTCTTGTGCCAACACCAAAAGTACCAGCAACAGAAACAACGTCACCACTTTCCAAGTGTTCATACTCAAAGTTAATCTGAGTAATGGCATTCTTAACCATCGTCACATTCCCTCGACTATCGTAAGAAAACTCATAAGTGTCATCAGGAAGTACTTTCTTAGTAATTTTATCTAGTTTATTGTACTCGAAAATTTTAACATTACCAGCAGGGTCAATTTCTTTCACAACATTCCCACTCATATCATATTCGAGAGTGCTTGTTCGACCGACAGGATCTACTTTCTGTACAAGACGATCAAGGTTGGCTCTTCTCGGTCTAGAGTGGGAAGCACTGTTCCCAGACTAAACCACTAAAGTAAACATGAGCTCTTTTTCTGATAAAATAAATTCGCGAAAAAACATTTTATGAAAAAGGAGAAACTCATGTTCGGTAGAAAGATTAGCAACTTTTTAGGACTTCCGGAACTAGAATTTTCAAAAGAATCAAACCAGCTAAAGAACACCTTAAGGTTTCATTGTTACAAAACATCTAAAATGGAAGTCTGTCCAAAATGTGCAACTCCATCAACAGTATGTTACGACAAAAGACATGTCTCAATTAAAGATCAGCCTATTCGTGACAAACAAGTATTTCTAAAAATCACCAAGAGAAGATTCTTTTGCAAGTCATGTAAAAAACCATTTACCGAGCCAATTCAAGGAATCGTAAAAGGCTTTCGTTCAACTGTTCGTTTTAGGCGTCATGTTCTTTGGTGTGCGACAAACTTTTCTGATCTTAAGCGTGTACAAGAAAAATGTAAGTGTAGCTCGTGGATGGTTTACACCGCCTACTATCAGCATGCAGAGCTTGAAATGAGAAAGTTACAAAATCCATTGGGCAAAACCATTGGAATTGATGAGCATTCATTACAAACGAGAAGACAGAAGGTTTAAGTCGAAAAGCAAAGCTTATTCAGAGAAAGGCCTACAGCTTTAAAAAGTTTGAAAATTATCGCTTAAAACTCATTTACTTGTGTAGGTAGTTTAAGCTTATAAATCTAGAAATATGGAAGTTTCCAATAGAAGCAAGGCACTGGTAGATTTAAAGATTAGTAAACTTTATGTAAAAACAACCGATTAAATTTAAGGCAATATATTTTTGAAGAAAATAGAACTTGTAACTAGCTTTCAGGTCTAGGTTTTGGATATTCAACCACCACCCACCGAGGACATCCGTTAATGCTCATAAGTCATTGAGATAAATGAGTTTTCAACTAAGAACAAGCTACTTTTGTTAAATAACTCCCAAAATTCACTAAAATTAGTGAGTTATTCTACAAAATTTCTACTCTTTCTCTAAATTCTAATAAAACACCTTATAAAATATTCACTGTTATCAGCATATTTTTCTTAAAAGTGGTAAATAATAAGAAAATAATAAAAGTGCAAAATATGTTAACAAAATTTAAAAAATTATTAATCAGCCTTAGATCTTCATTTAAAAAAGAGGATATTCTTTTCTATGTAGTTATAATCTTCATTACAACGCCGTTTCACTCTACTATAACTAAAATTTTTTCTCCTATTATGAGATTAATTTCTGAGCCCTTTCAAACACTAATAGCCATTGAAGCAGCTATCAATACAACACGACTAGTATGTTCGTATAACCTCCTTACTGTTTTCTCAAAAGCGAAGCAGTCTTTTGTAAAACTTTGGATTTACTTTTTAATTCTCGATGTATTATTAACTATAATTTCTTACTATGCTTTTAGAATGTACCCTTTAACTGGTGCAAGTCTTGGTTACTCCGCGACAGAGGGTTACAACATAATACTAAAGTTGTGCTTTGCTTTTTTTTGGGGTTCATTCTCTCTCAAGTCAAAATTGCTAAAAGAAAGATTAAAAAACTAGCTTCTAAATCTCCAATAAAGTGTTGAAAAATTAGACAGATTATAAGTTAGCTTATAATATTTTCAAAAGTGCTGGGCTTAGGATTAATCTCGAGTATTCTAATATAATGAAAAATCTATTTTTACTATTCCTACTCCTTACTATCATCTCATCCTGCGGTCAAAGAAGTCCCATAAGTGATAATGAATATAAAATGACCTCTTCATATATTGTGGGTGGAGACTCAAAGGAAAACCATCCACTCTCAACAACTGTCACATTAAATAATGGTCATTGTTCAGGTGTAAAAGTAGGGAAAAACAAGATATTAACCGCTGCACACTGTCTGTATTCTGAAGGTACAAATGTCTACTTAAACTACTTCCCAGGATACAAAAATATAATCACAAATCACCTAGGAAACAGTAAAGAATACCCTGT
>CAZQJK010000037.1:0-40133 GCA_964593545.1 uncultured Bacteriovorax sp. | reverse complement strand
TAAAGCATCTTTAGGAAGTCTTGGAACTTCAACACAACTTCTTGCTGGGAATGGAGAAGCAAAGTATTGAAGGTAAGCCTCATTTACTTTCGAAAATTCCCCAAGGTCAGTTAAGAAGATAGTTGTCTTTAATATATGATCTCTTGTTAGCCCTTGGCTTTCAAGAAGACCATCGATATTTGAAAGTGTTTGAAGGAGTTGAGCTTCAAATCCAGAAGCTAAAACTCCCGAGTTTGGCTCAAGTCCGATTTGCCCAGAAAACAAAATCATGTCTCTAAATTCTACACCTTGAGAGTAGGTTCCAACCGCAGCTGGAGCCTTATCTGTTTTTATAATTTTCTTATCAAATGTACTCATTCTAAACCTCGTTGTTTAAAGTTTCTTCCTCTTGAGAAAGAAGTGCTGTCAGGCGACACATATTAACAATCTCAGGGATTGATGCTGTTCTTTGGATAACGTTAGCAGTGTGCTTAAGAGGAACAAGAATTGGTCCAATTGCATCAGCTTCAGTTAACTGTTGAAGTAGCTTATATGCAATATTTGCTGAGTTGAGCTCAGGGAAAATTAAAATGTCGGCAGCTTTGTCTAGTTCACAGAAATCAAAAAGTTTGTTTTGGATATTCTTGCTAACGGCAACGTCTGCTTGCATTTCACCTTCAACATTTAGAGTTGGGTATTTCTTACGTGTAATCTCAGTCGCTCTTTTCATTTTTAGAGCAGACTCATCCTTGCTTGAACCAAAACTTGAAAAGCTCAAGAACGCTATACTTGGATCTTTTCTCATTAAATGCTTATAGAGTTGAGCTGTTGAGTGAGCGATCTCGCTAAGATCGTCAGCTGATGGATTTATTTGTGTTGTTGTATCAGCTAAGAAAAGAACTCTATCTTTAAAGACAAGAATGAAAACACCAGCGGCCTTGTGCCCTTCTTTTGTACCAATAACTTGGAATACTGGCTTTAGACAATCACCGTAGTTAAGAGTTGGACCTGCTATAAAAGTATCAGCGAGACCCTTTCTAACCATCATTGAGCCATAGTAGTTTTCTTGAGTCATAAGATCTTCAGCGTGATAAATTGAAACACCACTTCTCTGTTTCTCTTTTGTATACTCTGAATAAAATTCTTCGAAGTTTGGAGCTTTTCTAGGTGAAATAATTTCAACTTCTTCAAGGCCTGCTAGACCAAGCTCATCAATTTTTCTATTGATTGTCGTTCTATTTCCAAGAAGTATTGGTTGAATTTTTCCATCATCTAAAAGTGTTTTTGCTGCTTGAAGAATTCTCGTATTTGAGCCTTCTGCAAATACCATTCTTACTTTCTTACCGGTCTTTTTGATATGTGAAGACAGTCTATCACGAGTAAGCTTCATGAAGGCACCGCTTGAGTGAAGTCTACCTTCAAGATGTGCAGCATATTCAGCAAGGTCATTTATTTGAATTCTTGCGACACCAGTTTCCATTGCTGCTTGTGCAACAGCTGGAGAAACTCTTGTTAGAACTCTCTTATCAAATGGCTTGGGAATTAGGTAGTCTGGGCCAAAAGAGAAATCTTCTCCACCGTATGCCATTTTTACATCATCAGGAACTTCTTCTTTAGCAAGGTTTGCAATTGCGTATACTGCAGCTAATTTCATTTCCTCGTTAATTTTTCTGGCACGAACATCAAGCGCACCTCTAAAGATATATGGGAAACCGAGAACATTATTTACTTGGTTTGGAAAATCAGATCTTCCTGTCGCCATAATTGCATCATTTCTAACTTCGGCTACTTCACTTGGTAAAATTTCTGGATCTGGGTTGGCCATTGCAAAGATGATTGGGTTCTTTGCCATTGTTGCAACCATTTCTTTTGTTAGAACACCCTTCGCTGAACAACCAACGAAAGCATCCGCACCATTCATTGCATCGGCAAGAGAGCGATCAGATGTATCAACAGCAAACTCATCCTTGTAAACATTCATTCCTTCAGTTCTACCTTTGTAGATAACACCTTTAGAATCAGTCATATAAAGATTTTGTGGTTGTACACCTAGATTTTTAAATAATTTTGCACAAGCAATTGAAGCTGCTCCTGCTCCTGAGAAAACAACTTTAACGTCTTCAATTTTCTTCTTAGAAATTTCAACTGCGTTGATAAATGCTGCTGAAGCGATAATTGCAGTACCATGTTGATCGTCGTGAAAGACAGGAATATCCATGATCTCAACTAATTGTTTTTCAATTTCAAAACATTCAGGAGCTTTTATATCTTCAAGGTTAACTCCACCAAAAGTTGGTTCAAGCGCTTTTACAAAGTTGACCATTCCTTCAACTGTCTTTTCATTTACTTCGAGATCAAATACATCGATATCAGCAAATCTTTTAAAAAGAATTCCCTTTCCTTCCATTACTGGCTTTCCAGCTTCTGGGCCAATATCTCCAAGGCCTAAGACAGCTGTACCGTTAGAGATAACTGCAACAAGATTTCCTTTTGCTGTATATTTGTAAACGTCTTCTACGTTCTTTGCGATTTCAAGACATGGAGCCGCGACACCTGGAGAATATGCTTTTGTAAGATCAGATGCCGTTAAGCATGGCTTCGTTGCTATTACTTCAATTTTTCCGGCCCTACCATTTGAGTGGTAATCGAGAGCGGCTTGCGTGCGCGAATCTTTAACTTTATCTTGATTTTCTGTCACGATTTATTCCTTTGTTTGAAACAATTTTTGCCCCTAAGAATACTCTATGAATCATGAAAAGATAACTTTTTAGGCGATCTTTTTTTTAGACATAATGTAGTGCATGAATAAAACGAGGGAGGTTGTAAGAATACCCACATATAATTCATCTACGTTCTCAAATAATGCGGGGCGAGTAATATTGCGCCATGTGGCAGTGGTAATGACTCCTAATAAACAGGCATAAACAAATTGCTTATCTTTGATTTTTCCAGGAAAGAGGTGACCGTAGATAACTGGCAACAATAGGCATGACGCCGAAAAACTTCCAAGCGTCTTCCAGACAGTTTTAATATTTCCCTTAAATATCATCGCAAGGACAACAGAAATTATTCCAACAAGAATAATTCCCATATGGTGAACCATAACTTTGCCTTTAAATCTCTTTGGAGCAAGATCATAGGCGAGAGTCGTTCCAGCAAGAAATAAATATGAGTCCATAGTTGAAAGAATTGTTGCAAGAATTCCTGCTAGCACAAAACCTCTTAAACCATCGGGAAGGATTTGAATTGCATAGGTCAGGTAGGCGTGACTTGCTTGTGCTTCAGGAATGACCGCACGAGCATACATGGCCCCAAGAGTTGTACAAATATCAAAACAAAACCAAATAAGAGTTGAGTAGAGAATACCATTTCGTGCAGCTTTTTCGTTAACGGCGGCAAAGCATCTCTGATAAAAATTAGGATCGACCAATGTTGAAAGAGCAATGAATCCCCAGACTAAAGTTGTTCCAATTCCAACTTTTCCAGTTAGGGCAAAGTGAGTTTGCGGTAGATTTGCTCGAAGAAAGTCAATGCCTCCAAAAGTTGTAAATGAATAAATGAGAATAATGAGTACACCGGTGCACATGACAAAGAATTGTATTAAATCAGAGAAGACAACAGCTCGAAACCCGCCCCACATCGAGTATAGAACGACAAAGAGTGTTCCAAGAATAATATTAATATAGAGTTCCCCGCCAAAAAGTAATTGGAGAAATATTCCTAGACTGATTGTGTACGCAACTGGAAGAACATTGAAGAAATTAAATACGGCAGCAAGTTTTGCAGAGTTTGGACCGAACATCTTCTCAATTAAGTCAGGAAGAGTGATGGCCTTATATGGTGCAATTTTATGTATTAGGAAGAAGGCAAAAATAATGTATGCGATGTACCAGAAAAATCCTTGCGTAACAAAATTATAGACGCCTTCGTTAAAAGCAATTTCTGTTACTCCAAAAATTCCACCATACCAAGTTGCAACGAGAGTTGCGACGAACATTGGAAGAGTCAGTTGTCTTCCTAGGATAAGAAGATCAAGCATTGATTCTTCTTCTGTTTGAATGGCCTTACTTTTAAGTTTTTGCCCTACGACAACGGCAAGGGCAGTGATAATTAGGACAGCAAAGAAAATTCCGACATCAAGTCGAGACAAACTTGTCCACAGGTCAATTTCTGATTTCATCGTGATCTCCTTTCGCCAGCGTTAACTGGATCAAGTTCAAAGGGTCGTTTGTTTTTACAAACCTCTCAGCCTAATTGGCTCCCCTGATTGAGTATTAATAATTTTTAAGTATAATAGAGACAATTAATGAATTTGAAAAGGGTAATAGCTCATGACTATCACACAATTAGAATATATCTTAGCCGTCGATAAGCACCGTCACTTTAGAAAAGCTTCTGAAGAGTGTCATGTTTCTCAGCCAACTTTGAGTATGCAGATCCAAAAACTCGAAGAAAATCTAGGCTTCACAATATTTGATCGATCAAAGAATCCAGTGATACCAACGATTGAAGGCGAGAAGTTTATCCACCAGTCTCGAACTGTGTTAAAAGAATTTAAAAAATTAAAAGATATTACTAATGACCCTAGTGCTGGGCTTTCGGGAGAGTTTAGACTTGGAATAATCCCAACACTTGCTCCTTATTTGGTACCACTCTTTTTACATGCCTTCTCTGAGGCTTTACCGCAAGTTGAATTAATTCTTGATGAGAGAACAACAGAAGAAATTATTCAAATGCTTGATCGTGATGAACTCGATGCTGCAATTCTAGTAACTCCACTTCACAATAACTCACTTGTGGAGAGAGTTTTATTCTACGAGCCTTTCTATGGATTTATTTCTAAGAAGCATGAGTTATTTAGAAAACCGCAACTTGAGGCCGCTGATTTAAATACTGATGGGCTATGGCTTCTTAGAGAAGGCCATTGTTTTAGGGGTCAAGTTCTCTCTCTCTGCTCTCGTGGGGGCGGAACCCATGCTGGTCAACGTTTTGAAAGTGGAAGCTTAGAAACCCTCAAAAATCTCGTGGTTAAGGATTCGGGCTATACGCTCATTCCGCACTTGGACATGATCGACATCGCAGGACCTAAGAAATCTTTGATTAAACCCTTTAAGGCTCCGGTTCCAACAAGAGAGGTTTCAATAGTCTACGGCAGAAACTTTTATAAAGAAAAAATTATTGATTCACTGGAAAAAGTTATTCTTGATACGATTCCAAAAGAGCTTAAAAGTTATAAGGCTCGTGAAGTGGAAGTCGTCCAACTCAAGTAATAGTGTCTTTTTGGCCCATTTCTCCAATGGGCCATATGTAATTTATGTCTTTTTTCTTACATCTTCTTATATTTCGCACTTTCCGAGCTTTTTACACGATGCGTTTAATGAAATTCTAAATAGTACTTACTATATTGAACTCAGGCAGAGAGGGATGTGAAATCCCAGTGGAAGGAGTCCAAGGATGAGTAAGATGATGAAAGGGTTAGTCGGTTTAGCAGTTGTAACAACATTGGTATCGTGTGGAAAGACGATCCCAGAGGGAAATGCAACATTTGATGGTTCAAATATTATTGTTGGAGAAATCAATTGGGGAGAGATTACTGATCTATCAAGCACAAATGAAAAGAGAATTGCAGGTAAGGCTGTGGCAGATATTGAATTTGCAAATGGTGGTCGTTGTACTGGTTTTCTAATATCAAATAACGTTTTGATGACAAATGAGCATTGTATTGGAAGTGCGGCAGATGTTGTTGGAATGAAAGTTTTTATGAAACATGAAAAAGGTGTATCAAGAAATAATCAAGAAGAAATTAAATGTTCAACATTTATTGGTAATGACCCAGCACTAGATTTCGCACTCGTGAGATGTGAAGGAACTCCTGGATTAAAATATGGAAAGGTAGAGCTTGCAGAAGTAGTACCGGCTGTGGGAACTGAGATCTACGTGGTTCACCAAAACTGTGACTACTACACTGTACGTGATTGTGACTGGTCAAAGAAAGTTTCTCCAGGAAAGGTTGTACAAGTTAGTGATGATATCTATTACGATGCAGATACTCTTGGTGGATCTTCAGGGTCTCCACTTTTTGCAGCAGCGACAAATAAAGTAATTGCAATTCACCATTTTGGTCACGGTGGGGGCTGGACTGGGAGAGGAGATAATAACTCTGGGGTGCCGATGACAAAAATCGTCCCTTTCATCAAATCGCATTTTCCTGGTATTTTAGATGCAGATGAGCCAACTCCGACTCCAGTTCCTACGCCAGTTTTTAGTGATGATAACCAAAGCTATGCAACAGCATCTGTACTTGAAGATGAAGTCAAAGTTAGTGGGTTAAGTGTTGGTAGCGAAAAAGATGTTGATATGTATAAAGTTGAAATGAAGGCCGGAGAAGTATTAGATTTTAAAATTAAATTTGATCACAGTGAAGGTGATTTAGATTTCAAAGTATACAAGCAATATGCAAGTGGAAAAAAATTAGTCAAGACTGTTGAGTCAGCAACTGATGATGAGAGCGTAAGACTTAGAGTATCTTCTTCAACGGCATACTATGTAAAAGTTTTTGGATACAAGGGAGCTAAGGCTAAGTACGATTTAGAATTTTCAAAGAAATAAAAAAAGAAAGGGCTCCGAAAGGAGCCTTTTTTATTTTAACTAAACCAATTTAAAATACTTTGCTCATGGTGATAAATATTGTCTTTAAAACTTTTTATAAAACCAATATGCCCACCGTGCTTTGGTGTCTCAAGAAAAATTAATTCATTACTTTTTGCAAGTTCATAAGGATAACTCTCATCTCCAAGAAATGGATCATCAAGCGCATTTAAAATCAAAACCGGAATTTTAACTTTAGAGAGGTGAGGCAGACAAGAGGCCTTCTCTCGATAGTCCTCTCCATCTTTATAACCATATAAAGGTGCGATAACCAGATGATCAATCTCACTGATAAACTTCGCTTTCTTGACTTGTTCGAGGTTAATAGGAATATCAAAAGTTTGAACTTTTTCTTTTACCTTGGATTTCATTGAATAGAGAAAATTTCCCTGATAAAGAATTTTTGAAACTCTTGTCTCTAAATTGACTCGTGATGATTCGAGATGAAGTGGTGTCGAGAGTAGACAAGCTTTCTTTACTTTAGCGCTTAAATTACTAGCATTTCGTGAAACGTAGTTACCCGTGACTGATCCCCCTAAACTGATTCCTATTAAATTAATTTCTTCATAGGAGTCTTCAAATTTACTCACAAGAAGATCGAGATCATCATAGTCTAGAGCATTATAAAACTTTTGAGTTTTATTCATTTCTCCGCCACAGGTCCTCATATTCCATGTCAGAACATCAAAGCCGGCTTCTCCAAAGATTTTCGCCATATGAAGAATGTACTTATCATCTCCTCGTCCTTCTAGGCCGTGAGTGATTAACACAAGCTTCTTACTTTGATTAGCAAAATGAAAATATGATATTTGATCTCCATCTCTCGTTTGTAGAGATTTCTTTTCTGTCTTGAGCCTAGGTCTTGTTCTTATGACATAGGGGAGGAGTGTTTGAATATGACCATTTCTAAAAAATTTGGCCGTCTTATACTTGGAGTTAACAATTGGCATAATCACTTCTTTTAATATAAAAAAAGGCCTCTTATGAGGCCTTGTATTTTATTGTTGTAGCATCTCTTTTGGAACACCTTTTGGGATGGCGCTAAGAAGTTTCTTTGTATAGTCATCTTTTGGATTTCTATAAATTTCTTCAGAAGCTCCAAACTCTACAATTCTTCCTTTGTTCATAACACCAATTTCATCAGCGATATATTTGACAACAGAAAGATCGTGAGAAATAAAGATATATGTTAATCCAAATTCTTGTTGAAGATCTTGTAAGAGATTTAAAACTTGTGCCTGTACAGAAACGTCTAGTGCTGAAACCGACTCATCACAGATGATGAACTCTGGTCTTAAGCTAAGAGCTCTTGCAATACAAATTCTTTGTCTTTGACCACCTGAGAACTCATGTGGGTAACGATTAAGATAGTCACCAGGAAGTCCAACTTTCTCAAGAAGTTCTGCCGCTTGTTCGTATCTTTCTTTCTTAGTTCCACCAACTCCATGAATAACCATTGGCTCTGTGATAATATCACCAATTGTCATTCTTGGGTTAAGAGATGAGTATGGATCTTGGAAAATGATTTGCATCTTCTCTCTCATATCTCTCATATCATTCTTACTTAGGCCTGTAATATCAGTTCCGTTGTAAACAACTCTTCCTGAAGTAGGTTCAATAAGTCTAAGGATTGCTCGACCGAGAGTTGTCTTTCCACAACCTGACTCACCAACAAGACCAAGAGTTCTACCTTTTCTAACTTTGATTGAAACATCATCAACAGCTTTAAACCAATCAACTGTTCTTCCAAATACTCCACCTTTAATTGGGAAGTGCTTGTTAAAGTTTGTGACTTCAAGAATTACTGGGTTCTTTGTTTCATCAATTGGATGCGGTTTCTTCATTTCAAGTTTTGAAACATCGATATCACCATCAGCTTTTAGGAAGTCTTCAACAGTTAAAAGTCTAACAGGGTTTTCTTCAAGGCTTGGACGACAAGCGAGAAGACCTTTTGTATATGGGTGCTTTGGATCTTCAAATAATGCCCTCGTTGTATTTTGTTCAACAAGGTCACCTCTGAACATAACGGCAACTTCATCAGCGATATCTGCGATAACCGCAAGGTCGTGAGTAATAAATAGCATACTCATCCCATGTTTTCTTTGAAGGTCAAACATAAGCTCGAGAACTTGCTTTTGAATCGTAACATCAAGTGCTGTCGTTGGTTCATCACAAATTAAAAGTTCTGGTTCACACGCCATTGCCATTGCGATCATTACACGTTGTTTCTGACCACCAGACATTTGGTGAGGATATTTGTTAACACTTTCTGGAGGGTTAGGAATACCAACCTCATCAAGAAGTTCGATCGTTCTCTTTCTCGCTTCAGATTTTGACATTGCTTGGTGAAGTATAAGAACTTCATCAATTTGGTTACCAACAGTAAATACTGGGTTAAGTGATGTCATTGGCTCTTGGAAAATCATGGCAATTTTATTCCCACGCAATTTTCTGAGCTCATCTTGTGATAGTTTAGTTAAATCAGTTCCTTTGAAAAGGATTTCTCCACCAGCAATTCTACCAGGAGGGTTAGGAATAAGACCCATGATAGCAAGTGAAGTTACAGATTTCCCTGAACCTGACTCACCAACTAAACCAACAGTTTTACCTTTTGGGATTTTAAGATTTAAGTTTCTAACAGCTTGGATAGTTTTATCCTCACTTCTAAATTCAATTGTTAAATCTTTAATTTCTAGTAGGGTTTCTGACATAATTTCTCTTCTCATTTTTTGTATTAATTGTTTTTAAATATAAAACCTATTAAATCTCTAATTTTTAACGTGCTTTGTCGATATGTTCTGCGTCAGTTGGAGCATACCAACAGGCCGGTCTTTTCTCGCTTAACGCACCGGCTATAAATGTATCTAGTCGACATTGAACACTTGGGTACGAGTCGAAAATTGTTGCTTTGACAATGTCATGACTTGGAGTGTCGGCGTGGGCCTCATCAACTCCGCTTAACAGGCTTAAATTGCGCGAGAGTGAAATTCCTGCAGCGGCAATCTTGAGGCAAGTTTCAAATTCTTTTTCATCGGAAAATTTATCATAACAAAGTGATGTGATGAAGGGGTCTACATTTTGTGCTTCTTCGATCCCAAATTTTAAATCATACTTCTTCATACATTCTGTACTCGCAAAGTAATCTGACTGACCTTCACTAGACATGTGCGAGAGACTTGGAATCTTAACCATCGGTTTTCCACCAAGAATATGTCCAATTTCGTGGCATGCAGTGAGGGTGAATGCAGCGTCATTCATGAACGGAAGCCTGGCAAGACCTCCCCAAAAATTGATGCTAAAGCTTCCATCTGTTTCTCTATTTGCCCAGGCCGAGAAGTAAGAAGTATTCCAATCACTTGTCTTAACAACAAGCACTCTTCCTTTTTGTGCAGACTCAAGTTGGTAAAGAGCAAATATATTTTTAATAATCTGGTTAAATGAGTCTTGTGAAACAGTAGAGCCCAAATTCTCATCAGGGAGTACTTGCCAGTAACCAATATTGGCCTTAGTCCCCGCAAGAAGTGATAGATGCAAAAATATTAGAAATATGTATTTCATTAACTGCTTCTAGCATGGGAAACAGTAATAAGTTAAAGAATTTGTAATAATTACATGAGTTTAGTTAGCTGACTCTCAAGACTCATTAGGCCGTCTCTTAGTTTCTTGATATGACCGTCTAAGCTTTCCTTGGTGACCTCATCTTTAATGAAGTATGGCTCACCATAAATGATATGCATTGTACCAAACGGGAGAGGTAGCCTAAGTTTATCCCAAGATCTAAATTCTTTACGACGTGTTGAAATCACACAATATGGAAGTATTGGACAACCAGTGAGTTGAGCAACTTTAAAAATCCCTGGCTTTGGCTCATGGACAGGACCACGGGGGCCGTCTACAGTAAGTCCCGCATTGTAGTGGGTCTCATTGATATGCTTAACCATATCGAGTAAGGCTTCTTTACCACCGCGTGAAGAGCTTCCACGAGCAGAATAAATATTAAATTTCTTTGCGGTATCGGCAGCGATTGTTCCATCTTTTGACCGACTGGTCATGGAAACCATCGGTGTTTCTGCGTTTAAAATACACGAGACGAGGTTATTGTGCCATACCGCCATAATATAATTACCGTGTGGACTCATCTGTTTTGCTTTCTCTCGGTTTTCAAGATTGTGATATTTCTTGCGACTAAGAATTTTAAAGAATGAGACGAGAAAAAATATTAAGTTTGCTATCATGGCAAAATCCTAGCGAAGCTCATTCGATTTGTTAAATGAAAACTTTATGTTTATCATAAATAAAAGAAATAGGAGATGAATATGAAGAAGTTAATTACTTTGGTTTTATTGATGCTTGCGATAAATGTTAGTGCGCTTGATGCAAAATTTGAAATTGGTATGTTCCGAGGACATGCAGAGAGATATTTTGATTCTTTCTTTATCAAAAATGATGTTTTTTATGCAGTAACAGGAAAGAAAGTTAGAGAAATGGGTCCAATTGAATGTATTGCAGAAGACGTTTGTTCTGGGGGTCCTTATTTAAATGATTCTGATCTACCTGAAATTTTAAATGTTACCGTAGTTTTTAATTCAAGAACTGGTTACGATGCAATTGTTTCAGCATTCTTAGATGATGATCAACTTTACTTCCTAACACTTAAAGATTAATTCAAATTATCTTTATATAGGGCCAGGGTAATTTCTCTGGCCACTTTATGATCAACCATCGGCTTTACATATTCACTTGTTCCATATTCTTTAACCCATTTTCTTACATAGATTAAATCAGGATCAAATTTTTCCATTTGGGTCGTTGGATTAAAGATACGAAAGTATGGAGCTGCGTCACAGCCACTTGAACTGGCCCACTGCCAGTTGCCATTATTGCTTGCAAGATCATAGTCGAGAAGTTTACTCGCAAAATATCTCTCTCCAAGCCTCCAGTCTATTTGGAGGTCTTTTACAAGAAAGCTTGCGGTAATCATTCGAACTCGATTATGCATATGTCCAGTCTCATTCAATTCACGCATTCCTGCATCGACAATTGGGAAGCCGGTCATTCCACTGCACCATTTTTTAAATTTTTCTTGATTCTTTGACCATGGAATTTTTCGATACTTTTCTTTAAACTCTTGATCAACAACATTTGGAAAATTAAAAAGAATTTGTGAAAAAAACTCTCGCCAAATAAGTTCACTCAACCAAGTGTCATTTGTTTTCTTTGCTTCTCTTACATAATGACGTATCGATATTGTTCCAAATCGCAAATGTATCCCTTGTAGGGATGTTCCATCAATTGAGGGAGTATCACGTTTTAAATGATAGTCTTTAAGTTTCTTCTTATCTACTGTAGCAACTGAAAAAATATCGCCAGTTTTTTCATAGCCAATATCTTCAAGAGTCATTATTGGTGCTGATTTTTCTTTTAAAAAATTATCAAGAATTTTTTCACTCATAAAGCTTGCTGTATCTTTTGCAGTGAGGTTTTGAAGCCACTTATTCTTATATGGTGTGTACACGGTGTAAGGATTTCTATCTGCTTTTAGAATTTCATTACCTTCGAAAATAACTTGATCCTTAAATGAATGAAAAGAAACTCTATTCTTGAAAAGTAGGTCTGAAATAATTTGATCTCTTTTAATCGCAGTTGGTTCATAATCCCGGTTTGCATAAACGGATTCAACTTTTTCATTGGAAATAAGGTTTTTAAAAACTTCAAAAGGAGTTGAATGGAAAACGCGAAGGTTAGCCCCAAAGTCTTTCAGCTGTTCTTGTAAGGCCTCAAGTCTTTGGTGAATGAAGTTTACTCTTTTATCTTTTGGATCATTAAAATGGGTTAAGATTTCCTTATCAAAAATAAAGATAGGGATAACTGGAAGGCCACTGCCTAGTGCCTCGTAGAGTGCACGATTATCTTCTAGTCTTAAATCACGTCTAAACCAAAATATAGTCTTTTTCATTATCCTAGAATATCAGAATGTTATTGAAAACAGACCTAGGCAAAACTTGGACAAAGGAGATGAAAAAAATTCAATCTTCTATTAAATATAGAAGGTTAGTGATACTAGTGCGTGAAATAGATAAAGGAATTAAAATGAAGAAGTTAATTATTGCTGGTTTTGCATTTGTTGGAATCATCTTGTTTACAATTATAGCTGCTCTTTTTACTGGATTCAGTGTTCAAAAAGATAGTGAAGGATACTCGAAAGTTTCTCTTTTTTGGGGGGCAATAAAAGTCGATGAGAGAGATAAGAGAGTTAGAATATTTGGAGATTTTGTCGATGTGGATGGTTTAAATAACAAAGTTAAGGTTTCTGATATTGTTGATGTTGATGGTGGAGCACAAATTGTTAATATTGATAATGGAACAATCATTGTTGATGGAAAAGAAAATCTTGTAAAAATAAAAAAAGAATTAGTTTCTAAGGTTGAAGAGAATAAGATTTTTATTCGCAATCATTTCAACTCTTCAAAGCTTGGCGCACTTGTTGCTCTTGGTAAAGATCAGGATGAAATCTATATGGAAGGTAATAAAATAGGTGAAGATGAAACCTATATTCATGTGCAGACAAAAGATAAAGAGATTACAGTCGATATAAAAGTCGAAATGTAAAAGAGAGGGCCATTTCTGGCCCTTTTTAGTTTTTCAAATTTATAAATTCAAATTTTGTAACATCCACTAATCCCTTATCTGTAATTTTAAGAGTTGGAATAACTGGAAGGGCCAAGAATGCCATCTGAATAAATGGTTCGTTCAAATGAACTCCAATATCAACACATGATTTCTTTAGCGCGATAATACCATCATTAATTTCTTTGGCATCGGCAAGGCTTAAAAGTCCTGCAATTGGCAAAGGAAGACATGAATCAACTTTCTTATCTTTAATAACACAGAATCCACCACCAACACTTAGCAGTTGATTCGCAGCTAAAACCATATCGTCCTCTGACTTACCGATGACGATGATATTGTGTGAGTCATGGGCAACACTAGAAGCAATCGCTCCGGATCTTATTCCTGAACCGTGGACAAGTCCTAAGCTAGGTTTTTGTCCCTGCCCATAGCGTTCAAAGACAGCGATATAAGCAACGTCTTCTTTTGAAAATACACCATTGTTATAATCGAGTTTTAAGTGCTCAGTTATGATCTCATCTTTGACGATTCCGATAACATTGTAGTTACCGTCAGTCAGTGAATAGCTTAACTCTTCGAGCTTGATATCTGCTCTCTTCATCGTATTTTGCATTGGTGGATTTGAATCATCTAGCTTTGCTTTGAGATTCTCTTGAAGGGAAAGTTCACTAACAAGTTCTCCCTTGATAAATACTTCTTTAATGTCGACAGAGCGCAGATCATTAAGAAGAATAATATCAGCCTGCTTTCCTGGAGCTACTAATCCCATTCTTTTGAGCCCGAAATGTTTTGCGGCCGAATAAGAAGAAAGGCGATAAGCAACGTGTACTGGAGTATCAAGCTCGTTAATCATTTTCTTTACCATATAATTGATATGGCCTTCATTGAAAATTTCATATGGGTTTCGATCATCCGTACATAGTAGACATTGGCAAGAATTGAAATCATTAACAATTGGAACAAGGGTCTTAAGATTCTTTGCAACAGATCCTTCTCTAATAATTAATCCCATGCCTTTTTGAAGTTTTTCTTTTCCTTCAGCTGCTGTGACTGTTTCATGACAGTTTTGAACACCTGCCGCGATATATGCATTTAGTGCTTTCCCTTGTAGCAGAGGAGAGTGACCATCGAGATTTAAATGTTCAAATGCTTCAAGTTTATCAAGCACTTCATCGTTTCCATTAATTACTCCAGGAAAGTTCATCATCTCAGCAAGACCGAGAACATTCTTATGATCAACGTATTCTTTCATGTTGATGAGGTCGAACTGCCCACCATTCGTTTCAAAACCAGGAAGAGCTGGAATACAAGAGCTAACCTGGACGAAGAGATTTTGATTCATGATTTCACTACAACGTAGAAACCAGTTAAATCCTGTTGCTCCCATGACGTTTGTTATCTCATGAGGATCGCAAATTGCAGTTGTTGTTCCAAGTGGTAGTGTTAGTTTTTCAAATTCAAAAGGATGCATCATCGATGATTCAATATGAAGATGACCGTCAATAAAACCAGGAACAGCAAAGGCTCCTTTTGCATCAATTATTCTCTTCGCTTTTTGATCGTCATATTCTTTTCCAACTCCCGCAATAGTTCTTCCACTAATTGCAATTGAACTATCGGTAATATCACCATTAACAAGATCTAAGATTTTGACATTCTTAATGAGAATATCAATTTCTCCATCTCCTCGAGCTACCGAGAGAACTTTCTTTAATTCGTCGCGCTCAAGTCTTTGGGTTGCTTTATCATTTAGTGCTTTTGTCATAAATATTTCCTATCTAGTTCTGTAGTCAGACATCATAGATTTATGGAAATGATAAGACAAGGTTTGAGCAGGGTTTTGATATTGGAGATTTGAGAAGTTTGTCGAAATGGGGAGTTCTTATTTCTTCATATGGAATGTAAGTATTCTTTTTTGCGTTTATAAATTCAAGAAATGTACCGGGATCGGACAAGTCAGACTCAATGGCGTCATTTAAGAGAAGGTTTACAAATTTTAGTTTATTTCTTGCCAGGTACCATGCATCAATTGATGAGGGGAGATAGTTTGGCTCAAGGTTGTGTGCTTGTTTGAGACGATCGATTTGACTATACTCCTCAATGTGGTGATAAGTTCGGCCTAGCCACAGTAAGTTTCTCTCTTGTCCCGAAACCGCGAAAAGTTGGTTGTCATCGATGAGAATAGTTCTATTGAGATTTAGCTCGAAGAGGCTCAGGTCTTTCTTGTACCTTTCACTAAAGCGACCTCTAGAAGCAACTTGCGTGAGATCTTCAAAAGAATAAATATTTGAAGAATAGCTTAGTAGGGATCTTCCCGTTGAAGTTTTAATTTTCTTTAGTAACTCAATGTTTCGAGCTTCAGATCCACCACTAAAGAAATGGATATCAACATTAGGCCTATTTGCTAATTCTTCGATCATCAAAGCGGCGCCATCATTAATTCTATACCTTTCACTTTCCACCACTACTGTATTTGTATCAAGTTGATCAATGGAGGGAGAGACGAGCGTATAGTCGAGGTCAAAAATGAGATTAATTCTGTCGTTTCTTTCACTCGCAGGATTTCGTTGAGTCGAACATGAAATCAGAATAAACAAGAAAATAGTTGAGATGATAATATTGAGTTTCACCTCTTTCTTATCGGATATTGGGAGACATTTTCTTAAATATTGGCCATCAAATAAGGCTATCGACCTGAATGTTAATAAGTTTTCATACTTAATCACATTTTATACATATTTACCCTTTAGAATTAACTTATAACCTGTTGAAATTTATTATGTTTATACGTCTTGAGAACTTAAACTAAATTAAGCAGTGTACATTTATGAACAGGGCTATTCTGACAATAGCTAAGTAATAAGCATAAAAATGGAGCTGACAATGGGTTTACGAGAGGAAAAGAAGAAAAAGACTCGTGAAATGATTTTGGAGAAGTCGTATCAACTATTCACAGATAAAGGTGTATCTAATGTCGGGATGAGAGAGTTGGCCCAGATTTGTAATTTAGGTATAGGTACTTACTACAATTATTTTAAAAGCAAAGATGAGGTTGTGATTAGCTTACTTGTCGATAAGCTGATATTGAGTATGAAGCAGTTAGGAATTGAGAGTGTTACAAATGCAGAACAGCTTTTAAGTGTATACAGAAAGCTGAATGAGAGTCGAAGTATCTTCGAGTCTTTTATTCCAATTTCGATGAATATTGAGAATGCAATCCATTTAAAAGAAATCAAATCGCTAATTAAGAACAAGTTCTTTGCTGGTAAGGAATTGCAGGGCTTTTACTTATTTGTATCGACTGCGCACTTTTATCTTGGAAATGATAGTGATATTGATAGATTACAGTTTATAAAAAGTATTATCTAATTTAAAACTCGAAGACATAATGGATTTATCGATGTAATAAATCCATGTGAAGCAATTAGACCGAATTTACATTGAAATAAGCAATATTTGTAACTTGCAGTGCACGTTCTGTCCGGTGGTAGAACGTGACAAACAAGTGATGTCACTTAGTGATTTTAAGAAAACGATCAACGATGCTGCACCTCTTGCTAAGCAAGTTTGTCTTCATCTGATGGGGGAACCTTTGGCCCATCCAGAGTTTGAGAAAATTATCGAGTATTGTCATATGCTTGATGTACAGGTTCAAATTACAACAAATGGTTTATTAGCAAAAAAGTATAAAGATCTTCTCTGTTCAAAAAATATCAGACAAATAAACTTCTCCGTTCAAAGTTATAAAGATAATTTTCCAGAAAGGCCCATCGAAGATTATATGCGTTCTCTTTTAGAATTTTGTGACCATCTTCATTCTAGTAATCCAAATACCTATATCAATTTTAGGCTATGGAATCTTGGGGATCGATCCTTTGAGAATGAAAATGTAATTTCTTATCTCGAGAGATACTACAATGTTCAAATAAATAGAAATGTTGATGTCGGATTTAAGAAGTCCAAGAAAGTTGTTGAAAAAATCTACCTCCACTTTGACTCAAGGTTCGAATGGCCAAGCTTTGATCTACCATTTCAGTCGGAATCTGGAAGATGTCATGGAGTTGTGGGTCATGTTGGAATTCACGCAGACGGCAAAGTCGTACCATGTTGCTTGGATAAAGAAGCCAATATTGTCCTTGGAAATATTTTTGAAAATAGTCTCTCCGATATATTAAACTCTAAGAGAGCGACAGCAATGAGAAATGGTTTTAATGCAGGAATTCGAGTGGAAAAATTTTGCCAGCATTGTTCTTTTGCTAATAGATTCTAGTACTTAAGCATATATTACCTCCTATTAAAAATAGCAATTATAAATAAAATGTTTGTAGGGGTATTTATGTTTAAGCCAGTAATTTTCTTATTATTAATGACCAATATAGTTTTAGCAAATGAAGATGTTTTTGATCTCTCAATAGAGGATCTTTTAAATGTTGAAATTGATGTCGCCTCAAAAAATGAAACACCACTCTACCTTAGTCCCGGAAACGTTACTTCATATTCAAAAAAAGAATTTGATCTCTATGGTTTAAATACAATTTCAGATGTCGTTAATTTAACCCCTGGATATTCTATCTTCTATGGTCTTGGAGAGAGAACGCTGGTGACGAGAGGGCGAAAAATAAGTGGTTTTGATAATAATCATCATTTGTTAAAAATTGATGGCATACCTTTTAATCATGCAAGAGCGGGTCGCGTCTTCCTTGAGGAGGAAGTTCCTCTTTACAACTTTCAAAGTATTCAAGTTCTCAAAGGTCCAGCGTCAGCCATCTACGGAACAGGTGCCCTCTCCGGTGTGATTTCATTGAATTCAAAAATTTCAGTGGAAGACCAGACGACTATTCAGGCTGGTTTAGGTTCAGAAAATAGTAGAAGAATTTCTACTAACTATCAAAAGCGCCTTACAAATGGAAAGCTCTTTTTCTCAACAAGTTTCTATATTCAAGATAGTTCAAATGATCTTGTTGGAAATAAAACAGAACAGTGGAGAAATCGAGATTCTAAGGAAACTACTTTTATCAATTCTTACTATCAAATTGATACAGGATCTTTGAAAGGGTTTACTCCTGGATTACGTATTTCTAAAAAAACGAGTGGAATGGGAGCGGGATTCTTTGGAAGTTCGGTAGGAGAAGATCAACTTAATGAGATTAAATGGTCAATCGTATCGCCATATTTAAAATACGAAAAAGAGATTTCAAGTGGTCTTAAATTAAACTCGTATATCGTCATGAATGAATCTAGTGAAGACTCAGTGTTTGGAAATCGGACACAAAATAATATTAACAGATATAAGATTTCATATCGTGAATATGAAGCTTACATGGATATAAATAAGAAGAGCAAGAGTGGAGACTATACTTTCGGTATTGATCTAAAAGACAATTATAGAAAAGGAAATCCTGAAACATTTAATTATTCAGGCACGATCTCTTCTTCGAGTACGAATCTCTCAACTGACTCTGATCGCCTTAGTGTTTATTCCGCGTTTTTGGAATATGCAAAGAAGTTTAATTATCTCGAAGGTGTTTACTTAACACTTGGCCTTAGGGAAGATCAGACGAGGGCCTTGAATACAAGTTTTGAACAATTATCGCCACGTGCTTCAATCGTCGTTGATTTTGGGAGACAACAATTAAAATTTCTCTATAGTAAAGCAATGAGAGCGCCTAATCTTAAGAATCTTCTTATTAATAAAGATGCGATTGAGGAGAGAAAAGCTGAAGGAAAAATCAGTAGTGACATCCCGACTTCTATTGAGGCAGAGAAATTAGAGAACTTTGAAGTTGTTCATCGTAGTGCATTTGGAAACTTCTTGTTTAAGGAAGCGGTTTTTATTAATTACCTAACGGATGAAATAACCCGTGAACAGAGAAATGAAAAAGATGTCTACTTTAATAAAATTGGCTTAAGCAAAGCATATGGTTATGAAGTCGAAATACTTTATACGAATACGAAATTCAATTTTGGCGTTAATTACTCAAGATCACTTGCAAGGTATAAAACAAGTAGTGGAGAAACCGAGCAAGATGGAGTTCCTAGTGAAACGATAGCTTTTAAAACATCTTTTATTCCGATGGAGAGTTTTAAGATCTCTTTAAGTGGTCTTTTTATCGATCAATTTAGAACCAATCAGGTAAACAAGCGCTTTGCCGGAGGAACAGTTATCAATAGTAAAGTGACCTATGAGTGTGCAAAGGACAATAGTATAGCTTTAGAAGTTACAAATATTTTTGATAAGAGAATTGCAAATACTTTAAATGGTTCACTTATTGATGTTAATCCTGGACGAAGAATAGAAGTCTTGTGGAGCATTGGGATATAATTTGAAAATACTTATAACATTAATATTCTCTCTCTATACTCTAGGGCAGTCTGTTAGTACAACAGAAGTTGAAGCTGCGCTGATCTTTAGAATTGCACACTTTGTTGAACAGCAAAGTACAAGTGTCGCAAAGTTTTGTGTTTTTGGAGACTCTGAAATCTATCATGTTTTAAAATCTAATATCGAAAATAAAATGCTTGGCAAAAGAAGAGTTGAAGTAGAAATCACAAATAATAAAAATCTTCGAAAAGCAGAATGCTCAATACTTATTCTTGCACACGAAGTGAAATCGGAGTCAGATAAGGCGCTGATGATGGAAGTTTTTGGCTTTGTGACAATCTCTCTCTCTGAATTAAATGGTCAATATTCTCATATCATTTTAAGGAGAGAAGATAAGAAAATTAAATTTGATGCTAACTTAACAAAGATCAAGCTGGACAATGTAAAGATAAGTTCAAAACTGCTTCGTCTAGCGGATAGGACCTACTAATGAAGAATTTAAAGCAATTATTCTTTAGGTACTTTGTTGCTCTCTTAGCGATTCTGGCAATGGCCGTATCCATCATGTTCTATGCTCAGTATACGAAACTATTTCAATACTTTGTTGATGAGTCAGTTGAGTCTGCGCACTCATTGGCGATTAACTTAGAAGCAACAGTTCTCTTTGAATCACTTGAAGACTTTCAAGACCTTACTCGAAATCTTAAGTTTTTCACGATGGAAATAGAAAAGGGAGATAAGCTATTCGCAAGAAATGGCTTCTATGATTATACTGTATTAAAAAAAAGTGGTGAGAACTATGATTATAGAAATGGCAAAATCTCAATAAAGACACCAATTCTAAGTCAAGGTGATGAGATTGGTATGCTCTACGTAACTTACGAAGATAATAAGCTTAAGAAATTAATCTATGACCAATTAATATCGCTTTTTATCTTCGGTATGGTCTTCTTTGTTTCACTCTTATTACTTCGAAGACATTTAATCCTAGTAATTCTTAAACCTATTACAAGCCTCAGTGATTCATTTCAACAGATTATTTCAAAGAATGATTTGAGTATTAGGGTTGAAGAAGATCAAAGAATTGTTGAAACAAAAATCCTTGTTGATTCATTTAACTCGCTACTACTTTTTCTCGAAGTTAATGCTCAAAAACTAGACAACTTGAATAAAACTCTCGAAAATAAAGTCAAAGAAAAAACAATTAGTCTCGAAAATGCACTCGAAAATCTTAGAGAAGCTCAAAGTTCAATTGTTGCACAAGAAAAACTCGCTTCTCTCGGTGGACTAACGGCTGGAGTTGCTCACGAGATTAAAAATCCTCTTAATTTAATTATTGGAAGCTCGACACTCATTAAAGATATTCTTGTTCCAGACTTAAAAGCAAAACTTGAAAAGATTGAATCTATCGACTTCAATTATGTCTCGACTCTTTCAAAATTTGTTGATTCTTCTGCCCTCATTACAACTAATGGTCGACGCATTGATAGTATTATTAAGAGTATGTTACTCCTTGCCAGATCTGGGGATGCAACATTTATTGAGTCTAATCTTAGTGAGCACCTTGAACGCTCACTTGATCTTGCTTACCATTCATTCAAAGCAAGGCAAAACTTTGTTAATGTATCAATTGAAAAAGATATTGAAAATGATTGTATCTTTAGTTGTCTACCTCAAGACATCGAACGAGCATTTATCAATATTCTTGATAATATCTTTTTCGCGTTAAATGCGAAGCATAATGGTAAAGGAACGAAGGCAGAGCTTTCTATTTCTTTAAAACAAGAAGGTAAAGACTGTATCATAAAAATGAAAGACAATGGTACGGGAATGAGTCCAGAAACTTTAAAAAAGGTATTTGAGCCTTTCTTTACTACAAAGGACCCTGGTCAAGGAACCGGACTAGGAATGTCGATTGTTAATGATATTATTGCTGCTCATAAAGGTAAACTCTTAGTGAAGTCTGAACTTGGTGAAGGGACCGAAATCGAAATTCAATTTAAGAAGGATACCTAGTGAGTGTACTTTTAAGTGGCTTTGTTGCTTTTGGAGAGCTTAGGTCAAACCCGACGGAGAGATTAGTTGATACTTTAGAGTCTGAAGCTGTTAATACAATCCTCCTCCCCGTTAGTTATGAGAGAGCATTTACTGAGTTAGAGCAAGCGATACATATTCTATCTCCAGATACTTTGATTATGACTGGAGTTGCAAGTAAACGAAAATGTATTTCTCTTGAAAGAATTGGTATTAATATAATTGATGCTGAGATTCCTGACAATGATGGAGTGGGGATAAATGGCACTAATATTGATGCTAGTGGAGCGGATGGAATTTTTAGTAATATAGATCTTCAAAAAATCTATCATAAGTATGATCACAAAAACTTACTACCATTAGAAATATCAAATACCGCCGGAAGTTATGTTTGTAACTATCTCTACTACAAGGCCCTGAATCAATTTAAAAACTCGATGGATATCATTTTTATTCATGTACCACTAACAAGTGATGATGACCCAAATTCGACTATCAAATTTCAAGAGTTGGAAATGTCGATGCGACTATTAGTGAGCTTGATGTGCTAGTGGATTAGTACCTGATGTCTTTATATCCATAATAGCTTTGTTTATTGCTTCTACATATTTTTTGAAGGGAGAAATTTTAGATATTCCTATATAGTATTCCCCCGAACTTAGTGGGGAATCACTTTGATAATGAATATTCTTGGAGAGTTTAGGTGCTGTTTTTTGTATATTTAAGAATTGTGTTTTCGTCGTGATGAAGTAATCTATTCGCCCTCGAACAAGCATTTCAACAAGTTGAATATTCTTTGTTGTAAATTGAAAATTATTTGGATTACGATTGATTAATGAATCAACTTCTTGACCATATTTTAGGCCTCTTTGTATCCCGATTTTATACGAACCAGGACTCTTGAGAACTTCTTTTGTAAGTGGCTTATCTGTCCTCGAAAATAGAAAAGATTCATCAGTTATATAGCTTTTCGTGTAAATTAAAAAATCTTCTCTATCTCTTACAAATGTTAAAAAGAAAACACCATCATATTTACCGTCTTTTATTCCAGACAAGCATCTCTCAAAAGGCAATGCGGATAGTTCGATTTTTTCTTTTATTCCTGACTGTGAAAAAATGAGATTTACCAAATTTGGACTGAGACCAGTGACTTTATTATTAGCGACAACAATCCATGGTTCGAATGATGTGCTACATAATTTAATACTTTCTGCGCTTGTCGAAAAAGAGAAAATGATGAAAAGTAGTGTTACAATAAAAGATCTCATGACTTAAAATTTTAGTTGTTTATTTGCCATTCTGTAAACAGTATAGGTAATTATTAACGTGAATCTCTAGTCTGAACTGTTTACTTGTTGTAGAATTAAAAGATGGAAATTCCAGCTCTAAAGTTTAAAAACAATTCTCAATTAAATAATTTCAAATTTAATGAATGTGCCCGCGAATATAGCGGCTGTTCGTACTGTGTTGATCGGCTTCGCTTGATTGAAAGAACCTCAAAAGTTACACCGAAAAAAGTAGGACAATTTGTAACTCTATGGAAGCGAACCAATGACAATCTTACATCTCCCCTCGACCTTGAAGACGACTTCGACTTTGTTATTATAATTTGTCGAAGTGATAACCAGGTCGGAAAATTCATTTTTCCAAAGAGTATTCTTTTGGAAAAGAACTATATTAGGCTCTCATCAAAAAGCTCTGGTGGAAAGAGAGGATTTAGGGTTTATCCAGAATGGGATCGACCAGTAAGTAAGCAAGCCGTAAAAACAAAGAGTTGGCAGGCTGGTTTCTTTAGTCGGGGGCTTGAGATCGATGCTGTTTATTTAGAGAATATAAGCCAACCTGATTGATATTCTCTATACAAATATAAAAGCTATCTATTTCCTCTAATAACTTAAGGAGTGTAGTCTTTTAGTATCAAAAGGAGCTTTATGAAATTAAATGAATTAATAGATAAGCATAATAAAGAATTTAGTACATATTATAAGGGGGAGCTCTACAGTCACACTCCAATGGCATTGTTTGCATTGAAGGATTTAGGTGCAAGTGATGAGAGGCTTGAAGAGTTTTATGAGTTCGATGTTAAGAAGCTAGAACCGATAATGAATCCAACTTTCCTAATCGATAATTCCAATTGGGAAAAGCACTTAGGAAATTATAAATACGAAGCTTCTTACATTGATTTCTTTAGATGTCGTGTGCAAGAGGACGGCGTTGAGTTGACTGTACAGAAATATTTCGATGTTCTCATGAAAGGAGTCGGAGCTGCTGCATTTCACCCCATTATTCGATTATCGTATGCAATTAGAGAAAATAATGAAAATGAAATTATCATTAGCTTGGCCACTTGGGCCGCGAGCTATATAGATTTAGGTGTAAGTCCTTCTTTGGATGGTGATAAAACATTTCTTGATGTTATTGGCTCGCTAAAGCAGATCAACTTTAATCAAGGCCTACAGGTAGAGGGAAAAAATATTGTTGAGAGAATGTCCACTGTCTCGAAAACACGTGAGTATAAAGAGTGTGTACAAAAGATTTCACTGACAAGTTCTCATCGAGATGAACTTGAAAAAATACTTTTATGGCTATTTTCTCAGTCGAATAATTTTACACTTCTTCATGGAGTTACATCACACCATGCATTTGAATCATTAGTAAAATTTTCAAAGCAAGAGGAACTCTCAAGGGGCTATTTAGTTAAAGCTATTTTGGCCGCTTATTTGTCTACAACTGGTGTATTTGCGCCAGACTTAGATTGGCGTTATCCAAGCTTTGAAAACCTACCTAGTTGGGATGTGATAAAACAAAAGGCTATTTCTAGCAATGATGATCATGTTATTAAACTCGTGCATGTCTTAGGACTTAAGGATAATTATCGAAATGATGGTGAGTTAAGATATGCTTGTTTAGTTAAGCTAGGTTTGATTAGTAATTAAGTGTCTTGAAAATAAAAAAGCCAGACTAGGTCTGGCTTCTTTATAAAACTGGTACTCCCAAGGGGATTCGAACCCCTGTTACCGCCGTGAAAAGGCGGTGTCCTAGACCGGGCTAGACGATGAGAGCGTAACCTTAAATTCCCGGATTTGTCTAAACATGGTGATCTCGCTGTGACTCGAACACAGGACCCTCTCCTTAAAAGGGAGATGCTCTAACCAACTGAGCTACGAGACCGTCATTCTGTTTAGGTGAGATTGAATATAAGGGATGAGCCTTTAGTCGTCAATACTAAATTTCAAAAAAGTGTAAAAAAGTACAAAAAAAGTGGTCAACTTTCTTTGTTTGTAACTGTTCTTTTTTTCAACACACCTTGCCTTAATGCTGTGAATCCTATATTTTATCGACGTTTTACAATTTCAAGCGATGTGGTTAACAGTGGAAAATAATCTCGAAAATTCAACATTTAATAAAAAAGTTTCCTTTCATACTTTAGGTTGTCGCCTAAATTTCTCTGAAACAGGAACAATATCTCAAGGCTTCGTCGATCGTGGTTATGATATTGTTGAGTTTGGTGAGTCGGCGGACGTAACTTTCATCAATACATGTACAGTGACTGATGCGGCAGATTCGACTTGTCGTAACCTTATACGAAAAGCATATAAAGCTTCACCTGAAGGAAAAATTGTTGTTGCTGGTTGTTACGCTCAGATGGATGCTCCAAAGATCGCTAAGATGACAGGGGTAGATCTTGTTCTGGGTACTAGTGAGAAGTATAAAGTTTTTGAATATTTAAATGAAGAAGAAACTGATGCTATTCATATTGATAAGTCGGTTGACTTCTACGGAGCGGCGACAAGTTCTGTCGATGGACATACTCGTTCGTTTTTAAAGATACAAGACGGATGTAATTATGTTTGTTCATTTTGCATCATTCCTTTTGCCCGTGGTCGCTCAAAGGCAGTATCAATTGAAAGTGCAATAAGTGAAGCGAAGAAGTTACTTGCAAATGGTTTTAAAGAAATTGTTTTGACTGGTGTTAATATTGGTGAGTATGAGTCAACAAGCGGTGAGAAGCTCTCTGATCTTGTTAAGGAACTCTTGGCCCTTGAAGGACTTGAAAGACTAAGACTTGCAAGCGTCGAGCCTAACACGATCACTGATGAGCTCTTAGAGGTGATGAAGAGCTCTCCAAAATTTCTTGATCATTTTCATATTCCACTTCAAAGTGGCGATGATACGATTCTTACAAATATGAGAAGAAAGTATTCTGTTGAAGATTATAAAGGGATTATCAATAAAATTATAACGGCATTTCCAAATGCTGGAATTGGTGCCGATATCATCTGTGGTTTTCCTGGAGAGACGGAAGAAAACTTTCAAAATACTTTTAACCTTTTAAAAGAGCTCCCAATAACTCACTTTCATGTTTTTCCATATTCAAAGAGAAAGAATACGATGGCCGGGAAAATGGATGATCATATTCAACATCCAGTAAAGAAGCAAAGAGTGAAAACCTTAATTATGTTAGGGGATGCTAAGCTTAATATGTTCGCAGAGGATCAGGTTGGTTCAAATAGTGAAGTCCTTTTTGAAAGAGAAAATAAGTTTGGTTACTGGGAAGGATATACGACAAACTTTGTAAGAGTATTTGTTAAGTCGTCGCAGGATCTTAAAAATCAAATTATCAATGTTCAGTTAACTGAATTCAAAGAAAATAAGCTCTATGGAGAGCTTATTAATTAAAAGTAATATATAGCGAATAATCATCTTCACAGTATATTTGAGAATAAGTTTCGCCACCTAATTCTGGTGCGCGAAATTTAATTTCTCGACATTCTTTTCCATCAATATTTACGACTTCAACTTCCTCTGAAAAGAAGTTTTTACAATCATCAGTTGAATGTGGATAAGAAGGGCTTCCTCCAAGCACTGCATAATTAATTAATTTATTTGTTCCTCTTACTGTCGACTTTAAATGAGGGTGACCAGCAGGCATATTCTCAATTTCATCGCGTGTAAATTTCTTTGCACTAATCATCCCAACTTGCATTATTTTTGCTTCGCCATCGCAGACAGCAGAGTTATATTTTCCCTTTGCTGCGAAGAAATCTTCAACACAATTTCTCTTTGTGCTAGGTTTCGATTTCGACTTTCCAGAGTACTTAGCCTTCAATTCCAGATTGAACATAAGCTTTTGCATTGGAGTCATGTACTCACCAAAAGAGAATGCTGAAAATGAAATTATAATGACTAAAAGTGCTTTCATAAAAATCTCCATAAGTATTTAGATACTTTGGTATTTGCATTAATTATGCCAACTTTGAGGTTTTAAGTGTTTGATTTTTAAGGATTGCTTCAGTTTAGATCTGTATAAAATATAGCATCGTCCAAAAAGTTGACAGTTTTTTTACTTTTATTTCACCAATCATTTACCAGATTCAAACAATCCTCTACAAAATTTAAATTAGGATTAATTCATACCAAAAACAGGAGAAAGTATTTGAAACCAATTCTTGCATCAACATTATTTCTTATATCAACTAGCGCATTTGCAAATTGCGAAAACTTAAAAAGCTGTGTTGAGGAAGCTTCAGTGATATCGGGAGTAAGTTATATTGGAGCAGTAGATCTTAATCAGAAGAATTTTATTTCAGATAGTTTTTCACTTAATAAAGAGAATGTGGATAAATCAATTTCTGTGCTTTTAAATCAGCATGGATATACAAGGATTAATATAAATGAAAAAACAAAGTTAATTATACCTGCACGTGATGTTCGCTATAGTAATATCGAGAGCATCAATTGGACCGGCGATACTAATGATATCCCAGATCTTTCAGACTATTTCTTATTAACCTACCCATTAAAAAATCAAGAGAGCTTGCCTTATATGACACGCGCTCTTCGACCATTTTTGTCACGCTACGGTAGAATTATCGAACAGGTGACTTCCTCAACAATCATCGTACAAGATACTGGGCTTAATTTAAGAAAGATCGCCGGTCTGATCAAAAAAATTGATCAGCCTTTTGATGAACAAAAGGTGAGAGACATTGAGAAAAAAATGAAACACACAAATAGAGAAAATAAATCAAACAAGGAGGGTCATGGACGTAAACGAAATCCTTAATCTCAAACCTTTGCTGAATAAAATCTTACACGGGGGAGGGCGAAAGTCCTCCCTTATTTATTTTGCTCAATCCAGTTTCTCAATTGATCATAGTTCATCGCACCAGCGATATTGCCAGTGATTTTTCCATCTTTGATCATCATCGTTGCAGGAATTCCTCGAACGCCAAGACGAGTCGCGAGGTCTTGATTCTTTTCCGTATTTATTTTTAAAAATTGAACGACACCACCATATTCATTGGAGACCATTTGAAAAGTTGGTCCGTATTGTTGACATGGTCCACACCAAGAGGCCCAAAAGTCGACAACAACAGGAATGGACGAATTGCGTACTATCTTATCGAATTCAGAAGTTGTGATATCTTGAACGAGGTCATGAAAAGCCAGTGGGGTTTTGCATTTACCACAGATCGGTTGATTTTTAACCGCTGTAGCTTCAATCTTATTAAGCACATGACAGGAAGGACAACTTCCGAGAATTTTTTCCATAAATACCTCCATAGATTAATATGGAGGCATTATGAATTTTGTAAAGGTATGTTAGAAATATTCTTTTAGAAACTTAATTTGGCTTCTCTCTGGACCAAAAGCGAGGATCCCAACAGGGATGCCAAGGCTTTCTTCGATCAAAGCAATATAGTCTTTTACTTCTTGCGATAGTTCACCAGAGAAGTCGTCTGTAAATGGCTTTAACTCTTTAAATACAGGCTCAACTTTTGAAAGATCAATCCCCGGATAGGCACAGTCAATTTCTTTTCCTTCGTACTTGTAGCTCGTACAAACTTTAAGAACATCAACTTCACTTAGGATATCAAGTTTTGTGAGAGCAATACTTGTAAGAGCTGAACATTTAACTGAATACTTAAGAAGAGGAAGGTCAAGCCATCCACATCTTCTCTTTCGACCTGTCGTCGCACCAAATTCGTGACCAACAGTTTGAATCTTTTCTCCAATAGCATCAAATAACTCTGTCGGAAAAGGACCTTCTCCAACTCTTGTTGTGTAGGCCTTTGTGATCCCAAGAACTTCATCTACTTTTCCGGCCGGCATTCCTGCACCTGTGAAGATCCCACCATATGATGTACTTGAAGAGGTCACAAATGGATATGAACCGTAATCGATATCAAGAAGTACACCTTGTGCACCTTCAAAGAGTATTTTCTTTCCATCAGTAACGCATTTATCAAGGTAACTAAAAGTGTCAGCAACAAAAGGAGCTAAAGATTTTCCAAGTTCAAAAAGTCTTGCCGCTTCATCTTTGGCCGAAGGATATTCACAGTGATAAAGATTTTTAAATAATGATTCTTTTTCAATGAGATTCGCAGAAAGTTTTTGTTCGAGAATTTCAAGATTTAAAAGGTCGCGAACTTTAATCGCTTTACGACTAATCTTATCTTCATAAGCTGGTCCAATACCTTTTCCCGTTGTTCCAATTTTAACTGGCCCTTTGGCCTCTCGTTGACCGTCTAGCAATTTATTGTAATGTGTAATTACTGTTGTATTAGCAGAGATCATAAGATTACTTGGAGTAACCTTGATTCCTGAAGCTTCTACAGTTTTTAATTCTTCAAGGAAGGCCTGAGGATCAAGAACAACACCATGACCAACCACTGAAGTACAGTGAGAGTGAAGAATTCCAGATGGAATAAGGTGAAGAACAATTTTCTTCTCTCCAACGATGATCGTGTGTCCAGCGTTGTTACCACCTTGGTACCTTACAACGACGTCACACTTTAATCCTAGAAGATCAGTAATCTTTCCCTTTCCTTCATCTCCCCATTGTGAACCAATAATTGCTAGAGATTTCATTATACTTTCACCTGATTAACGATATTGTTATTTCCGAAGTATTCTCTAATTTGAGCGACGGCCATTTGTCCAACTCGTAGTTGTGCTTCTTCTGTTGCAGCTCCTAAGTGTGGAGTCATGACAAGGTTTGAAAGTTCTTTAAGCTTATTGTCTGCTGGAAGTGGTTCCGCAGAGAAGACATCAAATCCTGCTGCTCTAAACTTCTTAGAAGAAAGAGCTTCGTAGAGATCTTCTTCGTTAACAATTCCACCACGTGAAGCATTTACTAAAATAGCATCAGCTTTCATTAGGTTGAAAAGTTTTGCATTAACAAGCCCGCGTGTTGCATCCATTAGTGGAGTGTGAAGCGTGATGATGTCACAGCTTTCAAATATTTCTTCAAGCGTTGCAGCTTTTGAAACATATGGAAGTTCACTCTTTTCAAAGAATGGATCAAAAACTTTTACTTCTGGGTCAAAGCCAGCAAGACGTTTTGCAACGATTTGTCCGATTTTTCCAAACCCAACAATTCCAACTTTCTTGTTTGCAAGCTCGTTTCCAGTAAAGGCCGCCTTGTCCCATGCTCCAGATTTCATTGAAGCATCTGCCGCAGCAGTTTTTCTAAGAACTGTCATCATAAGTGCGATGGCATGCTCTGCTGCTGAGTTATTATTTGCTCCTGGTGTATTTTCAACAACCACATCAAATTCAGCACAGGCCTTCTTATCAATATTATCTGTTCCTTCACCGGCCCTAATGACAAGATTAAGATTTGGTGCAAGTTCGAGGTATTCTTTGTTTACTGATGTCGCTGATCTGATAATGAGTGCATTTGCTTTTGGGAGGAGTTCTTTTAGTTCTTCTTGGCTAATTTTTGCTTTAGGGTGGACTTCGAGATTGGTTTCAGCTTGTAAAGCTTCGAAAACTTCTTTGTCCATACCGTCACAAACGACGATAAATGGTTTCATGTGGCCTCCTCTGACTTGTTGTTTTAAAATAACGAGCAAAGTATAGAATGAATACGGGGAGACTGTAACGTGGAAAATCAGAATTTTTTGTTTTTTTTTGGTCAGAATCAGAGCTTTTTTGTACGGCAAGTGAAAGAGTGGGGTGAAATCCTGACAGGCTTTGAAACAAAGAATAAATACCAAATATTGGATGACGAAAAACGCGTCATTGGGTTTTGTGCTGAGCAAGGTCGTGGACTTTGGGCATTTATTAAAAGAAGTTTCTTAAGGGCGCATCGATCTTTAGTCATTCATGTTTTTGACTCAAGTGGAAATCTTATTTTAATTTTGGACCGTCCATATTATTGGTTCTTCTCGACGATGGTTGTTAAGGATGCTCGTGGAGCTACGATTGGTCAAATCGATCAGAGATTTGCGATTTTTAGGAAGAGATATGATTTATCAGACTCTCGTTCAAAAATTTTCGCACACATCAACTCTGGATTCTTAAAGTTCTTTTCATTTGAAATATTTAATAACTCGCAAAAGAGCATTGGACTGATATCCAAAAAATGGGGCGGAATATTTAAAGAGGTATTTACGGACTCAGATACTTTTGGAGTGCAGCTATCAGAAGAGCTTCCTGTTGAGCACAAGGCGATAATCTTTGGAAATGCTTTGAGTATTGATTTTGATTACTTTGAAGAAAACGCTAATCGAGATGGGATATTCTAAAAAAGGGCGATTTTAAATCGCCCTTAAGATAAAATTAAATTAGCATTCGGTACGTAACAAATGCTCCACCGTAGGCGAGCAAGGTCATATAGCCAAACATGTAGGCAACATACTTCCAGCTATCAGTTTCACGCTTTACAATCCCTAGTGTTGAAATACACTGCATAGCAAATGCAAAGAAGACAAGCAGTGACCAGGCTACGGCTAGATTATAGGCCGGAAGTCCAGTTTCTGGATTAATTTCGGATTTCATACGATCTTTTAATGAATCAGATTCTTCATCAACATCTCCAAGTGCATATATTGTCCCGAGTGTTGATACGAATAATTCTCTGGCACCCATCGCTACGATGATACCAACTCCCATTTTCCAGTTATATCCAAGGGGAGCAATTACTGGTTCAATTGTTTTTCCCATGCGACCAATAGTCGAGCTCTCAAGTGATATCGCTGCAATCTCAGCATCTGTCTTTCCTTCAAGTTGTTCAGGTGCTGGTTTTGGGAAAGTCGAAAGAACCCAAATCACCATTGAGAGAACGAGAATAATTGTCCCTGCTTTCTTAAGAAATACCTTTCCTTTGAGATACATTGCTTTGAAGGCAATCTTAAGCGAAGGAAGTTGGTAGAGAGGAAGTTCAATAATAAAAGAGTTAGTCTTTCCTTTAAAAAATGAAAGTCTAAATAGTTTCGCGATAATTAGCGCCGTAATACTTCCTAGGAAATATAAGAAGAAAAATGCGAGCGCTTGAGAATTAAAAATTCCTAGAATTGTTTTACTTGGAATGAAGGTACCAATTAAAAGAACATAGACCGGAAGTCTTGCACTACAAGTAATTAGAGGAATAACCATCAGTGTGGCCATTCTTTCTCTTTTATCTGCAATTGTTCTCGTGGCCATAATTGCTGGAACCGAACAAGCAAATCCCGACATGAACGGAAGAAATGCTTTTCCATTTAGGCCAAAGATCGACATAATCTTATCAGTAATAATCGATGCTCTTGAAATATATCCACTTTGCTCTAAAAGGCTTAAAAGGAAGAAGAGGATGACAATCTGTGGAAGGAAGATAACAACTCCACCAACTCCAGCGATAACTCCATCAACGATGAAACTATTTAGCTGCCCTTCTGGTAAAAGAGCACCGATATATTCTCCAAGTCCACCAACTGCACCATCAATCATATCCATGAATGGTGTTGATACGGTATAAATTGAATGGAAGATTAAATAGAAGATCGCCAGGAAGATAAATCCTCCAATATAAGGATGAAGAACAAAATTATCAATCTTATTAGAAAGAACAATTTTATCTCTTCCTTCTCCTACAGCATATGAAGCTTTGAGGTCTCTTGCTTGTCTTTGAAATTTTTCGATAAAGTTTAAAGAGTTAACTTCATTGCTGATATCAACTGCACCAACTTCGTTGAAGACAATATTGAATGGATTAAATTCCATCGCATCTTCATTGAAGACAATTTTCTTCTTTGGTAGAAGATCTTCATCTCCCGTATTGTCACGAATAAATTTATCAAGGGCCTTGATGTCACCTTTATACGCACTCGTAATGATATATGGAACTCCAAGGTTCTTTCCAATTCCATCTAAATCAAAATGTTTCGCTTGTACAAGGTCTGATTTGTTGAAGATGATTCTGATACGATCTGCAAATAGCTCTTTTAATCCAAGAGCGACAGATAATGATGAATCCATTCTTGAAGCATCAACAACAACAAATACTTCAGAGTATTCGCTAACCTGATTATTTTTTCCAAGTAGAGTTGAAACTGTTACCGATTCATCAATTGATGAAGGAACTAGACTATAAATTCCTGGAAGATCAACGATTGTGATTTGCTTATCATTTTCTTTATTTGTTTTTAAACCAGCAAGTGCAGTATCAACAGTGATACCATAGTAGTTAGCTACCTTTCTATTTGATCCTGAAAGAACGTTGAAGAGTGCTGTCTTTCCCGAGTTTGGAGGACCAATGACTAAAATTTTTTTCATTTCTTATCCTATTATTTCGACATTGATGAGTGATGCTTCGGTTATTCTCATGGCCACAGTTTCACCGTCAGTAAGACGTATTGTTAGGGGAGAACCTAGAAAAGACTCACTAACTAAGTCGATCGTATCTCCTGGTAAAATACCAAGACCGACCATCATTGATTTTGATAGAAGACTTTCATGGAATGAGTGAACTCTTGCTTTCGCGCCTTTTCTGACTTTTGACAAATTTGTCATAGTGACCTCGTTAATGATTGAGACTGATGTATATGAACTTATACATTAGTTTTAATGCTCAAACAAGTCTATGATCTATGTCATTTTTATCTAATCTAACTTACTGATTTAAGATGGCTTCGTTAAAATGAGAGGTTAATTTATCGATAATATCTGAACTCAGCTCGAGTTTTCTGGTCTTTATTTCAGTCAGTTCAAAAATTTTCTTCGAAATTCGATTTGATTCCGTCCCTGAATGCTTATCTTGAAGATAGATAATTTCACTAACCTTTGAAGAAGCTAAAAGTTTTGCACATTCGTGACATGGAAAGAGAGTAACGTAGCACTTTGCGTTTGATAGGGCGTTGGTTGTGTGAAGAATTGCATTTGCTTCGGCGTGGACGACATAACCATATTTTTGAAACTCTAAAGAGACTTCTTTGTCTTTTCCCCATGGAAGCTTTGATTCATCAATTCCTGCAACAAAACCATTATAACCAAAAGTGATCTGATGATTGTTTTGATCGACGAAAACGCACCCGACTTTTGTCGCAGGGTCTTTACTTTTAAAGCTTGCCATTACGGCCTGTAGCATAAAGTACTCATCCCAATTAATTGCGCTATTGACGTCGATGAAGTTGATTTTGTTATTTTCCATGGGCCTAAGATAAGAAAAAAGCGCGAGTTTGTCACAGATTTTTTGCATTGAATATTTGTAATTATTAACAGTGTCAAAGTTTCTTAATAATTGGGAATGTGTTCAAAATTGAACTGTTCCATTATTTCAAGTGCTTGAGCTATGATGTTAATTTTACTTTATTTTTGTAAATGAATTTTTAATAAAGTCGATAAAATAGGCATGTTAGAAGTTTAAGAAAAAGAAAATGCAAAGGAATTAGTATGAAATTTTGGAAGTCTTTATCATTTAAAGCAAAAACACTTATCTCACTTGGAAGTGTTCTTGTAATTATGATTGCCACCCTCGCTTTTAGTTTTATCTCATCGACGAATATGAGTGATGAGTATGCACAAATAATAAAGGCCGAGCTTGAGGCGAGAGATGAACTTAGAGTTCTATCGGTTCAAATGCTAACGGCAAGAAGGCACGAAAAAGATTTTCTTTTAAGAAGAGATCAAAAATATGTTAAATCAAATGCCGAGACTATTTCCAATATTAAGAGCTCTGTTGAGAGACTTCATAAGCTTGAAGGATTTCAATTAAAGACTGAAGAGTATACTGAACTAGAAAAATCGATTGGGATTTATGAAACAGGTTTTAATAAAGTCGTTAGCACAATTTCAGCTGAAGGTGATTCTGAAAATGGGTTAAGGGGTGATCTTAGAAGTATCGCCCATGAAATTGAAGGGCTAATAAAGTCTCATGATATTGGAGCAAAGGGAACTGTAGAGTTATTTTTATTACGTCGACATGAAAAAGATTATCTTTTAAGACATGACGAGAAATATTTTAATAAGGCCAAAGAAGTCGCTTCGAAAATTAGAAGTCTTGGCACTGACCCTACTGTTGCAGACCAGTTCAATACACTTGGTAGCAAGTATGTTCAAAAATTTGGTGAAGTTGTTAATAACTATAATGAGCAGGTAGCAGCGATTGCAAGTTTTAGAAGTGCAATCCATGGCATTGAAAGAATTATTAAAGATAATATTAAGAATATCAACGATAGAATTACTTCAGAAGTCGCACATATTGACAAGCAACAGAAAGTAACAAATATGACAATGCTTGCTTCATCAGCAATATCAATTCTTATTCTTCTTGGAGTTATAGGCTTCTACTTCAAAACAGCTGGAGCGATATCTGATTTAACGAATCATTTAAAATCAACAAGTGATAATACTTCAAGTGCTTCAAAAGAACTTAAACAAACTGCCGATGATCTTTCGTCTTCAGTAACTGAGCAATCAGCTGCTGTTTTAGAAACAGTATCAACTCTCGATGAGATTAGGGAAATGATGAAGAGAAGTGTTGATAACGCTGCCTTCTCTGAACAAAAATCTACCGAGTCACATGGGGTTGCTTCTGAAGGAAAGCAGGCCGTATCAAATGTTGTGAATGCTATCAATGAAATCAGCGATTGCAATGATGATATTACAGGGCAGATGGAAAAAACTTCTACAGAGTTAGAGCAAATTGTAAGTGTTATTAAAGAAATATCAGACAAGACAAAAGTTATTAACGATATCGTTTTTCAAACAAAACTATTATCTTTTAACGCTTCGGTTGAGGCCGCAAGAGCAGGTGAGCATGGAAAAGGTTTTGCCGTGGTTGCTGAAGAAGTTGGTAATCTTGCCCAAATGTCTGGGAATGCATCAAAAGAGATTGAGACTCTAATTTCAAGCTCGGTTAATCGAGTTGAGTCAATTGTTTCTGAATCTAAAGAAGCTGTTGGACGACTTGTTTCCGTTGCTAAAGGGAAAACAGAGTACGGTGTTGATACAGCTCAGAAATGTGATCAAGTTTTAAATGAAGTTGTGTCAAACGTAGCGCAAGTTAAGGATCTGATGAAAGAAATTTCAGGTGCGGCAAGTGAACAGGCAACAGGTGTTGAAAATATTGCATCAGCAATGAATCAGCTTGATCAAGTTACACACGTCAATACTTCTATCGCGAGTCAAACTGCGATGAATTCATCGACTCTTGCAAAACAGGCTACGGACCTTAATGATATTGTTGGCGCACTAGAATCATTAGTTAATGGTAATAAGAATAATTCAACTGCAGTTTCAAATTATAAGAAGCCAGATAATGTTTATACTTTAGATGCTAAAAAATCGAAGGCTAAAACTGAGAAGGAAGAAGTTCAGTTGGAAGTTGTTAGCCAGGTTGTTGGTGAAAGCTTTTCCGATGGCCCTCCTTCAAGAGATGATGATCGTTTCGAAGACGTTTAATAATAGAAAGCAGAACTTAGGTTCTGCTTTTTTTTTGTAGCTATTGTGTATGAGAGTTCATAAAATAGTTTTCATGAACAAATCTAAAAAAAGTTTTATTTTGTCATCTTTAAGAATGGGTGTTGCGACCCTTTCAAGTCGTGTACTTGGCTTTGTTAGGGAGATTTTACTCGCCCAGATATTTGGTGCATCAGGTCTTACCGATGCCTTTCATATTGCTTTTAGAATTCCAAATATGCTTCGTGACTTATTTGCAGAGGGAGCCTTCTCTTCTGCTTTTGTTCCAACTTTTACGGGTGCAAAAAATCAAAGTGAAAAAGAAGCAATAAAACTTCTTTGGACAATGGGAATTGTTCTGCTCTCGATTACTGGATGCATAAGTATTCTTATTATTATCTTTGCTCCCGAAGTTGTGTCACTCATGACTAATGAACTTTTTACTCAAGATGTAAGCCGTTTTGAAGTTTCAGTTCTTTTAACAAGAATAATGGCTCCATTTTTGACTTTTGTTTCATTGGCCGCGCTTTGTATGGGGGTTTTAAATACCTACAAAATGTTCTTTGCCCCGGCGATGGCGCCTGCTCTTTTTAATATTGTCATGATTATATCGATGCTTACTTTGCCAAAGTGGCTGGAGACTCAGGGGATAAACGGAATTGTTGCGCTGGCAATCGGAGTTATTATTGGTGGTCTTTGTCAGTTACTAATACAAATACCGATGCTTGGTTCTAAGAAGTTGCTAAGCTACGCAGGTGTTGATTTTAAATCAAAGAATGTAACAGAGGTTCTCCATCGTATGTCAATTGGAACAATCGGGGTTGCGGCAACTCAAATTAATTTACTCGTCTCAACATTTCTTGCAACAGGAACTGTGATCGGTGCTGTCTCTTGGCTACAGTATAGTTTCAGGCTATTTCAATTTCCCGTTGGAATTTTAGGCGTCTCTATTGGGAATTCAAATCTCGTCCATTTTTCTGATCATTGGAAGAAAGGGGAGAGTGAAGAAGCGATCGGTTGTTTACAAACGAGTTATATAACTTCACTTTTTACGCTCATTCCCGCTCTCGCATTAATTTATGCACTTGCTGAAGATTGTGTTGCAATCTCTTATCAGCGTGGGGCTTTTTCTAGTTCAGATACAATGATGGTTGCACAGACTTTGAAATACTACCTCGTTGGCTTACCGTTTTATGGATTATATAAAGTCTTTTCTCCAACCTTTTACACTTTGGATAAGCCAAAATTACCTGTCTTCATATCTTCAGGTGCCATACTATTGAATATCATATTTTGTTTTAGTCTCGTCGATGCTCTTGGGTTTAAAATCTTAGCGCTTGGGACATCGCTTTCGATGGTATTTATCATCCTTGTTCAATCTGTGTACTTGATGAAATTACTTGGTTTAAAACTGACCTTCTTTTTTCCAATTCGCTTCTTTAAAATAATTATTGCCGGAATATTTTGCTTTGTCGTCACTAGTTATTTTCGTTCGCAATTTTCTTTTGCACTAGGGAGCGGAGCGCTAAAATTACTCTCAATATTTATGATGAGTGTTGGTACTGGTGCAGTAGCCTATCTTTTGTCTTTGTGCGTTATGGGTGACTATAAACTCGTGGCCGGATTTTTTACAAAGATATTAAAAAGAAAATAACCTTTTGCTTGCTTGTCTGAATCCAAATAGTTACACTTTTAAGTGGATTATATTATTTGGAGAAAAATCATGAGAACTAATTTTGATACTCTCAAGGCACTTGCCCTTTATTCTGTTAATAGTTTGAAGCAAGGTGGAGTAATTGAATTTGATATTGCTGATAGAGAAGCACTAATAGATGCTATGGCCACAGAGTATGGAGTTTGTTTTGCAACAGATGAAGATATTCGTGATCAAGCTATTGAAGAAGTCGAAGATAAGATGGGGCTTGATAGCCTAACTGAAGATATTACTGAATCAGAAATGTTCAACCATGCAAGAAAGGAAATTATCAAGTCTTTCAGTGGTGAGAATATTGGTGGTTTATACTTAGTTGAATCTTTACATCAAATCGCAAATAGAATGTCTGACTTTCTTTTAAACTGCGAACTTATTGATGATGTATTTGGAAGCGATGAAGATATTCATGCTTTTCTCGTACAGAGCATTAGACAATTTAATCCAAAAAGAAATTAATAAAAAGCCCACTTCTAAGTGGGCTTTTTTTTTATGCTCGTAAAATATTTGCAATCATTTGTTCAAAGAAAGGTCCTTCAAGTAATCCATTCAAAATTGAGCTTCTACTTTCCACAATAAAAATATCGCCACAATTCATAAAGATTAAAATATCAATGTAGATTCGGTGTTCATTGTCTTGTGTTGCTGTTCCCTCAATTCGTAATGCTTCAATATTGAGTTCATGAAATGATTTTATATTTTTTGGGACTTGAATAATAACATTCTCTTCATCGAAAATAAGTTTTTCATTAAGAGCGTATTTTTCAAAAACATTTTGTAAGTTTTCTTTTTCTTTTAAATCGATTTCGAATTTTTGAAACGTGGCTTTCCAATCGTATCGAGTATCTGTTCTTTCAAAAATCACTCTTTCATTGGAGTTAAATGTTTCACTCCACCAAAGAGGAAGAATGAAAAGCAGGCCGCCAAACTCGAAACTTTTTCCGTCATTTAGCGCGACGTTTGTTTCATTCTTAATGGTGAACGCCATATATGTAAGGTAGACAAGTATAATGGTCAAAATAGACCATCCGATTATATTTTCCATACTATTTTTTAACCGTCCTTCTTGGCTATGTAAATGATCTATATTAGTAATATGTTTCTATTAATTTCAGTGGTTTAGGTAGTTCAAATCTTTTTTGTTCAAGTTTTTAATCTAACTTGTCGATTAGACAATGAGATAAAATGTAGTCGGAGTAAAAGATGAGAAAGCATTTGAAAATTAAGAAACTATTGGTTCTTGTAATTTTAGCAAACAGTGCATTTGCAGACTGGACAGTTTGTGAAGAGATCTCTGATGTCTATGAACAAGAAAAGTCTCTTTGTTACAAAAGATATATTAATAGCGAATTCGGTGATGGTGGATTCTGTGTGGAATGTTTACCTGAATTACCTGAAACAAATCCTTGGGCCGATGTTGCAAAAGTTGCGATACCTTCGCTTGCAATGTTTGGTGCAGCTTATGTTGGAGCTAAATATCAATATAAGTCTCAAAAAGAATGGGCAAATGCTTATGAGGGCGGGATCAAATCTTGTAATGGAACAATCGATAATTACCAAGCTTATAACTTAGAAGTTGGAGCGAACCCAATAACAGGAAAAGAACAAACTTCAATGCTAAACGCTTGTAACGGAAATAGTATGGGAATGTATGCTGGTGGGCTTGGCTTAACTGGTGGACTATATGGTGGAGTTGGCGGAAGCGGTTTCATCAACAATGGTTATTCTGGTGGCTACATGGGAGGGATGATTGGTCCTAACTTTGGTGGCGGTTATACTGGTGGTATGTACGGAAATAACGGTATGTACGGAAATGGAATGGGAATTAATGCTCAAGTTAATTTGAACCCATGGGGTTCTTTAGCTGGAGGCGCACTTGCTGGCCTACTGACTGGTGGAAACCTCTATGGTGGTATCAGTGTTAACGGCGGAATGGGCATGGGTAATGGAATGGGATATCCGGGCTACGGCGGTGGTTATGGCATGGGGATGGGATATCCTGGCTATGGTGCTGGTTACGGTATGGGTTATGGAATGAATGGTGGAATGTACCCAGGAATGGGTGGCGGAATCGGCATCGGTGGAATGTACCCAGGAATGGGTGGTGGAATGTACCCAGGAATGGGTGGAGGAATCGGCATC
>CAZQJK010000036.1:0-40808 GCA_964593545.1 uncultured Bacteriovorax sp. | reverse complement strand
TCTTGCTCCGGGAGACTCAGGTGTTGCTATTGTTTTTGGTAATAACCAGATTGGAATAAATTCCTTTTCGGCGCACCTTGTTCCAGTAAAAACATACTTTCATGCGCACACGAGACTAGCAGATCTTCAAGTCTGGCTTGAAGATCTTTTGTAAAAATTAGGGTTCAGACTTACCTGGATTTGTTATATCATCGCCCATTGCGCTTGGTATTTTTCCAGATAATCCAAATGGGTTATCATTCTTACTTTCTGTGCAGATTCCTTTCTCGCAAGAAATTTCTTCTTTTATAACAGCCAAACTTTTTCCGCTTAAATTAATTCTATAACCATTCAGCTCAGTATCTCTCCCTGGTCTAACCAATCTACAATCAGCTTTAATACATGCTAAAACCTCTAGTGAAATTGGTCCACTTTGTCCATCTTCATAGTTAGGGTTAATTGGATACGTCCCATCATTATTCTGGTTATTAAATTCTTTCTTCTTTTCATCTGCAACTCTCCTCGCTTCGGCAGCATCTTCCGCAGCTTGTTGTGCTTCCTTTTGAGCTTTCAATTCATCATTTTGAGCTTTAATCACTTCGACCTCAATCTGCTTTCTTTCACTTTCTAATTCATCTATTTTATTTTGAACTTGCTGCTTATCTTTCGCACTCTTTGCATTTTTAAAATTCTCTTTTTCTTTTTCTATGGAATCATCCACGATTACCATTTTTTCTTTTATCTTTTCTGTATTTTTTTGCGCTTGTATGTAATCATTATTTTTTTCTCGAGCCTTTTCTTCAGTTTTTCTAGCTTCTATTTCACTTTCAAGCACTGCAATTTTTTCATCTTTGATACAAGATTTCTTACATTCCGCATATTCACCCGCGCCAGAGACAATTCCACCAAGCGTCGATATTCCTACAGCAGCCCCTCTTTCTGCTGTACTCCAGTCTCCAACTCTTGTGGCTCCCAAAGCTAGCAGACCTGAAGCAAAGATATGCCCGCCAGCTTTAAATCCGCAATTTACACGGCACGAATACTTTGAATACTTATCAGTCAGCTTCTTTCCTGCTATCTCTAATCCGGGATGAATTAAAGTCTGATAAACCTCTACTCCACCTAATCCATACTGCGCTTGACGACTAGGAAACCTAGAGTGAACACCAAATTCTTTGTTATATAAAATAGGTACAGAGTTCTTGCCGTACAATCTGACGATAGAGCGATTCTTACCTCTTATCACGGTATCGTGCTCGAATCCATTTTTCCCCTCACCCATTGCTCTCAAGTAAGAGTGAAGAGAAACAGTCTCCCTGTCAGGATAATCCTCCTTCGCTCTGAACTCGTCCTGTTCTTTGATATCATTGAGAATAATATCTTTAGCAGAGTTGAACTTATCTAAGTTTTCTAAACTTATGTAATCAACATCCTCATCACCATATTTTTCCAAAAAGCCGTAGTTTTCAGAGAAATACTTTGCCATTTCAGGGTTAAGGTCTTTCAAAATAGGATTTACCAAATCACCTAACTCTTTACGATTCATGAGTAATGCGCCGTCAGTATACTCTACAAGGGCCTGAACAAGAAAATTCGTACCAAACAAACCTCCATTTTCCATTAAATTTGCAATCATTTTTTCTTGATCAACATCTGGGGAAAAGTTGCCTTGAATCGAAGCAATATGAGCAACAATAGCTTCTTTTTTTGAAGCATCAATCTCACTCCATCTCCTGGTATATTTTAGATAAGGCTCCACTTCATCTTTTAATGATTCGGAGCTTAGCTCTATAGTTTCACTTTCTTCATCAGGAACCTCTGAACCATCACAACCTTTTTGATCCGTTATCCCTGCACTCTGAACAATCCGAGCTATATCTTCCACTTTCGAAGCAATATCTAAACTTTCTAAATCTCCCAATTTAATGACACTTCCACGAGGTAATTTTTTTAGATTTTCTAAACTCAAAATATCTTTGTACTCATCAGGAACTTCATCAGAGTTCTCCCTAAGTAACTTAGCTAGACTTCTCTTGCTGACATACTTACCATTTACCTTAAGACATTTATCCTGAAATTCTTTACATTCTTCAAACTCTAGTCCTGCATAAACCCGAGAACAAACAATAAGAAAAAGAAGAAAATATTTCATTAATAAGCCTCAATTTTATTAGCAATAAATGAAAATCATTTTTGATATCTTATACTTGATCGACAAAATCTAGATATATCTTAGTTCAGATTTCTGAATCCATACGAGTAAGTCATGCATTTTCAGAACCTTACAACAATAAGTAACGTTTTAATGGTCATTTTTCTGTGCCATAAATTTTTGTATATTAATTGAGGGATTAAGTTTACCTAGTTCGGCTCTTCTCCCATTAGCATATTTGTAAGACCTTCATGAGCTTGGCTCCTGTGGCCAGAAGATGAGTTGGAAAGCATGCCCTTAGAGTGTGGAAAGTGATATATTTTTCAATGCCGATTCTTTTCAGAAACATTCTAAGAATTCTTCCTACCTGACCACACTGCCAGCCGAACAATCTTTTAAGGACAAATTCACATGGAATTTTTATTTCGTAAATAAAGCATGATCTCGTTTAACAGTAAGGGGATCTTTACGCTTCTCCACTTACCATTTTTGGTAGATTTGAACTCTTTCATCTGATGATTACAAGATTTCTCACTCGATTAATTCCGCTTTCCTCGTGGATGTCACTTTATTTATAAACTTCATTAAAGTTAGCAAAATATTTTCAATATTTCGAATTATTAGTTTTTATTTAAACAAAAACTTCCAAGCAATCCATACAACAACTCCAACTTCTTTGGCTCAATTTCATCGACAAGCTTCTTACATTTTTGGCGAAGCTCATAAAATTCATCACTGCCTTCAAGCTCAAGATTCCACTCCTCCCATGAAATTTCAAGCGCACTTAAGAATTTTTTTATATAGGCTTCACTTATATTTTCCTTACCTGATTCAATTTGATAAATTCTTGAGAATGAATATGACATCCTTTCAGATAAATCCCGAAGTGATAGCTCTGATTTATAACGCAGACGCTTTAATGCTTCTGACTCAGGCGTGATAATTGTAATCTTATTTCTCTTGCTCATTTAATTCTCTCCTCACTTGAGTGAAAATTAATATGGATAACGACGTCGAAGACCTCTCTGTAAAGCTTTGTGCAGCTGCCAAGACACTAGTATTAATCAGTGTTTCATCAAATCAAAGAGTGCTTTAAGCACAAAACTTGAAGTTTTTAGCTAAACACGATTTTTAAGCACATCCAAAGCACAAAACAAGCCAATTTAAGAAAGTAAGAGACAGCGTAGGAAAGTTTAGAAGCATCTAAGAGTTGTAACTAATCGAAACCTGATTTGAATTATTTAAACTAGATACAAAAAAGCCAACTCAAAGGTTGGCTTTTTTAAAATAAAATTTGGAGGTCAGAATCGGATTTGAACCGATGAAAACAACAGTTTTGCAAACTGCGCCGTTAGACCACTCCGGCATCTGACCTCAGATCGATAAGTAAAATTAGAAAAAATAATGGACCAAGTGAATTTCACACAAGGCCCATATCAAATTAAATTATGCTTCTCTAATGACGTATTTATCTTTACCAGCATCAACCATTTCTCTAAGTTCTTTACCAACTTTAAAGAATGGAACTTTCTTAGGTGGAACCTTAACAACTTTACCAGTCTTAGGATTGCGACCTTCATAAGCTTTGTAGTTTCTGTTTGCAAATGATCCAAAGCCTCTAATTTCGATTCTCTCGTCATCAAATAATGCCTTAATCATACTGTCAAAACAAATGTTCACAACTGTCTCAGCTTGCTTGTGAGTTACATTTGCTTGTTTTTCTAGTGCTGCAATTAAATCTGCTTTTGTCATATCTCTCCTCCCTCAGGGAACATCGTTTCTAACTTGTTGTAGTTACTAAAGCCCTATCGGCTAAAGTACCAAAAACATTAATTATTTCGAGATGCCAATTTATATTCACTATTAGCGTTTTGAATACACTTCAATCTTAGCACCTAACTAACTGATTTCACAAGAAACATAAGAAAGTCAGTCATCATCGATATAAAGATGCCGTAAAATTAAAGAAACCTTAATAATCTTACGAAAATAGTCGTAAGGATAAATTATGAAAAAGATTTTGATTATAACATTACTACTAAATTTCGCTTCTTGTATCCCTGATGGAACTCGAAGAACCTTGGCGACTATTTCCTCAGGTAATAATATTACAACTTGTGAGGACTCATTCTTTGACCTTACATCTGGGGACACCTGCCAAAGTGCTTGTGATGAAGATACTCAACAAGAGGCCACTGAAGAACAGATTTCAGAAATCGTCAATAATAGTGATGTCGCTGACGACATTAAAGAAATTGTGCAAACATCAAAAGGTGTTTGTATCGAAAAAGAAACAATCCCAACAAGACCAAGTGATTCAATTTTTATCAATGGAGACTTCTGTGTTTGCAAGGCCGGAAAAGTGGCGAGTGTTAACGCAGACTCAAGCTGTTCTGCAACATGTGCAACAAAATCAGATGACTTTGCAAAACTCTATGGGTCAGTAACAGTTGGTCCCCTCGTATCAGGTAATGATAGCTTTAAAAACCTATACGGTTGGTGTACAAACTCAATAGACAATAATCAAGTAAACAATCCAAGTTGCCAGTTAGTTTTAAGAAATACAAATAACGAAACGATCCCTATTAATATTGAAGTAACTTCAGGATCTAACCGCTTCAGTGTTCCTCTTACAAATGCAACTTTTGGAGAAACTTATTCATTTAAAATTCAAGAAACCGGAACACAAGTTGAAAACGCAGTAAGTGATATCAAGCAGCTTCGAATGAAAGAACCTGAAGATGACGGTGGGATAATTTTAGACGATGAGTTACACTTAACACTTATAAACCAATACACATGTATCTTAAGAACAACGAGTGTTAACGAAGCGACAAGCCAAAACTTCTATGTCGACTACGCAAGATATCACTACTACCAACAAGCTACGTCACCAGTCCTCCCGCTCGCTCCAGGAGCGGCCACAAGAATCTTTTGTCACGACTATGTAAAAGAAGGCAATGTGAATGACAAGGTACAATACGCACGACTTGAAACGATTCCAGGCCATTTCACTGTTTGGGATGTTCAAGATCCAAGATTTTTAAAAGACGGAGATAACCTTACCGTTGACTATCTCATCAAAGAAAAACTTGAAAAAATGGGTGTTACAAACCCAACACTAAAGAGTTATTTTGGGACCATTAGTACATGTGTCGCGCCAGATAGTGCGGATAATATTTGTGTCGGACCTGACATCTTAGGTTTTGTTATGACACCATTCACTGACTCAACAGGAAAGTCATTTTGTCCTGGAGAAGCTCAATACAACGACCAAACAAAGCCTGAGTTTGTCGCGATTGGTGAAGTTGTTGGAACACCAACAGAAGGTCTATACTTTGCTGAAGGAGAAAGAGAAGTTGTTTCAATCACCAATAGTGACGGCTCTACAACAGAAACAGAAATCCAAAGAGATCTTATTCTGGTTAGAGAAAATATTCTCAAAAAGATTTGGTTTCATTTGAGCTCTACTGGTGTTCCTTATAAACCAACATCTTCAACAGAGAGACAAGCGACATATTTCTACTGGCCGCCAAACTACAACACACCTTTTGTTCAACAAAAAGGCAATCAAAAGCTTTATACTGTAAAAGGCCCAACGGAGATTGGAACAAACGGAAGAACAACAGAAGTTCCAACGTCATTGATACCACACGACAGAAAGGCTTACTGTGTACCAGCAACTTCGAATTAAACGAAGAAAACTTTTTTAAATATTTTATACATAGGATTTAGATACTCGCCATAGAAGTGGACGAGTATTCCAATTCTAACTCCCCACAAAATAGAACTTTTTAAAAAGTACATCCAAAGTCTTTTAAAAATTCCCTGACCAGCGTGAATTAAGAGTTTAGAGAGAATGAAACTAAGAGCAAAAGTCCCTAGCATCCAAAGACCAGCTGTTTTAAGCTTTTCATGATCCTCAATGATTTTTGAGGCCTTAGGCAAAGCTTCCTTATCTTTCATGAGTGTCGCAACATAAGTTAACATCTTTGGAAACTTCTGAAGAAACTTATGGAGATAACTCCCCTCTGCTTGTGACAAGATATCATTTTCAATATCCTTCACACTCTTATCTTTGAATTGTTCATGAATAAGATTAAAAGTTTGCTCCATCTGCTTAGGATCAAGCTTAACGTCTTTGTTAGAGTACTTCTGTTGAAGGTCCTTGACCGCATCAACCATTTCTTCAGACTGCTCTTGTAGTTCATCGTATGAATCATCATTATCAGAATCAGCAAAAACAGAGGGACTACAAAGTAGTCCCATCTTTAAGCATATAAATAGAATAGTTAAAAACTTACGCATTCACCGTACCAGAAGTATTAGATTCTGATTTCTTTCTGTACTTATCAAAAACAAGAGTGATTGGAGCCGCAACAAAGATTGAAGAGTAAGTTCCAATAATTATCCCCATCGTAAAGGCCATAAAGAAATCTCTAATGGCCAAACCACCACCAAGAAGCATTGAAATTGATACAAACAAGGTAGTTCCAGAAGTTAAGATTGTTCTAGAAAGAGTTTCATTAGTTGCATTATTAATATGATCAACAAGCTTTTTTCCTACAAATTTAGCTTCATGCTCACGAACTCTATCATAAACGATAACAGTATCGTTTACTGAATAACCAATAACGGCAAGAATAGCGGCAACTGTTTGAAGTGTAAATTCAGTACCTGTTAAAGCAAAGATCCCTAGAACAATGGTGACATCATGAAAGAGAGCAATAATGGCACCTGGTGAGTATTTGAAATCAAAACGAAGCCCAATATAAACCATAATCGCAAGAAGCGCCCAAAGCATTGCGAGGAAACCAGATTGTCTAAGTTCAGCTCCGGCCTTTGGTCCTACGATATCAACTTTTCTTATCTCAACACCTTCTTTCCAGTGACTAGTAAGAGCGGCAGTCACATCTTCAGTTACCTGGTTTAAATTCTCTTCATTTCCTGGAACTTTGATTAGGTATTCATTCGAAGATAGCTCGCCGATTGACTGAACAGAAATCCCATTAAATCCTGCTGTCGAAAGTTCACTTCTAAGCTTATTTAAATCAACTTTTTCCGTGAATTTTGTTTGAAGCTCAGCTCCCCCTCTAAAATCGACTCCATATTTCATCTTACTAAAAATAAGTCCAAGAGAGATTAGAACTAACACAGTAGACAGAATTCCTGCATACTTAAACATTCCCGCAAAATTTATTTTTGTATCACTTTTAATTATTTGAAACATATATTCTCCTAAATTTTATAACTAGATACTAAGATCTTGTCCCTCAACTTTGTTCATATAGAATTCAAAGAATAATTTTGAAACAAAGTATGATGAGTAAACAGTTGCAAAAATTCCGATTAAAAGAGTGATTGCAAAACCTCTAATTGGACCAGTACCAAAGTTTAGAAGACAAATACCAGCAAGAGCTGTCGTGATGTTGGCATCAACGATTGTCCAAAATGCTGATTCAAATCCACCTTCAACGGCTTTATAGAAGCCAACTCCGCTTCGTATCTCTTCTCGAATCCTCTCATAAATAATGATATTGGCATCAACCGCCATACCAACAGTAAGAGCAATCCCTGCAATACCAGGAAGTGTTAGAGTTGCCTCAAGACCAACAAGCATCGCTAGAATGATCATCACGTTAAGACCAAGTGTAACGATTGCAAATAATCCCGAAACTCGATAGTAAACAAAGATGAAAGCAAATACTAAAATACAACCAACTATACCTGCAAATCTTGCTTGCTCGATTGAGTCATGTCCAAGTGATGGACCAACTGTTCTTTGCTCCTGGAAATCTAACTGAACAGGTAGTGCTCCAGCTCTAAGAACAAGTGCTAAGTCCTTCGCTTCTTTAAGTTGTGAATTATAATTTCTACCACCAAGAGTAATTGAAGCTCTTCCGTTTGGAATCTTTCCATTAATTCTTGGAGCTGAATAAACATTTCCATCAAGAACGATGGCCATTAATTTACCAGTATTCTCTCCCGTGATATCTGCAAAGATTTTTGCTCCACGTGTTTTAAATGTCATCCCAACTTCAGGTTGATTTTGTTGATTACCAAATTGAACCCTTGCATCCTCAAGATCATCACCAGTAAGTCTTGCACTTTGCTCGAGAACATATGGTGACATTTGTACTTCAGCATTTGGATCAACAACATTACGTGCTCTTTCAAAAGCTAAAGTATAACCTTCAGGAAGGTCAGACTTTAGTGCCTCATTAACAGATCTTACATAGTCTGAAAATCTTGCACCCTTTTTAAACTCAATTCCTTGGGCCTTAACTTTTTCAAGCCAAGTATTAATTTGAGACATTGGAACATCAGAATTTACCATTCTAAATTCAAGCTTAGCTGTTTTACCGATAAGCTCTTTTGCTCTTTCAATATCTTTTACACCAGGAAGTTGAACAACGATTCTATCTGTCCCTTGAGAAACAATTTCTGGCTCAGTAACACCAAACTCATCAATTCTGTTTCTGATAACTTCGATAGATCTCTTTACAGACTGTTCTTCGATATCTGTTTTAAGCTTCTTTGTTAGCGCTAGTTGAACAGTAGAACCTGTTTCAGCAGTCACTCTAAGGAAACCATTAAAGTTGTCATGGACCATTGTCTTAACAGCTTCAACATCTGTAACACTTGTAACATTTAAATTAATTTTTGGATCAAGTTGATCAGACTCATCAAGTGCACCGACAGTAAGGATTATTCCCTTATCATCTTTAATTGCATACTCAACTCTTCTAGCATAACCCTTAACCTCATCCTTGTAGACTTTCTTAAAGTCAATTCCAAGAATCATGTAAAGACCACCCTGAAGATCAAGACCTAGATTAATCTTAGACTTGATAGGGAAATTATCCGTCTCTTTAAAATCAAATGCCGTTGGAATAATCGAAATCCCTGATATAACCACGACAAAAAGAAGGAACACAAAGCGATACCACCAGCTTCTTTTCATTAAAAACTCCTAAATCTTTGGGGAAAACCCTCAGTAATCAAATAAACTCTTAAAATTATAGGAGCATTAAAGTCGAAAAAGCAAGGAGCGAAATTTTCTTTTTTTATTCTTGATCGTTTTTATCGGTCATCTTTGGTGAGGATTGCTCTTCAATTTTACTTTCAGATTTTTTTGATTCAACCTCAGGTGCTTCATTCAAAGAATTCATGAGATCGTTTTTGGCCTTGTTAAATTCACGAATGCCCTTACCCAAGCCCTTTGCAAGCTCGGGTAATTTTTTGGGACCAATAAAAATTAAAGCTATTGCTAAAATTAATAGTGTTTCGCCACCACCAAGACCACCAAACATTTTTATTTACTCTCTTTCTTTTCAAAAAGTTTGCTCGAAAGACCAGCAATCTGAGACTTTAAAACTTTTAATTTTACACCTTCAGAAACTTCAAGAGTAACGATTTTTTCTGTAATTCCAACAACTGTTCCTAAAAGCCCAGATTTTGTGAAAATCTCATCGCCTTTAGAAAGAGCATCAAGAAGTTTTTGTTCTTCTTCGAGTTGCTTCTTTTGTGGTCTTAGCATTAGAAAATAAAATACTACGAAAATTAAAACCAGTGGTGCAAATTGCATGAAAGCTGGTTGTTTAGCTGCGCTTGCTGCTTCTTGAGCAAATGCACTAGAAATAAATAATTGGATCATATCATTCTCCTATGGGTTGGCCCATCTCTTTGAGTTGTATCTTGTTGTAAAGGTTTTATAGTACTCTTCAAAAGTTTCGGCAAGGATATTCACTCTCGCCTGCTTAACCATATTTAGCATAAAGTACAAATTATGATAACTAATAAGCTGTCCAGCAAGAAACTCTCCCGTTGTATAAAGGTGTCTAATATACGCCCTCGAGTAGTTTTGACACACTTTACAGTCACAATCAGGATCCGGCGCAGCCTTGTCTTCTCTAAAGCGAAGATTTTTTATATTTAGTGGACCGTCTGTCGTTAAGAATTGTCCATTTCGTGCATTTCGCGTTGGAAGCACACAGTCAAACATATCAATTCCAGCTCTAATCCCATTTAATATATCTGTTGGCTTTCCAACTCCCATCAAATAACGCGGCTTATTCTCAGGCATCGTATGACCAAAGCCATCAAGAAAATTTACCATCTCATCATTTTTCTCACCAACAGAAAGACCTCCAAGCGCGAGACCTGGAAAGTTTAATTCCTCAAGGCGCTCCATACATTCCGTACGAAGATCATGGTGAAGTCCACCTTGAATAATACCAAAAAGGTGTTGATGCTCTTTAAGTTCATAGTCTTTACATCTCTTGGCCCAACGAAGTGTCAACTCCATCGATTCACGTAGTCTCTCCTTCGTCGCAGGAAGGGCCGGGCACTCATCAAATGCCATGACAATATCAGGACCTAGTGCCCTTTGAATTTCCATACTTTTTTCAGGACCAATTAAATGTTTTGATCCATCGAGATGAGAACTAAAAATAACTCCATCTTCAGTAACTTTATTAATATCTGAAAGTGAAAATACCTGGTATCCACCCGAATCTGTGAGTATAGGTTTTTTCCAATTCATAAATCCATGCAGGCCACCACCGACTTTCTCAATAAGTTCATGACCTGGTCTTAGATAAAGGTGATATGTATTTCCAAGAATAATTTGGGCACCAATTTCTTCAAGCTGGTCTTGCCACATACATTTTACAGTTGCACGAGTCCCCACAGGCATAAAGATCGGAGTTTGAATTTCTCCATGTGCCGTCGTGATTGTACAGGCCCTCGCCTTTCCATCAACTTTTTCTACTTTAATCATTTTGTGTTCGATCATCTCATTACCTTATTATTAACATTGCATCACCGTACGAGAAAAAACGGTACTCATTTTCAACAGCTATCCTATAAAGCTCCAGGGCCTTCTCTCTTCCCATTAACGAGCTTATAAGCATTAAGAGTGTTGATTTCGGAAGATGAAAATTTGTAATCATCCCATCAATACTTCGAACTTCCTTTCCCGGGTGCAAGAATATATTTGTATCGTAGCTCTTGTCTGTTTCAAATTCCTCTAACTGCCAAGCACTTTCTAAAACGCGCAAGCTTGTCGTTCCAACAGCAAAACGCTTCTTTGCATTCTTTATCATCTGAAAATTTTCTTTATCAACATGATAAGACTCGCTATGCATTTCATGCTCGCGAATATCGTCAGTCTTCACAGGAGCAAAAGTTCCCATTCCAACGTGTAAAGTAACAAAACTTTTTTGAATTCCACGCTCTTCAAGTTTTCTAAATATTTCATCCGTAAAGTGAAGCCCCGCCGTCGGCGCAGCAACGCTGCCAACTTCTTTGGCATAAACCGTTTGATAATCTTCCTTATCACGATCATCTGCAACGCCATCTCTTATATATGGCGGAATTGGAATTGTTGCATGCCTATTGAGATAGCTCTCAATGGAGTCAATATTTGCACAAACGAGAAATGTTCCATTTAAAATTTCAGCAATTGTAATTTCCAGACCTTCGTTGAAAAGAAATCGATCTCCCAACTTCTTTTTCCCACGGGCCTTAATGAGGCAATGAATAAGCCCTTTTTCATTTGGAGAAATCGTCAAAAAGAAGACTTCAACATTTCCACCAGTCACTTTATTTCCAGTGAGGCGGCACGGAAAAACCTTGCTCTGATTCAGGACCAAAGTAGATTCTTCGGGAAGAAGATCGACGATCTCATGAAATTGATGGTGAGAAACCTCATCCTTACTAATATTGTAAACTAAGAGTTTTGAATGATGACGTCCTTCCACCGGCCTTGAAGCTATAAGGTGTTCGGGTAGGTCATAATCATATGAATCTAATTGATAATCTCTTTCATCCGCATGCATGGGCGGGATAATACAAAATGGTGAGCTATGCGTCCATTCAAAAAGGAACTGCTCCACTATAATGGGGAAAGTTTCCAGAAATTTAAACCTTCTATGCTTGAATTATTAGTAAGATACACTTAGTTAAGAGAAAACAAATGACGATTATTTAGAACTGCCGAAAATTTCATTGAGACATTAAAAGCTATAAGTCTAAAGTATTCACGGAAGTGGATAATGAATATTAATCATCCCCATTTAATAGGAGCAGTTTAAATGGAGCTAAAATTAAGAAAGATTCCTTTTCCATAACAACCCTCCTCACCCCTAATAACGATACCCGCAAGATAGTATTGGTCCGAATCATCTTTTAGAAATACTGGTGCCCCACTATCGCCATTACAAAGATAAATTGGCCCCTCCTCTATTTCAGTTAGCTCACCTTCGCTTAGACGAACTCCTGTTTCTCCAAAGACAATATTCTTATCCACATCAAGCCCGCCAATCAAAACATTATCACCACTAACTAAAGGCGATGAATAAATGCCTTTAAAACGTCTCTCAACATTCATTGTCGTCGTTTTTAGAATCGAGATATCAAATTTCGAATGATCAAATACTTCGAGCACCCTCGAGCCAGCTTGGCCAGCAACTCTTAGAGCTCTTAGTTGCTTATGAGTGTTAATCTTGGCCATACAGTGCTTCGCTGTAATTATCGAAGCGTCATCCCAAATAACGCCAGTACAAAGAAGGTTTTCCCCAACGTAAATCCCAACAACACTTTGAGATAGGCCTGGGTCAGTGGGAATATTACCGTCAAAAGCTTTTAAAGATAGCCCAGTAATAAGCGAAATCAAAAAGACAATATATTTTAATATTTTCATATGAGACGATTATGACATAAAACTAAAATACATAAATATAAGTTTAGTTAATTTCATAAGATCAGGTTAAAAATCATGTAATATTAGAGAATTAGATACTGAGTAGGATTTATGAACTATTTCGATTTTATGCAACAAATTCCTGTCGCCGGGTCGTAAGTCCCCCCAAGAATTAGGCAAGTGGCCTCGCTTGGAGCAGGGACGCAAACTTGTCCCGAATAGGCCCTTACTGACATAAGAAGAATTAAGATTATTTTTTTCATAGAATATTTATATCTTGAGCAGCAAATTAAAGTCAAATGATACTCGAAAACTAAATAGAAACTACATAGTAGTCAGAGGAATCCCTGTGAAAAATATACACAACCTTCTGCTTTCAGTAGTCTAAGTATTTACCCTATGCGACAAATTCGTATTCAAATATTGGGGGAAAATACGTGAAACAAATTTTTAATATCTCAGCGCTTGCACTAACTATGTTTGCATCAAACACTTCAGCATTTAAACAAACGAGCGTAAGTAAAGTTATTTACGGAGTTGATAACAGACTCGAACTTAGAAATACCCCATATAGCTACCTAAAAGATTCTGTTGCAGGTCTTACAAGTAAGAATGCCTTGAAAGAATCAGAAGACAAAGAATTACTAGAGGTTCTCTATTACGGTGATCTTACAAAGTATCGTGGCAAGGAGACTTGTGATGATTTCCAATTTAGAGACCAAGCGACTCTTCCATCATGTACAGGTTTTTTAATTGAAGAAGATATCCTTGTAACTGCTGGTCACTGTGTTTTAAATTATGGTGAAAAGAAAAAAGACACGGAGAATTATCAGTGCTTCAACGCTAAATGGGTATTTGGATTTGAAGATAATACTGAAAATAAAGATGGGATAGCCTTTAGTAAAGATGATGTTTATGGTTGTGATAAAATTATCGAAGCGTCTTACACAACAAATGCAGATTTTGCTGTGATCAAACTTGACAGAAAAACAGTTGGAAAGAAAATTGTAAAACTTAGTTCAAGTGATGATGATTATAAACTAGGTACATCAGTATTTGTTGTTGGCCATCCAACTGGTCTGCCTTTGAAATTAGCAGCAGGTGCAACAATTGCTCAAAACAAACATCCAAATAATTTCATAACGAACCTCGATACTTTTGGAGGAAATTCTGGTTCTCCAATATTTAACTTCTTTGGGGAAGTCATCGGGATACTTGTTAGCGGTGAAACAGACTATTTCTATGATAAAGAAAGAGAGTGTGTAACTCCAAACAAGTGCGACGTCGTTGGTGGAGAATGTAATATCACGATGAGAGGAAAAGCAACAGGAGAGACTGGTACAAGGATTCACCTTGTCACTAAAGCACTTAAAGAATATAAAGAAAAGTTACAAACTCTTGCTCAGTAACTACTGAGATCTTCGAGACAACTGGCCTTGAACATTACTTCATCGCCAGTTTTTATATATTGATTTACATATTCGATCATGTTTGAAGTACCTTCATTTTGCCAATACATAACACATTCAGGATTAGAACAATGAGCACCATGTTCACCATCATGATGAGAATTAACTTGGCTAACGCCATTATTTACTAAGCCCATTGCATGACCAATTTCATGAATGATTGTTGATTGCTCCGAAAACTTTGCTACGGCACCGTCTTTAGCACCTCCCATATTTCGAACCACGTCTTTAAAAATCGCTATATCCATTGAACCTGTAACATTAATACCAATGACATTGTTATTAATTGATTCACCGTTATTAAAATTTCCATTAACAAAGAATACATGGATCACGGCGTGAGTATCAGAAGAACTTAGTTTCTTATTTACAGCAATGGCATCCTTAACTTCTAGTGCCGTCCAACTCTCTTTATTTTGATCGGCTATTAAAATCATATTTTCTGCAAGCTTTGGTATTACCAACTCGACATTCATCCCTCTTGCATCGTAAATCGCCTTTAAATTATTTTCTAACATATTCCAAAGTGGCTGTTTTCGATTAAGTTGATTTTCAGTGTAAGGCTGTGCACCTGCTTCATAAATAACTTCAACACTAACTTTTGTTGAAGTCTTTAAAAGTAGATTTAAGTTAGCACTTGTTTGCACCTTATTTGTAAGCACATGGTATTCAAGTGCAGAGTCATCATTTGCACAGCTACAAAGAAATAATAAAGAAATGGAGAAAATAATTAGTTTTAACATCCCCTTCTTATCGGATAATAAGAAGGGAGACTTAAGCGACAATTATTCGAGATTACCGATAGATACATTCGATAAAACTGTATCATCACGGTTTAAGTATCCACCTTTTGGTGATTTAATACGGCTTGGTAATGAAGACCTTGAAACAGGCTTAGAGAAGCTTGGATAATCATAAGCATCCACTTTTATATCTTCGCCAAAATCAACGACTGTAAAACTATACTTACTGACACTAGAGCTTGAAATGGGCTTTCTTGGACCACTGCCTAAACAAGACTGTGAAACAAAACGAGTACCATCATAAACTCCTGGGTAGTATGCATGGTGGTGACCAGAGAGAAAGAGGTTCACACCACTTGCCTTGAGTTCTTTATATAATGAATTCGAAGCATCTCTAATATAGTCATTTTCGCGACCTTGAGCGACGGGATGAAAAGGTAAGTGTGAGAAAATAACTTTATTCTTATATTGTACATCTGTCTTAACTTGAGAAAGTAGCCAATTTTTTTGAGCGCTATCAAGTTCGGAAGTCTTTGTTCCATCGAGAGAAATGAAAAGTGAATTTTTGAAAGCGAAAGAATAATAAAAAGGATAATTGCTCATATCAACTTTTGTAATTTCTTGAGAATCATTAATATAGTCAGACTGATAACTCTCCCATTCCCTTTTATAAATAGCGCGTTCTTTCTCAAAGCCCGAATAAGCAGACGCATCATGATTTCCAGGAGTCACAAAAACGGGAATACTTGCCATCGAAAGCGGCACCGTCACAGTACGATGAAAGCCATCCCACATGGCCTCATAATTAAGGCCACTCTTTTGGCCAGCAACCATATCGCCAGTTACGAGAACAAGATCTGGTCTCATTGTTGATATCTTAGAAATGGCCACATCAATTCTTGAATTATAATCGACTGAGCCATAGCTGCCATTTAAATCTGAGATAACAACAATACGAAGATCTTCCCCTTCGACTGAAACAATCGGTGTTGAAGGTTCTTCAGTTTGAACCTCATCGACAAGTTCGTTATTTACCTGGTCTTTAAATTTTTCTAATTCTTCTGGTGTGCATGAAATTAATGACGTGAGTATAAATGGAAGTAGATATAGATTTTTGAACGAACGCAAAGCTCCCTCCTGGATAAAGAAGTGGCCAATCCGTAGGCCACCATTGAATTATAACAGTTTTTTTAATGCTTTAAATGACTACTCGCAAGAGACACTTTTTGCTACAACCTTTTGGTCTTTCATAAATTCTTTAGGCTCGAGATCAAAATTCAATGAACCTTGTTGGCATTTCGCTTTTAAAATATCAAAAACATGATTTGTATTCTTAACAATACTTGTAATCTCACTTGATTTTAGACCAAAATTATCCTGTAAGTACTGGAATACGACTCCCTGAGAATTTAGATCATAACTTAAGGCCTTAACTCTTTCATATGTCTTAGCATTTAAGTGTGATATTGCTTCAACAAGACCCGCACTCTTAGGAAAATTCATATAAGCATTTCTAACACCTGCATCATTATCTCCCAATTGTGTTCTTTGAATAAAAACAACTTTTGAGGCCTCAGCATTATCGAAATTTAGATCATTCTTTTTTAAGAGGGATACATCACTATCAATCTTCTCATTCTTTACCTTTCCATTAACATCAACAAAGTAGGCATACCACTTAAAGTCAATATTTCCGATTCGATCTTGTTGTGAAAAAATTGTATCAAGGATAGTTATCTCAGATAATTCTTTCATCCAAAAAATCATTTGCTCTGGTGAAATAAGAGGCAATACTTTTGAAAGATAATTAAGATTCTCAAGGGCCTCATGATTTTTCTTTTTAAATAAACCACCCTTATGAACTTTAACTTCGTCTTTAATAATATTTGCATAATTATCTAAAGTGGCCTTGATCGCAACTTCAACAGGGCCTGGCAACCCAAGGGCAACAAAAGCTGGAGTATTTTTAAAATCAATAGAAGACTGAAGTCCCCACTTTGAACGGATTCCATTTATCTCCGCTCCATATCTCTCTCCAGAATCTTTAAGTAACACACCATATATTTTTGCACCATCATCAGTGAAAAGATCACTTGTTGGACGATAGACAGATGGGTCTAAAATAGCATTAACAGTCCATTTCCAACCATTTCTAATCATCCCAGCAGGTGATGCTAAAACGCCGAGTGTTGCTCTTTTTAAATGTTCTGACTTATCAATTTCGCGGTAAACAGAAACTGGAACGCTCACTGATGTATCGAGAAATCGAGAAAAATGGTAATATAATAAATTCGAAGCTGCGTAAGTACCGCTCGTTCCCTCTTGGTTCATTGAGTTTTTAAATTTTGCGAGGGCCTTAAATTTTCGTGTTGCAGAGGTACCACAGACTTCTTTTTCAAATAGAGATTTCTGCTGCTCGTATGAAGTTCCCTTCAACTTATAAACAATCGTCCCAGGAGAAGTCGACCAAGTCTTTGGACAAAGACCAAAGTTTGAATCTTCATAGAAGTTAACATCACAAAATATAGTCTCTTTCTCTTTATCTGATTTTGAATAATCGCCATCAGCAATTTCTGGTAAGATCGTACACTTTTCCTCTACACCACTTGGAGATGTAAAAATATTAGTAACATCTGCAGTAATCTCTGAAGCTATTACACCTATAGAAAATAAACTGATTAAGATTAGCTTTTCTTTCATAAAATCCCCTAAAAATTGAATAAGTGCTTATATCAAAACAATGCAGTGCAGTCATAGACAAAGTAAATTTTATATATTGTTTACACGGGTCTAAGTGACTGATACGATTGGCCCATAGAACGTATTCATATTTTCATGGAAAGAAAATGCACGACCAAAAATTCAGATCCCATCCTCTGAAATTTATTCTTAAAAATCCAATTCAACTACAAAGGAAGAAGTAATGACGAATCATGATACTCATGAAGTGCATATTCCCAAACTTATCATCGCTCTAGTATTAGGAATTATTATTTGGGCCATCCCTGTACCAGAGGGTTTAAAGCCAGAAGCCTGGCACTTATTTGCAATTTTTGTTTTTACAATTTTTGGAATTATTCTAAAAGCTCTTCCAATGGGAACAATGTGCTTTGCGGGTCTCTCACTGACTCTTTTGACAGGAACACTATCAATCAAAGGTCAGGCCCTGTCTGGATTTTCAAATAGTACTATTTGGTTAATAGTTATTGCCTTCTTCATCGCAAGAGGTTTTATTAAAACAGGACTCGGTTCACGCGTTGCTTACTTCTTTATTTATAATTTTGGAAGTAAGACCATTGGACTCTCATATAGCTTGGCGCTAACAGATTTAGTTCTTGCTCCAGCAACCCCATCAAATACCGCCCGTGCGGGAGGGGTTATTTTTCCCATTTTAAAATCAATGGCACACAACTTTGGTTCAGACCCAGAAAATAGTTCGAGAAAGAAAATTGGTGAGTACCTGACACTTACTGCATTTCAAATTGATATGATCACCTCTGCAATGTTTGTTACCTCAATGGCGGCCAATCCACTTATTGTTCAATTTGCTCACAGTAATGGAGTTGAAATATCTTGGGGAAAATGGGCCCTTGCTGCTCTTGTTCCTGGACTTATAAGTATCGCTCTCATTCCATTAATTGTTTTCAAATTATTTCCACCTGAAATTAAAGAAACACCTGATGCAAAGAAAATAGCGAGTGAAAAACTTAAAGAAATGGGTCCTATTTCAACACATGAATGGATAATGATTGGAGTATTTGTTCTTCTAATTTTATTTTGGATACTTGGAGCAACGCTAGGAATTGCGGCAACGACGACAGCGATTGCAGGACTATCAATACTACTAATGACAGGAGTCCTTACCTGGGAAGATATTAAAAGCGAGAAAGGGGCATGGGATACATTAATATGGTTTGGTGTACTCGTAATGATGGCAGATTTTTTAAATAAGCTTGGATTTATTCCATGGTTCAGTGACATTATTGCAACATATGTTGGAGTACTTTCATGGACAATAGCTTTTCCAATACTACTTTTAATCTATCTTTACTCACACTATATGTTTGCATCAGCAACGGCTCACGTCACGGCCATGGCCGCAGCATTTATGGCGGTAGGAATAAGTGTTGGTGTTCCTCCAATGCTTATGGCACTAACTCTAGGTTTCTTTTCTAATCTCATGGGAAGTACAACACACTACGGTTCTGGTCCGGCCCCTGTTTTATTTGGTTCTGGCTTTGTTGAATTAACAGATTGGTGGAAACTAGGTTTCTTACTTTCTGTAATTAATATTTTCATTTGGATGTCCGTAGGTGGTGTCTGGTGGAAAATACTTGGAATTTATTAAGGAAAATATATGCACCTTATAAAAAAGTATCTGATGGCCTTAACAGGCCTCTTTTTAAGTTTCTTTCTCATTGTTCATCTTAGTGCAAATTTTCTATTGCTTTTGCCACAAAGTATTGCACCAGATTTTTACAATTCCTACTCTGATGCTCTTAGATCAAACCCACTCATTGAAGTGGTTTCAATTTTCTTATATCTTGCGATCATCCTTCATACAATTGTGGCGATCAACTTAACTCTTAGGAACCGATCAAAAACAGAAGCTAAGTACTATCAAAATCATTCAAATGAAAATTCATCATGGTCATCACAAAATATGGGACTTCTGGGGTTGATGATTTTAGTTTTTATCGTCATTCACATGGCAAATTTCTGGGCCAAGGTAAAACTTGGAATCGATGGACCGATGCCAATAGATGCAAAAGGCCACATCGATATTTATCTTATCGTGACCACAGCTCTACATAACCCGATATTAGTAGCATTCTACACAATTATGTCAATTCCATTAGCAATGCACTTGAGTCATGGAGTGGCCAGCGCATTTAGATCCCTTGGCCTCTATCATAAGAGATACCTCCGCTATATTGAAGCAATTGCAAGAATCTATAGCTGGATCATGGGACTAGGTTTTGGCCTCATTCCAATTTATATATACTTCTTCACTAAGGCCTAAGAATGGATCAATTAAATAGTAAAGTACCCGAAGGAAAATTAGAAGATAAGTGGGATATTTACCAAGCTAATTCAAAGCTCATCAATCCTGCTAATAAGAGAAAATTAAATATCATCGTCGTAGGTTCAGGCCTGGCCGGTGCTGGAGCGGCCTCGACTTTAGCAGAACTTGGTTATCATGTTGATTGCTTTTGTTATCAAGACTCTCCTAGACGTGCCCACTCAGTTGCGGCCCAGGGTGGAATCAACGCAAGTAAGAATTACCAACACGATGGAGATAGCGTCTGGAGAATGTTCTACGATACATTAAAAGGTGGAGACTTTCGCTCAAGGGAGGCCAATGTTTATCGACTGGCCCAGCTTTCAGCTCCTCTCATTGATCATTTTGCTGCTCAAGGCGTTCCATTTGCACGAGAGTATGGTGGCGTTCTATCAAATAGAAGTTTTGGCGGTGTCCAAGTCGAGAGAACTTTCTATGCTCGTGGACAAACAGGACAACAACTTCTTGTCGCAGCTTACTCTCAACTTTCCAAAATGGTTGAAGCGAAGAAAGTAACGATGTACACCCGCCACGAGATGCTCGAACTCGTTGTCATCGACGGCAAGGCACGTGGTATTATCACCCGTGATCTCATTACGGGTGAAATTAAAGCTCATAACGCCCATGCCGTTGTACTCGCGACAGGCGGCTATTCGCGTGTTTTTAGATTATCAACATTAGCGATTGGCTGTAATGGTTCAGCAATTTGGAAAGCCCACAAGAAAGGTGCTCTATTTGCAGCACCAAGTTTTACTCAAATTCATCCAACAGCACTTCCCCAATCAAGTGATTCACAGTCGAAATTGACCCTCATGAGTGAGTCTCTTAGAAATGATGGAAGAATCTGGGTACCAAAAGATAAGGATGATAAACGTCCTGCTGCTGAAATCGCAGAAAAAGATCGCGACTATTACTTAGAAAGAAGATACCCAAGCTTTGGTAACCTTGCACCTCGAGATATTTCATCACGTGCGGCCAAGGAGCGTATTGATCGAGGACACGGTGTTGGTCCCTTACAAAATGCCGTCTATCTTGATTTTAAAGATGCCATCGACAGACTTGGTCTTCAAACAATTAAAGATCGTTATGGAAATCTCTTTAGCATGTATAAGAAAATTACTGGGATTGATGCTTATGAGCAGCCAATGCTTATTTCTCCAGCGGCCCACTTTTCCATGGGAGGGCTTTGGGTTGACTATGAACTGATGACATCAATCAATGGACTATACGCCATTGGTGAAGCAAATTATTCTGATCACGGAGCAAATAGATTGGGTGCCAACTCACTACTACAAGCAAGTATTGATGGGTATTTCATTCTTCCAAATACAATTAATGATTACCTGGCAGGAATTATAAGGGAAGATGTACCTGCAATCGATCATCCAGAATTTAAGATGGCAATAAGAGATGTAAATGAACAGATTGAAAAAGTTTTAAAAATAAATGGATCAAAGACAGTTGATCACTTTCACCGCGAGCTAGGCCTTGTCATGTGGAAGGAATGTGCCATGAGTAGAAACCAAGAAGGACTAAAAAAGGCGATATTGAAAATTAAAGATATCAAGGCCGACTTCTGGAAACATGTCAAAGTCACTGGACACGATAGAGAATTTAATCAAGAGCTTGAAAAAGCACTTCGACTTGCCGACTTCCTCGAACTCGCAATCTTAATGTGTGAAGATGCCTTACAAAGAGATGAATCATGTGGTGCACACTTTAGAGAAGAATTTCAAAGTAGCGAAGGCGAGGCCCTCAGAGATGATGAAAACTATGCTTATGTATCAGCGTGGAAATACCTTGGTGAAGATCGTTTTGAACTCGTTAAGGAAATGCTGACATTTGAATATGTTAAACCAACAGTAAGAAGCTACAAGTAGGTACAAAGTGAAAGTAAATTTTAAAATATGGCGACAGGATAATACAAAATCAAAAGGTGAATTTAAAGATTATCAAGTTGATGGAATCAATGAAGATATGTCACTGCTTGAAGCAATTGATTATCTTAATGAAAAGATTGTGCTAGAGGGAGATAAGGTTGTCGCTGTTGATTACGACTGCCGTGAAGGTATTTGTGGTCAGTGTGGAATTTTTGTAAACGGCCGGGCCCATGGTCCCCATGATAATGTTACAACATGCCAAGTTCATATGAGAAGCTTTGAAGATGGTCAAACAGTCGTACTCGAGCCTTGGCGTGCAAAAGCGTTCCCTATAGTAAAAGATCTTGTGGTCGATCGCTCAGCATTTGATCGAATTATAAGAAAGGGTGGCTTCATTAACGCAGGAACAGGTAGTGCGCCAGAGGCCAATTCCATTCTCGTTGGAAAGAAAGAAGCTGATATGGCCATGGATGCAGCGGCCTGTATTGGTTGTGGAGCATGTGTAGCTACTTGCAAAAATTCTTCAGCCTCACTTTTTACAGCGGCGAAAATTAATCATCTTGATCATCTTCCACAAGGTCGTATCGAATCAAGAGAGCGCACTCTAAGTATGGTCGGACAAATGGAGCTAGAAGATTTTGGAGCTTGTTCTTTTACTGGCGGTTGTGAAGTTGAGTGTCCACAAAGTATATCAATTTCTGAAATTGCGAGAATGAATAATTTATTTATGAAGGCAATAATTAAAAAAGCGTAGTGGTACTTAGTACCACTACATTCTTACTATCTAATTGAATCGAGTAAATTAACAAGACCTGAAGAACCAACTTTTGTACTATACTTAGATACTTTAGTTGATCTTTCCATCAATCTTTCTTTAAGCTGATAAGGAGAAAGACCTGGATTTAGAGAAAGGATCTGTGCAGCAACACCAACTGTATTTGGAGTGGCCATGGAAGTTCCAGACATATTACCATATCTATTTCCTGGAGTAGTTGAGTAGATACTTGAACCTGGAGCAGCAACATCAACCCCTACCACACCGTAGTTAGAAAATCCCGAAAGAGATCCATACTTCGTCGTCGATGCGATAACAAGTAAGCTTTCACTATCATATGAAGCTGGCCAAGTTTCATAACGATCAATATTAGATGAATCATTTCCAGCAGCAGCAACAACAAGAACACCGTACTCTTTACCGATGAAATCAATTGTTTCCTTAACTAGCATTCCACCCTCATTATGACCTTTTCCAAAAGAACAATTGATGATTTTTGCACCATTCTTTGCAGCGTAAAGAAATGATTCTGCAACATCGACATCAGTCTCGTCACCATTATTTGGAACTGTTCTAATTCCCATGATTCTAGCGTGAGCTGCGATACCAGCGATACCTGTACCATTATTTTGTTTTGCTGCAATTGTACCAGATACGTGAGTACCATGAGAATGCTTATCCATCATATCCGCAGTAGCATTTCCTTCACTATCTCGCACGAGAGTATTAATTCCATGGATATCGTCGATATAACCATTTCCATCATCATCAATTCCATTGTCAGCAATTTCGCCTTCATTTACCCACATGATATCTTTTAGATCTTCATGGTTATAATCGACACCAGTGTCAACAACAGCGACGATAACTTCCTCACCTGTTTGGCTTCCCATTGCTTCATAAGCATCAGAAATATTCATCCCCGCACGCTCGGCGCTATTAAAGGCCCAAAGCTTTGAAACACCAGGATCATTAAAGCCATTGATTGCCTTAGTATAGTTCTTTTCAAGGGTCTCAACACTTTCTGGAACTTCAATTTTTGAACGACCAGCAAAATAATCGTAATTAACACTTTCAACAAGTGAATTATGTGATAGTTCACTTTTTAACTTTTCAATATTATCAGAATAGATGACTTGGTAACCACCAAAGAGAGTCTTTACTGATTTAATAGAAGAATTAGCAAGAGAAGAATTTTCATTCTTTAGCTTTACAATAAGTCTCGTATTATTAATTTTTAAATCTGGCGAAGCAGAAACAGAAAGGGCACCAAGAGTACCAAGTAGACACAAACCAACCGTGGCCTTAAACATAACAAATCCTTTGTTGACATTTATTTATTATATCTTAGGCCAAAATTTTATTTTTTCTACAAACAAACTCTGTCATTCAAACTAAAAAGCTCAACTTTCTTAGACGGGCCCTGAATGTAAGCACCAGAAGTACCGATACAATTGATAATCCAATTGCTAGGCCCGCCCATAGACCTTTAGCAAGCATACCACCATTGAATGCCAGATAGGCACCAATAGGAATTGCTATCAACCAATAGCCTGTGAATGACAGAATCATCGGGATACGACTTTCTCCAATCCCTCGAAGAATTCCCCACATCACTACTTGGAGGCCATCTGGAATCTGAAAAAGGGCCACGTAGAAGAAGAGTCCACCAACATAACTGATAACAGTGGGATCAGTTGTAAATATATAAGCAATGGAAGTTGGAAATATCGTATAGAAAGTCGCGGTCATTAACATAAATGCTTCAGCTAGAATAATACACCCAATGGCATAGTTCTTAATAAGATCGATATCTTTTTTTCCATAAGCATACGCGACCTTCACACCGGCCGTCCCATTTATTGCAAAGGGAACCATAAATGTTAGCCCAGCAATATTTAAAGCAATATTGTGGGAAGCAGAAATATGTGTCGCCATCTTCCCAACGAGCACAGTAACGGAAGCGAACATCAATACTTCAACAAGAGAACCCATTCCAACAGGAAGTCCAAGTTTTAAAAGTTCCTTCTTTCTTTGAAGACTATAAGCAATTGGAAGATGATATTTCTTCTCTGTATAAACAAAGAGTGTAATAAACATCAAAGTTCTCGTAATAATCGTCGCGTACGCAGCACCAAGAATTCCAAAGGATGGAATTGGTCCATAACCAAACATAAAGAGATAATTTAAAATAATATTAAATATGTTGAAGATGATAATTAATAAATTTGCAAAGAACGTATCCCCCATGGCCTGGAGAAACTCCTTAATCGCCTGGTAAAGAAGGGCGGGAATCACAGAAAAAGAAACGACACGAACATAGATTTGCACAGCAGAAGAAATCTCGGCATTTAGCCCAATATATTTTATAAGAGGAGCACCAAGGTAGAGTGCTCCTGTGATAACGACACCAAAAATAAGTGCCATCGAAAGGCCCGTCGTAAAGACATCACTTTCTTTAATCGAGTGCCCCTCACCAGAAAGCCTTGAGGCCACTGCACTAATACTAAAACAAGTTGCAATTCCAAACATAATGGCCGGAGAAATGATAGCACTCCCGACACCAATACTTGAAAGGGCAATTGTTGAAAACTTACCAGCGACAAAAGTGTCACCGACACTAAATAACATCTGGCCAACTTGACCTATAATAAGAGGAATTGCAAAGAGGATAAGTTCTTTTAAATGATATTTTTTAATGCTGTCATTGAGATAACTTTTCATCCAGAAAGAGTACTACTTAATCCTTAATCAAAAAAGTTAAATTTAATTAAATACAGCTCATCGCTTCACATCCACCAGTCATGCAGCTGACTTCGCTCCATGAACCAGAGGAGCACACTTGAGTGATGCGTGGATTACACATATAAGGTTTAGCCACAGGGCAAGAACACATTGTTCCCTCTCCTTCAATTACCCTTGTATCACCATTGGTACAAACCGATGGCGGAGGAGTTACAACCACAGGAGGAGAACCGCCACCACAATCAAGGCCTTTAGTACAGGTAGTTACTGTTTTACAGACAACACTCCCATCAACATTAATCCCAACAATGAACGTATTTGCACCGGAACACATTTGAGTAAAACTAGTTCGAGTTTGACCATTTATTGAGAAATGGCCTGGAGAAATATTTTGACCTGTAACTTCTCCACTAACTTCGATATTCATACACTTCTTTGTCGCACTATTAAAGGCCCCACCATAGACCTCTTCACAAATTGACTTACGAAGTCCTTTTGCAAAAGGTGAGTTCTCATTTATTTGTGAGTAGTCACAGGACTCTGCTCCAAATGTATCATAGACATAGACGCCACCAAGTGTTTCACAGCCAATTTTAAAAGAGGTCTGAATTGCATGGGACTCATAGTCGACACAACCAGAAAAAGCAGAATCTTTAAACTGTCCAAGAAATGAAACTTTTCGAATTGTCTTTCTAATACCACCCGCACTATTTTTTCGATCAAACTTTAAAAGAACAGAAACCGGCAAAACCTCAACTCCTCCACTAAAAGAGGGAGATAAGAATTCAGATCCAGTAAAAATCACACTACCTAAATCAATGGCATCAAGAGAGCTAATATCAAGAGTTCCAAAACTTGGAACAATGCGATCACAAGAAACTTTATTATTAAAATTTGCAGAGATAATTCGTGAGAATTCACTTATCCTTTGCTCTTGGTTTGAACTTTGAGTGATTGAACCTTGGTTCTTTGAAATTGACATGACCCCAAGTGCCAGGCCCCCCATCATACCGACGGCAACCATAATTTCAACTAATGTCATCCCATGATTATTTTTCATTAATTATTTCCTTCGAAAATACATATTATAGGCATGCTTGCCAATACACTCTAACCGCAGGCGCTCCACCCGACTCACATTCTCCCGGAAATGTTTCGGACATTTTTTTAAATCGATGAGAACTTGTGCACGATGCTCCAACAGTTTGTTCTACAGCAGATACGACACTACAATCTTCATACTCAAGATCACTTCCATTACAACACTTAGTCGTCGAAACAGGAGGTTGATAAGTCTTACTGCCCCCACAACTTGCGGTATCCGAAGTACAAGTATACGTTACAGTCCCGTATTTATAGTGATATTCACACTCAGCCTTTGGACTACATTCATCTGTCGGGGCAGAAGTCAGGCCGTTACCAGTTGGTTGTGGCTTGCCATCTAACATCTCACAACTCCAACGAGATGAAGGATAACCAAGAGGATTGATATCTGGGCTGCTACTTACTCTCCCCGTTTCTTTCCAACAGCCTGCTAATAAAATATCTTCACAAACACCACTATTACATATCTTATCAGTTCCACATGCAGTCCCATCAACAACATTCATCACTGTCGGAGAATTTGTTCCTGTACAAGTTCCACTTTGAAATTTTTTACAAATACCTGCGTTCATTGGTATTCGTCCATCTTCACTACAAGTTCCAGGAGAAGTCAAATCTGTATAATTAACGTATTCACAGACTTGTACATTCTTGGCCCAATCTTCTTCATTAGTTGGAAAGTAATCTTTTGCCATATACTTATCGAGATAGTCACAATCTAAGCCTTGGCATGTTCCACCACATCCATCATCACATGTCTCACTACTTTTCGTACTACTTGCACATGCACAATTAGGAACACATGCAGACGTTGCAGAAAAAGAAAGATTTAAACAACTCTTAGTTTGTCCATCGACAGAAAGACCTGCGAGATAACCAGTTGGACATGGGGTATTATCAAATTTCGTTCGACATTGCCCAGAGAGGCATATTTTATCTTCTTCAAAATTAGATGACTTTAAAGTCGATTCAACTTCGATTTTGTCACACTTACCTCCATCGTAGCTCCCTCCAATTGATTGGCAAAGAAATTCAGCCATTTTCGCTTTTAAGTCCGCTCTCGCTCCAGAAGCAAAGATACATTCCCCACCACTAAATTCACCACCTAGAGATTTACAAAATTCTTCTGTCGAACGTGCCTCAATTGCAATATCATTAGCACCGCTACATTTGAGATCTCCTGTACCATCTGTGACGACACCAAGGGAAAAACTTTTTTCGACATTTGATTTTTTTCCACTGATACTTCTCTCAAAATCAACGATGATTTGAAAATGCCCTTTTCCCTCTTCCGTTTTTAAAACAGAGCTCATCGCTGAAATTTTTAAATTTGAGTTAATTTTTTTTCCAGCACCAAAAGATTCACTTCCTATCGAAAATGAGAAATTACTCGAAGTGCTAGCACCACTAACAACTTCATTACATTTTTCAACATTACTACTTAATTTCTTAATTTTGTAAAATAACTCTTCAATAGCTTGATCAGCGCTAAGCTTTGCTGTCATTTGAGAGGTATTGCTTAGCATTTGATTTACACCAAGTCCGATCGCAGCGACGAGTCCCATACCAATGACGAGCTCAACTAATGTTACACCTAATCTATTATTTATAAATTTCATTAGACACACGCCCTTTTACATGTACAATCACTACAAAGCCCCTCGCCAGGAAGACAAATCTTCGTACAGGCAGGAGGAGGACTAACACTACAATCTTTCGTCCCGATCTGGCTTCGACTTGTTCCACAATTACTGGTCTGGGTGAAAGTCTCACCAGAACATGTTGAACTTTCTGATGGCTCCCAAGTTGTATCTGTACACGCAACAATTGGATCATCACATGCTCCGCCAACCGAACAAACTTCTCCACAAGAATTAGTAATTGTTTCTCCACAAGCAGCAACACCTGGGCAACTAGGAAACCTTCCTCTTTTAATTGTACATAAATTTCCTAGACCACAACCATCATTAACTTGATAGTCATTACAAGACAAAGGATCAGTATCTCCACACGCAAAAGAAGGTTTTTCTTCTGTACTGTCTCTTTGACACTGACACTTTAATGAACCGCTATCATTGATAGCAATATAATTTGATGTTGAAAGTTTTGGACAAACGAGATCGACACATAGAAGAGAGCCATCTTCATTAAAGCCTTTAGCAACCTGTGTACCGTTACAGCTAAAAGTCACTAGTCCTGTTTTACTTGTTGAAGAAACAGTTATTTTTGAATCAGAGAGATGTGAAGAGTGAATAGTTCCAGAAATATTGATACCATCACATAGTGAGCTCGATAAAGATCCACCAATGATTTCACAAGCTGTCTCTTTAATTACAGTCACAAAATTTGTATCTTGAAGTAGCGAATAATCACACTTCCCAAGGCCTGAATCAAATATTCCTCCCGAAATTTCACAATTTTCGGCCTGACCAGAAGAAAGAGTCTCGGCCTCAAAACTTACACAATTTTCAACCTCATCGCCTGAAGCATTAGTTGAAGTGTAATAAATTAATGGAAAAGTTTTCTTTAATGTTTTAGTCGTCTTCGTTTGAGGGAGATAGTATTCAAAAAATACAGATACGGACTGCTCTCTCCCTATTCGAGATGAAGATTCAATCTTTTGTACTTTTAGTTTAGATCCTTTATCAATCTCAAAACCTGCGCGAAATGATCCTATTGAAGAAAATCCATCATCACGAGAAGCTGAACACGTTGATGCATTTGCAAGCAAACTACTTAATTCGTTTTGTGCGTCTTTAATATAATCATCAACTTTAACCTGTCGATGCATTATCGTTTGTAATGACCCAGACTTCATGACAAACAAACCAAGCGCTGCAATAACTGAAGCCGCGAAGAGTACTTGCATAATTGCTGTGCCACGCTTATTTAAGAAATTCACATACTTCCTTTGATATTATTTAGTTTAAATTCTAACACAATTTGATTACAGGAAAAGCAAAGATAACAAATACAGCTAAGCAATTGAAATTACATTAAACTGCTCCAGTCAAATGGGGACAGAAAATATAAGAATCTAGCAAATCCTTTATAATTCATCGCCTTTTTAAATATAAAGTGAGGAAATTGTTCGGCGGCCAAAAAACTTCCACCATATTATTAATAGATAGGCCACATAGAGCCCATTTCATCCCCATTTAACTGGAGCAGTTTAGTGTCACTATGACCATAATATTTGAATTGATTGACGAAATTAACAGATTTTCGTCAAGACAGAATTAAGATGATGTAAGAAAACCATTGCTACTTACTATAATAACAGTAACTTATATAAAGAAATCAGTAAACTAAACAAATAATGTAATAATTTCAAAGTTTGCAATAGTGAAAAATAAATCGCTATAATGCCCCTGCTTAGAAGAAATTCAAAGGCAAAGGGGAAGAGACATGATTTCAAGAGTAATTGAACTTGGTGCGTACACGCGACTCACTACATTGAAGTTTAAAAGAATCAAGAATACATCATTCATCAAACTTGAAGAAGCAGAAGAGCTACGAGTATTTTCTGAATTAGCATATCGCAATATCGGGGTACGTTTTCCTATTCACTTCTTACAAAACTCAAAAACATTTGCTGTACTCAATCAGCGTGGAAATATCTGCGGCGGATTTGTCCTAGCACCAGCTGGACACTCAAGAGTAATTGATAGCCTTCCAGAAGAAGGGATGCAAATTCTTCTCGATAACTTTCCAACTTATAAAGATACAATGTTTGAAATTACTGGCCTTTGGCTTTGCCGTAGTCAGAGATCAAAAACATTGGCAGTGAGATTTTGGACAAAGCTTTATAAAGAAGTATGTCGCATGAAAAGAAGTCACTTTATCTTTGCTTACTCGAGCAAGAAAGCAAAGCTTGGAGAAATCTACTCAGTGGTAAAGCCAAAGAGAATCTTTAAAGGCTATACAAAGATGATGCCTGGGATGATCGAACCTGATGATGAGGTTATTGAAGTTGGATCCGTCAAAATGGCGCATCTTGCTTGGGTAACTCAATTATCTTTCTTATATAAGCGCCTTGTTAGAGGACGCTCGAAATGTAAGAGAGTTGTTTATCATTAAGAATCCCTGGATTTAACGATGGAACAATATCAAAACCTAGATAAGATATTAGAAGAGTTCTCACATATTACAATGGCCTCAGAAAGTGATAACGAGGCTATTTTAAATTTTTACAAGAATGAATCAATGCAAACAAAGGAAGAGTCAATTTCCTTTGCACGGGACCCAAATTTCTTTGACCTCTATCGCGTTACGACTGATACCTATTGGACATTTCTATTTTTAAATGACGACATGACAATCGGTGGAATGGGATCGGTTCTTAGACATATTAGACAATTTAACGGTGAACCTACTCCTCTCGCATACTTCTGTGACTTAAGAATTTCTCAGTCAGCAGGAAGGAAGGCGCGAGTTCAGTGGAGACAATTCTTCCCTCGTCTTATTAGTGCACTCCCTAAGCTTGAGCCTAAACTTGCATGTAAGAGTGCCTATACGGCAATTCTTGCAAATAATGATGCCGCCATCAACTCATTAACAAAGAGTGGTCGCGGAATAACCTATCGGCACTTAGGAAGTTACTTCGTTAGAAGCCATCTTAATACAGGATTGTTCCCTCAGAAAAAATTCTATACTCAAGAAATTTCAAATAATGAGTTCAGCAGCTTCTATCAAGAACACAATGAAAAGATTTTTCTAAGTGAAGACCCTAAGTATACTTTTGATAGATTGAAAGAAAAAGATGCAAGTTTTATAAATCTAGGTATTTTTTCTCAAGGAAAACTTGTGGCAATTGCACGCCCACTGGCGAAGAATAAAACTCGACGTTTAAAAGTGCAAAATCTCTCTGGGGCCAAACTTCATGCTACAAAGCTTTTAAGACTGCTTGGACGTCCATCTCCAGGAAAAGATGGGGAGCTTGCGACACTTGAGTTAACTTATTTAACATTCCGACCAGATCTTGAAGGTGAAGATAAAGATAGAGCGATTGAATCAATCTGGAACTGGATAAGAAAGTCTAGGTTATTAAAAGAAATACACGTCATCAATTATATTGATAATAGTAGAACAACTAATTCTTCAATTTTAACACAAGGAATTTGCTTCACAACAAATGGTCACTTATTTGAAATTCACCCAGAAGAAGAAAGTGGCATTTTACCAATCAAAGACTTTCGTTTTGAAGGAGCATTTCTCTAATGTTACTAAAACTTCTCTTTAACAATCGTTATCAATCTCGCGACTGGATTGGGGTTTGGTATAAGATATTAAAAGAGCGAGGCGAAAACGATCTTATTGCCTTCGTAAGGTCAAATAGTTCGAAAGAACAGAGATATACCTTCTCTCATTCAGAGATGGATGGAACAAGCTCGATTCCCTACTATATGGAAAAATTTGGACAAAAAAACTGTCCGCCACGTAAGATGGATTATATCAAAAAATTCTCAGTACTTGATACCATTAAACTCACGCTCGCTAACCTCAAAGTCTCGCCAGTGAGTAACTCTGTTTGGAAAGAGAGAAGCAATGAAAAAATCACCGATATATTTCAATATGCAAGGCTTACAATATCAAAAGAAGAAACAGACAAATTTGATGACTACTGCAAGAAAAATAAGATTTCAGAAAACGCCATTCTTGCAAAGTTAATCTCTCAAGAGATTTTTCCACTACTTGAAAATGAGAAAGATACACATACCTGGCTATTTCCAGTTAATGTAAGGGGTCTTGTTCAAAAAAAGAATAATTATGCAAATCATTCCTCATTCATTGCTATGAATATTTATGATGGAATTAGCGAAGAAGAAATTCATCAAAATATTCGAAGCGAGCTAAAATCTTTTAAATACTTGGGTCTTTGGTGGGTTCATCATATAGGTATTTTAACAAGCTATAAGTATATGAAGAAGCTTTCTCTTAAAGCATCACAGTCTAAGTTTTGGCTTGGATCAATGTCTAATGTGGGGAGATGGTATACAGATGAAAACTATCAACATCTTGATGAAAACAAAAAAGACGATGCTTGGTTCTTTGCAACACCTGGCTCAATAAACTTCCCAATAAGCTTTGTTATCATGACATTGAATGATCAGATGAGCTTCTCTTTAAGAGTGCACCCTGGAATAAAAAAAGATTCAGTAATCTTTGCGCAAAAAGTACTCGAAAATCTACGCAAGAAAATCTCTACTTATAACTGAAACGAAGAACATCTTGTACTTTGGGATCAATGGCCAACTTAGAAACAAGTTGAGCTAAGCAAGTTACGAATGTCTTATCGAGATACTTAGTTGCATCAAAACTTTCAGGTGATGATAATTCAATATTAACATTACTGATTAGCACATCTCTTTTCTCGTCAACAGAATAGAAATGAATCTTTGCACCAAGGTTACAGTAAGACCTTTCGGGAACAGTTCGAGGTGGAGACTCACGAAGTTCAAATTTATGAATATTAATTTTTAATACATTTTTTGAAGCAGAACTAATTAAAAAACCTTTCTTTAGAAATTGCTTCTCAAGAACGTACTTTACTTCTTCTTGAAAGGGACGACTTGTTTCAATTGGAGAAAAATCACCAAGAGTTCCTGTCTTAGCAAGTCCAATATTTGCCTTCATCTCTCTTTCATCAATTACAGTTTCAACAAATAAATTAGGTAAACCAGAAATAACTTTACCTGGATCCATAAGATCAGAATAAACATTTCCATCACTATTGATAATGACTCGATTAACAGCACAAGAAACTAATGTTAGAAGAAGTAATGTAAAAAGAGAATATTTCATGATCATTCCTAAATAATATTTCTCTTCCATGGTAATGCAAAAACTACCCCAATGGCCACAAAAGAAAAACCTAACATCAGGTTTTCGTTGAAGCGCTCATTGAAAAGTACATACGCCATATACGAAGCAATAAGCGGAGAAAAAAGCTTCAGACTACTAATCATATTAAGATTGTAATGAGCAACAGAATAAACCATCAAAGTATGTCCCATGATACTTGGGAAGATAGCAAGAGCGAGAAGTACCTTCCATTCATAAAAAGATGGAAGCGCCATCGCGCGGCCATCGCCAATGAATACATCGAGCACAAGTACAGCGACAAGACCCATGATGCATGTAAAGAAGTTTAAGTAGAAATTATATGTGGAATTATTAACACTTGCACGGTTTCTCTTCGAATAAACCATGTAGCATGAGTAAAAGAGGGCCGCTAAAAGAATTTGGAAAACTCCGACAAAGTCGACAACTCCATTGGCCTTTGACAGAGAAGCAATTGCAACACCGACAAAGCTCAGCACCAATGAAAAACCAAATCTCTTATTGAAGTGCTCTTTGATTAGAAAGTGACCAATCACTGCAGTAAAAATCGGATTAGTTGCATAAATAATAACAGTTAGCCCGACAGGTATTTTTTGAACACCACTAAACCAAGACAAGAAATGGAGAAAGAGAAATGTACTTGCGAGAATAACCTTAGAGAAGTCTCTTCTCTTCATTTTAATTCCTGACTTTAACGCGAAGGGAAATAAAATAAGGCTCACAAGTAATAAGCGATAGAACAAAATACTAATTGGTAATAATTTGGAAAATTTGACAATAACTGGAGCCGTCGCCAACATGAAAATTGATAAATTTAAGACCAGTATATTTAACATTGTCCTTCCAAATAGTGAGAAAAAGGTTAAATCTGTGCGGTGCGCACCATTTTTTTCACCTCATTCACAAACAATACTTAGTCATTTTATAAATTATCGAGTATAACAAGGCCATGGAAAACAAAACATTTAAAGATTACAACTTAGACGAAAGATTAGTCGACGCATTAAAAAACATTGGATTTGAATCCCCTACCGCCATTCAAGAACTGACATTAGAACACGTCCTTAGTGGAACAGACATTTTTGCATTAGCAGAAACTGGAAGTGGTAAGACAGGCTCATTTGCAATTCCTATTATTAACAATATTCTAAAAAATGATATGAAAGGACTATACATTGTATTAAGTCCGACAAGAGAACTTGCTCAACAAACAGATAAAGTTTTCAATCAAATCGGTAAGGACTTAGGAGTTAAAACTTCATGCATTATCGGTGGAGAGAGTATCGATAGACAAAAGGAAGGTCTCGAAGAAATTCCTCATGTACTTGTGGCAACACCAGGTAGACTTATCGATATCCTAGGTCATAACATTATTAGCATCACAGAAGTTCAAGGCGTCGTTTTTGATGAGGCCGACAGACTTTTTGATATGGGATTTAAAAAAGACATCGAAAGAATATTAAAAGATATTCCTGATACGAGACAATTAATAATGGTTTCGGCAACAACGAATATGGACGTACTTTCGACGGCCTATAAATTTAGATCTCACCCAGTAGAGTTAAAACTAAACTCTGATTCATTACTTGTAGACAATATTGATCACAAAATTGCGATGATTGAAAGTAATGAGAAAATGCCATTTCTAGTTAATAGATTAAGAAAGCATGAAGATGCATACGCAATTATTTTTTGTAATACTCAATATCAAACTCACTTACTTGCTGAGTGGTTAAGTGCGATGAAATTTAAGGCAATGCCGATTTCTGGTCGCCTACAACAGAATAAGAGAACAAAATTAATGGAAGACTTTCATGCTAAGAAAGTCACGATTCTAGTCTGTACAGATGTTGCGGCGAGAGGGCTAGATATAAAAGATGTTAATCTTGTTGTTAACTACGACCTTCCTCAAGATGCTGCAAACTATGTTCACCGTATCGGAAGAACGGGACGAGCAGGGAAAGATGGAGAAGCAATTAGTTTCTGTTCATTTGAAGACTGTGAGTACCTAGACGGAATTAACGAACTAATCGGTTCTAACATTCCAAAAATGGATATCGAAGATGATGCCTTCGCTAAGGACATTTGTAAGAAGCCAAGAATTGATAGTAAAACATTAAGACTTGTCGAGAAAGGTGCTGGCCAGTCACAAGCACGTCAAAACCAGAAAAAAGGTAAGACATTTGTTGATAATAAACCAAGTGGAATAACTCTTTCTGTCGACAGGCCTTTTACAAGTTCTCCGCTTGAAGCAAAGAATACGAAAGAATTTATTGTTCAAACAGACGATACATCAAAAGTAATCCAGGATGCATTGAATTACTTTCAAATTAATGACGAATCACTTCTTGAGTTTGAAGTTATTGAAAAAGGTAGACGTAAATTCTTTATTTTTGGAAAGAGAACTTGCACATATCGTATTACACTAAAAGCAATTTACAAGAAATTACTTCTTCCATTTCTTATTGATATCATCAAAGTCTCTAAGCTTAAGCTGAGAGTTAAAGTATCATTTAAGAACAATGTTTATATTACATTCGAAGGACAGGATGAAAAATTACTTACTCGTAATGACTTCGAGCTTTTAAAGGCATTCGAATATATTAGTAAGTCATTTCTCATTAATAAAATTAATCTTCCAAGAAGTGTAAAAGTCTTTGCCAAGTCATTTGATTCTAAAAGCTCAGATGAACTACTTATAAAGAACGCTGCTTCAGCCAGAGATAAGGTACTATCGACTCAAAAGGCAGTCCTTATGAAACCTCTAAATCCGGCCCAAAGAAGATTAGTCCACGAATACTTAAGTGGCGATGACAAAGTAAAAACCAATTCGATTGGTGATGGAAAAATGAAGAGAATTGAAGTTAGTCCAGCATAGAAAAGAGTAGAGCGACAATTAGTCGCTCTTTTTTTTATTCATTACGATAGATTTGAACAGCTAGAACAATCCATCCAAGAATAAAAGCTACGCCACCAAGTGGAACAACCATTGCAAATGTCTTCACACCACTTAGAGCGTAAATATAGCACATACCAGAGAAGAGGATCATTCCGATCAAAAAAGCATTTCTTACAAATTTTAGATTGATACTAAAGACGAGTTCAAGCATTGCAACAACAATGAATGATAGGCCATGAAACATGTGATAACGATTTCCAGTTAGAAAGGTTTCAAGCATATTTGCGGGCAATATCTTCTTAAGAGCGTGGGCCCCAAAAGCACCAAGAATAATCGCTAAAGCTGTTAGAATTGCTCCAAGAGCAACTGATTTTTTCACACTATTTTTATCAATAATCACAGAACACCTCAATTTTTACTATTTAACTAAGAACAGATAAACGATATAATATCTCTCATGAAAGAGAAAGTACTTATCATTCCAGGCAATCCTAGTGCCGAGGTCATTTATACGAATTGGCTTAAAACACTAGAAAATGACTTCAAATCTTTTGACTTTGAACTCCTACTCCTGCCAAAAATAGATAATACATTTTCACAGTTAGATCATGTGATAAACTACTACCAAGAAATTATTTCCAAAAGACCTTCTCCTGTAATTGTTATTGGACATTCAATTGGAGGTTACTTTGCCTCTCAAGTTTTTAAAGAGAATCCAGAGCAATTAAAGAAGCTTATTTTAATATTCCCATACTTTGGCCATGAAAATATTGCAGGAAAGTTACTTCTCAAGACAGCACAATATTTAACGACAAGACCTAGAACAATGAAGCTGCTTACTAGTCTAAAGCCATTCATCGATAGATATTATGCCCCCTCCTCTCTCGTCAATGAGCAAGAACTAACAGATAGTCTGAGGTTAGCAAAACTTGAAAAAGATCATTTCAAATCTTTAAAAAACCAATGTATTTCTCATTTAGGTAATGATCGTATTGAATTTATATACACAAGAAAAGACAATTGGTGCACAAAGAAAACTGTAGATGAAGTTTCAAAAATTAAAAGTACTCACTTTCTAGATACTATCCATGACTTTGTAATTTCGCCCTTAGAAATGGCCAAGATGAATAGATTTTTAAAAGAAAGTAAAATTCTAGAATGATTTAAACTTAAAGAGATCTAGAGTACTGGACAAGACTTCTTGAAGTTTTTCCTGATTAAAGCTATCCCCATAAATCAAGTAATCCTTAGGAGAGAGCTTCTTCTTATCCACAACCTTCTCCTCAATAGCTTTGGTTTGCATTCCTTCAAAACTTAATTTACTCAGTAAAACATTGAAGTTAAGGTGAAATACTGTCTCATCAATTTTAGTGAGTAGAGAGAACTTCTTAATATGCTCCCAGTCTTTATTGGCAGGTGGGGTAAAAATAATCTCGAGGTCGTTTTTCTTAGACTTAATGGTTTTCATTTTGAATCTAAAGAATGTTTCAAAAACTTGTATAAAATCGAGAATATACTTTTGAGGCTTTATCGAGAGAAGCAAGATTCCTCTTCCAAAAACCTCAAGATCATTTCCAACAAATAGGCAAAGGGACTTATTTTTTTCAGAAATAAATGATGTATCGCTTAATTTAAATTTAAATTCTGTTGATGCTGAACTTAAAGAGATTCTATCAATAACTTCATAGGCATCACTCTTTTTTGCATTAAATTTCTTGATATCAATAAGGGCCAAGATAATATAACTTCCCTCAGAACCTACACTTGAAACATGACCATGAATCTCTTCACCTTGGTGCCAACTCTCTCCTGTGGTTTCTATTAAAATTTCATTTCCAGCATGAAAGAATGTTCCCCTCACTAATTTACCCCATTATATTCATGTCTAAGCTTTGATTGGTTCAAGTACACTTCAAGTCTAATACGATTGACTCCACCCATCGGACGATTATCCTCTGGAGATCTCCAAGGGTTAAATGTCATATCTTCACAACTCTTCATTTTCTCTTCACTTCTAAAACCCGTTTGCTTTAAAATAGCTAACTTCCCGACTTTGATAAGAGGAGATTCTTTTTCATTCCAAAGCGCCATTGCGTTTTCGATATTATTATTTTTAGGATCGCGATTTGGTTGAACAAAGAATTCAAAACATCCTTCATTTTCTTTGAGTGAATTTTCTAATCTTTCACCTAAGTAGTTATGAGCGCCTTTCTTAGGTATTGAATCTTTCTTTTCTTTACAGGACTTAATTTTCATTTTCATCGACATGCTACCAAGCTTGTATGGTGTTGCCGACGCATAATCGATATCCAACGGATTTGATACCTGAACTCTCGCCTTAAGAATATTTCTTAATGTTCCCCAATGAAAAGCAAGATATGATAATACTCCCCATCTTCCTCTTGTTGATTTCATAAATTTTTCATATGCCTTAGGATTTGGAATAAAGAAGTTGTCAGCATTCATCATTACCATGTCATGAACGTTGGCTTCATCATCAAAACCAATTTGTTGGAGGTAATTGCGATATGGAACATCAAAGAGTTTAAGAGCAAAACCTCTTACATCCTTTTCAGAATCGCCCTTCGTAAAATCAGGATCACCATTTGAAAATCGTGCAATTCCATTATAAGTTTTATTTTCAGAAAATAATCCGACTCTTAGGTCCTGTGGTAATCTTGAATTATCAATAGTCAGCCTTGTTTGCACGCAGCCATGATGTTTTGGGTGAGCATCTCTTCTCATCATTTTATCATCACCTGTTGTCTCAACAAGTGTGTCATGAAATATTTCAGCAATCTTATTCATTCGCTGAACTTCTTTCTCTCCCCAAATTTCACCTTGCTCAACTTTTGGTTGTAGAGCATCCACAGAAGATATTTTTCGATTGAGTTTAGTCGATTCACTGTTACAGCTAGAAATAAGCATCAGCGAGCATAGTATCATGGTATTGATTTTCATGGATTCTCCTAAAAATAACGTATCGGTTTATTTAGTCGATATTTAAGTAAGCGACTAGTTTAATTAAGAATGTCTACTTTTTGTACATTATATACAAAGAAATCAGCTATTTAGTTTACATTCTTTGGCCTAATACTTGCTTTATTGTCTAAATGAAACTATTTTTCTTCTCACTCATACTCTCCCTCAACTCTTTAGCAAAGAGTGATTTTGCAGCACCATTTTCTGCTGTTCATACGGCCAATTGCTTAGAAGCGCCCTTTAATGAGAGCGAGAGTAAAATCGAGCTCGAAAAAACTCTTCAAGCGGGTGATGATAAATTAGTACATGCTGGCTTTAAATTTGAGCATGAAACTATGATATCGTCGAATTTTTTTCGTACTTTGATAAGTGAAGAGATATTAAAAAAACTTAGCACGCACGAGAGTTTTGAACAAAGAATTAGAGACGCAAAATCTTGTGAGGATTCGACATGTGCACTAACAATATTATTTAATTCTAAAGAAAATCTTATACGAACGTATTATCTCATCTCTAATTTCTCCCTAAATGTATCACCCTATGCTAATCGCGACGCCGATCTCTTAGAGACGAGTGATCTTGATACAATTATCGTTGCAACAAGACTAATTCCCAAGCATATGCTTCCAATTTGGGATAATAAGAGAGTTGCCAAGCATATCAAGACAGGAATTGGTTACTACGCCACATTTATGATCTATGCCAATGCCTCAATTGATCTCTATACGCCCTGGTTTAAGGAGTTAAGTGATGATGGTAAGTCATATTCAATATTTCACGAGTTTTCTCATAATCTTTCTTACATGATGAATATGACAGACTCTAGTGCATGGCACGCACTTTCAAAATGGCAGGACACTCCAAATGGTTGGAGGTATGACAAGACAAAGTTTGTTTCTGAGTATGCGGCCTCTGCACCTTCTGAAGATGCAGCAGAGAGTATTGTTGCTTACCGAATTAATCCTGAATTATTAAAAGACATCAGTATTCAAAAGTATAATTTTATCAGAGACTATATCTTTCTCGGTGAAGAATTTGATAACGTCAGCAAGTGCGGAAAAACTCCCGTCCTTTCTTATATGCTAAAGGAACTTCGTACCAATACAAGTGAAGAGGTATCAAGTGGAGCACTAAAGAGATGTCAAAACGAATTTAAGGCCACTCTATTATCTTCCAATGACTATGTAAAATTTCAAGATTGTATGAAAACATCACTCGCTAAGGAAATCATTCTGGCCTCAAAGTACCCCCATTTTATCGATGCGAAAAGGGCGCTACTTACAAAACTTAATGTATCTCCAAAAATCAATAGTCGTACTTTAAATGAAAATCTCACTAAGGCCTATCATGAAATAAGCTCATACCTATTAGTGAAGGCCAAGAGTGAAAAGACAAGGGACTGTTCAAGTACAATCGCTAGTTTTTCAGTTCAAAATGAGAAGTACCTTGGCCAAGGAAAATATGGTTTCA